>CAVXND010000009.1:0-17265 GCA_963762785.1 uncultured beta proteobacterium
AGCGTCGAGCCCCGCCAGTGCGAGCATGAAGCGGGCGCTGCCCAGCAGCGCGACGATGGCGATCATGTCGGCGGCGTAGCTGACCACCAGGCCCGACGCGAAAGTGGGGACGAGCCCGGCGGCGACCCACGTCGTGGCGAACACGATGTACGGCGCGGCGCGGAACACCCATGACGCGTTGTGCGCCAGCACGACCTCCTTGCGGAGCAGCCGCGCGAGGTCGCGATAGGGCTGGAGGAGCGGCGGGCCCTGCCGGCGCAGCAGCCGAGCCTTGACCTTGCGCACGTAGCCGGTGAGGAGTGGCGCGAGGGCGAGCACGAGCGTGATCTCGCCGAGCTGAACGAGCGCGTCGAGGATCAGTTCCATATCGCGAGGATCATCAGCAGCACGACGAGCGCGCCGAACACGAGCGTCAGGTACGCGCGGATCGTCAGGAACTGCGCCTTGTTCAGGCGCTCGGCGATGAATCGCACCAGGCGCGCGGTCGGCTCGTAGAGGACGTCCCAGGGCACGTCGCGCAGCTCGACGTGGAGCCGCGCGGCCCGGGCATCTCCGGGCGGCGGCATGTGCACCTCCTCGCGCGCGCGGAACACCACGGTGCCGAACACCCGCCGGATGGGCTGCGTGAAGCTGCCGGCGGTGTACTGCGTCGCCGGGCTCGCATCGGGAAATCCGCAATCCCACGGCGCGGACCGGCGCGTCGCGGCCGACGCCCAGCGATGGATGACGTAGGTCGCGAGCCAGGCGGAGAACGCGATGAACCCGAACAGCAGCAGGCCGTTGTAGGAGCTGCGGCTTTCGGCGATCGGGACGATCGTCAGCCAGCTCAAGCTCTCCTGCGGGGGCATGTGCGCGCCCACCAGCGCCTGCGTGACCGGCGCGAGCGCGTCGATGAAATACCCCGGCAGGATGCCCGCGATCAGGCACAGCGCGACGAACACGTACATGGCGGCGAGCGAGAACCGATCGGTCTCGGTCGCGTCCTGCGCGACCTGCGTGCGCGGCCGTCCCAGGAACGTCACGCCGAACGCCTTGACGAAGCAGGCGGCGGCGAGCGCGGCCGACAGCGCGAGCATCGCGCCGATCGCGGGCACGACGAACTTGAGCAGCCACTGCGGCAGCGCCGGACTGAGCAGGATCGCCTGGAAGGTGAGCCACTCCGAGACGAACCCGTTGAAGGGCGGGAGCGCGGAGATCGCCGCCGAACCGACGAGGAAGCAGAACGCCGTGCGCGGCATGCGGTGGATCAGGCCGCCGAGGCGCTCCATGTCGCGCTCGCCGGTCGCGGTGAGCACCGCCCCCGCGCCGAAGAAGAGCAGGCTCTTGAACACCGAGTGGTTGAAGACGTGGAAGAGCGCGGCGGTGAGCGCGAGCGCGGCGGCAGCCTGCATCTCGGCGGCCTGGAAAGCGAGCGCGAGGCCGAGCCCGATGAAGATGATCCCGATGTTCTCGACCGTGTGGTAGGCGAGCAGGCGCTTGAGATCGTGCTGCATGAGCGCGTAGAGCACGCCCATCACCGCCGTCATCCCGCCCAGCACCGGGACGAGCGCGCCCCACCACCAGCCCGGCGGCCCCAGGAGGTCGAACACCAGGCGCACGAAGCCGTAGACCGCCACCTTGGTCATCACGCCGCTCATCAGGGCGGAGACGTGGCTCGGCGCGGCCGGGTGGGCGAGCGGCAGCCACACGTGCAGCGGCACGAGGCCGGCCTTGGAACCGGCGCCGATCAGCGCCAGCGAGAGCACGACGGCGGACACGGGCGCCGATGGCGTCGCCGCCCGGATCGCGTCGAACGCGTAGCCGCCGGTCGCCCCCGCCAGGAGACCGAAGGCGAGCAGCAGCGCGAGCGTGCCCAGGCTCGCCATCAGCAGGTAGATGTAGCCCGCTTGCGCGTTGCCGGGGCGGCGATGGTGCGCCATCACGAGCGCCCACGAGGAGAGCGACATGAACTCCCAGCTGAACAGGAACGTGAAGGCGTCGTCGGCGACGACGACGAGGTTCATGCCCGCCAGGAAAGCGGGGAAGAACGGCAGCACGCGCGCGGGCGCTTCCTCGTGCCGGCCGTACCCGAGGCCGTACAGGCTCGCCGCCGCGCCGCCGAGGTTGACCACCAGCAAGAAGAACGCCGCGAGGGCGTCGAGCCGGAAATGGGCGCCCAGCCACGGCAGGCCGACCGGTAGCGAGAGAGCCTCCGGGGCGCCGCGGGCGAGGAGGGACCAGGTTGCGGCGCCGAGCGCGATCGCGGTCGCGGCCAGGGCGACCCCGTAGACGATCGGCGTCGCCATCCGATGGCGGGCAAGCACGACCGCCGCCACGCTCGTGCCGAGCAGGGCTGCGGCGCACCACAACAGCCCTTCCAGTGCCATGGCGCGTGTCCTCGTTCCCGGCTAGCCGCGCGCCCGGCCGGTGATCGCGGCGAGGATGCCCTGCATCAGCGCCGTGGGCGTCGGCGGGCAACCGGGCACGGCCACGTCGACCGGGATCACGTTCGAGACCCGGCCGCAGCTCGCGTAGCTCTCCCCGAAAACGCCGCCGGTGCAGCCGCAGTCGCCGACCGCGACGACGAGCTTCGGGTCGGGGACCGCGTCGTAGGTGCGCCGGAGCGCGGTCTCCATGTTGCGCGAGACCGGGCCGGTCACGAGCAGCAGGTCGGCGTGGCGCGGGCTCGCGACGAACCGGATGCCGAGCCCTTCCAGGTTGTAGTGGGGCGTCGTCAGCATGTGGATCTCGAGCTCGCAGCCGTTGCACGAGCCGGCGTCGACGTGCCGGATCGCGAGCGAGCCGGTGAAGAGCGCGAGGACCTCGCTCTTCAGCCGCTGCTCGACGACCCGCATCGACGAGTCGGGCCGGGGCGGGGGCTCGGTTGCGATGCCGGTGACTGCGATCTGCTTCAGCAGTTTGAGCATGGTGCGTTACAGGTCCTGGCCGCTGTAGGAGAGGTTGAACGACTTGTTGATCAGCGGGAAGTCGGGGACGATGTTGCCGATCACCGCGTATTCGAGCGCCGGCCAGTTCTGCCACGACGGGTCGTGCGCGTGGCAGCGGCGGATCATGCCGTCGTCGGACTCGAGCGCGATCACGACCTCGCCGCGCCAGCCCTCCACGCGGCCGAGGCCCCGTCCGCGGCCGCCGACGCTGTGGAACGGCGTCGCGACCTCGCCGAGGGGCATGCCCTCGACGATCGCCTGCACGAGCCGCAGCGACTCGAAGATCTCGTCGAACCGCACCGCGACTCTTGCGGCCACGTCGCCCGCGCCGTGCGTCTTCATCGCCACGTCGAGGCGATCGTACGGCTCGAAGCCGGGCGCGACGCGCGCGTCGAGCGCGAGGCCGCTCGCGCGGGCGGCGAGGCCGACGACGCCGAGCTGCCGCGCGAGCTCGGGGGCGAGGTGGCCGCAGGTGAGGAACCGGTCCTGGAGCCCGGCGTGGTCGTCGTACACGTCGCGGAGCCGTTCGACCTCGAGCGCGATCGAGGCGCACTGCGCCGCGACCTCGTCGCAGCCGTGACGACCGATGTTCCGCTCGACGCCACCCGGGATCACGAAGTCCATCAGGTAGCGATGGCCGAAGAGCGCCCCGTTGAGCCGCAGCCACTCCTCCTTGAGCCGCATGAACTGCGCGAGCCCGAACGCGAGCCCGCCGTCGTTGCCGAGGTAACCGAGGTCGCCGAGGTGGTTGGCGACGCGCTCGCGCTCGAGCGCGAGCGCCCGCAGCCACAGCGCCCGCGGCGGCGGCGCGACGCCGGCGAGCCCCTCGACCGCCATCGCGTAGGCCCAGGCGTAGGCGACCGTGCTGTCGCCGGAGATGCGCCCGGCGAGGGGTGCGCCGCCGACGAGATCGCGGCGCTCGAACAGCTTGTCGATCGCCTTGTGCGTGTAGCCGAGCCGCTCCTCGAGCCGCAGCACCTTCTCGCCGACGATCGAGAAGCGGAAGTGCCCGGGCTCGATCGTGCCGGCGTGCACCGGCCCGACCGGGATCTCGTGCACGCCCTCGCCGGCGACCGGCACGAAGCGGTACTGCTCGACGTCGTTCCCGTACCAGCTCTCGAGGCCGAAGTCGCGCCGCAGCGGGTAGATGTCCGCGGGCCACGCCGCGTGCCGCAGCCACGGGCGCTGGTCGGCCGCGGTCGAGCGGATGCCGACGAGGTCGTAGGCCGCGCGCTGCATCCGGTTCGCGCCGGCGAACACGTCGGCGAGGTCGGGATACTCCGGCCGCTCGGCGCGGAAGCGGCACGGCGAGCCAGAGCGTCGCGTCGTCGACGACGAACGCGAGATGGAGCGCGAACCCCTCGCCGCGATCGCGATCGTCGGCGCCCCACAGCGCGGCGAGCCGCCCTCCCTTGGCGGCGACGCCGACCGCGATCTCGCGCAGCCGCTCGACGCCTGCGCGCGCGTACCAGGCCGGCAGCGCCGCGCGGACCGGCGTCGCCTCGAGGTGCAGCGACTCGAATGCGCTCGGCGGGCTCATGCTTCGCGCGCTCCCCCTCATCCGATCAGCCGCGCGGCCTCGCGGTACCAGTCGGCGAGGTACGGCGGCATGTACAGCCCGAGCGTGAGCACGATCGCGTAGTGTGCGAACACCGGCAGGAGGGCCGGCTGGTGGGGCAGCCGGCCCGGCGGAAACTTCTCGCTCGGATCGCCGAACACCATCGGCTGGACCTTGCTCAGCACCGCGGCGAATGCGACGCCGAGCGCGAGCAGCAGGAACGGCGTCGCCCAGGGCTCCTGTCGCATCGCGCTCGTCAGGATCAGGAACTCGGCTGCGAACACGCCGAACGGCGGCACCCCGAGGATCGCGACGGTGCCGATGATCAGTCCCCAGCCGATCGTCGGCCGCGTCCGCATGAGGCCGCGGATGTCCTCCATCACCTGGGTGCCGGTCTTCTGCGTCGCGTGGCCGACGACGAAGAAGATCGCGCTCTTGGTGAGCGAGTGCACGGTCATGTGCAGGAGCCCGGCGAAGCTCGCCACCGGCCCCGCCATCCCGAACGCGAACGTGATGAGCCCCATGTGCTCGATCGACGAGTAGGCGAAGAGCCGCTTGATGTCGCGCTGGCGGGAGAGGAAGAACGCCGCCACCACGACCGACGCGATGCCGAAGCCCATCATGAGCTGGCCCGCGAACGGCGTGCCGAGCGCGCCGTCGGCGAGCACCTTGCAGCGCACGAGGGCGTAGAGCGCCACGTTGAGGAGGAGCCCGGAGAGCACCGCCGACACCGGCGTGGGGCCTTCGGCGTGCGCGTCCGGCAGCCAGTTGTGGAGCGGCACCAGCCCGACCTTGGTCCCGTAGCCGACGAGCAGGAAGACGAACGCGATCGACAGCACCGTCGGCTCGAGCTGCGAGCGCACGCCGGCGAGGTGCGTCCAGAGCAGCGCGTCGATGCCGCTGCCGAGGAGCTTCTGCGAGGCCATGTAGAGCAGGATCGTGCCGAACAGGGCCTGCGCGATCCCGACGCCGCACAGGATGAAGTACTTCCACGCCGCCTCGAGGCTCGCCGGCGTCCGGTAGAGGCTCACGAGCAGCACCGTCGTGAGCGTGGCCGCCTCGAGCGCGACCCACACGATGCCCATGTTGTTCGTGAGCAGCGTCAGCAGCATCGTGAACACGAACAGCTGGTACATGCTGTGGTACAGGCGCAGCCGCGCGGCGCTGAGCCGGCCGTGGTCCTCCTCGATGCGCATGTAGGGCCGCGAGAAGATCGACGTCGTCATCGCGACGAAGGCGGTCAGCGCGACCAGGAACACGTTCAGCGGGTCGACGAAGAACTGTTCCTGGAACGCGAGGATCGGCCCGGCGCGCACGACGCGCGCGGTCAGCGCGCCGGCCGCGACGAAGGTGGCGACCGAGAGCGCGACGTTCAGCTCCGCCGCCCAGCGCCGGTGCCCGGCGAGCGCGAGCGCGCCGCCGCCCGCGAGCGGGATCCCGAGGACGGCGAGGATCTCCCAGTTCAGCTCGATCCCGGCCACGGTCATTCTTCCTTCAGCTTCTCCAGGTGCCGGATGTCGAGCGAGTCGAACCGCTCCCGGATCTGGAAGAAGAACACGCCGAGGATGATCACGCCGACGAGCACGTCGAGCGCGATCCCCAGCTCGACCACCATCGGCATGCCGTAGGTCGCCGCCGTCGCGGCGAAGAAGAGGCTGTTCTCCATCGCCAGGAAGCCGATCACCTGCGGCACCGCCTTCGAGCGGGTGATCATCATCAGGAAGGCGAGCAGCACCGCCGCGAGCGCGATGCCGAGCGTGCCCCGCGTCACCGTGCCGGCGGCCTCGGACACCGGCTGCGCGAGGTTGAACGCGAGGATCACGAGCACGAGCCCGACCAGCATCGTCGTCGGGATGTTGATCAGCGTTTCGACGTCCCACTTCACGTTGAGCCGGCGGATCAGCCGGTGCAGGATCCAGGGCAGCAGGAGCACCTTGAGCGCGAACGTCAGGCCCGCCGACCAGTACAGGTGCGTCTGCCCGGTCGCCCAGGCGACGAACGCGGTCGAGAGGCACAGCACGAACCCCTGCGCGGCGAAGAGGTCGATCAGCGACAGGATCCGGCGCTGGCCGAGCATCGCGAACGACACGAGCAGCAGCACCGCCGCGAAGACGTTGATGATCTGGCCGACGAGCGCCGGCGTGAGGAGCGCCGTCACGCCGTCTCCAGGAAGGCGTGCAGCAGCAGCGCGAGGACGGCGAGCATGAACGCGGTGCCGAGGAACTCCGGTGCGCGGAAGATCCGCATCTTCGCCGAGAGCGTCTCGATCAGCGCGAGGAGGAAGCCGCCGATCGCGAGCTTGAGGACGAGCGCCGGCAGCGCGAGCAGGAGCCCGGTCGCATCGCCCCCTTGCGCGATCCCGAACGGGAAGAAGAGCGCGATGCCGATGCACGAGTAGACGAAGAGCTTCAGGCTCGCCGCCCACTCGACGAGCGCGAGGTGCCGGCCCGAGTACTCGAGGATCATCGCCTCGTGGATCATCGTCAGCTCGAGGTGCGTCGACGGGTTGTCGATCGGGATGCGCGCGTTCTCCGCGAGCGACACCATCGTGAACGCCACGCCGGCGAAGGCGAGGCTCGGATAGATCACGAGCTCGCGGTGCGAGAGCGTCTCGACGGTGGTCGCGAGCGAGGTCGTCTGGCTGATGAGGGAGGCGGTGAACAGCACCATCAGCAGCGCCGGCTCGGCCAGGAAGCCGACCATCATCTCGCGCCGCGCGCCGAGCGAGCCGAACGCGGTGCCGATGTCCATCGCCGCGAGCGCGATCGCGACCCGCGCGAGCGCGAGGATGCCGACGAGCGCGATCGCGTCGGCCGCGGGCGCGTAGGGGAGATCGGTGCCGAGCGTCGGCACGATCGCGGCCGCCATGCACATCGCGCCGAAGAGCACGTACGGCACGACGCGGAAGAGGGGCGAGGCGCCGTGGGCGACGATCGCGTCCTTCGCGAACAGCCGCCGCAGCATCAGGTACGGCCGCAGCACGCCCGGGCCGCTCTTGTTCTGCAGCCAGGCCCGGCACTGGTTGACCCAGCCGAGGAGGAGCGGCGCAAGGAGGATCGCGAGCACGAGCTCGGTGAGCTGGGCGACGGCGCCGGACCACGAGAGTCATGCGCGCCTCATCGCACGAGGAACAGCAGCACCAGCAGCGTGGCGAAGCTGTACATGAGATAGACCGAGATGCGGCCGCGCTGGAGCACGGTCACGAAGCCGGTGAGCGCGTTCGACCACGCTGCACGACCGGGACGTAGATCCAGTACCACAGCGGATCCTCGATCGTCACGCGGTAGCGCGGCGCGGCATCGGCGGGACTTCGGCAGCTCGCGCTCGACGACCCGGAAGAACGGCTCGAAGACGACCCGCACCGGCTGGCCGAAGCCCTCGGCGGTGTCCTGCATCCGCGCGTTGAGCAGCGGGAAGCCGCAGTCCCAGGGCGGCGCGCGCCGCACCCGGCCGTGATAGAAGCGGCGCACCGCGAACCATGCGGCGAGCGTCACCACGACGAGGCCGACCACGAACAGGAGCGGCGAGTAGCTCGCGCGCTGGGGATCGATCGGCGCGAGGAAGATCCAGTGGCTCCGTGCGGTCGCTTCCGACAGCGTCTTGCCGACCAGCGGGCCGGTGACGAAGTCGATCAGCCGGATGACCTGGACCGGGAGGATGCCGAGCGCGACGCAGCCTGCGGCGAGCCACACGAGGCCGATCCGCTCCGCGATGTTGGCGTCGTGCGCTTCCGCAGCTATCTCCTCGCGCGGCTGACCGAGGAAGACCACGCCGTAGAACTTCACCATCACGTAGGCTGACAGCGCGGCGGCGAGCGCGATCACGGCCGCGGCGAGCGGGACCAGCATGTTGAGATAGCCGTCGGGGAGCTCGGGGGTGAAGAGGAACGCCTGCAGGAGCAGCCATTCGGAGACGAACCCGTTGAGCGGCGGGAGGCCGGCGGTCGCGAGCGCGCCGACGAGCGCGAGCCAGGCGACCCACGGCATGCGGTGGATGAGGCCGCCGAGCTTGCCGAGCGCGCGGCTCTCGCGTCGCGTGCAGCACCGAGCCGGTCGCGAGGAAGAGCAGGCTCTTGAAGTAGGCGTGGTTCAGGCAGTGATAGAGCGTCGCGGTGAGCGCGAGCGCCGCCAGCGCGTTCATGCCGTAGGCGGCGAAGGTGACGGTGAGGCCGAACCCGACGACGATGAAGCCGATGTTCTCGATCGACGAGTACGCGAGCAGCCGCTTCATGTCGTTCTGCACCGCGCTGAACACCACGCCGAAGATCGCGGTCGCGAGCCCGATCGCGAGCGCGACGACGCCCCACCACCAGATCTGGGTGTGGAGGAGGTCGAACGTGACGCGCAGCATCCCGTAGATGGCGGTCTTGAGCATCACCGCGCTCATCAGCGCCGACACCGGGGACGGCGCGGCCGGATGCGCCTCGGGCAGCCAGACGTGCAGCGGCAGGATGCCGGCCTTCGCGCCGAAGCCGACGAGCGCGAGCAGGAACGCGACCGTCGCCCAGAACGGCGCCAGCTTGACCGCGCGCATCGCCCCGAAGGTGTAGTCGTTGCGTCCCGCCCTGGAGCACGCCGAAGCAGAGCAGGATCGCGATCGCACCGACGTGCGCGATGAGCAGATAGAGATAGCCCGCACGGCGGATCTCGGCCTGGCGATGGTCGCTCGTCACCAGGAAGAACGACGACAGCGCCATCGACTCCCACGCGACCATGAAGGCGTAGGCGTCGTCGGCGACGAGCACGAACGCCATGCTGGCGAGGAAGAGGTGGTACCAGAGGCACTGCAGGCCGGGCGCGGTGCCTTCGCCCGGGCGGATGTAGCCGGCGGCGAACACCGATACGCCCGCCGCCACCGCGCCGAGCAGCAGCAGGAAGAACGCCGACAGCGCGTCCATCCGGAAGTGGAACGGCAGGTCGGGGAGGCCGAGCGGGGCGATGTAGATGTGCGGCGGCGCGGCGATCGCGCCGAGCGCGACGACGGCGAGCGCGGCACCGAGCGCGGCGCCCAGCGGGAACAGGACGTGCGCGACGAAGCGCAGGCTGCGCGGCGCGATGAGGCCGAGCGCCCCGATCGCGAGCCACGCCACCGCGATCGCGAGCGTCAGGCCGAGAGGCGAGGAACTCATTCCAGGGCTGATGAGGCGGTCGCTTCTTCTTCTGCTACCCGAGTCGCGATCGCGACCGCTACGAGCGCGGCAATGGTAACACCCACCCACAGGAGCAAATGCCCGCCGGCCGGGGCGCGGCGCGGCGACCGGCTCGGCCGCGGGCTCGGCGGTGCGCTTCGGCGACGGCCGGCGGCGGCACGCTCGCGGCCGCGAGCGCGGCGCGGTCGAGGCGGACCGTCCGCTCGACGTCGTCGCCGGCGCTGGCGGCGGCGAGGCGCTGCATCGCCTCGGTCGAGTCGAACCGGCGCGAGATGCGCAGGCGTGGCTCCGCCGCGCGGCGGCTCGCGCTGCGGCGGCGCCCTCCGCGGCGGCGGCGAGCGTGATCGTCTTCTCGTCGTCGTCGCCCGGGAGGGAGAAGGCGCCGATCGGCAGGGTCTGGGTGGCGTCGTCGTCCTCGCGCGCGGCGGCGCCGCCGCGGCGAGCTGCGACGCTGCAGGCCCGCAGGTCGGCGGCGAGCTCGCGCGCGTCCTGGTAGCGCGCGTCGGGGTTCTTCGCGAGCGCGCGCGCGAGGACGAGGTCGAGCATCGGCCGGCAGCCGCGGCGTGGATCGCGCTCGGGGCCGGCGGCGCCGCGTTCACGATCTGGTACATGATCTGCGTGATGTCGTCGCCGGAGAAGGGCGCGACGCCGACCGCCGCCTCGTAGATCACCACGCCGAGCGCGAAGATGTCGCAGCGGTGGTCGACCGCGCCGCCGAGCAGCTGCTCCGGGGCCATGTACTTCGGCGAGCCGAGCAGCATGCCGGTCTGGGTCTTGACGTCCGACTGGCGCATGCGCGCGATGCCGAAGTCCATGATCTTCGCCGGCCCGCCGCGCACCACCATGATGTTCGCCGGCTTCACGTCGCGGTGGACGACGCCGCGCTCGTGCGCGTACGCGAGCCCCTCGGCCACCTGGGCGCCGATGTCGAGCGCCGCCTGCGGCTCGACCAGGCGGCTCGCGAGCAGGCTCTTCAGCTCGTTCCCGGGGACGAACTCCATCGCCATGTACACGACGTCGCCGGCGTGCCCGATGTCGAAGATCGTGACGATGTTGGGGTGGCTGAGGCCGCCGGCCGCCTTCGCCTCCTGGTAGAAGCGCTTCTCGTACTCGGCGCGCTCTTCCGGATCGGCCGCCATGTTGATCGTCTTGATCGCGACCGTGCGGTTGAGCATCGGGTCGGACGGCCTGGTAGACGACGCCCATCGCCCCGCGCCCGAGCTCGCCGAGGATGGTGTAGCGGCCCAGGGTCTGCGGTTCGGTCATCGGGTTTGCGGTTCGGTCATCGGCGCAAGGCACGGCCCTAGAACCCCGCCTGCTTGCGGAAGTCGTTCCACATCCGGCGCACCTTCGACGGCTGCTCCTGGGCGGCGGCGGCGGCCGCTGCGCGCGCTGCACCGGCGCGGCGGCGGCCGGGGTCGCGAACGAGTGGCGCACGGCGAACTCCTCGCCCGCGGCGAGCTCCAGCTGCAGCGTCACCGGCGGCTGCAGCAGGTGCCGGATCTCGATCGTGTGCTTGCCCGGCGGCACTTCGATGCGCCCGAGCGGCGGCGTCCGCCCGCGGTGCACGCCGTCGATCACGACCTCGCCCCACGGCTCGATCGCGAGCGCGACGACCGCGGGCCGCTTCGCGGCGGCCTGCGCGCTCTTCCGCGCGGCGCGCACCGCGAAGCCGGCGCCGAGGAGGCCGGCGATCGCGAGGCCGGCGAGGATGAGCGGGCGCCGGCGCGGGGCCGGCGCGGCGGCGCGCCACCGCGTCGCCGTCGCCGGCCGGCCCCTCGAACGAGAAGAGCTCGTGCTTGCGCAGGTTCGCGTCGGTCTCGGTGCCGACCGGCTGGAGGCGCGCGGCAGCGCTCGGGATCGGTCGGCACGAGCGCGTCGCGGAAGGCGCGCGAGACGAGGATCCGCCCGGGACCGGAGAAGCCGGCGATCGTCGCGCCGGTCGCCACGCTGTCGCCGGCGAGGCACGGCTCGCCGCGCTCGTCCGACGCGAGCCGGATCGCGCCGTGGTCGACGCCGATCCGCAGCGCGAACGGCTCGGCGCCTTCGCCGCGCGCGAGCCGCCGCACCCTGCGCGCCGCGAGCAGCGCCTCGGACGGCGCGGCGAGGACCGCGATCGCGAGGCCGTCGGGCGCGTCCGCCACGATGCGGTCGGCGGGCTCGAGCTGCGCGATCGAGCGCGCGACCGCGGCGTCGAGCCGCTCCCGCAGGGTCGCCTGCTCGGCGACCGGCTTGCGCGCGAAGTCGACGATGCCGAGGAACACCAGGCTCGCGTGCGCGGCGTTCCCGGTGGGCGCTGGCATGTCGGTCGAGGGCAGGGCGCGCTACTTGACGCGCATGCCGGGCTGCGCGCCCGAGTCCGGCGCGAGGAGATAGACGCCGGGGCCTTCTCCGGAGGCCGCCAGCACCATCCCCTCGGACGTGCCGAACTTCATCTTGCGCGGCGCGAGGTTCGCGACCACGACCGTGAGCCGGCCGACGAGCTGCGCCGGGTCGTACGCGGACTTGATGCCGGCGAAGAGCGTCCGCGTCTCGCCGCCGAGATCGACGGTGAGCCGGAGGAGCTTGTCGGCGCCCTCGACGTGGTCGGCGGCGACGATCTTCGCGACGCGCAGGTCGACCTTCGAGAAGTCGTCGATCGAGATCGGTCGTCGCCTGCGCCGGCGTGGCTTTGTCCTCGGCCCTCGCCGGCGAGGGCGCGTGCGGGGTCGACGGAGCGGTCAGGTTCGATGCCTCCCTGTTCGGCTCGATCAGCGCCTCGACCTGCTTCGGATCGATCCGGCTCATGAGGTGCTGATACGGCTTGATCCGGTGACCCGCGGGCAGATGCCGCCACGCATCGTGCCATTGCAGCGGGGCGATGTTCAGGAACTGCTCCACGGTCGCGGCCAGGCGTCGGCAGCACCGGCTTGAGATAGAGCGTGAGGTCGCGGAAGAGCGCGAGCGCGGTCGAGCAGACGGTATGCAGCGCCGCCGCCTGGGCCGGGTCCTTCGCGAGCTCCCAGGGCTTGCGCTGGTCGACGTACTGGTTGGCGAGATCGGCGAGCTGCATGACCTTCCGCAGCGCCTGGCCGAACTCGCGCGACTCGTAGTCGTCGCGGATCCCGGCCGCGGCCGGCGCGAACGCCGCTTCGAGCTCGGCCGTGAACTCGGGCGCGGCGAGCTTGCCGTCGAACCGCTTGCCGATGAACCCCGCGCACCGGCTCGCGATGTTCACGTACTTGCCGATCAGGTCCGAGTTCACCCGCGCGACGAAGTCGTCGGGGTTGAAGTCGACGTCCTCGACCGCCGCGTTCAGCTTGGCGGCGATGTAGTAGCGCAGCCACTCCGGGTTCATCCCGAGCTCGAGGTACTTGAGCGGGCTGACGCCGGTGCCGCGCGACTTCGACATCTTCTCGCCGGTGAACGTGATGAAGCCGTGCACGTACACGTCGTCCGGCACGCGGTAGGGCGGCCCGGCGAACTTGAGCATCGCCGGCCAGAACAGCGTGTGGAAGTAGATGATGTCCTTGCCGATGAAGTGGATCTGCTCGGTGTCCGGCGCGGACAGGAACGCTTCGAACGTCCGCGTCTCGCCCTTCGCCTTCGCCTTGCCGGAGTCGAAGTAGTTCTTGAGCGAGGCGAGATAGCCGATCGGCGCGTCGAGCCAGACGTAGAAGTACTTTCCGGGCGCGTCCGGGATCGGGATGCCGAAGTAGGGCGCATCGCGCGAGATGTCCCAGTCGGCGAGCGCCTTGTCGCCTTCGCCCTCGAGCCACTCCTTCGCCTTGTTCGCGACCTGCGGCTGCAGCCGGCCGTCCTGCGTCCAGGCGGTCAGGAACGCGACGCACTTCGGGTCCGAGAGCTTGAAGAAGTAGTGCTCGGACGACTTCAGCACCGGCGTCGCGCCGGAGAGCGTCGAGTACGGGTTCTTCAGGTCGGTCGGCGCGTAGACGCTGCTGCAGTTCTCGCAGGCGTCGCCGTACTGGTCCTTCGTGCCGCACACCGGGCACTCGCCCTTGATGTAGCGGTCGGCGAGGAACATCCCCTTCACCGGGTCGTAGAACTGCTCGATCGTGCGGGTGTAGACGAGCCCGGCGTCCTTGAGCCGCCGGTAGATGTCCTGCGACAGCGCGACGTTCTCCGGGCGAGTCGGTCGAGTGCCAGTTGTCGAACGAGATGTGGAAGCCCTCGAGGTAGCGCGGGCGCTCGGCGGCGATCCGCGCGACCAGCGCCTGCGGGGTGATGCCCTCGGCCTCGGCCTTGAGCATGATCGGCGCACCGTGCGCGTCGTCGGCGCCGACGAAGTGCACCTCGTTCCCCTGCATCCGCTGGAAGCGCACCCAGATGTCGGCCTGGATGTACTCCATGATGTGCCCGATGTGGAACGAGCCGTTCGCGTACGGCAGGGCGGTGGTGACGAAGAGGCGGCGGGGCATCGGCAGTGTTCTTGTAAGTCCCTGAGTTTAGCGTGGATAACCCGCTAAATCGACTCTGCTAGACTGACTCGTCTCGCTGCGTTGTCGAGGCGCGCGCCTCGACAACGCCTGACTTTGGGGTCGAAGGGGGCGTGCGCATCCATGCCCATCACAGAACAGGACGTCCAGTCCGCGCTCAAAGAGATCGTCGACCCGAACACCGGCAAGGACCTCGTCGCGACGCGCTCGGCCAGGAACGTCAAGGTGTCCGGAAACGACGTGACGGTCGACGTCGAGCTCGCCTATCCGGCGAAGACGCAGCTCGAGCCGATGAAGAAGCTCGTGTCGCAGAAGCTGCGCTCGCTGCCCGGCGTCGGCGCGGTGAACGTCAACGTGACGACCCGCATCGTCTCGCACGCCGTGCAGCGCGGCGTGAAGCTCGTCCCCGGGGTCAAGAACATCATCGCGGTGGCGTCGGCGAAGGGCGGGGTGGGCAAGTCGACCACGGCCGTGAACCTCGCGCTCGCGCTCGCCGCCGAGGGCGCATCGGTCGGCGTGCTCGACGCCGACATCTACGGCCCGTCGCAGCCGACGATGCTCGGCATCACCGGCCGGCCGGAATCGAAGGACGGGAAGTCGCTCGAGCCGATGATGGGCCACGGGCTGCAGGCGATCTCGATCGGCTTCCTGATCGACGTCGACACGCCGATGGTGTGGCGCGGCCCGATGGTGACCCAGGCGCTCGAGCAGCTCCTCAAGGACACGCGCTGGCGCGACGTCGACTACCTCGTCGTCGACCTGCCGCCGGGCACCGGCGACATCCAGCTCACGCTCGCGCAGAAGGTGCCGGTGACCGGCGCGGTGATCGTGACGACGCCGCAGGACATCGCGCTGATCGACGCGCGCAAGGGCTTCAAGATGTTCGAGAAGGTCGGCATCCCGATCCTCGGCGTGGTCGAGAACATGTCGCTGCACATCTGCTCGAAGTGCGGCCACGAGGAGCACATCTTCGGCGCCGGCGGCGCGGAGAAGATGTGCAAGGACTACGGCACCGAGCTCCTCGGGGCGCTGCCGCTCGACATCCACATCCGCGAGCAGGCGGACTCGGGCAAGCCGACGGTGGTCGCGGATCCGGACAGCCGGGTGGCCGAGATCTACCGCGCGATCGCGCGGCGGGTGGCGGTGAAGATCGGGGATTCGCAGCGGGACATGAGCGGGAAGTTCCCGAACATCGTGGTGCAGAACACCTGACGCGCCAGCGGGGGTGCCGCTCAGCGCGGCGGCTTGCAGGCTTTGCCTTCGTACTCCCAGCGCTGCAGCTTGTACTCCCGGCCGTTCCAGCGCTCGACCGGGAAGCAGAAGCCCGGGCCGCCGACGCTGACGTCGGGCCAGCCGTCGACGCCCTTCGTGCCGAGAAATTCGGGGATGCCGGTGCCGCTGGTCATTACCTTCCAGCTGCCGTTGGCGAGCTTGCTGACGAGCCAGAATCCCTGGCCCGTATTCCCGTAGCAGTAGGTTCCGCCCTCCGTGATGACGGCCTCCGGGAGGCCGTCGCCGTTCAGGTCGGCCGACTGCTCGATGCTGCCCGGCGTGGCGCTGGCGCCGGCCGGCGCGTCGCAGCTCCGCCAGGCGCCGCCGCGCCTCGTGAAGCCGGCTGCCTTGAATGCGGCCGCTTCATCGGCGGCCGGCAGGGAGGTCGCTCCGGCGGCGGCAGGCTGCGCCGGCGCGGGTTGAGCGGCCGGCGGCGCGGCGCGTTGGGCGGGCTGCGGCGCGGTGGCGACCGTGCGGCCCGAGCAATCCGTTGCCGCCACGTAGCTCCGGCCGCCGTAGCGGTGATCCTTCACGCAGCCGGGTTCGGTGACGCGCATGTCCAGCCAGCCCGCGGTCTTCGTCGGCAGCGCCTGGATCGATCCGGTGCCGGTGATGAGGGCCCGCCAGTTGGTGCCTTCCTTGGCGAGGACCGCGAAATAGCGGCCCGACGGCGCGTAGCAGCCGGCGTCGTCGTCGACGAACAGCGCCTCGGGGCGCCCGTCGCTGTTGATGTCGACGAACGTGACGCGCGGCTTCGCGGGCTTGCGGCAGCGGTTGACGGGCTGATCGCGCACGATCGGGAAGCCCGCGGCCGCATAGAGCTGCGCCGCTTCGACCTTGCTCATGCCGGATTGCGCGCCGGCGCCGAGCGGCACGAGGGCGAGGCAACAGCCAGGCCCGGGCGGCTCGCACCGGCCACTCCGAGCGACGCGCCGGTCCACCATTCCAGCTCCCCTTTCCGGTCTCGGCGAGGGGCATGCGCCGAGTCTAAAGCGGCCGGGGGTGCCCTCGCAAAGCCGCGCTGATCGCGCCGGAGAGCCGAGCGCGCGAATTCGATTGAACCCGGGACCCGCGCTGCGTAGAATCGCGGCGCCGCGTCCAAACCTCCGGAGCGAGCATGTCCGTCAAGTCCGACAAGTGGATCCGCCGCATGGCGCGCGACCACGCCATGATCGAGCCGTTCGAGCCCGACCTCGTGCGCGAGGTCGCGGGCCGGAGGGTGGTGTCGTTCGGGACGTCGAGCTACGGCTACGACATCCGCTGCTCGAACGAATTCAAGCTCTTCACCAACCTCAACTCGACGATCGTCGACCCGAAGAACTTCGACGAGAAGTCGTTCGTCGACGTGAAGGGCGATCACTGCGTCATCCCGCCGAACTCGTTCGCCCTGGCGCGCACGCTGGAGTACTTCCGGATCCCGCGCGACGTGCTCGTCCTGTGCCTGGGCAAGTCGACGTACGCACGCTGCGGCATCATCGTGAACGTGACGCCGCTCGAGCCGGAGTGGGAAGGGCACGTGACGCTCGAGTTCTCGAACACGACGCCGCTGCCGGCGAAGATCTACGCGAACGAGGGCGTCGCGCAGATCATCTTCCTCGGCGCGGACGAGGTCTGCGAGACTTCCTACCGCGACCGCGGCGGGAAGTACCAGGGGCAGAAGGGCGTCACGCTGCCGCGGATCTAGGGGAAATTCCCTGCCAGCTCTATTGACCCCCCCGGGGGTGGGGCATATAGTCGCGCGCACTTCGTTGGGCCGAAAGGCTTTTTTCACTGGGCCGCGAGGCCTTTTTTGTTTGGTGGTGCCTTGTTTGCTGGTGCCGCCAACCACGAGCCGGAGCCCTGATGCCCGTTCGAGCCGTTGCACCGCCAAAAACCACCCCGGCCCGGGCCGCCGCAGCGGCCCGAGCAGCTACTTCGATACCC
>CAVXND010000010.1:0-73962 GCA_963762785.1 uncultured beta proteobacterium
GTGGGAGATCTCGCACGAGGAGATCCAACGCGACATGGGTACGGCGGCGAAGACGCTCGGCCGCCTCGGTGTGACCGCGGGCGAGCGGGTGCTGTTCACCTCGATGCTCGCCGAAGCCGGCCAGTTCTGGCCGCTGATCGTCGGCGCGATGTTGTCGGGCGCCCAGCTCTCGTGCGCCGACGCAACCGAAGGTGAAGCGGTGCGGGTGGCGATGTTCACCCGGCTGCTCGATTACCGCGCCGCGCTTCGGAATCACGCCCGAGATCCTCGACGGCCTCGACACACTCGGCCATCACTACGCCGACGTGTTCGGTGGCATCGCAGTCATCGGCACACGTCCCGGTGCCTATGAACGCTTGGAAGCGGCGGGGCTCACGCCGCACCGGTTCGTGCTGTGCGGCCCGGCCGTCGCGGTAAGCAGCACGCCAGGCGCACCCGCACGGGTGGCCCCGGGGGAGTGGGAACTCGATACCGACGGCGACCGCATCGTCGTCAGCAACCAGCGAACGCGACACGACGTTCGCTCGCACGCCGACCGCACTGCACGGTCGGGTCGAAGGCGATGGATTCATTTGGGAGATGCGATGACTCGTGCCCTCATCAGTGCCGACAACCACGTGTTCGAGCCGTTCACACTGTGGCAGGACCGCCTGCCCGAGCAGTACCGGCAACGCGGTCCCCGCCTCGAACATGACGGCGAGTGGAGCGTGATGGCCATCGAGGGCATGCCGAACCGCAAGCTGTACAAGTCGAACGGCGGCGGCGACGAAGCCGCGCACCGGTTCGTGGCACGACCCGGACGGCCGGTTCCGCGACATGGCCCAAGACGGTGTCGTCGCCGAGGTGATCTACCCGACCTTCGGCTTGTTCATCGACATCGTCCCCGCGGCCGGATCTCCAGATGGCGTCCGCGCAGGTCTACAACGACTGGCTCGCGGAGTCGTTCTTGCTCGGCCCGACGTGTTCATCCCCGCCGCGGTCGTGCCCGTCCGCGACGTCGCGTCGGCGCCGCCGAGCTCGGCGCGGTCGCGAGCTCGGCTCCAAGGCCCGCGATGATCCCGACGACGGCGCCGGAGGGCATGCGCTACAACCGGCCCGGTCTACGACCCGCTGGGCCGGTCGCGATCCGAGGCGCAGATCCCGCTCTCGCTCCACACCGGCACCGGCGCGCTCCCACAGCTCGAGCGGGGCCCGGCGGCGCGGTCATCAACTACGCGAAGGTCGGGACTGCTCTCGGCCGACACGTTGTGGTTACTTCTCGCGGCGTCGGGCGTACTCGAACGGTTCCCCCGTTACGGCTCGTGTTTGTCGAGACCGGCGCCGGGTGGTTCGCGTACTGCTGCGAACGCATGGACGAGGCGTTCGAGGAGCACGAGCAGTGGGTCAACCCCAAGCTCGCGCGCCGCCGTCGGCGCTACGGCGAAGGACGCAGTGCTACGTGACGCTCGGTGCCGACCGCGCACCGTTGCTCACCGCGAGATCACCGGCATCGAGCCGCTGTTGTGGGCGAGCGACTACCCGCACCCCGAAGGCACGTTCCCCGAGTCGCAGGCGATCGTCGAACGCATCTTCGGGGGCGTGCCCGAGGCCGGTCCACGCGATCGTGGGCGGCAACGCCGCCACGCCTCGTACGTGCGAGCCGTCCCGGCGTGAGCCCGAGCATGACCAACACGCTCAAGGACAAGACGGCCGTCGTCGGCGTCGGCGCGACGCCGTACTACAAGCGCGGTGCAGTCGTTGCCGCAGACGCCGATGGAGCTCGCGGGCAAGGCGGTGCATCGCGGCGCTGGCCGACGCGGGGCTCACCGTCGACGACCTCGACGGATTCGCGCTCTACAGCATGGGGTTCGACACCTCGCTGTTCGCGCAGTGGCTCGGCGTTCCCGACGTTCGCTTCACCGGCATGCTCACCGGCGGCGGCGGTGGTACGGCCGGCTCGGTCGGGCTCGCGTCGGCCGCGATCGTGAGCGGCATGGCCGAGTGCGTCGTGTCGGTCATGACGCTCCAGCAAGCGGGCAACCGATTCGGCACGTCGTTCGCACCCCGGGGGTACGCCGGGCGCGACGTCCAGCGCGCCACCGTCGCCCGAAGGCGACTTCTCGCAACCGTCGGGACTCATGGGGCCGGGGCAGATGTACGCGGTGCTCGCTCAGCGCCACATGCATCTCTACGGCACGACCCGCGAGCAGTTCTGCGAAGTTGCGCTCTGCCGCGCAACAACGCGATCCGGCGACCGGACCTCGCTGATGCAGGAACCGCTCCACGCGCGAGCAGTACTTCGGCGCGCGGCATGATCTCCGATCCGTTGTGTCTCTACGACTTCTGCATCGAGTGCGACGGCGCGGTCGCGGTGGTCACCACGTCGGTGGAGCGGCGCGCGTGATCTGCGCCATCCGCCGGTGATCGTGGTCGCGTCCGCGCAACGGTGGGCACGGTCGTTGGGGCCAGGCGATCACGTGGCTCGGTATGCCCGACGAGTACTTCGCGTCGTCGGGCCACCGTCCCGTCGCGCAAGCGGCTGTACGACATGGCCGGCGTCGGGCCGGCCGACGTCGACGTCGCGTTGCTCTACGACCACTTCACGCCGATGGTCATCATGCAACTCGAGGACTACGGCTTCTGCGGCGATCGGCGAAGGCGGCCCGTTCGTCAGCCGACGGCAACATCCGCTGGCCCGACGGCTCGCTGCCGGTGAACACGCACGGCGGCAACCTGTCGGAGGCCTACATCATCGGCATGACGCACGTGATGGAAGCGGTCGAGCAGATCCGCGGGCACCGCGGTGAACCAGGTGAGCGGCGCGGAGGTCGCGCTCGTGACCGGCGGTCCCGCGTCGATCCCCGTGTCGTCCCTGTTGCTGCACAAGGAGGAGACCGAGTGAGCGCGATGCGAGGACGTCCGCCTGTCGACGTGATCGGGCTAGCACGAGCCCGGCGACCGTACCGTTCTGGGAGGCGGCGGCCGAACACCGCCTCGTGGTGCCGCGGTGCACGAGGTGCGGCACCTACCGGCTGCCGCCGACGCCGTTCTGTTCGAAGTGCCGCGCACAGGAGGTCGAGTGGGTCGAGCACGACGGCGCGGGCGAGATCTACTCGTTCACGGTCATCCGCCATGCGGTGATCCCGCACGGTGCGCCGAAGCGCTGCCGTTCATCGCGGCGGTCGTGGAGCTCCCGGGCACCGACGGATGCCGGTTGGTCGGCAACGTCGTCGACTGCGAGCCCGAAGCCGTGCAGCATCGGCCTGCCCGTCACGCTCGACTGGTACGACGTGCGCGAGGGCACGTCGGTCCCGGTGTTCCGCCTCGTGTGACATGAGCCACTGAAGCGGTCAAAACCTCAAGACGGCGGCGACAGCTGCAAACGAATCCCTTTTACTGACCCGACGGGGTTGGGACAAGCGCACGGGGCGGGCGCCGGAAAAGGGGCTACGTATGTCGGGTGTTCGCCGTCGTCTGGTTGTCTTGTTTGCTGCGGTGCTTGCCGCACTCGGGTTGTTTCGCGGCCACTGCGCCGAGCGGCAACGCCATCTTCAGCGACTGGGACGTGACGGTGCCCGGCAGCGTCAGCTGCAGCACGACGCGGGCCTCTTCCAGAACTGGACCGCGTACAGCAAGACCGGCAACCTGCTTTCGGGCCTGACGGTCGGGGTGCCGACCGCGGTCAACGTCGGCGGCCTGACCGTGACGATCACCAAGGTCGACAACTACACGTTCAACTGGTCGGCGCCGCAGTCGGTCGAAGCCGTGATCGTGAAGGGTGGCGACTGGTCGCACGTCTACTACTACGTGCCCGCCGACACCGCCGCCGGGACCGGCGTGAAGTCGCCGGTGAAGTGGCTCTTGATCTTCCCGATCGGCTACCACGACATGGCCAAGGTGTCGTTCTGCACGAGTGGTGCCGCCGCGCCGCCGACCACGACCTCGACCACCATCGCGCCGACGACAACCACGACGACCGCGGCGCCGGCGACGTCGACCACGCTGCCTGCGAGTCCGCTGCCGACCTCGACAACCGTCGCGCCGACCACGACCTCGACCACGGCGGCACCCGCAACCACGGCGACGACGCTGCCGGCGGCGACCACCACCACGACGGCGGCGGCGGTCATGCCGCTCGTCGCCCCGACGACGACGGTTCCGGCCGGACCGACCACGACGGTCGCCTCGGGCGCGAGCCCGACGACCCTCAGCCCGACGACCCTCAGCCCGACGACCGTGAGTCCCACGACCGTGCGTCCGACCACGACAGACGGTCGCGGACATAGCGGAAGTCGCGTCGAAGTCGAAGACCGCCGCGACCACGACGACGACGACCAAGAAGGTCGAGTCGGGGAATGCGGCCGCCGAGGGCGACGGGTCGCTCCCGCGCACGGGCATGACGTTCTTCTGGGTCTTGGTCGCTTTGCTCGTACTCGCCCTCGGTTCGTTGATTGTGCTCGTGGTGTGGCGCCGCTCGAACGCAGAATGAGCCGCTAGTTTCCGCCGGGTGACGGTCACCCGGCGCACGCTGGCCGACGTCCTACGGACGCATGCTCGTTCCACAGCGACACGATCGCGTTTGCCGATGGCGACAGCGTGCTCACGTGGAGCGAAGCGGCGACGCGGGTCAACCGAGCAGCGCACACGTTGCGCGCCGCCGGCGTCGAGCCCGGCGACCGCGTGCTTTGGCTCGCGCAGAACTCGTTCCGGCTCCAAGAACTGCTGCTCGCGTGCTGCGAGATCGGCGCAATGTTCTGCCCGGCGAACTGGCGGCAACAGCCCGACGAGCTCGCGTTCGTGATCGAAGATCTCGCGCCCAGCATCGTGTTCTGGCAGGAGCTCGAGATCGGCGAAACGGTTCGTGCCGGCCGCGATGACGCGGCGACCGGCGACACCCGTTGGATTCGCCACGACGACGGCGAATACGGAGTGGATCGCGTCCGAGCCCACGGGCGATCCCGATGCCGACCTCTCGGGGGACGCGCCGCTACTCCTCATCTACACCGCCACGTTCGAAGGCCGCCCGAATGCGGCGATGTTGCCGTCCCGCGCGTTGATCACGCAGGCTTTCTCATGGCTCCGTACCAGGGGATCGACGCGTCGTATGTGTTCTTGAACTCGGGACCGCTCTTCCACATCGGCACCTTCATGCCCAACCTCTCGACCTTCGTGGTCGGGGGAACCAACGTGTTCGTGCGCCGCGCCGACGGCGACGAGATGGCACACACCATCGCGCAGCACCAGGGTGCACCGGCGGATTCATTATGGGCCCGATGGTCGACGATGTTGCCGCGACTGCGAACATCGATGGCCGCTACGACCTCTCGTCGTTCCGCGGCAAGCGCCGGCAACCAGGCGTTCGACACGATGGTCGCACGTGACGACTCGGAGTGGGGCCGGTCCCCGGGCGGGTACGGGCAGAGCGAGACAATGGGCATGCAGACGTTCAACCTGCTGGGCGTGGGCGGTATCGGGCTCCACGGTCGCCGTCACCGTTGGTCGACATGCGCGTCGTCGGACCCGACGACGAGACGCTGCCCGCTGGTGAAACCGGTGAAATCGCCGTGCGGCACCACCGTGATGGTCGGTTACTGGAACCGGCCCGAAGTCAACGCCGTCCGCCAGCGCAACGGTTGGCATCACACCAACGACCTCGGTCGGTTCGAGCGACGGCACGTTCACCTTCGTCGGGCCGAAGACCCGCATGCTCAAATCGGCCGCCGAGAACATCTACCCGATCGAGGTCGAGAACTGCCTCCGCACCCACCCCGCCGTCGCCGACTGCGCCGTGATCGGCGTGCCCGACGATGTGTGGGTGCAGTCGGTCAAGGCAATCGTCGTCGTCCGCGAGGGGGAAACGCTCACGTCGGGCGAACTAATCGAGCACTGCCGGGCGCGCATCGCGTCCTACAAGAAGCCGAAGTCGGTCGAGTTCGTGGACACGATCCACGGGTCGGTTCGCGATCGACTACGACGATCTCGACGCCCGCTTCGGCGGTGGGGGCTA
Source organism: uncultured beta proteobacterium (assembly GCA_963762785.1). Taxonomy (GTDB): domain Bacteria; phylum Pseudomonadota; class Gammaproteobacteria; order Burkholderiales; family SG8-39; genus DATEDA01. The sequence goes on from CAVXND010000010.1 coordinate 5,987, forward strand.
TCCGGCCGGCGCGACCCGCAGCGCCTGACGCAATTGGTCTCATGACCGAACGCATCACCCGGATGGATACGGCGACCGCCGCGCAATGGGAGCTGGCCGACGCCGCGTCGGAAGCCTTCGACGCCGGGGTCGCGGACCACGATCATGTTGTTGCTCGCGATGCAGGACGGCGTCGACGACGGGTTCGCGGTCGACCAGCTGACGCACGGGCTCCAGACGGCAAGGCGCGCCGAGCGCGCCGGGGCCGACGAAGAGGTGATCGTCGCCGCGCTCATGCACGATGTCGGCAAGGTCGCGGGCGACGACCACCACGACGCCGTCGCGGGCGAGATCCTGCGGGCCTACGTGCGCACCGACGTCTACGAGGTCGTTCGCCACCACCAAGACTTCACTGCTCTGCACATGGCGCACGTGTTCGGCGGCATCGATCCTGACCGGCGCCTGCGCTGGCGGGACGAGTCGTGGTTCGCGCTCGCGCAACAGTTCGTCGACGAATGGGACCAACTGAGCTTCGACCCAACGTGCCGCGACCGAACCGCTCGCGCACTTCGAGCCGCTCATCCGGCGCGTGTTCGCGTTCAACCCGGAGTAGCGACTGCAAACGGGCACGGCGCACGGTCGCTCTGTTCCGCGGTCGTGTACGTGGAAACCTTCATGCGCACCGGCCACACGCCCTGGGGGAGCGTGGCTTTTTGCCACGACGCGGTAATGAACGCGTCGGTGTCGGGCACCTTGTCCCACACCGACGGCAGGAACGTGGCACGGTGGCGCCCCGCTTCGATCAAGAGCCCGTCGACGTGCGGGCGCAGTGCCCGTAACTCGCAGGCACGAAACCGACCGCGAGCGGGAACGGGCGGGCGAGAGTACCGACACCTTGATCGACATCACTTCGAAGTCGGTGACCGTGATCGCGGGAAGGCGCGGATCCTCGAAAGCTGCGCCGAGCACGTGCTTGGCCACGTCGTACGCAAGCGGGCGCACCGGTGCGCGCGCGCCCACGCAGCCGAGCAGCTGCTCGCCGCGTTCGAGCGTGACGAACGACGCGCCGAGCGTCGACCATTCACACAGGGGGCGCCCACGAGATCGGGCGGCCGAGCCGGTTCGCCCACGCAGCGCGGCTCGGATCGCCTCGGTCGCGATCGTCGACAACGTGCTCACGTTGCACCCGCGAACACGCGAACCGCCGTAGCCGACCACTCGGTCACGGTCGCCGGCCGTGTCGCCCGAAGTGCGAAGATCGGAGCCGCGCGCAGACCGTGGCGTTCGGCGGCGACGAGCAGGCCGCGGAGGGCGCGACACCGCATGCGTCGTAGCCGTCGAGGCCCGGTGCCGGTTCCGGCGAGCACGGCGTCGGCGGTGCGGCGATCGTGTTTGACTGCCGAATCGTGCGGTTCGTAGTGCGACAGGTCGCTCGAAACGACGATCAGGGTCTCCGGCCCGCCCCAGAGTGCGTCGAGCACCGCCGCGACGGTTTCGGATCGGCCCGACCCACCACGAGCGGAAGCACCGCGCCGCCGGGAACAGGCGTTGCAAGAACGGTAGGTGCACTTCGAGGCTGTGCTCGCCCCCGTGCGGCCCGTCGTCGACCACGACGCCCGGAAGCGTTCGGATCTCGTTTCGCGCCGTCGTGTCGACCGCGACGTCGCCCAACGGCGTGCGGAACACGTCGACGGCGGGGGCGGCAATGCCGAACAGCCGGGCTCGGTGCGCGGGCCCGAGCAAGACGATGCGCGTCACGAAATCGCCCGCCGCCGCGACTTGCGCATAGGCGGTCCCCGCGATCGGCCCGGAATAGATGTAGCCCACGTGCGGTGCCACGATCGCCTTCGGCGTCGGTCCCGATACAGCCGTCTCGTCGGCGACGAACGCATCCACCGTCGCTCGGAGTTCGACGGCATTCGCCGATAGAACCGGCCTGCGACTGCAGGCGCACGCACGCCGCCGGTCACGTGAACTCCGGCGAGTCGCACCGGCAACCGGCCGGCGGCCCCCACGTTCCGGCCGGCCCGTCGAAGCGCCCCGGGATGCGGGCGCCGCAGGTACCTCGAGCTCTGCAAGTCCAATCCCGCCGCCTACGCCACCGCCGCCGAGCGGATGCTCATGGCGATCGGCGAGCCCGAGATGATCGACACGCGCAACGACCCGCGCCTGTCCCGGATCTTCTCGAACAAGGTCATCAAGCTCTATCCCGCGTTCACCGACTTCTACGGGATGGAGGAGACGATCGAGCAGATCGTCGCCTACTTCAAGCACGCCGCCCAGGCGCTCGAAGAGCGCAAGCAGATCCTCTACCTCCTCGGCCCGCCCGGAGGCGGCAAGAGCTCGCTCGCCGAGGAGCTGAAGCACCTCATGGAGCAGATGCCCTTCTACGCGCTGAAGGGCTCGCCGGTGAACGAGTCGCCGCTCGGGCTCTTCTCGAAGGACGACGACGGGGCGACGCTCGAGGACGAGTACGGCATTCCGCGGCGCTATCTGAACCAGATCCCCTCGCCGTGGGCGGTGAAGCGTCTCGCCGAGTACGGCGGCGACCTCACGAAGTTCCGGGTCGTGAAGCTGCGCCCGTCGACGCTCGCGCAGATCGCCATCTGCAAGACCGAGCCGGGCGACGAGAACAACCAGGACATCAGCTCGCTCACCGGCAAGCTCGACATCCGCAAGCTCGAGCAGTACTCGCAGGACGATCCGGACGCCTACAGCTACTCCGGCGGTCTCTGCCGCGCCAACCAGGGCCTGCTCGAATTCGTCGAGATGTTCAAGGCGCCGATCAAGGTGCTGCACCCGCTGCTCACCGCGACGCAGGAAGGCAACTACAAGGGCACCGAAGGGTTCGGCGCGATCCCGTTCGACGGCATCGTGCTCGCGCACTCGAACGAGGCCGAGTGGCAGTCGTTCAAGAACAACAAGAACAACGAGGCGTTCATCGACCGGATCTACATCGTCAAGGTCCCCTACTGCCTGCGGGTCACCGAAGAGATCAAGATCTACGACAAGCTGCTCGTGAACTCCTCGCTCGCCCACGCGCCGTGCGCGCCCGGGACGCTCAAGATGATGGCGCAGTTCGCCGTGCTCACGCGGGTCAAGGAGCCGGAGAACTCGTCGCTCTTCTCCAAGATGCGGGTGTACGACGGCGAGAACCTGAAGGACGTCGACCCGAAGGCGAAGTCGATGCAGGAGTACCGCGACTTCGCCGGCGTCGATGAGGGCATGACCGGGCTCTCCACCCGGTTCGCGTACAAGGTGCTGTCGAAGGTCTTCAACTTCGACCACACCGAGATCGCCGCCAACCCGGTGCACCTGCTGTACATTCTCGAGCAGCAGATCGAGCGCGAGCAGTTCCCGACCGAGACCGAAAAGCGCTACCTGTCCGCGGTCAAGGAGTACCTCTCCGCGCCGTACGTCGAGTTCATCGGCAAGGAGATCCAGACCGCCTACCTCGAGTCGTACTCCGAGTACGGCCAGAACATCTTCGACCGCTACGTCACCTTCGCCGACCTGTGGATCCAGGACCAGGAGTACCGCGATCCGAACACCGGCGAGATCCTCGACCGCGCGTCGCTCAACGACGAGCTGGAGAAGATCGAGAAGCCGGCCGGGATCTCCAACCCGAAGGACTTCCGCCACGAGATCGTGAACTTCGTGCTGCGCGCGCGCGCCGCGAACCAGGGCAAGAACCCGTCGTGGACGAGCTACGAGAAGCTGCGCACGGTGATCGAGAAGAAGATGTTCTCGACCACCGAGGACCTGCTGCCGGTGATCTCGTTCAACGCCAAGGCCTCGGAGGACGAGCGCAAGAAGCACCAGAACTTCGTCGACCGGATGGTCGCGAAGGGCTACACGCCGAAGCAGGTGCGCCTGCTCGTGGAGTGGTACCTCCGCGTACGGAAGTCGTCGTAGACGGACGCGCATCGGCGCCCGCGGCGCGCCGGTCCGGAACCGGCGAAAGGAGCTCTGGCAGCGCGCCGATAGGGTGCTTGCGCGGCCTCGCGGTCCGCCATGTCGGACGTCATTGACCGGCGCGAGAATCCGCGGCACAAGAGCGCGGTCAACTCGCAGCGCTTCCTCAAGCGCTACCGCGCGCAGGTGCGCGAGGCGGTCGCGCGCGCGATCGCCGGCCGCAAGATCGCCGAGGCCGACCGCGACGCGAGCATCTCGATCCCGTCCCGCGACCTGAACGAGCCGACGTTCCAGCACGGCGCCGGCGGCCGGCGCGAGGGCGTGCTCCCGGGCAACAAGGAGTACGTGACCGGCGACGAGATCCAGCGGCCGCAGGGCGGCGGCAAGGGCATGGGCAGCGGCGCCTCCGACGACGGCGAGGGCGAGGACGCGTTCCGGTTCCGGCTCTCGCGCGAGGAGTTCCTCGACTTCTTCTTCGAGGACATGGCGCTGCCGGACCTCGTCAAGACGCAGCTCACCGCGATCCCGCATCACCGGCGGGTCCGCGCCGGCTACCGGACCGACGGCACGCCGTCCAACCTCGCGATCGTGCGCACGATGCGCGAGTCGCTCGCGCGCCGCATCGCCTTCCAGGGGCCGTACGCGGTGCGCCTGCGCGAGCTCGAGGCCGAGCTCGAAGCACTCGGCGGCGACGCGGCCGACCGCGACGACCCGCGGGTCGCGCGCCTCCTGGAGGATCTCGAAACGCTGCGGCGCAAGATCGGGGCGGTGCCGTTCATCGACACCTTCGACCTGCGTTTCCGCAACCGCGTCACGCAGCCGCTGCCGATCGCGCAGGCGGTGATGTTCTGCATCATGGACGTCTCGGGCTCGATGGACGAGACGCGCAAGGACCTCGCCAAGCGCTTCTTCATCCTGCTGCACCTCTTCCTGAAGCGGCACTACGAGCGGATCGAGATCGTCTTCATCCGCCACCACACCACCGCCAAGGAGGTCGACGAGGAGGAGTTCTTCCACTCGACCGAGACCGGCGGCACGGTGGTGTCGAGCGCGCTCGACGATGGCGAACGAGGTGATGACCGACCGCTTTCCGCTCGACCAGTGGAACATCTACATCGCCCAGGCCTCCGACGGCGACAACTGGGAAGGCGACTCGCCGCGGTGCCTCGAGCTGCTGGTGAACGACATCCTGCCGAAGGCCCAGTACTTCACGTACGTCGAGATCACCACCGGCGAGCCGCAGAACCTCTGGGTCCACTACGAGCAGGCGCGTGCGAGCCGGCCCAACCTCGCGCTCGGCCGGATCCGCGACCGCACCGACATCTACCCGGTGCTGCGCGAGCTGTTTGCGAAGAAGGAAAAGGTGGCCGCATGAGGCAGGCAGCGGACGAGCCGATGTCCGCGGTGCCGCGCCGGCGCCGCCCCGGCGAGCCCCTGCCCTCGGGGTCGGAGTGGCGCTTCGACCTGATCGAGCGCTACGACCGCGAGATCGCGCGCGTCGCCGAGGGCTACAAGCTCGACACCTATCCGAACCAGATCGAGATCATCAGCGCCGAGCAGATGATGGACGCGTACGCGTCCAACGGCATGCCGATCGGCTACCACCACTGGTCGTTCGGCAAGCGCTTCCTTGCCACCGAGCAGGTCTACAAGCGCGGGGCGATGGGCCTCGCGTACGAGATCGTCATCAACTCCAACCCCTGCATCGCCTATCTCCTCGAGGAGAACACGATGCCGATGCAGGCGCTCGTGATCGCGCACGCGAGCTACGGCCACAACTCGTTCTTCAAGGGCAACTACCTCTTCCGCACCTGGACGCAGGCCGACGCGATCATCGACTACCTCGTGTTCTCGAAGCAGTACATCATCGAGTGCGAGCGGCGCTACGGCGAGGAGGAGGTGGAGCGGGTGCTCGACGCCTGCCACGCGCTCGGCAACTTCGGCGTCGACCGCTACAAGCGGCCGCCGAAGCGCACCCTCGCCCAGGAGCGGCTGCGGCTCAAGGAGCGCGAGGAGCACCTGCAGCAGCTGGTGAACGATCTCTGGCGGACGCTCCCGCACCGCGACGAAGAGGACGCGGAGGCGGCCGAGGTGGTGTTCCCCGCCGAGCCGCAGGAGAACCTGCTCTACTTCATCGAGAAGCACGCGCCGCTCCTCGATCCCTGGCAGCGGGAGATCGCGCGCATCGTGCGCAAGCTCCAGCAGTACTTCTACCCGCAGCGCCAGACGCAGGTGATGAACGAGGGCTGGGCGACCTTCTGGCACTACACGATCATGCAGACCCTGTACGACGAGGGCCTGCTCGCCGACAGCTTCCTGCTCGAGGTGCTGCACTCGCACACCAACGTGCTGACGCAGCCCGGCTTCGACAGCCCCTACTACAGCGGCATCAATCCCTACGCGCTCGGGTTCGCGATGTACCGCGACATCCGCCGGATCTGCGAACACCCCACCGACGAGGATCGCGCCTGGTTCCCCGACATCGCGGGCTCGGACTGGGTGAAGACCCTTGACTTCGCGATGCGCAACTTCAAGGACGAGAGCTTCATCCAGCAGTTCCTCTCGCCCAAGGTGATCCGCGACTTCCACCTCTTCTGCCTGCTCGACGACGACGAGTCGCCGGCCTGGAAGGTGGGCGCCATCCACAACGACGACGGCTACCGCGTGGTGCGGGAGACGCTCGCGTCGCAGTACGCGCTCTCCGAGCGCGAGCCGAACATCCAGATCGTCTCGGTCGACGCCGGCGGCGACCGCTCGATGTCGCTCCGCCACTTCCGCACCGACCGCCGCCCGCTCGCCCCGATGTACAAGGACGTGCTGAAGCACCTCGCCTACCTGTGGGGCTTCACCGTCCGGCTCGAGACCGCGAACGAGGACGGCACGATCGAGCCGACGCACGAGATCAAGGTCGACAAGCGGCGGCGTCCGGACCTCGCGCTCGCCGCCGCGCTCCGTACCCTGCCCTGACCGGGTGACATAATCCTCCGGGTACCCGCTGGAAGAAGCGGACCCGGAGGACGCCATGACCACCCGCCCCGCAGCCCTCGTCTTCGACGCCTACGGCACGCTGTTCGACGTGCATTCGGTCGTCGCGCTCTGCGACGAGCTCTGGCCGGGCAAGGGCGCGCAGCTGTCGCAGCTCTGGCGCACGAAGCAGCTCGAGCACACGTGGCTCCGCAGCCTCATGGGACGCTACGAGGACTTCGCGCACGTCACCGAGGCCGCCCTCCAGTACGCCTGCGCGGCGCTCGCGCTCCCCTACGACGAGGCGAAGCGGAGCCGGCTGATGCGCGCCTATCTCCACCTCGCCACGTTTCCCGAAGTGAAGGACACCCTCGCCCGGCTGCACGGCATCGAGCTCGCGATCCTCTCGAACGGCGCGCCGACGATGCTGCAGGACCTGGTCGCGAACGCCGGCCTCGCGGCCGCGATCCCGCACGTGCTCAGCGTCGACGAGGTGGGGATCTACAAGCCTTCGCCCCGGGTCTACCAGCTCGCCGTCGACCGTCTCGGCGTGCCGGCCAAGGCGATCGGCTTCGTGTCGTCGAACGGCTGGGACGCGGCGGGCGCGAAAGCGTTCGGCTTTCGCACCTTCTGGGTGAACCGCGCCGGCGCACCGGTCGATCCGCTCGGTGCCGCGCCCGATCACGTCATCGGCTCGCTCGCCGACCTGCCCGCGCTCGTCTCGCACCGCCCGTGATCGTCCGGCCGGCGAGGCCCGACGAGGCCGACGTGCTTGCACGGCTCGCCGCCGTCACGCTCCGCGCGGCGTTCGAGCGGGACATCTCCGTCGCCCACCTCGAGCCCTATCTCGCGCGCTCGTTCACGCCGGCGAACGCGGTCGCCGAACTGTCCGACCCGCAGGTCCGGCTGCTGGTGGCCGAGGACGCCGGCGAGCTCGGCGGCTACGCCAAGCTTCAGATCGGGCCGGCCCCCGGACCGGTGCCGGCCGCACGCCCGATCGAGCTGGCGCGCATGTACCTCCTGCCGGCGTGGTACGGACGCGGCGCGGGGACGGCGCTCATGGCGCGCAGCCTCGAAGCGGCACGCTCGCTCGCGCGGGACGTCCTCTGGCTCAAGGTCTGGGACCGGAACGAGCGTGCGCACCGGTTCTACGCGCGCTGGGGCTTCCGCGACAGCGGCGAGACCTCGCTTGCACTCGTCCCCGGCGTCGTCGAGAGCACGCTCGGGATGCAGATCATGGCCCGGTCGATCGATTAGCGCCGCCCGGCGGCGACGGCGTCGCGCGCTATCATAGCCGCCGATGAAGTACTGCCCCAACTGCGGCGCGCCGGTCGCGCTGAAGATTCCGCCCGGCGACAACCTGCCGCGCCACGTCTGCGACGCCTGCACCACCATCCACTACTCCAACCCGAAGATGGTGATCGGGTGCATCCCGGAGTGGCGCGATCAGGTGCTCCTCTGCCGGCGCGCGATCGAGCCGCGCTACGGACTCTGGACGCTGCCCGCGGGCTTCATGGAGAACGGCGAGACGGTGGCGCAGGCGGCGCTGCGCGAGACGCTCGAGGAGGCACGCGCGCGGGTCGAGCTCGCCGACATCTACTCGGTGCTGTCGGTGCCGCACGTGAACCAGGTGCACATCTTCTACCGCGCGCGGCTGATCGACCTCGATTTCGGCCCGGGCGCCGAGAGCCTCGAGGTGCAGCTCTTTGAGGAAAGCGCGATCCCGTGGCCGGAGATCGCGTTCCGGACCGTCTCGACGACGCTCAAGCACTACTACCGCGACCGCACCGCCGGCGCGTTCGGCTTCCACTCCGGCGAGATCCTCCCGGCCGGCCGCTGAGGGCCGGCTCCGAGTCGCCAGTACCGCGGCGCGGCAAGCGCCGTGCTTTGTGTTTTCGCCTCCACCGCGGTAGATTGGCGCGCCGACGCACCGCCAGGGGGCATCCGTGCCGGCCCATCGCCCGATTGCGGTGCGTGGGCGGGGCGGAATCGATAACACGAAGCGCGACCGGAGGAGACCCGCTCATGATCACCCAGACCTTCAAGAGAGCGCTGCCTGCGCTCGTCCTGCTGCACGCGCCGCTCGCGCTGGCCGCCGACCCGCCGAAGCTCGACGCGGCGAACACGGCGTGGATGATCACCGCCACGGTGCTGGTCCTGTTCATGACGCTCCCCGGGCTCGCGCTCTTCTACGCCGGACTGGTGCGCACGAAGAACGTGCTCTCCGTCCTCATGCAGTGCTTCGCGATCACCTGCATGGTCACCCTGGCTTGGGTGGTCGTCGCGTACAGCATCGCCTTCGGCGACGGCGGCGGCGCCAACGCGTGGTGGGGCGGGCTCTCCAAGTCCTTCCTGTCGGGCATCGAGGTCAACACGCTGAAGGGCAGCATCCCGGAGACGGTGTTCGCGATGTTCCAGCTCACCTTCGCGATCATCACGCCGGCGCTGGTGATCGGCGGCTACGCCGAGCGCGTGCGGTTCTCCGGCATGCTCCTCTTCACCCTGCTATGGCTGCTCCTCGTCTACGCGCCGGTCGCGCACTGGGTCTGGGGCGACGGCTGGCTCGCCAAGATGGGGCTCATGGACTTCGCCGGCGGCACGGTCGTGCACCTGAACGCCGGCATGGCGGCGCTCGTCGCCGCGCTCGTCCTCGGCCGGCGCCGGGGTTTCCCCGAGACGCCGATGCCGCCGCACAACCTCACCATGACCGTCGCCGGCGCCGCCATGCTGTGGGTCGGCTGGTTCGGCTTCAACGCCGGCAGCGCGCTCGCCGCGGACGGCGCCGCGGGCATGGCGATGCTGGTGACCCACATCGGCGCCGCCACCGGTGCGTTCGCCTGGATGCTGTGCGAGTGGACGCGCTACGGCAAGCCGTCGGTCCTCGGGATCGTCACCGGGATGGTCGCCGGGCTCGGCACGATCACCCCGGCCTCGGGCTTCGTCGGGCCGCTCGGCGCGATCGCGATCGGCGCCGCCGCCGGGGTGCTGTGCTTCCTCGCCACGAGCTACATGAAGCGCAAGCTGGGGGTGGACGACTCGCTCGACGTTTTCCCGGTGCACGGCGTGGGCGGCGTGCTCGGCACGACGCTCACCGGTGTGTTCGCCGCCACCGCGCTCGGCGGCGTGGGCTACCCGGAGGGGCAGACGATGGGCGGCCAGGTCCTCGTGCAGCTCGCCGGCATCGCCGCCGTCGGGCTCTGGTCGGGGGTGATCACCTACGTGCTGCTCAAGGTGAGCGACGCGATGGTCGGCATGCGCGTCACCGCGGAGGAGGAGACCGAAGGGCTCGACCAGGTCCTGCACAACGAGACGGGCTACAACCTCTGAGCCCGCGCCCGTCGTCCGGCGAGGATTGACAGCCGTTGGGCCCGTCGCTAGCTTCGGACCCAACGGAGGACCGATGGATCGAAGGGATTTCGTCCGGGCGTGCGGCCTCGCCGGGGCGGCGGCGTCGCTGCCGGAGCTCATGTCGCAGGCGCTCGCGCAGGGCGACGCGCGGCCGCGCCTCTACGGCCGCGCCCGCCTGGTCGACGCCGGCGGCCGGCCGGTGAAGTCGAAGACGCTGCCGGTCGGGCAGAACCTCATCTTCCACTACCCCTACGCCGGCACGCCCTGCTTCCTGCTCAACCTCGGCAAGCCGGTCCGCACCGCCGCGCGCCTCGCCACTGCCGACAAGCGCACCTACGAATGGCGCGGCGGCACCGGCGCGAACGCCGCGGTGGTCGCGTACTCGGCGATCTGCGCGCACCGGCTCACTTATCCGACGCGCGACATCAGCTTCATCAGCTATCGCGCCGACAAGACGCCGGGCAACCGGCACGCCCAGGTGATCCACTGCTGCTCCGAGCACAGCCAGTACGACCCGTCCGAGGGCGGCAAGGTCGTCGCCGGGCCGGCCCCGCAGCCGCTGGCGGCGATCCTGCTCGACTACGACGCCGCCGCCGACGAGCTGTACGCGGTCGGCACCCTCGGCGGCGAGGTGTTCGACGAGTTCTTCGCGAAATACGAGTTCCGACTGGGGCTCGAGTACGGCGGCAAGGCGAAGGCCGCGGTCGAAGGAACGTGCGTCGTGAGCGAGCTCGAGCGCTATTGCCGCCAGCAGGTGAAGTGCTGAGGCCGTGATCGCCTGGCTCGGCGCCGACACGCCGTTCCCGCCGCTCGCCGCCGCGCAGAAGGAACCGAACGGCCTCCTCGCCGTCGGCGGCGACCTCTCGCCGCGGCGGCTGCTCGACGCCTACCGCCGCGGCATCTTCCCGTGGTACTCGGAGGGCGACCCGATCCTGTGGTGGAGCCCCGATCCGCGCATGGTGCTCTACCCGGCGGAGCTGCGGGTGACCCGCTCGCTCGCGAAGACGCTGCGGAACCGCTCGCACGAGATCCGCTTCGACACCGCGTTCGCCGAGGTGATGCGCGGCTGCGCCGCGCCGCGGCCCGGCCAGGGCGGCACGTGGATCGGCCCCGAGATGCGCGCCGCCTACCGGAAGCTGCACGACCTCGGCCACGCGCACTCCGCGGAAACCTGGATCGACGGCGAGCTTGCGGGCGGCCTGTACGGCGTGGCGATCGGGAACGCGTTCTTCGGCGAGTCGATGTTCTCCCGCGCCCGGGATGCATCCAAGCTCGCCCTGGTCGGCCTCGTCCGGCGGCTCGCGGCCGACGGCTACGGCCTGATCGACTGCCAGATGCACACCACGCACCTCGAGTCGCTCGGCGCCAGGGAAATTCCCCGCGCGGAGTTCGCCCGCCGGGTCAAGGACTTGGTAGACTATCCCCGGCTGCCAGGACGCTGGCTCGCGGCGAGGCAGGACTGACAAGGACTCGATGTCGCAGCTCAACGATCTGCCGCATGCGGTACTGCAGTTCTACGTGACTGCCCCGTACCCGTGCAGCTACCTGCCGGGCAAGATGGCCCGCTCGCAGGTGGCCACGCCCTCGCACCTCATCGGCAACGACCTCTACGCCGAGCTGGTGCGGCTCGGCTTTCGCCGCAGCGGCATCTTCACCTACCGGCCGTACTGCGACGCCTGCCGCGCGTGCGTGCCGGTGCGGATCCCGGTGCGCGAGTTCGAGTCCTCGCGCTATCAGCGGCGCGCGGGCCGCAAGCACGACGGCCTCGCGGCGACCGCGCTCGGCCTGCGCTTCCGCGTCGAGCACTACGCGCTCTATCTGCGGTACCAGGCGGCGCGCCACGCGGGCGGCGGCATGGACCAGGACAGCCGCGACCAGTACTCGCACTTCCTGCTGCAGAGCCGGGTCAACACCCGTCTGGTGGAGTTTCGCGACGAGTCGAAGCTCGTGATGGTGAGCATCGTCGACTTCCTGTCCGACGGGCTGTCGTCCGTCTACACCTTCTTCGACCCGGAGCTCGAGAACGCGAGCCTCGGCACGTTCAACATCCTCTGGCAGATCGAGCAGTGCCGCGCGCTCGGCCTGCCCTACCTCTACCTCGGCTACTGGATACGCGACAGCCGCAAGATGGCCTACAAGGCCCGCTTCCGGCCGATCGAGGGCCTGGTCGACGGCATGTGGCGCCGCCTCGGCGACGGCGAGATCGACGGCTGAAGCCGGTCGCGCGAACCGGCCGCGGGGCGGGGTCCCCGCGGCGGCACCGGGCTGCCCCGCGTTAGACTCGCCGCCATGCTCTACGGTCTCGCGCGCCCGCTGCTGTTCATGCTGGATCCGGAGACCGCGCACGGGCTGACGCTCCCGTCGGTCAAGCTGCTCCAGCGACTGGGCTGCGCCGGGCTGCCGGGGAAGGCGATTCCCGGAACCCGCGTCAAGGTCATGGGGCTGGAATTCCCCAACCCGCTCGGCCTGGCGCCCGGGCTCGACAAGCACGGCGAGTTCATCGACGCCGTGGCCGCGTTCGGCTTCGGCTTCCTCGAGATCGGCGGCGTCACGCCGCTGCCCCAGCCCGGCAACCCGCGCCCGCGCGTGTTCCGCATCCCCGAGCGCGAGGCGATCATCAACCGGCTCGGCTTCAACAGCGTCGGCGTCGACGCCTTCGTCGCGAACGTCCGGCGCGCGCGCTACGACGGCATCCTCGGCGTCAACCTCGGCAAGAACAAGGACACCCCGCTCGAGCGCACGGCCGACGACTACATCGCGTGCCTGGAGAAGGTGTACCCGCTCGCGACCTACGCGACGGTGAACGTTTCCTCGCCGAACACGAAGGATCTGCGGCAGCTCCAGCAGGCCGGCGAGCTCGGCGCGATCCTCGCCCAGGTGACGAAGGCGCGCGACCGGCTGGCGCGCACCCACCAGCGCCGCCTGCCGCTCGCGGTGAAGATCGCGCCCGACCTCGACGACGAGCCGATCGCCGCGATCGCAGCGGCGCTCGTCGAGTTCGGCATCGACGCGGTAATCGCCACCAACACCACCGTCTCGCGCGCCGGCGTGGCCGGGCTGCCGCACGGCGACGAAGCGGGCGGCCTCTCCGGCGGCCCGCTTCGCGCCGCGTCGACCGCGGTGGTGCGCAAGCTCGCCGCAGCGCTGAAGGGGCGCGTCCCGATCATCGGCTCGGGCGGGATCATGAGCGCCGCCGACGCGCGCGAGAAGCTCGACGCCGGCGCGACCCTGCTCCAGCTCTACACCGGCCTCGTCTATCGCGGGCCGGGGCTCGTGCGCGAGATCGTCGAGGGTCTCGCCGCGCCCGCTGCCCGCGCCGCCTGAACCATGGCGCACGCCCACCTCGAGGACGCGATCGACCGCATCCTCCCCCAGACCCAGTGCACGAAGTGCGGCTATCCCGCCTGCCGGCCGTACGCGCACGCGATCGCAGCGGGCGAGGCGGACATCAACCGCTGCCCGCCCGGCGGCGAGGCCGGGATCCGCGCGCTCGCCGCGCTCGCCGGCCGCCCCTACGCGCCGCTCGATCCGGCGTGCGGCGTGGACGAGCCGCGGCGCGTCGCAGTCATCGACGAAGCGCGCTGCATCGGCTGCACGCTCTGCATCGTGGCGTGCCCGGTCGACGCGATCGCCGGCGCGCGGAAGCAGATGCACACCGTGATCGCCGAGCTCTGCACCGGCTGCGACCTCTGCCTGCCGCCCTGCCCGGTCGACTGCATCGCCATGGTGCCGGCCCCCGACCCGGCGTGGGACGAGGCCCGCGCGAACGCCGCCCGCGACCGCTACGGTCGCCGGCTGGCCCGGCTCGGCCGCGACCGGGCGGCGCGCGCCGCAGTCCGGGCGCAGCGCGCGCCGGCCTCGCGGCACGGCCCCGAGGCGAAGCGCGCCGCGATCGCCGCCGCGCTCGAGCGCGCACGCGCGCGCCGCGCCGCATACGGCAAGCGATGAACCCGCAGAAGCGCGGCGAGATCTTCGCCCGGCTCGCAGCCGCCAACCCCGAGCCGACGACCGAGCTCGAGTACCGGACACCCTACGAGCTGCTCGTCGCGGTGATCCTTTCGGCCCAGGCCACCGACAAGAGCGTCAACGCGGCGACGCGCGAGCTGTTCAAGGCCGTCGACACGCCGCAGCGGATGGTCGCGCTCGGCAGCGACGGACTCATTCCCTACATCAAGACGATCGGCCTCTTCCGCACCAAGGCGAAGAACGTCGTCGAGACGAGCCGCCTGCTGCTGGAGCGGCACGGCGGCGAGGTGCCGTCGACGCGCGACGCCCTCGAGCAGCTGCCCGGCGTCGGCCGGAAGACCGCGAACGTGGTCCTCAACACCGCGTTCGGACAGGACACGATGGCGGTGGACACGCACATCTTCCGCGTGGCGAACCGGACCGGGATCGCGCCCGGGAAGAACCCGCTGGAGGTCGAGGAGCGCCTGGTGAAGTTCGTGCCGGAGCCGTATCGCCGCAACGCCCACCACTGGCTGATCCTGCACGGGCGCTATGTCTGCAAGGCGCGGACGCCCGATTGCCCCAGGTGCCTGATCCGGGAGCTGTGCGAGTACCGGCAGAAGACGAAGGATGTTTAACCCGTCACGCGAGCAGGTTCGCAGCTTCTTCTTCGACGCCTGGCGGAAGTACCGCGAGGGGCAGCCGCTCGAGGGGCTGGAAACCGTCGGCGCCGAGGTGATGCTGCTTCATCCGGAGTATCACCACGTGCTCGACGATCCGGACCGGTTCCTGGACCGCGAATACACGCCCGAGGACGGCCAGTCGAACCCGTTCCTGCACATGAGCCTGCACGTCGCGATCGAGGAGCAGCTCGCGATCGACCAGCCGCCCGGGATCCGCGCCGAGTTCGAGCGCATCCTCGCCGATCGCGGCGACCGGCACGACGCGCTGCACGTCGTGCTCGAATGCCTGGGAGAAGTCGTCTGGGCGGCGCAGCGCGTACGCGCCGTGCCGGATGGTGCAGCCTACCTCGAGTGCCTGCGGCGGCAGTGAACCGCGCGCAAGGAGGGCGCCCCGCCGCCGCGGGCTAGCGGTCTTCCTTGGCGAGGCGGTGCAGCGGGACGATGTGCAGCGTGCTGTGCTGCTTGGAGTAGTAGGCGGCGAGCGCCTCCATCTCCTTCGTCGTCAGATCCTTCGCCTGCCCGGCCATGATCGGGTTCTTCCGCAGCCCCGACTTGTAGGCCTTCAGCGAATGGAGGAGATAGTCGTAGTGCTGGCCGCCGAGCTTCGGGAACTCCGGCTGCAGCGGCTTGTTGCCGTCCTCGCCGTGGCAGGTGGCGCAGTTCTTGAGGTGCTCTTCGAGCGACTTGCCCTTCTGCTGCGCCGCCGCCGGCGCCGCGAACGCCGCTGCGACCGCAAGGAGGAGGATCGTTCTCATCGGGCGCCTCATTTCGCGACGGTGCCGTAGTAGACGGCGAGATCGGCCATGTCCTGGCCGGAGAGCGTCGCGGCGATCGCGCGCATGCTCGGGTGGACGCGCTCGCCGGACTTGTAGGCTTCGAGCGCCTTCACGATGTAGCCCGGGTTCTGCCCGGCGATCATCGGCACGTAGTAGACGTCGGGGAAAGCGGTGCGGTAGTCGGGAATGCCGTGGCAGCCGGCGCACATGGAGATCTTCTGCTTCGCCCGCTCGGGATCGCCCTTCAGCTCCCCTTGCGCCTGCGCCGTCGCCGCCAGCGCGAGCAGCGCCGCCCCCAGAATCATTCTCATCATCGTCGCCCCTGATCGCGGGTCATCGGTTCGAGTGGTTCGCAACCCCGCGCGATTCTACCCGACCGCCTCGCGCACGGTCAAAGCCGCCGGCGCGAGACGAGGCAGGATCTGACGCCGTCGGCGACCGCCTCGGCCATCCGGGCGCGCGTGGCCGGGTCGCGCAGCGTCAACTCCTCGGCGCGATTGACGATCACGCCGGCCTCGAAGAGGACCGCGGGCTGCGTCGCGGTGTGCAGCACGACGAGGTTGTCGTAGTAGTGGACGCCGTTCGCCCGGTCCGCGAACGGCTTCGATTCGCCCGGGATCGGTTCGGCGTGATAGAGCGACGGCACGAAGCCCGCACCCCGCATGGCCGCGCCGATCGCCGACGCACAGGCGAGGCTCGCCCCCAGCTCCGGATTGCGGCGCGAAACGAAGAGCGAGTAGCCGGCGAAGCGGTCGCTGAAGCGCCGCGTTTCGCCGTCGTGGACCCATTCCTCGAGGTAGTGCGGCTGCACCGAGTCGTGATGCACGGACAGGAACAGATCGGCGCCGCGCGCCGCAGCGGTGCGGCGCGAGAGCACCGCCATCTCGCCGTCCGCGCCGACGAGCACCACGCGCAGGTCGCGCGCCTGCAGCGCATCGCGCACCAGCGCGGCCAGCTCGCGGTTGAACTCGAGCTCGGGCCGCCCGCGCGCGCTCGTCGCGCCCGGCTCGGCGGTGTAGTGGCCGACGTCGACCGCGACGAGCGGCGGCTCGCGCGCCGCCGCCGAGGCGACGAGGAGAAGAGCGACGACGGCCATGCGCATGGCGGGCAATTGTCGCGCACTGGTGCGCCGGAGGGCGCGGTTATAATTCCGCGAACTCCTCCTCGGGACTTTCCATGCGCTTCAAGGGCTCGTCCACCTACGTCGCGACCGACGACCTCAAGCTCGCGGTGAACGCCGCCATCACCCTCCAGCGCCCGCTGCTGGTGAAAGGCGAGCCCGGCACCGGCAAGACGCGGCTCGCGATCGAGGTCGCCGAGTCGCTCGACGTCCCGCTCCTCGAGTGGCACATCAAGTCGACGACCAAGGCGCAGCAGGGCCTGTACGAATACGACGCCGTCAGCCGCCTCCGCGACTCGCAGCTCGGCGACCCGCGGGTGCACGACATCGCCAACTACATCGTGAAGGGGATGCTCTGGCAGGCGTTCACGTCCGACTCGCCGGTCGTGCTGCTGATCGACGAGGTCGACAAGGCCGACATCGAGTTCCCGAACGACCTCCTGCGCGAGCTCGACCGGATGGAGTTCTACGTGTACGAGACGAAGGAGCTGGTGAAGGCGCGCCACCGCCCGATCGTCTTCATCACGTCGAACAACGAGAAGGAGCTGCCGGACGCGTTCCTCCGCCGCTGCTTCTTCCACTACATCCGGTTTCCCGACAAGGAGACGATGGAGCGGATCGTCGACGTGCACTTCCCGGGACTGAAGAAGAACCTGCTCCGCGAGGCGCTCGAGGTGTTCTTCGAGCTGCGCGAAGTGCCGGGGCTCAAGAAGAAGCCGTCGACGTCCGAGCTCCTCGACTGGCTGAAGCTCCTGCTGGCGGAGGACATCTCCCCCGAGGCGCTCAGGGCGAAGGACCGCAAGACGATCATCCCGCCGCTGCACGGGGCGCTGCTCAAGAACGAGCAGGACGTGCACCTCTTCGAGCGCCTCATCTTCATGGCGCGGCAGAACCGGTAGGCGGGCGAGTGCGGTGGCTATCCGCCCGGCGCCTGGTCGCCGGGATCCTCGTCGCCGCCGGCCCGTACGTCGCGCACGGTGCGCTCTTCCAGGACGTCGAGCGGGACGACGCGTCAGCGGTCCGCCGCGCGCTCGACGCCGGCGAGATCACCGCGAACGCGACGGTCGGCGAGCCGCCGGTGCCGATGCTCGTGGCCGCGGCCCGCGCCGGCAGCATCCGGGTCGTGCGCCTGCTCGTCGAGCGCAAGGCCGATCTCGACGCGAAGACGCCGACCGGCGAGACGGCGGTGATGCTCGCGAGCGCCGTGCCGGACGCGCCGGGCGAGGCCGGCGTCCCGCCGCGCCAGGTGCAGGCGGAAATCGTGCGCGTGCTGGTGGAGGCCGGCGCGTCGCTCCAGAACCCGGGCTACTTCACCGCGGTCTCGTACGCGGCCTACGCCGGGCACGTCGAGATCCTCCGCTACCTGCTCGACCGCAACGCGTCGCCCGACGGCGGCGCGATCGGCGGCGAGTCCCGCTACCCGACGCCGCTCGCGATGGCGGTGATGAAGGGCGACGCGGACGCGGTGCGCCTCCTCCTCGAGCGCGGCGCAAACCCGCGGATCAAGGGTCCCTCCGGCGAGGACGCGCTCGGCTTCGCGCGCAAGTACAACCGCGCCGACCTCGTCCCGATGATCGAATGCGCACTCGCGCTCGGCCCCGGCGAGCGCTTCGCCGAGCGCTGCGGCAAGCGCTAGCCGGACGCGCTCAGTGCCAGCGTCGACCGCCGCCGTAGCCGCCCTTGCCGGCATAGCCGTAGCCGGGATGGCCGTACCCGCGGTAGCCACCGCCGCCATAGAGCCGCCACCTCCGTAGTAGCCGCCGCCCCCGTAGTAGCCGCCGACACCGAACACGACGGTCGGCGGCGGCGCGTAGTACGGGCGCGGGTAGTACGCCACCGGGGGCGGATAGACGACCGCAGGCGGCGGATAGTAGGGAACGGGCGGCGGGGGGTAATAGCCGACCGGAGGCGGCGGGTAGTACGCGACGGGCGGGCCGCCGATCGCGATCGACACGCCGACTCTCGCGCCGCCGGCGAAGCTCGCTACCGGCAGCGCCGCGGCCGCAACGGCCACACCGACCAGGCTCAGGATCTTCGCTCTCATGGTCACCTCTTCGCTCACGCGAGTTGCTCCCCGTCTTCTTTAACGCGACACTACCCCATCGGTTACCCCCGCTGCTGTAACCCTTTGTATCGGGACGTTTCATGCTCACCGGGTTCTTCCTGAAGCTCAAGACCGCGAAGGTCCCCGTCTCCATCAAGGAGTGGCTGACGCTCATGGAGGCGATGCACAAGGGCGTCATCGAGCCGTCGATCGACGACTTCTACTACCTCGCGCGGACTTCGCTGGTGAAGGACGAGTCGCACTACGACAAGTTCGACCGCGCGTTCGGCGAGTACTTCAAGGGCGTCGAGCACTTGATGGGCGCCGAGGCCGACATCCCGCTCGAGTGGCTGCTGAAGCAGGCGGAGCTCAACCTCTCCCCGGAGGAAAAGGCGCTGATCGAATCGCTCGGCGGGTGGGAGAAGCTGATGGCGGAGCTGCGCAAGCGCCTCGAGGAGCAGAAGGGCCGGCACCAGGGGGGCAGCAAGATGATCGGCACCGCCGGCACCTCGCCGTTCGGCGCCTACGGCTACAACCCCGAGGGCATCCGCATCGGCCAGGACAAGTCGCGCAACCGCAGCGCGGTGAAGGTCTGGGACCAGCGCGAGTACGCGAACTACGACACCGACGTCGAGCTCGGGACGCGCAACATCAAGGTCGCGCTGCGGCGGCTGCGCAAGTTCGCGCGCGACGGCGCGCCCGAGGAGCTCGACCTCGACACCACGATCGACAAGACCGCGCGCAACGCCGGGCTGCTCGACCTCCACATGCGCCCGGAGCGCCACAACGCGGTCAAGGTGCTGATGTTCCTCGACGTCGGCGGCTCGATGGACGATCACATCAAGCTCGCGCAGGAGCTCTTCAGCGCCTCGAAGACCGAGTTCAAGCACCTCGAGTACTTCTACTTCCACAACTGCCTGTACGACTTCGTGTGGAAGGACAACCGGCGCCGCCATGCGGAGCGCACGCGCACCGCCGACCTGATGCACAAGTACGGCCACGACTACAAGGTGATCTTCGTCGGCGACGCGACCATGAGCCCGTACGAGATCCTGCAGCCGGGCGGCTCGATCGAGTACCACAACGAGGAGGCCGGGGCGGTGTGGCTGCGCCGGGTGCTGGACATCTACCCGAAGGCGGTGTGGCTGAACCCCGAGCCCGAGCAGCTCTGGCCCTACCGCCAGTCGATCGCGGTCCTGCGCGAGATCTTCGGCGGGCGGATGTACCCGACGACGATCGACGGGCTCGAGCGCGCGATGCGCTACCTGTCGAAGTAGCTCAGGGGACGAGCACCGGCAGGCCGATCGCGCGCCGGCTCTCGAGCTCGGCGTGCGCCCGCGACGCGTCGCGCAGGGCGTACCGGGTCCCGATCTCCACGCGGACTGCGCCGCTGCGCACGACGTCGAAGAACGCCGCCGCAGCCGTCACGTAGTCGTCGCGATCGGCGATGTAGGTCACCAGGGTCGGACGCGTGACGATCAGCGACTTGCTCAGCAGCCGCTGCAGCGGAAACGGCTCGACCTGGCCGGAGGCGGTCCCGAAGTTGATCGCCATCCCCATCGGCCGCAGGCAGTCGAGCGAGCGCATGAAGGTGTCGCGCCCGACCGAGTCGTAGACGACCGGCACGCCGCGGCCGCCGGTGATCGCCTTCACCCGCTCCACGAAGTCCTCGCGCGTATACACGATCGGGTGATCGCAGCCGTGCGCGGCGGCGATGCGGGCCTTCTCGTCGCTGCCGACCGTGCCGATCACCGTGGCGCCGAGGGCCTTGGCCCACTGGCACGCGATCCTCCCGACGCCCCCGGCCGCGGCGTGAATGAGGACGGTGTCGCCCGGCTGCACCCTGTAGAGCCGCCGCAGCAGGTACTCGGCGGTGAGCCCGCGAACCAGGCAGGCGCCGGCGAGCTCCGCGGGGATGTCCACGGGCAGCCGCAGCACGCGGTCGGCGGGCAGCAGCCGGTGCTCGACGTATGCGCCCGGCTGTCCGGCGTACGCGACGAGATCGCCCACGGCGAGCCCCGGGTGCAGGCGGCCCGCCTCCGGACCCAGCGCCTCGACGACGCCGGCGCCCTGCACGCCGACGATCGCCGGCAGCGGCGGCGCGTCGTGCCCGCCGAACTGGCCGGTGCGATAGTAGACGTCGACGAAATTGACGCCGATTGCCAGGTGGCGCAGCAGCACCTCGCCGCCCGACGGCGCGGCGACGTCGACCTCCGCCGGCTCGAGAACCTCGGGCCCGCCGAACGCCCGCACCAGCATCGCCTGCGTCTTCATCCTGACCCTCTCCCTTTCCTCGGAACGGCTATGCCGCGGCAGTGCGCGCACCATCGCGCGCCAGCGCCGGCGCAAGCTTTCGCGCCGTCTCGCGCAGCGCGAGGCCCGCCGCGCGGCGCAGCTTGTCGGTGCCGAGCACCGAGGTGAGGCAGCTGCAGTAGATGACGAACAGGCGGCTCTCCTCCGGTCCGCCGAGCGGCATCGCGACGGTAGTGAGGCCGTTGAAGAAAGTGTCCGCGTTCACGATGTATCCGGTCGCCGCGAAATCCTCCATCGCCTTCCGGTACGGCCGCTCCGCGCGCCGCCAGAGGTCGGGCTGGCGCTTCCTGATCGTCGCGAGCAGCGCTTCGCGCGCCGGAGCGTCGAGCCCGGCGAGGTACGCCCAGCCGGTGCCGCTGTGCGCGATCGGGTTGGTCGAGCCTGGACGCAGGTTGACGTTGAGGTAGGCGTCTTTTCCCTCGCAGCGCATCACGATGAGCGTGGAGAGGCGCTCTCGCGTCGTGATGCCGGTGGCGCCGCGGAAGTGGTCGGCGATCGCCTGCAATTCGGGTCGCGCCGAGCTCGGCGAAGTCGAGCGTGCCGAGCGCGGCGTAGCCGAGGGTGAGGATCGCGAGCCCGGGCCGGAAGCGCGCACCGTTCGCCTCCGCGACGAGGTATCCCTCCCGCTGCAACGTCTTGCAAAGGCGCCATACGGTGGGCTGCGGCAGCCCGGTCATGCGCGCGATCTCGCTCGAGCCGAGCGATTTGCGCCCGTAGTCGAAGCAGCGCAGCACCTCCAGCCCGCGGACCAGCGCAGTCACCACCGGTTGCGACGCCCCCTCGCCTCGTCTTGACACGCCCGGTTCCCGGATGCGAATGTAGTGAATAGTCTATTCATATAGCGAATAAAGGACAAGGAGGCACCAGGCATGATTTCCTACCCCTTCCAGGTGAACGGCGTCGCCACCCGCGTGCTCGAGTCGGGCACCGCAGGCACGCCGGTCGTGCTCGTCCACGGCACCGGCGGCCGCGCCGACCGCTGGGTGCGCAACCTCGACGCGCTGGCCGCGGCCGGCTACCACGCCTACGCGTTCGATCTTCCCGGCCACGGCTTCGCCGCCAAGGGCGCCGGCGTCGAGTGCTCGGTGCCCGCCTACCGGCGGCTGCTCGCGGGGTTCGTCGACGCCATCGACGCCAGGCAGGCGGTGATCGTCGGCACCTCGCTCGGCGGCCACGTGGCGGCGTCCTACGCCGCCGAGAATCCCGGCCGCACGAAGGCCGTCGTCCTGGTCGGCAGCATGGGGCTGATCCCGATCGGCGCCGAGGCGCGCGGCCGCATCCAGGCCGGAGCGAACAACCAGTCGAAGGACGGCGTCGCGACCAAGTTCCAGCGCGTGATCTTCGACCCGTCCCTGGTCACGCCCGAGATGATCGAGGAGGAGTTTCGCGTCAACAACTCGCCCGGTTCGAAGGAGTCGTTCGCAGCCCTCGGCAAGTACATCGCGGAGAAGCTCGACGACGACGTCGTGGGCGAGCAGCTCGCCGCGACGAAGCTGCCGGTGCTCCTCGTCTGGGGCGACCAGGACAAGACCGTGCCGCCCGCGGTCGGCGAGGCGGCGGCGAAGCTGATCCCCGGGGCGAAGCTCGTGATGCTCGCCGGTGCCGCGCACACGCCCTATTACGAGAAGCACGAGGCCTTCAACCGCGCGCTGCTGGACTTCCTCAAGGCGGCCTGACCATGCCGGACTACATCGTCAACGGCACCCTGATCGACGGCAGCGGCCGCAAGCCGGCGCCGCTCCGCTGGCTGCGCATGTCCGCCGGCCGGATCGACGCGGTACGGACGATGGACGGTCCGCCCGAGCCGCTGCCCCCGGAGGCGAACGTCGTGCTCGACGCGCAGGGCATGACGGTGATGCCGGGCCTGGTCGACTCGCACTGCCACCTGAGCTACGGCGACGCGCGCAACATCGAGGAGCAGGACCTGTACGGCTCGCCCGAGTACCGCGCGATCCGCGGCACCTGGCACGCGGGCAAGGTGCTGCGCGCCGGCGTCACCTCCGTGAGCGATCCCGGCGGCAGCTGGCAGGTCGCGGTCGCGGTGCGCGATGCGATCAAGGCCGGGATGTTCCCCGGTCCGCGAATGACTGCGGCGGGACGCTATCTCACGAGTCACACCGGGCTCGCGGACTACTTCCCGGCCTGGGTCGGCAACGTGCCTTCCGGGGTCGGCGCCCTGACGCGCAGCGGCGAGGAGATGCTCGACGAGATCCGCCGCCAGGTGAAGGGCGGCGTGGACTTCATCAAGGTCGCCGCCAGCGGCGAGTCGGCCATCATGACCCCGGGCGGCGGCAGCGTGCCCGCGTTCCGGCGCGAGGAGCTCGCGGTCATGGCGGACGAGGCGCACCGCCTCGGCCGGCGCATTACGGCGCACGCCCGAAGCGGCGTCGCGGTGGTCGACTGCATCGACGCCGGGCTCGACTGGATCATGCACGGCGACTACATGAACCGCGAGCAGGCGGACCGGCTCGCGGCGAGCGGCATCCCGCTCTGCCCCGCGCTCACGCTGCTCGCGAACATCGCCGAATGGGGCCACCTCGCCGGCTGCTCGGCGCCGCGCATCGAGCGCAACCGGCGCAACTTCGAGACCGCGGTCGGGATCCTCGAGTACGCGCACCGCCAGGGCGTGACGCTGATGTGCGGCACCGACAGCGGCTTCGCGATCACGCCGTTCGGCGAATGGCACGCGCGGGAGATGGAGTTGTTCGTCAAGTACGTCGGCATGAGCCCGCTCGAGGCGATCATCTGCGGCACCAAGAACGCCGCGTTTGCGGTCGACAGCGAGAATGTCGGCACGCTCGAGCCCGGCAAATGGGCCGACGTGCTGGTGGTGGACGGCGACCCGCTCGCCGACATCCGGCTCCTGCAGGACAAATCGGCGATCCACGCGGTGTTCAAGGGCGGGGCCCGTGTCGACCTGCAACCGGGTCTCGAGCACCTGGAGAAGTGGCCGTGGGAACGGATCATGGCCGTCTCCGGGAGCGAGCTCTACTACAAGACCGTGTACGGCTCCAACACCTAGGAGGAAGCCAATGTCGAAAGTCCCGCTGCTCCTGCTCGCCGCCTGTCTCGCGGCGGGCCAGTCCGTCGCCCAGCAGTTCCCCGTCGCCGGCCAGCCGATCACCATCGTCAACCCGTATCCGCCCGGCGGGCTCGGCGACATCCTCAGCCGGCTGATGGCGCCGAAGATGCAGGAATCGCTCGGCGTGCCGGTGCTGGTCGAGAACAAGCCCGGCGCGAACGGCGGCATCGGCACCGGGCTGGTCGCGCGCTCGAAGCCCGACGGCCACACGGTCGCGATCGTCCCGATGAGCACGGTCACCATCAACCCGTGGCTCTACAAGGACCTGCAATACCAGGCGAAGGACCTCACGCCGGTGATGCTCGCGATTTCGCTGCCGAACGTGCTCGTGGTGAACCCCGCGGTCCCGGCGAACAACCTGAAGGAGCTGCTCGACCTCATGCGCAAGGAGCCGGGCAAGCTCAACTACGCGTCGATGGGCAACGGGTCGAGCGGCCATCTGCTCGCGGAGCTGTTCAGGATGTCGGCCGGCGCGCAGGTCACGCACATCCCGTACAAGGGCAGCGGCCCGGCGATGCAGGACCTGCTGGCCGGCAACGTCCAGATGATGTTCGAGAACCTGCCCAACGCGCTGCCGAACATCAAGGCCGGGAAACTGCGCGCGCTCGGCGTCACGAGCCTCACGCCCTCGCCGCAGGCGCCCGACATCCCGCCGATCGCAAGCGTCATTCCCGGCTTCGAGGCGACGATCTGGATCGGCTACGTCGCGCCGGCAGGCATGCCGCGCGACACGCTCGCGCAGGCTGAACGAGCACATGGTCCGCGCGATCCGCTCCCCCGACGTGTCGAAGCCGATGGAGGAGCGCGGCGCGACGGTCGTCGCCAGCACGCCCGAGCAGTTCAACGGCGTCGTGACCGGCGATCTCGACCGCTGGGGCAAGGTGATCCGCGAGGCGGGCGTCAAGATCGATTAGCGCCGGGTCGGTTCGCGCTGCCCACCGCCGCCTGTGGGCAGCGTCCCGCGTCCCGGTTGACGCGCGCGCGCCAGGTGCCTACACTCGCCCGCGATCGAACGAACGCGGCCGCTCGAGTGCCGCGACCCACCCGGAGGAGACCACCATGATCCGCCGAATCGCGGCCGCCGCCGCCGTCCTTGCGCTCGCCGTCAACGTCGCATCCGCCCAGCAGCCCGCCATCAAGACGCTCAAGATGCAGGCCACGTGGCCGACGAGCGTCACCGCCTGGGACAACTTCCAGTTCCTCGCCGACCGCATCGACAAGCTGACGTCCGGGTCGCTCAAGATCGAGACGCTCGCCGCCGGCCAGGTCGTGCCGGCGTTCGAGACGCTCGACGCGGTGAACCGCAAGGTGCTCGACGGCGGCCACTCCATCGCCTACTTCTGGAGCGGCAAGAACAAGGCCGCGGTGCTCTTCACCGGCGGCCCCGGCGGCACCTACGGCATGGACATGATCGACTTCCTCGGCTGGATGTACGAGGGCGGCGGCTGGGAGCTCTACCAGGAGTTCTACACCGACGTCCTCAAGATGAACATCATCGGCTTCCCGACGCTGCCGACGACGCCGCAGGCGTTCGGCTGGTTCAAGCGGCCGATCAAGAATCTCCAGGACTTCAAGGGCATGAAGTGCCGCCAGACCGGCATCACGGCGGAGGTGTTCCAGAAGATGGGCATGTCGACGGTCAACCTGCCGCCCGGCGAGATCATCCCCGCGGCGCAGCGCGGGGTGATCGACTGCGCCGAGTACGTCGGCGGCATGGACGACCTCAAGCTCGGCTTCGCCGGCGTCTGGAAGTATCACTACACCCCGGGCATGCACGAGGTCACCTCCACCGGCGAGGTCATCTTCAACCTCGACGTCTGGAAGGGGCTCACCGCGCAGCAGCAGGAGGCGATCCGCTCCGCGGCCAACGAGTCCTTCTCCCGCTGGTGGGCGAAGTGGCAGAAGGGCCAGGCCGAGGCGATGAGGGAGATGCAGGAGAAGCACGGCGTGCACATCCTGCGCACTCCGCCGGACATCCTGTACGCGTTCCTCAAGGCCTGGGACGAAGTCGCCGCGGAGGAATCGGCGAAGAACCCGTTCTTCAAGAAGGTGCTCGCGTCGCAGAAGGCGTACGCCGCGGTCGTGGTGCCGGCGAAGCGGTTCCTGTTCCCGCCGTACTCGTTCGCCGCGAACTACTACTGGCCGGAGACCAAGGCCGGGGCGGCGCCGAAGAGCGCCAAGAAGTAAGTAGCGGCGGCGCGCCGGCCGCCAGCCGGCGCGTCAGCGCCGCGGCCGCAGCGCGAGCACGTTCCCCGGGCGCAGCCACCGCCGCTCGAACTCGCTCGGCGTCCCCGGCTCGGCGAGGAGGTGCCCCGAGTACTCCTCGCAGCCCATGTTGCGGAGCAGATCGAGCTCGGCCTGCGTTTCGACGCCCTCGGCGATGGTGTTGATCCGCAAGGACCGCGCCATGTCGATCATCGCCTTGACGACGATCCGGTCGTCGGGGTTCGTCGTCATCCCGCGCACGAAGGAGCGGTCGATCTTGATGCCGTCGATCGCGAACCGGCGGAGCTGGCTCATCGACGAGTAGCCGGTGCCGAAGTCGTCGAGGACGACCCGCACGCCGAGGTTCCGCAAGCCCCCGAGCACCGCCCGCGCTTCGTCCTGGTTGCGCTGGAGCGCCGCTTCGACGAGCTCGAGCTCGAGCATCTTCGGGTCGAGCCCGCTCGCATCGAGCGCACTTCGCACCCGGCCGAGCAGCGCGCGGTTGAACTGCTTCGGCGAGATGTTCACCGAGATCGCGAACGCCGGCCCGTGCAGCGCGTGCCAGCCCTGCGCCTGGTCGGCGGCGCTCTGCAGCACCCACTCGCCGATCGAGTGGATGAGGCCCGTCTCCTCGACCAGCGGCATGAACCGGCCGGCGACCAGCAGCCCGTGCTCCGGGTGCTGCCACCGCAGCAGCGCTTCGGCGCCGGTCAGCGTGTCGCCGGCGACGTCCGCGCGCGGCTGGTAGTAGACCCGCAGCTCGCCCCGCTCGACCGACCCGCGCAGCGCCGCCTCCAGGCGCAGCCGCTCGGTCGCGCGGACGTTCATCTCCGCGGAGAAGAACTGGTAGTTCTTGCGCCCGCTCGACTTGGCGACGTACATCGCCGTGTCGGCGTGGCGCATCAGCGTCGTCGCGTCGGTGCCGTCGGCCGGATAGATCGCGATGCCGGCGCTCGCCGCGGTGTTGAGCGTGTGCCCCTCGATGTCGTACGGCTGCGACAGCGCGTCGATCAGCTTCCGCGCGACCTGCCCCGCGTCCTCGGCCGCCTTCAGCCCCTCGAGCACCACCACGAACTCGTCGCCGCCGAGCCGCGACAGCGTGTCGCCCTTCCGCAGCACGCCGCCGATCCGCTTCGCCACCTCGCGCAGCAGCTGGTCGCCGATGTCGTGGCCGAGGGTGTCGTTGATGCGTTTGAAGTGATCCAGGTCGACGAACATCACCGCGAGCAGCCCGCCTTCGCGGTGCGCGGTGGTGATGCCGCGCGCGAGGCGGTCGGAGAGCAGCAGCCGGTTCGGCAGCCCGGTCAGCGGATCGCGCGTGGCGAGCTCCGCGATCCGGGATTCCGCCTGCTTGCGCTCGGTGATGTCGAGCGCGGTGCCGCGGTAGCCGACGAACCGGCCGTCGCCGTCGACGATCGGCACGCCGCTCACGAGCTGCCACACCTGGCTCCCCGAGCGGCTCATCGACCGGTGCTCGAGGTTGCGGAACGCCTCTCGCGTGCGCATGACCTGCGCGAACCAGTCGCGGACCCGCTCGGCCTCGCCGGGCGGCATCAGATCCATCGGTTTGCGGCCGAGCAGCTCGTCGGGCGCATAGCCGAGGACCTGCTCCACGCGCCGCGACACGTAGGTGTAGCGCCCGTCGACGTCGAGCTCCCAGACGTACTCGCCGGCCGCCTCGGCGAAGTCGCGGAAGCGCCGCTCCGATTCGCGCAGCTGCCGCTCGGCCGCCTTGCGGTCGGTAATGTCCATGACCGAGGCGAGCGTGCAGACCTCGCCGCCGAGCTCGAGCACGTCGGCCGAGGCGAGCACGTCGGCGAGCTCGCCGGAGCGCTTGCGGAGCCGGACCTCCATGTTGCGCACGCCCATCCCGGCCTGGAGCATCCGCACGAACTCGTCACGATCCCCCGGATGGGTCCAGATCCCGAGCTCGACCGAGGTCTTGCCCATCACCTCGTCGCGCGACCACCCGAACCATTTCGCCCAGGCGTCGTTCACCTCGATGAAGGCGCCGTCGGCGAGCCGGGTGATCACCACCGGCACCGGGCTCGAGTGGAAGATCTTGGAGAATCGCGCCTCGGACTCGCGCATGCGGCGCTCGGCGCTGTTGCGCTCGGTGACGTCGAGCGCGGCCGAGAGCATCACCGGCTCGCCGTCGAGCTCCATCGTGTCGCCGGACAGGAGCACCTCGGCCGCCTCGCCCGAGGCCTTACGCCAGCGGGCCTCGAAGTTGCGCACCGCGCCGCTCGCGAGCAGCTGGTCGCGCATCCGGCGGCGGGCGTCGGGGTCGATCCACAGCCCGAGCTCGACGAAGTTGCGGCCGAGGATCGCCTCGCGCGCGTAGCCGTAGGTGCGCGACCAGGCGTCGTTCACGTCGATCACCGCGCCGTCCTCGATGCCCGAGATCGCGATCGGCAGCGGGCTGCCGCGGAACATCCGCTCCAGCCGCTCGCGCGAGGCGCGCAGCTCCACCAGGGCGCGGTTGCGGTCGGTGACGTCGGTGAGCGTCGAGATGACGCATCGCTCGCCGGCGAGGTCCACCAGCTCGGCGGCGAACAGCACGTCGCGCACCTCGCCGCCGCGCGCGCGGACCTGCAGCTCGAAGTTGCGCGTCGCGCCGCGCGAGCGCAGCAGCGCGTTGATGCGCGCGCGCTCGCCCGGATCGACGAGCACGTCGACGTCCTCCAGCGTCCGGCCGACGATCGTGTCGCGCTCGCGTCCGAAGAACGCGCACCAGGCGTCGTTCACCTCGAGCACGCGGTGGTCGCCGATGCGGTTGATCAGCATCGGGTTCGGGCTCGAGCTGAAGATGCGCGCGAAGAGCTCCCGCGACTCGCGCACCGCGCGGTCGGCTTCCATCTGCGCGGTGATGTCGCGCCCGACGCCGCGATAGCCGCGGAACTTCCCCGCCCCGTCGAAGATCGGCTCGCCGCTCGTGAGCGCGTAGCGCAGGCGGCCGTCGGCGCCGCGCCGGGCGCGCAGGAAGTCGCGGAACGGCTCGTGCGCCTCGAGCCGCCGCCGGTGCTCGGCCCACTCGGGCGAGTCGCGGCCCTCGAACGGCAGCTCCCAGCGGCGCTTGCCGAGGGACTCCGAGGGCTCGAACGAGGTCGCGGCCTGGAACGCCGGCGAGATCTCGGTGAACCGGAGCTGCTCGTCCTGCTCCCAGTACCAGTCGGCGGAGAGCTGGGTGAGGCTGCGGAACCGCTCCTCGCTCCGCCGCATGCGCTCGGCGGCGGCGCGGCGCTCGGTGCTGAGCGCGCAGAGGAGCAGCGTCGTCAGCGTGACCGAGGCGAGCAGGCCCACGGTCGCGACCAGGTCCACCGGATCGGCGCCGCTGATGAACGGTCCGAGCCCGAACCACGCGGCGGCGACCACGAGCATCGCGAGAGCGACGTTGAACGTGGCCACCTCGCGCATCGGAAAGCGCACCGCCGGCCAGACGGCGAGCGGGAAAAGCACGAAAGCGGCGAGGATGTCGGTGCGCTCCCGCGGCAGATGGCTCGCCATCACGATCGCCCCGGCGAAGAGCACCGCGGCGATGAGCATCGCGTGCGCGAGCGCCTCGGCGACCGCGGTGCGCGGACGCAGATCCCGCGCCCAGGTGAGGACGAGCGGCGCGAAGAGCAGCACCCCGAGCGCGTCGCCTGCCCACCACGTCACTCCCGCCCGGATGACCCGCTCGGACTCGACCAGCTGGGCCTGCGCGAGCGCCGCGACGCCGATCGCCGCCGCGATCACCGGCGTACCGAGGGCCGCCGGGAAGATCAGGCGCAGCACGTCGCGCACCCGGGCGAGCCCGGCGTCGAACCGGTCCGCCTCGTCGGCGGGGGGGCGCGCGAGGAGCCACGCCGCCGCGACCGCGGCGAGCGTCGCGCCGAGCGCGATCACCGCCGCGGTGAGCGGCGGCGAGCCGAGCGAGAGATTGGCGAGGAACGCCCCGACCGCGACCCCGGGAAAGAGCCGCAAGCCCGCGAGCACGAGCGCGGCGACCGCGATCCCCGACGCCGGCCAGATGAGCGAGACGCTGGAGCCGAAGAGCGCGAACACGAGCCCGAGCTTCGCGGTGCCGAAGTAGGCGGCCGCGAGGACGAGATTGGCTGCAACATCGCGCAGGATTCCACGCATGGCGATGGCGAGGGCGTCAGGCGCCCTCGTGCTGATGCGGCGGCGCGACCTTCAGCACCTCTTCGAAGGTCGTCGTGCCGGCGGCCACTTTCATCGCGCCGCTGATCCGCAGCGACTTCATGCCGTCCTTGTAGGCCTGCTCGCGCAGCCGGCCGAGGTCGGGCGTGGTGATGACCAGGCGCTTGACCCCCGGTGAGAGCAGCATGACCTCGTAGATCCCGCTCCGGCCCCGGAACCCGGTCATCCGGCACTCGAGGCAGCCGACCGGCTTGTAGATGCGGCTCGGCCGCCGCGCCTTCCACGGCCGGACGAGCTCCTCCCACGCGACGTCGTCCGCGCGGTCCTCGCCGTAAGGCACCTTGTGCTTGCAGTGCGGGCAGAGAGTGCGCACGAGCCGCTGCGCCATGACCCCGAGCACCGTGGCGTTGAGGAGATACGCCGGCACGCCGAGGTCGAGCATCCGCGTCACCGCGCTCGCGGCGTCGTTCGTGTGCAGCGTGGAGAGCACGAGGTGGCCGGTGAGCGCCGCCTGGATCGCCATCTCGGCGGTCTGGAGGTCGCGGATCTCGCCGACCATGATGATGTCCGGATCCTGCCGCATCAGCGCGCGCACGCCCTCGGGGAAGTTGAGGTCGATCGAGGCCTGCACCTGCATCTGGTTGAACGAGGGCTCGATCATCTCGATCGGGTCCTCGATCGTGCAGACGTTCACCTCGCTCGTCGCGAGCGTCTTCAGGGTCGAGTACAGCGTCGTCGTCTTGCCCGAGCCGGTCGGGCCGGTGACGAGGATGATGCCGTGCGGCTTCCCGGTCATCTCGCCCCAGCGCAGCTTGTCCTCCTCGGAGAAGCCGAGGTCGGTGAAGTCCTTGACCAGGACCTCCGGATCGAAGATCCGCATCACGAGCTTCTCGCCGAAGGCGGTGGGCAGGGTCGAGAGCCGGAGCTCGACCTCCGGGCCGTCCGCGGTGCGGGTCTTGATGCGGCCGTCCTGGGGGCGGCGCTTCTCGACCACGTCCATGCGGCCGAGGATCTTGATGCGGCTCGTCATCGCGGCGATGACCGGCGAGGGCAGCTGATAGACGTCGTGCAGCACGCCGTCGATCCGGAAGCGCACCCTGCCCATGTCGCGGCGCGGCTCGATGTGGATGTCGCTCGCGCGCTGGTCGAAGGCGTACTGCCACAGCCAGTCGACGATGTTGACGATGTGCTGGTCGTTCGCGTCGAGCTGGCGGTTCGCCTTGCCGAGCTCGACCAGCTGCTCGAAGTTCGACAGGCTCGAGCGCGTCTCGGCGGTGCCCTTCGCGCCCTTGACCGATTTCGCGAGGTTGTAGAACTCGACGATGTAGCGCTGGATGTCGAGCGGGTTCGCGAACACGCGCTCGATCTCGAACCGGTGGATTCGCCGGAGCTCGGTCTCCCATTCGCGGATGTACGGCTCGGCGGTGGCGATCACCGCGCGCTTCTGGCTGACGTTGACCTCGACCGGCAGGATCTTGAAGCGCTCGGCGTACGCGCTCGACATGACCTCGGTCACGGCGGTGAAGTTGATCTTGAGCGGGTCGACGTGAAAGTACGGCAGCCCGGCCTTGCCCGCATACCACTCGGTCAGCGCTTCCAGCGTCAGCAGGCGGTGCGGCGGCTCGGCGGCGCGCCACTTCTGCTCGGCGATCACGACGAGCGGGTGGAGCGTGCCCGCCTTGTGCGACCGGCGGTCGGAGGCGAGCCGCTCGGCTTCCTCGCGCGGCACCAGGCCGTCGGCGATCAGCGCGTTCACCACCTCGGCCAGCGCCAGGCGGCGTTCTTCGTTGGAAACGGCGGCAACCGGCATGCAAGGGCTCCCGGGGAACGGATCACTATAGCCACAAACCCCTTGTGGCTCAATGGTTTCAGGCCGCTTTCGCCACTTCCGCGTGACGTTTTGACTTCGCCGGTGAAGTCGGCGATCCTCGGGCTCCCCCGTACCCGCACCAGGAGACAACCATGACCATCAAGGTCGGCGACCGCCTGCCCGAAGGCCGGCTTACCGAGACCGTCGAGTTCGACGCGCAGGGCTGCCCGGTCAACCCCAAGGACCTCAACGTCCAGGAGCTCGTGAAGGGCAAGAAGGTCGTGATCTTCGGCCTGCCCGGCGCCTTCACCCCCACCTGCTCGGCGAAGCACGTGCCGGGCTACGTCGCCAACTTCGACGCGCTCAAGAAGAAGGGCGTCAGCGAGATCTGGTGCGTCGCGGTGAACGACGCGTTCGTGATGGCGGCGTGGATGCGCGACCAGAAGGCCGGCGGCAAGGTGCGGATGATGGCCGACGGCAGCGCCGAGTACACGAAGAAGCTCGGGCTCGAGCTCGACCTCACCGCCCGCAACATGGGCGTGCGCTCTGCGCGCTACTCGATGCTCGTCGACGACGGCGTGGTGAAGCAGCTGAACGTCGAGGCGCCCGGCAAGTTCGAGGTGTCCGGCGCCGAGGCGATGCTCGCGAAGCTCTGAGCGAAGCGCCCGCGTCCGGAAGGACACCGTCGGTGCAGCGGTGTCCGCCGGCGTCCCGGAAGTGCTACATTGGCCGTATCGGCCTCGCACGCGAGGCGCATCGCCGGGAGCGGCCATGTCCGAAACCACCCTGGTCCGAACCATCGTTCTAGCCGTTGCGTCGGCGCTTGTCGCCGCGCCGGCGTTCGCGCAGCACATGTACCGCTACGTCGGGCCCGACGGCCGGGTCACCTACTCCGACCAGCCCCCGAGCACCGGGCACTACGTGAACGTTCAGCCCGGCGGCACCCAGGCACCGGGCACGATCCTGCAGAGCACCGTGCCGGTGGCACCCAACCAGCCTCTCCCTGCGGAGATCACGCCGGGTATCGGTGCGCCGAGCATGATTCCGTCGAGCGCGGTGCCGGGACCCGACTCGCGGTCGACCACCGGCAGAGTCGTGCCGGGAACCGTCGGCCCGGATTCCCCCGACCGGCGGTTCGGCCTGTCGGCCGACGAGCAGCGCATCAACGAGGACGCGGCGCGGCGCATCATCCCGCAGGGCGAGCGCACGCGCGAAGCGGACGCCGTGCGCCTAAACGTTCAGCAGGGTGAGGCGGCGCGCGACGCCCGGGACGTCCGGACGAACGTCCCGGCAGGGGACGCGGCGCGGGAGCGCCGGGACATGCAGGTCGGCATACCCGCCAACGAGCAGGCCCGCGAACGCGAGGCGGTCCGGCTCAACCAGTAGCGAACCACGCCGCTGTTTCGACGGTGTTCCCGTGGATCTCGACGGTGTCGTCGATGTCGCGGGCGTAGCCGCCCGCCATCGTCACCGCGACCGGCACGCCGGCACGCCCGCACAGCTCGAGCACCAGCCGGTCGCGCTCGAGCAGTCCCTGCTTCGTGAGCGCGAGCCGCCCCAGACGATCGTCGTAGTACGGATCGGCGCCGGCGAGATAGATCGCGAGCTCGGGCCGCGCCCGCGCCAGCGTCTCTCCGACGCCGCGCTCGAGCGCCTCGAGATAGGCCCGATCGCCGGTGCCGTCGGCGAGCTCCAGGTCGAGGTCGCCCGCCTCTTTCGCGAACGGAAAGTTGTTCGCGCCGTGGATCGAGAACGTGAACACCGTCGGGTCGTCGCGGAAGATCGACGCGGTGCCGTTGCCCTGGTGCACGTCGCAGTCGATCACCGCGACGCGTTCCACGAGGCCCGCGGCCTGCAGCGTGCGCGCCGCGATCGCGCTGTCGTTCAGGATGCAGAAGCCCTCGCCGCGGTCGCGGAACGCGTGGTGCGTGCCGCCGGCGAGGTTCACCGCGACGCCGTCGTCGAGCGCGGCGCGCGCGGCCGCCACGGTGGCACCGCTCGTCCGCCGCGAGCGCTCGACCATCTGCGGCGTCCACGGGAAGCCGATCGCCCGCTGCTCGGCCGCGCTCAACGTGCCGTCGACGACCCGGCCGAGGTACCCGGGGCAATGCGCGCGCACGATGTCCTCGTCGCGCGCGGGCGGGGCGACATGCGCGGCGGCGGCGAGATCGCTTTCGAGGACGCGCGCCCGCAGGCGCGCGTACTTGCTCATCGGGAAGCGGTGCCCCGGCGGGAGCGGCAGGACGTAGTGGTCCGAGTAGTAGATCCGCACCGGCCGATTCTAGTTCTCCACGACACGAGGGGCGAGGGAAGGGCGGCGGGACCCTTCCCTTCCCGCCGATCCCCCTCGTGCTCCCCGACCCCACGAAAGCGCCGCCTTCGGCGTCGGTTTCACGCCTTGGTCGGCCGCGCCTAGTTCGGCGTCCAGATCCGCGCGCCGCCGCCGGCGAGATCGAGCATCAGCTCGTTCAGCCGCTTCACGAACCCGGCCGGATCGTCGAGGGTGCCGCCTTCAGCGAGCAGCGCCTGGTCGAAGAGAAGCTCGGCCCACTCCTTGAACCGCTTGTCCTCGTGCTTCAGCCGCTCGACCATCGGGTGCTCGGGGTTGATCTCGAGGATGGGCGGGAACTTCGGCACCTCCTGTCCGGCGGCGCGCAGGATGCGCTGGAGGTTCGCACCGGGATCGTGCTCGTCGGCCACGAGACACGCCGGGGACGACGTGAGGCGGGCGGTCGTACGGACCTCCTTGACGCGCTCGCCGAGCGCCTCCTTGATCCGGCCGACGAGCGCGCCGGCGGCATCGGCCAGCTTGCGCTCGGCTTCGCGCTCGGCGTCGGTCTCCAGCTTGCCGAGCTCGAGCCCGCCGCGCGTCACCGACACGAGCGGCTTGCCGTCGAACTCGTGCAGGTTCCCGACCACCCACTCGTCGACGCGCTCCGAGGCGAGCAGCACCTCGATGCCCTTCTTGCGGAACACCTCGAGATGCGGGCTCGACTTCGCGGCGAGGAACGTGTCCGCGGTGACGTAGTAGATGCGGTCCTGTCCGTCCTTCATGCGCCCGACGTAGTCGGCGAGGGAGACCGATTGCTCGTCGGTGTCGGCGCGCGTGGAAGCGAACCGCAGGAGCTTCGCGATGCGGTCGCGGTTCGCCGCGTCCTCGCCCACCCCCTCCTTCAGCACCTGGCCGAACGCCTTCCAGAACGTCGCGTACTTCTCCTTCTGGTTCTCGGCCAGCTCCTCGAGGAGCTGGAGCGCACGGCGCGTGCAGCCCGACCGGATCGCCTCGACGTCGCGGCTCTCCTGCAGGATCTCGCGCGAGACGTTTAGCGGCAGATCGTTCGAGTCCACCACGCCGCGCACGAACCGCAGATACGCCGGCAAGAGGTGCTCGGCGTCGTCCATGATGAACACGCGCCGGACGTAGAGCTTGAGCCCCCGGCGGTGGTGGCGGTCCCACAGGTCGAACGGCGCGCTCGAGGGGATGTACAGGAGCTGCGTGTACTCCTGGCGGCCCTCGACGCGGTTGTGGGTCCAGGCGAGCGGCGGGTCGAAGTCGTGGGCGACGTGGCGGTAGAACTCCTGGTACTGCTCTTCGGTGATCTCGCTCTTTGGCCGCGCCCAGAGCGCGCTCGCCTGGTTGACGGTCTCTTCCAGCCCGGTGGCGACCGTCTCCTTCTTCTCCTCCGACCATTCGAGCTTCTGCATCACGATCGGGATCGCGATGTGGTCCGAGTACTTGCGCAGGATCGCCTTGAGTCGCGCATCGGCGAGGAACTCGTCCTCGCCGTCGCGAAGGTGAAGGACGACGTCGGTGCCGCGGGTCGCCTTCTCCAGCGTCTCGATCGTGTACTCGCCGGCACCGTCGGATTCCCAGCGCACCCCCTCGCCGCCGGGGCGGCCGGCACGCCGCGTGAGGACCGTGACGCGGTCGGCGACGATGAACGAGGAGTAGAAGCCGACGCCGAACTGTCCGATCAGCCGCGCGTCCTTCGCCTGGTCGCCGGTGAGCGCAGCCGAGGAACTCGCGCGTCCCCGACTTCGCGATCGTGCCGATGTTGGCGATCACCTCCTCGCGCGACATGCCGACGCCGTTGTCGGACACGGTGATCGTCCGCGCGGCGGGGTCGAACGCGACGCGGATCTTGAGCTCGCCGTCGCCTTCGAGCAGCGCCGGGTTCGCGATCGCCTCGAAGCGGAGCTTGTCGGCGGCGTCGGACGCGTTCGACACCAGCTCGCGGAGGAACACCTCCTTGTTGCCGTACAGCGAATGCACCATGAGGTGCAGGAGCTGCTTCACCTCGGCCTGGAAGCCGAGCGTTTCCTTGACGGGGGTGGTCATTGGTCTCTGGGCTGAAGTCGCGAACCTTGGGGAGATAGGGCCGCAAGTATCGCGGATCAAGCCCTGCCGGTACACTCCGCCTCCAACCGCGCGCCGCCCGCGCTTCCTCCTGCCGCCCCCTTGCATCTCTCCAAGGACTTCCTCGCCGGCGCCCGCGCCTGCCTGCCGATCGCCCCCGGAATGGTCGTGTTCGGCATGATCGCCGGCGTCGCGCTCGTCGGCGCGGGCCTCCCCCCGTGGCTCGCGGGCGCGATGTCGGTGATCGTCTACGCGGGCACCGCGCAGCTCGCGGCGCTGCAGCTCTACGCCGCCGGGACGCCCCTGCCGGTCATCCTGTTCGCCGGCCTGATCCTCAATCTGCGGATGGTGCTCTACAGCCTCACCGTCGCGCCGCACGTCGCGCACGCGTCGCGGCGCCGCAAGCTCGCCCTCTCCTACCTCCTGTCGGACAACGGTTATGCCCATTTCGCGGCGCGCTTTGCGGGCCCTCCGGACACGCGCAGCAAGGTGGATTACCTGCTCGGCGCCTGCAGCGCGATCTGGGTCATGTGGCAGGCGGGCACCGCTGCGGGCATCGTCGCCGGAGCCAGCGTCCCGGAAGGCTGGCATCTCGAGTTCGTCGTGACCCTCACCTTCCTTGCGCTCGCGATCGCGGTGATCCGGGACCGGGCGCTCGCCGCGGCGGCGGCGGCCGCAGGGATCGGCGCGGTGCTCGCCTACCCGCTGCCCTTTCGCCTCGGGCTCCTGGTCGCGGTCGCGGCCGGCATCGCCGCCGGCGTCGCGTGGGAGCGATGGACGCGCTGACCGCCTGGATCCTGATCGCGGGGCTCGCGGCGACGAGCTTCGGGTCGCGCGGGTCCTTCATCCTCTTTCTCGCACGGGTCGAGGTGCCCGCGGGGCGTGCAACGCGCACTGCGGTTCGTGCCGCCCGCGGTGTTCACCGCGCTGCTGGCCCCCGAGCTCGTGTTCGCCGGCGGCGCGCTGCGCATCGGCGTCGACAATCCGAAGCTCGTCGCCGCGCTGGTCGCGGCGCCGGTCGCCTGGCGGACGCGCAGCACCACCGCGACGATCCTCGTCGGGATGGCGGCGCTCCTCGCCGCCGAGCGGTATCTCGTCTGAGTTGGAGTAGGCGCCGTCCCGGCCGCACCCCATGCCTGCAACGCTCGTATTCGGCGATCGCGAGATCGGCTGGACCGCCTTCGACGAGGCGGTGCAGCGGGCGGCGAGCGGCCTGGAGCGGCTCGGCGTCGCGGACGGGGACGTCGTCTGCCTCATGCTGCGGAACGAGCCGGCGTTCCTCGAGGTCGTGTTCGCCGCCCGCCGGCTGGGCGCGTATCCCTGCCCGATCAACTGGCACTACAAGGCGGACGAGGCCGGCTGGATCCTCGCCGACAGCGGCGCGAAGGTCCTGGTCGTCGCCGCCGACTTGCTGCCGCAGATCGCGAGCGGGATCCCGCCCGGGGTCGCGGTCGTCGCCGTGCGGCCGGAGGCGGCGACCGTCGCCGCGTTCGGCATCGCGGACGAGGACGCGCGCGCCCCACGCGACGTCCCGGAATGGCACGAGTGGGTCGCGTCGCATCCGCCGTACGCCGGACCGGCGCGGACGCCGCGCGCGAACATGCCCTACACCTCCGGCACGACCGGCCGGCCGAAGGGCGTGCGCCGCGTCCTGCCGCCGCCGGCGGACGCCGCCCGGATCGCGGCGCTCGTGCGCGAGGCGCTCGGCCGGGGCTACGGCATCGAGCCGGGGATGCGGGCGCTCGTCTCGGCGCCGCTCTACCACAGCGCGCCGAACCTCTACTCGCTCCAGGCGCTGCTGAACGATGCCTACCTCGTCCTCGAGCCGCGCTTCGACGCCGAGCGCACGCTCGCGCTGATCGAGCGCCATCGCCTGACCCACGCCTATCTCGTGCCGACGATGTACGTCCGCATGCTGCGCCTGCCGGACGCGACGAAGCGGCGCTACGACCTCGCCTCGATGCGCTTCGTCGCGTCGACCGGCTCGCCCTGCCCGCCGGAGGTGAAGCGCGCCATGATCGAGTGGTGGGGGCCGGTGTTCCACGAGTGCTATGCGTCGAGCGAAGCGGGGCTGATCACCGTGATCTCGTCGCCGGAGGCGCTCGAGCGGCCCGGCTCGGCGGGCCGCGCGATCGGCGGCGGGAGCCTGAAGATCCTGGACGAGCAGGGCCGCGAGCTCCCGCCGGGGGCGATCGGGCTCATCTACGCGCGGCAGCCCGCGTATCCCGACTTCACCTACAACAACAACCCCGAGGCCCGCGCGCGGCTCGAGCGCGACGGCCTGTGGACGCTCGGCGACATGGGCTATCTCGACGCGGACGGCTATCTCTACGTGTGCGACCGGGCCTCCGACATGGTGATCTCCGGCGGCGTCAACATCTACCCGGCCGAGATCGAAGCGGTGCTCGCGACCATGCCCGGCGTGCACGACTGCGCAGTGTTCGGCATCCCCGACCCCGAGTTCGGCGAAGGCGCTCGCGGCGGCGGTCCAGCCGGAACCCGGCGCGACGCTCGACGCGGATTCGATCCGGGCCTACCTCGCGGCGCGCATCGCGGGCTACAAGGTGCCGCGCACGGTCGCGCTGCACGCCGAGCTGCCGCGCGAGGAGAGCGGCAAGATCTTCAAGCGGCGCCTGCGCGAGCCGTACTGGGCGAAGACCGGGCGGCGCATCTGACATAATCGCCGCAACGACGGCGGAGATCGGACGATGAGACTGCGCAGTGTCGAGCTCGAGATGCCCGCTTCCGCTGCGGCGGTCGCGTTCATGCACGACGTCTGGGGGCTCGTCCCCGCCGGCACGCGCTCGCGCACGGCCTACCTCCGCGGCACCGGCGATCAGCCGTACCTCCTCGCGATCACCGAGGCCGCGGCGCCCGCGATCGCGTCGATCACGTTCGCCGGCTCGGCCGGCGAGCTCGATGCGATCCACGCCCGGATCGTCGCCGCGGGCGTTCCCGCGCCGGCGCGCGTCGCCGAGTTCGACGATCCCGGCGGCGGCGGCGGTTTCGTCGTCCGCGGCGCGGAGGCGCAGACCTTCCGCTTCGTCGCCGAAGGCACGCGCGCCGCGCCGCTCATCGACCGCCTCAAGCCGGTCCAGCTCACGCACGTCGTGCTGAACGCGCTCGACCGGGATGCGTGCGCGAAGTTCGCGATCGACGCGCTCGGCTTCAAGCTCGCCGACCGTACGCGCCACATGACCTTCGTCCGCTGCAACAACGCGCACCACGCGCTCGCGTTCGCGCACGCGGAGGTCCCTGCCCTCAACCACATCGCGTTCGAGATGACCGACATCGACGCGGTGATGAAGAACATCGGCCGGCTCCGCGATCTCGGAATGGCGCCCGCCTGGGGACCGGGGCGGCACGGTCCGGGGAACAACGTCTTCGCCTACTTCATCACCCCGTTCGGCGCGAGCATGGAATACACGGCCGAGGTACAGCAGGTCGACGATTCGTACCGCGTCGGCACGCCCGACGACTGGAAGTGGCCGCCGAACCGGATCGACCACTGGGGCGTCTCGACGCGCGACAACGCGCGGCTCGGCGAGGCCGAGAAGACGTTCGGCTTCCGCGCATGAGGCTCGCGCTCGCCCTGGCGCTGTCGCTCTTCGCGGCGACGGCGCCGGCGCAGGACTACCCGACGCGCCCGATCCGGCTGATCATGCCGAACGCGCCCGGGCAGCTCGATCGACACCGTCGGCCGCCTCATCGGCGTGCGCCTCGGCGAAGTGCTCGGGCAGACGATCGTGATCGAGAACCGCGCCGGCGCGGCCGGGGCAATCGGGATCGAGACCGCCAAGACCGCGGTCCCGGACGGCTACACCCTGCTCTTCGCCTCGGCGAGCGGCATGTCGATCGCGCCGCTGCTGCAGAAGAAGATCCCGTACGACCCGCTGAACGACTTCGCGTTCGTGTCGCTCGTCGCGGTGATGCCGAACGTGCTGGTGGTCAATCCCGCGCTGCCGATCGGCAGCGTGAAAGAACTGATCGAGTATTCGCGGGCGAACAAGGGCAAGGTCAACATGGCCTCCGCCGGTCCGGGCGCGGCGAGCCATCTCGGCGGGGTGCTGCTGATGGTGATGGCCGACTTCGAGTCGCTGCACGTGCCGTACAAGGGCGGCGGGCCGTCGGTCGCATCCGTCGTCGCGGGCGAATCGCACTGGACCATCGCGCCCGCACCGGCGGCGATGTCGCTCGTGAAGTCCGGGCGCCTGCGGGCGATCGCGCACAGCCTGCCCAAGCGCGCACCGCTGTTCGGCGACATGCCCGCGGTGGCCGAGACGGTGCCCGGCTACGACTACAGCGGATGGGCGGGCCTGCTGGCGCCGAAAGCGACGCCGAAGGCGATCGTCGACCGGCTGCAGGCTGCGCTCGTGACCGCGGCGGCGAACCCGGCGCTGAAGGACGGGTTCGCCGCGCAAGGGGCGGAGGTGGTGATCACGTCGCCGGAAGAGTTCCGCCGGTTCCTGGAGCAGGACATCGCGAACACGGCACGGGTCGTGAAGGCGGCCGGGATCCAGCCGGAGTGAAGCGGCGCGACGGTCAGGCCGCAGCGCGCTGCACGATCCCCATCAGCTTGTAGACGAGCGCCGCCGCGGCGAAGTCGAAGGCGTGGAAGCCGCGGATCGGCGCGAACTCGAGGAGATCGAAGCCGATGATCCGGCGCTGCCGCGCGACCGACTCGAACAGCCCGAGCGTCTGGTACCAGCCGAGCCCCCCGGCACCGGCGTGCCGGTGGCGGGCAGCACCGACGGATCGATGCCGTCGACGTCGAGGGTGAAGAACACCTGCGCGGGGAAGTCGTCCGGGAGCGTGATCGAGTCGATGCGCGCCGGCACGAGCTGGTCGGCGTCGATGTAGCGGACGTTGTAGCGCGCCCGCGCTTCCCGCTCCTCCTGCGAGTAGGCGCGGTTCCCGAGCTGGAAGAGCGGGATGCCGGCCTCCACCACCCTGCGCATCACCGAGGCGTGGCTGAGCGGGTCGCCGCCGTAGCGGTCGCGCAGATCCGCGTGCGCGTCGATCTGCACCACGCCGAAGTCGCGGACCCCGGCGTCGAGATAGCCGCGGATGACGCCGCCGGTCACGGTGTGCTCGCCGCCGAGCACCACCGGCATCTTGCCGAGCGCGAGGATCCGCGCGACCGAAGCCGCGATCGTCGCGATGACCTTCTCGGCCTTCGGCTTGCAGTCGATCGCGGGCCAGGTGTAGATGCCCTCGGCGCCCGGATCGCTGCGCCCGTCCCAGCGCTCGAGCTGGCCCGACGCGGCGAGGATCGCGGCCGGGCCCTTCGCCGTGCCCTTGCCGTACGACACGGTCTTCTCGTACGGCACCGGCAGCACGTGGAAGCGCGCCGCCTCGGGTGCGACGTCGTCCACCTCGGTGCCGAGAAACCGCAGGTGCGCCGGCCGGGCGCGCGCGCGCGCTTCACGACAGCCGCCCCTTGAAGTCCTCGTACCCGAACTCGCGCACGATCTCGAGCGCGTCGGTCTCCGAGTTCCACAGCGCGATGCTCGGCAGGCGGATGCCGTTGAAGGTCGTGGTCTTGACCATCGAGTAGATCGCCATGTCCTCGAACACGAGGCGGCTGCCGACCCGCAGCGGCGCGGCGAACGAGTAGTCGCCGATCACGTCGCCGGCGAGACAGGTCTGGCCGCCGAGGCGGTAGGTGTGCGCAGCCGCGCCGGGCTCGCCCGCGTCGATGATCCGCGGCCGGTACGGCGCCTCGATCACGTCGGGCATGTGGCAGGTGGCGGACGTGTCGAGGATCGCGAGCGGCATGCCGTTCCACGGCAGGTCCAGCACCTCGGCGACGAGCACGCCGGCGTCGAGGGCGATCGCCTCGCCCGGCTCGAGGTAGAGCTCGACGCCGTGCCGCGCGCGGAAATCGCGCAGCAGGCGCGACGAGCTCGTCCACCTGGTAGTCGGGGCGCGTGATGTGGTGCCCGCCGCCGAAGTTGACCCATTCCATGCCCGGGCAGGAACTCGCCGAACTTCTCCTCGAACGCGGCGACGGTCCGCGCGAGCGGCGGGAAGTCCTGCTCGCAGAGGGTGTGGAAGTGCAGCCCGCTGATGCCCGCGAGGTCGCCCCGGAACTGCGAGCGCGGAATGCCGAGCCGCGAGTGCG
This sequence comes from uncultured beta proteobacterium, assembly GCA_963762785.1. GTDB lineage: Bacteria > Pseudomonadota > Gammaproteobacteria > Burkholderiales > SG8-39 > DATEDA01. The sequence goes on from CAVXND010000010.1 coordinate 48,795, forward strand.
GCGCGCTCGGATCGTAGAGCGGGTTCTCGCCCTCGGACTGCTCCGGATTCACGCGCAGGCCGAAGCGGAGCTGCGGCCGGCGCGCGCGCGCCGCGCGCACGAGCGGCTGGAACCGCTCCCATTGCGCAAAGGAGTTGAACACCACGTGGTCGGAGATCTCGAGGATCTCCGCGAGATCGCGTTCGGTGTAGGCGGCCGAGAACGTGTGGACCTCGCCGCCGAATGTCCTCGCGCCCGAGGCGCGCCTCGTGCAGGCCGCTCGCGCAGGTGCCGGCGAGGTACTTCGCGACCAGCGGCGCGAGACGCCACATCGAGAACGCCTTGAGCGCGAGCAGGATCTTCGCCCCGCTCGCGCGCTCGACGCCGTCGAGGACGCGCAGGTTCTGCTCGATCGCCCACTCGTCGACGACGAAGCAGGGCGAGGGCACGCGGCGCGGATCGAGCCGCCGGAACCGCTCGGTGCGCACCTTACCGGGCCTCAGCCCATCGGCGCATCGAGCTCGATCACCGTCCAGGGCAGCCCGTGCTTGTTCATGGCGTCCATGAACGGATCGGGGTCGAACTGCTCGAGGTTGAACACGCCCTTCCCCCGCCACTTGCCGGTGACCATCAGCTTCGCGCCGATCATCGCCGGCACGCCGGTGGTGTACGAGATCGCCTGCGCCTGCACCTCGCGGTAGGTCTCCTCGTGGTCGCAGATGTTGTAGACGAACGCGACCTTCTCCTTCCCGCCCTTGCGGCCGCGCACCAGGCAGCCGATGCAGGTCTTGCCCTTCGTCAGCGGGCCGAGGCTCGCCGGATCGGGCAGGAGCGCCTTGAGGAACTGCAGCGGGATGATCTCCTGGCCCTGGAAGGCGACCGGCTTGATCGAGGTCATGCCGACGTTCCCGAGCACGCGGAGGTGGGTCAGGTAGTTCTCCGAGAACGTCATCCAGAACCGCGCGCGGCGCAGGGTCGGGAAGTGCCTGACGATCGACTCCAGCTCCTCGTGATAGAGGAGGAAGATCTTCTTCGGGCCGATGCCCTCGGGAAAGTCGTACATCCGGCTCACCGCGAGCGGCTCGGTGGTCCGCCACGCGCCGCCTTCCCAGTACCGCCCGGGCGAGGTGATCTCGCGGATGTTGATCTCGGGGTTGAAGTTGGTCGCGAACGGCTGGCCGTGGTCGCCGGCGTTGCAGTCGATGATGTCGAGCTCTTCGATCGTGTCGAAGTGGTGCTTCGCCAGGTACGCGGTGAACACGTTGGTCGCACCCGGGTCGAACCCGCTGCCGAGGAGCGCCATGATCCCGCGCTCGCGGTAGCGGTCCTGGTAGGCCCACTGCCAGCTGTACTCGAACTTCGCGGTGTCGCGCGGCTCGTAGTTCGCGGTGTCGAGGTAGTCCACGCCGGTCGCCAGGCACGCGTCCATGATCGGGAGATCCTGGTACGGCAGCGCGACGTTGATCACGATCGCCGGTTTCTCGCGCTCGATCAGCGCGCTCATCTGCCGGACGTCGTCGGCGTCCACCTGCGCCGTCCTGATCGTCCGCCGCTTGTTCCCATGCACCTGCGCCGCGATCCTCCTGCACTTCTCCTCGGTGCGGCTCGCGAGCACGATGTCGCCGAACACCTCGGGGACCTGCGCGCACTTGTGCGTCACGACCTGGCCGACGCCGCCGGCGCCGACGATCAACACCTTGGCCATAGGTAGGGCCCTTCCGGGTTCAGTCTTCGTAGTAGGTGTAGCCGCGCAGGCTCGCCGCGAAGCCTTCCATGACCGCCTGCCGCTCGGCCACGGTGATGCGGCCCTTGCGCACGCCCTGCTCGGCGGTCTTGCGGAACTGCTCGAGCAGCTGCTGCGGCTGGTACTCGACGTAGCTCAGCACGTCGGCGATGCTGTCCCCGCTGATCTCGCGCACGAAGTCGAACGTGCCGTCGGCGTTGATGCGCACGCTCACCACGTTGGTGTCGCCCATCAGGTTGTGCAGGTCGCCGAGGGTCTCCTGGTAGGCCCCGACCAGGAACACCCCGAGGTAGTAGGGCTGGCCGTCGACGAGCGAGTGGACCGGGAGGGTCTTGCGGATGCCGCGCGTGTCGATGAACTGGTCGATCTTCCCGTCGGAGTCGCAGGTGATGTCGGCGATGATCGCCTGCCGCGTCGGCTGCTCGTTGTGGCGATGCACCGGCATGACCGGGAAGACCTGCTCGATCGCCCACACGTCGGGCAGGGACTGGAACACCGAGAAGTTGCCGTAGTAGATGTCCGAGAGCGACTGCTCCAGGCCGTCGAGCCCGGGCGGGATGCGCTTGACGTCCTGCAGCTCGCGGACGATCCCGCGCACGATCTCGAGGAAGATGTTCTCCGCGAGCGACAGCTCGCGCAGGCGGATCTGGCCGCGCTTGAAGAGCTCGCGCAGCTCCTCGCGGTAGTACACCGCGTCGTTGTAGCACTCCTGGAGGCTGCGCGGATTGATGCTCTTCAGCGACTCGCGCAGGTTGCCGATCAGCTCGTGCTCGTGGCCCCCCGCCGGCTGCGCCGGCACCTCGGCCGGCTCGAAGCGCGTCACGTCGAGGATGTTGAAGAGCAGCACCGACGAGTAGGCGACGGTCGCGCGGCCCGACTCGGTGACGATCACCGGGTGCTCGATCCCGAGCGGGTCGAGCACGCTCATGATCTGCTCGACGACGTCGAGGCAGTACTCGTCGAGCGAGTAGTTCTTGCTGTAGTCGTAGTTGGTCTGCGACCCGTCGTAGTCGACCGCCAGGCCGCCGCCGAGGTCGAGGAACCCGAGCGGCGCGCCTTCCTGCTTCAGGTCGGCGTAGTACCGGCCGGCCTCCAGCACGCCGCTCCGGATGTCGCGGATGTTCGGGATCTGCGAGCCGAGGTGGTAGTGCAGGAGCTGCAGGCAGTCGAGCATCTCGTGCCGCTTGAGCGAGTCGATCAGCTCGACGATCTGCGAGGTGGTGAGGCCGAAGATGCTGCGGTCGCCGCTCGACTCGTTCCACGCCCCGCCGACCCGGGCGGCGAGCTTCACCCGCACCCCGAGCATCGGCCGGATCCCGAGGGCACGGCTCGTCTCGAGGACGATCGGCAGCTCGGTCGGCGTCTCGAGCACGAAGAAGCAGCGGTAGCCGAGCCGGATCGCCTGCAGGCCGAGCGTGATGAACTCGGTGTCCTTGTAGCCGTTGCAGACGATGTAGCCCGCCTCGGGCTCCATCACGGCGAGCGCGATGAGGAGCTCGGCCTTGCTGCCCGCCTCCAGGCCGTGGCCGTAGCGCGCGCCGAACTGGGCGATCTCCTCGATCACCTGGCACTGCTGGTTGACCTTGATCGGGAACACGCCGCGGTAGCTGCCGCGGTAGCCGAGCGAGCGCATCGCCCGGCCGAAGGTCTCGTTCAGGAGGGAAACCTGGGCGTCGAGGATGTTCTCGATCCGCAGGAGGACCGGCATCTGCAGCCCGCGCTCGCGAATGCCCGCGATGATGTCGAGCAGGCTCACCCGGGCACGGCTGCCGTTGAACGGGATGCTGACCCCGACCGTGCCGTCCTCGGCGAGATCGAAGTAGCCCGCCCCCCACCGGCGGATGCCGTAGAGCTCGGCCGAGTCGGCCGCGCTCCAGTTCGTTGCGAGGTTCGTTCCGAGCTGAGCCGCCAGTTCGATTTCTCCAGGTTCGCGGCTGGACGGTCGCGTCCATCGCGTGGCCCGGATGTTGCCTACCGGAGCACCAAAGATCAAGCGCGGAGTTCGATGTTTTTCCAGCGGAAAGCGCGACGGCGGGTGGCTCGGGCGCGCGCCGGTCGCCCGGGACGACCCGCCGCTGACGAGGAGCATGCGCCCCCGGTGTGACGGTTTGACGCGGGCGCGCGGCCTGCGGTCAGTCGATCTTCGCGCCCGACCGCTTGACCACGTCCGCCCACTTGGCCGAATCGCGCCGGATCAGCTCGGCGAACTCCTCGGGCGTGCCGCCCGCCGGCTCGTCGCCGATCGACGCGAAGCGCTCCACGAACAGCGGCGAGCGGATGGCCGCGTTGACCGCGGCGTTCAGCTTGTCCAGCACCGGCCTCGGCAATCCGGCCGGCGCGATGACGCCGGTCCAGGTGCCCGCGTCGTACCCCGGCACGCCGGCCTCGTCGATCGTCGGCAGGTCCGGGAATCCCGGCGAGCGCCGCGCACCGCTCACCGCGAGCGCCTTCACCTTCCCCGAGCGCGCGTGCGGCGAGATCGAGTTCAGGCTTTCCCACATGACCTGGACGTGCCCCGCGATCAGGTCGTTGATCGCCATCGCCCCGCCCTTGTAGGGCACGTGCACGATCTCGGTGGCGGTCATGTACTTGAAGAGCTCGCCGCCGACGTGACCGGGCGAGCCGTTGCTCGACGACGCGTTCAGGAGCTTCCCGGGGTTCTGCTTCGCGTACGCGATCAGCTCCTGCACCGAGTTCACCGGGAGCGAAGGCGAGACCGCCAGCAGGAGATGGCCCTTCGACACGATCGCCACCGGCTGCAGGTCCCGCTCGATGTTGTAGGGCAGCTTCGCCACCATGTGCCGCGTGATCGCCATGGCGCCGATCGGGCCCATGCCGATCGTGTAGCCGTCCGGCGGCGCCTTCGCCACGATGTCGATGCCGATGGTGAGCGCGCCGCCGGGGCGGTTGTCGACGACCACCTGCTGCCCGAGGAATTTCGACATCTCCGGCGCGACGAGGCGCGAGATGGTGTCGGTCGCGCTGCCCGGCGCCTGCGGGACCACGAACCGGATCGGCTTCTCCGGATACTGGGCGGATGCGCCCGCGGCGAAGCACGCGGCGGCGAGCGCAGCGGCCAAGGAACGAAGCATGTCGTCTCCCTCCTCTTGTTCAGCCCCAGCCGATCAGCGACGCGAGGTCGACGTGCTGCGGCGAGTCGAGGCCCGCGCCGAGCCCGTGGTATCGGCTGCCGTGGAAGAGCAGCGGCGAGCGCTCGCCGTTCTGCTCGAACCGCAGCACCCGGCCGACGACGATGACGTGATCGCCGGCGTCGAACCGCGCCTCGACCTCGCACTCGAATGCCGCGACCGCGTCCTCGAGCACCGGAACGCCGCCCTCGCCGAGGCGGTGCTTCACCCCGCCCCACTTGTGCTCGCCGGCGCGCGCGAAGCGGTCCGAGATCCCGCGATGCTCCTCGCCGAGCACGCTCACCGCGAAGTGCTGCATGGCCGCGTACACCGGGAACGCGAAGCTCGACCGCGCCGGGCAGAACGACACGAGCGGCGGCGAGATCGAGACCGAGCTGAACGAGTTGACCGTCATGCCGACCGGCATGCCGTCGGCGCCCGCGGGCGCCGATCACGACCACCCCGGTGGCGTAGGTGCCGAAGGCCTTGCGCAGGGCCGCAGGGTCGATGGCGGGTGCGTTCATCGCCGGCTCGCGCCGCTCCGAGTGGTGGCTACGGCGCCACTCTACCGTGAACGCGGGCGCGGGCGGAGGCCGGGCGCGGGTGCGCCCGCGCGAAAGCTAACGGCTCAGCTCGCTGAACGAGGGGATCGGCTGCTCGAGCACCCGCACGTCCCATGCCGGCGCGTTCCGGAAAGCATCGGGGATCTTCCCGACCCAGTGCCAGTTGCCGAACATCGGCTCCCAGAGCCGCGGCTGCCAGTCGTCGGTGAGATAGTCGGTGTCGGCCGAGTACTCCGAGCGGCCGCCGGCCGGGTTCGGCATGTAGTAGAAGAGCGTGGACGAGATCCGGTGCCGCCCGATCCCGACGTCGCTCGCCCAGCCGCGGCGCTGCATGTGGTTGGCGCCAGTCATGAGCTCGTCGATGTTCTCCACCCCGAACGAGGCGTGGTTCCAGGCGAGCTTCGGCGTCTTCAGCAGGAACAGGTTGTGATGGTCGTTGCGGCCGTCGCAGCGCATGAAGACGCCGAGGCCGCGCGAGACGTCGGTGATCCGGTAGCCGAGCCGTCCCGTGTAGAACGCCACGCCGGCGTCGACGTCGGGCGTGCCGAACACGACGTGGTGGATCAGCTTGGGCGCGGCGCGCTCGTACCACTTGCGATGGGCGTTCCAGCGCCGGATCGCGCCGAGGCCGTTCTCGGGGGCCTCGTCCTTCGCCGGCGCCACCCGCTGCCAGACGCGCAGGCCGATCGGGATGCCGATGTCGTCGCGGGTGTGCAGCGTCCCGTCCGCATCCCGCGTCACCTCGCGATCGGCCGACAGGTTCTTCGCCAGCGCGTCGAGGGAGGCCGCCGAGTCGACGCCCCAGATGATCTCGCGCGCCCCCGGACTCGTCGCAAAAGCGGGCGGCAGGGACGGGTCGTCACTCAGCCGCAGCAGCACGCGCGACCCCTCCGCCAGCCCGAAGTCCGCGCCCTGGGCATCGCGCCGCAACGGCTGCAGGCCGAAGTCGTCGTAGAAGCGCGTGCACGCCTCGAGATCGTCGACGCCGTAGACGATCGTCTGCACGCCGAGAATGCTCATAGCGGCCCCTCAGAACTTGCCGTCGATCAGCACGAACGCGATCCGGCAGACGTCGTCCGACCGGTTCGCCCAGGCGTGGTTGGTGCCGCGCTGGATGAGCACGTCGCCCGCGCGCAGCAGGGTTTCGCCCTCGTCCATCCGCGCGTAGATCTCGCCGTGGAGCACGATCGCGTAGTCCACGCTCTCGGTGGTATGCATGCCGGGATGCCCGGTTTCCGGCCGGTGCGCGGCGTCCTTGTAGATCGTGGCGAAGGTGGCCCGCATCATCCGCTCGCGCTCGGCCGGGTCCCTGGACTCCGGCGGGAAAGTCGATGATCCGCAGCACGGTGCCGTTCTTCGGCGGCATGACGCCGTTGATCTCCGCGGTCCGCTCCGGGTCCGCGATCGGTGCCGGGTTGCCGTGCGTCGCCCAGACGTTCTGCGCCCGGTACCCCGGCCGTTCCGCGACCGTCTTCAGCGCGGCCGTCGGGCCGTCGGCCACGAACCCCGACCGGCCGTTCGGGCCGATCCCGGTCACCACGCGCCGCGTCAGCGGCAGTTCACGTGCCATCGCAACCTCCTCGTCAGCAAGCTCCGCCCAGCCGGGCCATGGCGGAGGCCGGGGCGAGGAGGTCGGCGGCGAACCGGGCGTAGTCCCGTCCGAGGCTTGCTGCGTTGCGGCGGCGCCCGAAGAGCGCTTCGACCAGCGGACTGGCGGTGGCGAAGAACTCGCACAGGCCGACCATCGCGAGGTACACGAAGCGCGGCTCGACCGCGCGGATCTCGCCCGCCTCGATCCCCGCCGTCACGGCGCGCTCGATGGTCGGGAACGCGCGCCGGACGAACCGCTCGAGCAGCGCTTGCGCCGCCGGGTCCTCGCCGTAGAACACGCGGTCGACGACGAGGTCGTGGAAGTGCGGGTTCTCGAGGAAGGTGGCGAGCCACGCGCCGAGCTGGTCGCGCAGCTGCTCGAGCGCCGGTCCCGTGCGCGGCAGGGCGTTCATCCGGCCGCGCAGCTCGTCGGCGATGCGCAGGATGACCTCGGTGAAGAGGGTCGCCTTGCCGCCGAAGTAGTAGCGCACCAGGGCCGGGTCGACGCCAGCCCGGCGGGCGATGTCCTCGCGGGTGATCCGCGCGGGCTTGCGCTCCCGGAGCAGCTCGCGCGTGGCCGCCACGAGCACCGCCTTCGTCGACCTCGGCGTCGGCCCGGGCCGGCCGGCCCTGCTTGCGCCTGCGGCGGCGCGGCGGCGCGGGTCGACCGGCCCGCTCCTGCGTCTCGTCATGGCCCGCATGGTGCCCGGGTCCCCCCGGTTTGGGAAACCGGCTCTAATCGGGAACCTTTCCTCGCCTCGCGGCTCAGAAACCCCTTATAGAATAGCGTCCGCGACCGGTGCGACCGGTCGCCCCCCGGGGGTCATCGATGCCAGCTGTCCGGTCCGCGTTCGCCGCGGCGTTCGTCCTGCTCGTCGCCGCCTTCGCGGCGGCCGCGCAAACCCTCCCCGCAGGGGTGACCCGTGGCCCGTCCATGGGCGGCATCACCGAGTACAACCTCGCGAACGGGATGAAGGTCCTGCTCCTCCCCGACCCGTCGCAGGACACGGTCACCGTCAACGTCACCTACCTCGTCGGCTCCCGGCACGAAAGCTACGGCGAGCGCGGCATGGCGCACCTCCTCGAGCACCTGCTCTTCAAGGGCACGGCGAAGATCCCCAACCCGAAGAACGAGCTGCTCAAGCGCGGCGCGCGCTACAACGGCACCACCTCGTTCGACCGCACCAACTACTTCGAGACCTTCCCGGCGAGCGACGACGCGCTCACGTTCGTGCTCGGGCTCGAGGCCGACCGCATGGTCAACGCCAGCGTCTCGAAGCAGGATCTCGACAGCGAGATGACCGTGGTCCGCAACGAGTTCGAGGCCGGCCAGAACAGCCCGTTCGGGCTCCTGCGCGAGCGCACCAGCGCCGCGGCCTACCTCTGGCACAACTACGGCCGCTCGGTCATCGGCACGCTGTCGGACATCGAGAACGTGCCGATCGAGCGGCTGCAGGCCTTCTACCGCCACTACTACCAGCCCGACAACGCGGTGCTGATCATCGCCGGCAAGTTCGACGCCGAGCGCGCGCTCGCCGCGGCGGCGCAGACCTTCGGCGCCATCCCGAAGCCGGCGCGGCAGCTCCGGTCGACCTACACGGTCGAGCCGCCGCAGGACGGCGAGCGCAGCGTCATCCTGCGCCGCGTCGGCGACGTGCAGCTCGCGCACGCGATGTACCACATGCCGTCCGGGGCGCATCCCGACTTCGTCGCGGTCGACGTGCTCACCCAGATCCTCACCACCCAGCCGACCGGCCGGCTGCACAAGGCGCTGGTCGAGACCGGCAAGGCGGCCTCGATCTTCGGCGCCGAGCGCCAGACGCGCGAGCCCGGCTCGGCGTACTTCGGTGCGGCGGTGCGCAAGGACTCGCCGATGGATCCGGCGCGCGACGCGCTGCTCGGCGTGCTCGAAGGCTTCGCCGCGACCCCGGTGACCGACGAGGAGGTCGAGCGCGCCCGGACCAAGCTGAAAGGCGACGTCGAGCAGCTGCTCACGAACTCCCGCTCGGTCGCGCTCACGCTGTCCGAGTTCGTCGCCGTCGGCGACTGGCGGCTCCTCTACCTCTACCGCGAGCAGCTCGGCAAGGTGAAGACCGCCGACGTGCAGCGCGTCGCGACCACCTATCTCAAGCCGGCGAACCGCACGCTCGGCCTCTTCTATCCCGCCGACAAGCCCGAGCGGGTCCAGGTCCCGCCTCCGCCCGACGTCGCGGCGGTCTTGAAGGGCTTCGCCGGCGCCGACGAGGTCGCCGCGGGCGAGGTGTTCGACCCGACGCCCCAGAACATCGAGTCGCGCATCGTCCGGCGCACGCTGCCGTCCGGCATGAAGCTCACGCTGGTGCCGAAGAAGACGCGCGGCGGCACGGTCGTCGCGCAGCTCGGCCTGCGCTGGGGCGACGAGGCGGCGAAGGCGAACCGCGGCAGCGCCTGCTCGGTCGCGAGCGCGATGCTCTCGCGCGGCACGCAGAAGCGCACGCGCGGCGAGCTCAAGGACGCGCTCGACCGCCTGCGCGCCTCGACGTCGGTCAGCATCGACGGCGCGTCGATCGAGACCGTGCGCGCGAGCCTGCCGGAGGCGCTCGCGATCGTCGCCGAGATGCTGCGCGAGCCGTCGTTCCCCGAGTCCGAGTTCGAGCAGGTGAAGCGGCAGGCGCTCACCAGCATCGACACCCAGCGCGCCGACCCGCAGTCGCTCGCGAGCCTGACGATCGCGCGGCACCTGAACCCCTACCCGCCCCAGCACTGGCACTACACCCCCACGCTCGAGGAGCGGGCCGAGCGGCTGAAGTCGGTGACGCTCGCGGACGCGCGGCGCTGCCACGGCGAGCTCGTCGGCGCCTCCCACAGCGATCTCGTCGTGGTCGGCGACTTCGATCCGGACGAGGTGACGAAGCTCGCCGAGCGGCTGTTCGGCGACTGGAAGAACCCGACCCCCTACAAGCGCATCCCGTGGCAGCACTTCGACGTCCAGGCGACCGACCGGACGATCGAGACGCCCGACAAGGCGAACGCGGTGTTCCGCGGCGGGCTCAACCTCAAGCTCCGCGACGATCACCCCGACTACGCCGCGCTGGTGCTCGGCAACTATCTGCTCGGCGGATCGTCGGATGCGCGGCTCGCGCGCCGGATCCGGGAGAAGGAAGGCCTCTCGTACAGCGTCGGCTCGTGGCTCAACATCGGCGCGCAGGACGAGGCCGGCGATTTCGGGGTCTATGCGATCTACGCGCCGCAGAACCGCGCGCGGCTCGAAGCCGCGATCCGCGAGGAGGTTGCGCGTGCGCTCGCGGAAGGGTTCGCGCCGGCCGAGTTCGAGGACGGCCGCCGTGCGCTGCTCCAGGCGCGCAAGGTGGCGCGGAACTCGGACTCGTCGCTCGCCGGACGGCTCGCCGGCTACAGCGTGATCGACCGCACGCTCAAGTGGGACGAGGCGTTCGAGCAGAAGCTCGCGGAGCTCACCCCCGACCAGGTGCGCGACGCGCTGCGGCGGCATCTCGATCCGTCGAAGCTCACCCTGGTGAAGGCGGGCGATTTCACCCGCGTGGCGGGCAAGAGCGACTGACCGTCACCCCGGCGCATGCCGCCGCTGGATCCCGGCTGCCGCCGGGATGACGCTCAGCCGAGCTCGTCGTACCTGACCTCGCGCACCTCGATCTCCTCGGTGCCTGCGGGCGTCCGCAGCGTCACCACGTCGCCCTCGCGGGCCTTGAGCAGCGCCTTGGCGATCGGGGAGATCCACGACACCCGCCCGCGCGCCGGGTCGACCTCGTCGATGCCGACGATGCTCACCGTGCGCTCGGCCTTGGCCCGGTCGCGGTAGGTGACCGTCGCGCCGAAGTACGCCCGATCGTCGTCGCGCCCGGCGTTGTCCACGACCTCGGCGCTGTCGATCCGCTTCGAGAGAAACCGGACGCGGCGGTCGATCTCCCGCAGCCGGCGCTTGCCGTAGATGTAATCGGCGTTCTCGGAGCGATCGCCGTTCGACGCCGCCCACGCGATCGTCTCGACGAGCTTCGGCCGCTCGACCTCCCACAGCCCGGCAAGCTCCTCCCGCAGGCGGCGGTACCCGGCCGGGGTGATGTAGTTCTTCCCGACCTGCGGCGCGCTCTCGGCGGCTTCCAGGTCGAGGTCCTCGTCGTCGTCGGACTCTTTGGTGAACGCCTTGCTCATGCGGCGATGATATGCCCGGTCCGCGCTCCCCTGTCAGGAGGATGTGCCGCGCGGCCCGACCTCGCGCAGCGTGAGCAGCGGCCCGAGCCCGACCAGCTGGATGGCCGCGCAGATCCAGAGCGCGGTCGAGTACGCCGCGACGGGGTAGCGCCCGTCCTCCCCCGGCGCCCAGAGGCTGACGATCGCGCCGATCCCCCATTGCATCGCGAACGCGCCGAGGAACGCGAGCAGGTTGAGCGCGGTGTTGGCCCGCCCGGTCAGCGTCCGCTCGTAGCGGCGGGTGAGGATCGTGTACGAGAGCGTGCTGATCGGGCCGACGAACGCGAACAGGCACCATGCCGGCACCGCGACCGCGGTCACGCCGAGCGCGAAGACGAGCGTCAGCGCCGTGCTCGCGACCGCACCGCACTTGTAGATCGCGAGCGGCGGGATGCCGCGCCGCGCGAGCCGGTCGGCGGCGATCCCCGACGACGCGAAACCGGCGCTGGTCGCGATCGCCATCGCGAACAGGATGCCCGCCACCGCGGTCCGATCGAAGCCGGCGACGTCGCGCAGCCAGGGCGCCGCCCACAGGCCCTGGGTCGCGAGGAACACCGCCTGCACCGTCATGCTGATGATGCCGATGCGCCAGAACACCGGGTCGCCGTAGATCGTCCGGAAGCCGCCGACGAGCTCGCCGATGCTCGCGCGCGGCTGGCTCTCCGCGCGCTCGGGCACGACGAAGAAGACAAGCATCGCCGCGGCGAAGGTCGCCGCCGCCAGGCCGTCGAAGATGTGCCGCCAGTCGGTCAGCCGGAGCGCCGCCTCGACCGGGGCCGAGGCCGACAGCGCGCCGAGGCCGCCGATCGCGAGCAGCCAGCCGTTGAGGGTGGCGAACCGGGTCATCGGGAACCAGAGCGAGAACACCTTGAGGCTCGCCATCAGGCAGCCGGAGACCCCGAGCCCGATCAGCGCCCGGCCTGCGGCGAGCCCGCCAAGGGTGTCGCTCGCCCCGAAGACGAGCGCCCCGGCCGCCGCCACCACGAGGAGCGACGCGTTCACCCGCCGCGGCCCGAACCGGTCGAGCGCGAGCCCGAGCGGGAGCTGGGCGGCGGCGAAGGCGAGGAAGTAGGCGCTGGTGAGGAGGCCGAGCCGGTTCGCGTCGACGCCCACGTCGCGCACGAGGTCGGGGGAGATCACCGCGTTCACCACGCGGAAGAAATACGAGAAGAAGTAGCCGCAGGCGAACGGCACGAAGACGCGCGCCAGCAGCCGGAGCGGCAGGTCCGGTTCGTTTGTTGTCATCGGGGCGGCCCGATCTTACCGGACCCGCTTTCCACCCCCTCCCCGGGCCCGGCGCGAGGTGGAATGAGTGTAACGAGTTGTTTCGCCTGTAACCGGCGGTTAAGGCCCGGAACCCTCGCGCCTTGCGCCTGCCCAACCTGCCGCAAGAACAACCAACATCGAGGAGATTGCATGTTCAGGAAACGGACTGCGGCGCTCGCCGTCGCCGCGGCGCTCGGCGCCGTCACGCTCGGCTACGTCGGCGCGGAGTACGCCCCGATCCAGAAGGCGCACGCCGCCCCGGCGGCTACCGCCGCCACCACGGCCCCGGTCGCCGCGCAAGCCGGCCGGTCGCTCCCGGACTTCACCGGGCTCGTCGAGAGCCAGGGACCCGCGGTCGTCAACATCAGCGTGACGCAGCGCGCCGCTGCCGCGAGCGCGACGCGCGACCTGCCGGTCAAGCCCGGCGACCCGATGTACGAGTTCTTCCGCCGGTTCCAGGTGCCGACGCCCGACGCGCAGCCGATGCCGCGCCAGGGCCAGGGCTCGGGCTTCGTCATCACGCCGGACGGCTACATCCTCACCAACGCGCACGTCGTCGCCGATGCCTCGGAGCTCACGGTGAAGCTGAGCGACAAGCGCGAGTTCAAGGCGAAGGTGGTGGGCGCCGACCGACGCACCGACGTCGCCGTCGTGAAGATCGACGCGAGCGGGCTGCCGACGGTCAAGCTCGGCGATCCGTCGCAGCTCAGGGTGGGCGAGTGGGTGGCGGCGATCGGCTCGCCGTTCGGCCTCGAGAACACCGTCACCGCCGGCATCGTGAGCGCCAAGGCGCGCGCGCTGCCCGACGAGGGCTACGTCCCGTTCATCCAGACCGACGTCGCGATCAACCCCGGCAACTCCGGCGGGCCGCTGTTCAACATGGCCGGCGAGGTCGTCGGCATCAACTCGCAGATCTACAGCCGGACCGGGGGCTACATGGGGCTCTCGTTCTCGATCCCGATCGACGTCGCGGTGAAGATCAAGGACGACCTCGTCAAGTTCGGCAAGGTCACCCGCGGCCGGATCGGCGTCGCGATCCAGGGCGTCAACAAGGACCTCGCCGAGTCGTTCGGCCTCGACAGGCCGCGCGGCGCGCTCGTCAGCTCGGTCGAGCCGGGCAGCCCGGCCGAGAAGGCCGGCATCAAGCCGGGCGACGTCATCCTCTCGGTCGACGGCAAGGCAATCGACCAGTCGGTCGACCTGCCGCGCATCGTCGGCGAGACGAAGCCGGGCATCGCGCTCGCTCTCCAGGTGTGGCGCAAGGGCGCGACGCAGGACGTGCGCGTGACCGTCGGCGAGATGCCGGCCGAGAAGGTGGCCGCAGCGGCCGCCGGCGACGAGGCGAGGCAGGCGAAGCTCGGCGTCTCGGTGCGACCGCTGACCGCCGAAGAGCGCAAGGCGCGCGGGCTCGACGCCGGCGTGGTCGTCGAGAAGGTCGACGGCCCGGCGGCCAAGGCCGGCATCCGGCAGGGCGACGTGATCCTCGCCTTCGGCGCGGAGAAGGTCGAGAACGCCGAACAGCTGAAGAAGCTCGTCGACAAGGCGAACGGCAACGTGCCGGTGCTCGTGCGCCGCGACGACGCGACGATCTACGTGCCGGTGCGGATCGGCTAACGCTCCTCTAGGCTCGGCCTCCCCTCCCCTTTCGGCCGGGTCTACCTCGCGCCTGCCCCTCTCCATGGGGGCGGGCGCTTTTTTTTGGCCCTCGCGCCGTGGCGCCGGCGCTCCCGCGCGTGAATTGTTCACACTCGCCCCGGCAGTTGTGACGATTATCACGGCGTGCATCCGCCTAGTCTGAAAGCGTGCCGATCCGGACGGATCGGCGGCAGAAAGCGGAGACGACGATGAAACCGACGCTGAGCGTGTTGTCCGGCCCGAACCGCGGTGCGACGGCGCCTTCCCTGGCGCCGTCGACCACGGTCCTGATCGTGAACGACCACCCGCTCATCCGCCAGGCCGTGGCGGAGATCCTCGGCGGGCTCGCCGGCGGGATGCACGTGATCCAGGCCGACACGGTTCCGGGCGCGCTCGCCGAGCTCGCCGCGCACCCCGACACGGCGCTCGTGCTTCTCGACCCCGCGCTCGGTGACGGCGACGGCGCGAGCGGCTTCGAGCGCATCCGCGCGGCGCATCCCGGGGTGCGAGTCGTCGCCCTGTGCGCGCCCTCCGGACGCGGCGCCGTGCTGGCGGTGCTCGCGCGCGGCGCGATGGGCTTCATCCCCGACCGTTCGCCGCCCGGCGTGCTGCTGAACGCGGTTCGTCTCGTGCTCGCGGGCCAGGTCTACCTGCCGCCCGAGGTGCTTCGCGCCGGCGAGACGGCGGCGCCGGTTGCCGCGTCGCCGCGCCGCCACGGCCCGAGCCTCACGCCGCGGCAGCTCGAAGTGCTCACGCTCCTCGTTCAGGGCATCCCCAACAAGCTGATCTGCCGCTCGCTCGTCATGGCGGAAGGGACGCTGAAGACCCACGTGGCCACGATCTATCGCGAGCTCGGTGTCTCGAACCGCGCCCAGGCCGGCTACGCGGTGCGGCGGCTGGAACTGCGGTTGCCGGGCGCCGGTGCGGAGGCTGCCCAGCTCGAAAGGTAGTTTCCCGGCCTCGCCGGGGTGCGGCGGTAGAATCGGGCGACCTCGCCCGCCGGAAGCCGCACCATGTCAACGCCAAAGTACCTGCGCTTCGACACGCTCAGCCTGCACGCAGGGCAGGTTCCCGACCCGCAGTTCGGCGCCCGGGCCACGCCGATCTACCAGACCGCCTCCTACGTCTTCAAGGACAGCGACCACGCCGCGTCGCTCTTCAACATGGAGCGCGGCGGGCACGTCTATTCGCGCATCTCGAACCCGACCAACGCCGTCCTGGAGGAGCGCATCGCCGCGCTCGAAGGCGGGGTCGGCGCGATCGCGGTGGCGAGCGGCCAGGCGGCGATGCACCTCGCGGTGACCACGCTGCTCGGCGCGGGCTCGCACGTCGTGGCGAGCCATTCGCTCTACGGCGGCTCGCACAACCTCCTCGCCTACACCCTGCCCCGCTTCGGGGTCGAGACGACGTTCGTCAACCCGCGCGACCTCGACGCCTGGCGTGCCGCGATCCGGCCGAACACCCGGCTCGTGTTCGGCGAGACGCTCGGCAACCCGGGGCTCGACGTCCTGGACGTTCCCGCGGTGGCCGAGATCGCGCACGCGGCGAAGCTCCCGCTCCTCGTCGACGCGACCTTCACGACGCCGTACCTGATGCGCCCGTTCGACCTCGGCGCGGACCTCCTCTTCCACTCGGCGACCAAGTTCCTGAGCGGCCACGGCATCGTCATCGGCGGGCTGCTCGTCGACTCGGGGAAGTTCGACTGGGATGCCTCCGGGAAGTACCCGATGCTGACCGAGCCCTACGCGGGGTTCCACGGCATGGACTTCACCGAGGAGTCGACCGTCGCCGCGTTCCTGCTGCGGGCGCGCCGCGAGGGGTTGCGCGACTTCGGCGCGTGCATGAGCCCGACGACGGCGTTCCACATCCTCCAGGGCATCGAGACCCTGCCGCTGCGGATGCAGCGCCACGTCGAGAATACGCGCCGGGTCGTCGAGTTCCTCTCGAAGCAGGCTGCAGTCGAGTCGGTCGGCTACCCGGAGCTCGAGTCCCATCCCGACCACGCGCTCGCGAAGCGCCTGCTGCCGCAGGGCTGCGGCGCGGTGTTCACCTTCTCGATCAAGGGCGGCCGGCCGGCGGGGCGCAAGTTCATCGAGACCCTGCGCGTGTTCTCGCACCTCGCGAACGTCGGGGATGCGAAGTCGCTGGTCATCCATCCGGCGACGACGACCCACTTCCGGATGGACGACGCCGCGCTCGTTGCCGCCGGCATCGGGCCGGGGACGATTCGCCTCTCGATCGGGCTCGAGGACCCGGAGGACCTCATCGAGGATCTCGGCCGCGCGCTCGGCGCCTCGCAGAAGGGCTGACGACATGGACCTCATGGTCGACGGCAAGCGCGTCTACGCGTACACCGCCGGGCGCAAGCTCGATGCGAAGCTGCCGAGCGTCGTCTTCGTGCACGGCGCTGCGAACGATCACAGCGCATCGCTCCTGCAGACCCGCTACTTCGCCTACCACGGGTGCAACGCGCTCGCGTTCGACCTGCCGGGGCACGGGCGCTCCGAGGGCCCGCCGCTCGCCTCGATCGGAGCGCTGGCCGAGTGGATCGTTGCCGCGCTCGACGCGGCCGGGATCGGGCAGGCGGCGCTCGTCGGGCACAGCATGGGCTCGCTCGCCGCGCTCGAGTGCGCGGCGCGGCACCCGGAGCGCGTTCGCGCGCTGGCGCTAATCGGCACGGCCGCGCCGATGCTCGTCGGCGAAGGGCTGATGAGCGCCGCGCGCGACGACAGCCACGACGCACTGGACATGCTCAACATCTGGGGCCACTCCGCGACCGCGCAGATCGGCGGCAACACCGCGCCCGGAATGTGGATGACCGGTGCGTACCTGCGCCTCCTCGAACGCGCGAAGCCGCAGGTGCTGCACGTCGATCTCAAGGCCTGCGCCGAGTACGCCGACGGCGCGGCGTCCGCCGCGAAGGTGAAATGCCCGACGCTCTTCATCCTCGGCAGCCGCGACATCATGACGCCGCCGCGCAACGCCAAGGACCTGCGCAGCGCGATCGCGGGCAGCCGCACGGTGATGCTGGAAGGCGCCGGGCACGCGCTGACGGCCGAGCGGCCGGACGCGGTGCTCGATGCGCTGATCGGGTTCGTCGCGTAGGCGGGTCGCGCGACCGGTCAGCCGAAGCAGGCCGGGCGCGTTAAGTCCGGGATCGACCGGACTCGCGCCCGATGGAGACCCGCCTGACGCTTCGCCCGGGGATGCCCGGCACCAAGAAGCTGGTCGCCCGCTTCGGCGAGCGGCTGATTTGCGTCCGCTACCTCTACGATCCGCAGACGCGCCGCCGCCTCAAGACCGTCGAGCTCGTGGTCGAGGCGGTCGAGTGGGAGCCGCGGCAACGCCGCCCCCGCCGACGGGGGCACGACCTGGTGGGAGTGCGGATCGGCTACGACGAGCGCGAGTTGCGCAACGCAGTCAAGACCGCCGGCGGCATCTGGCGTCCTCGTCAGCGACTCTGGGAGCTGAGCTGGGAAGCGGTGCGCGTCCTGGGCCTCGAAGCCCGCGTCGCCGACCCTGACCGCGCCGGATGACCGGCCCATCTATCGGCATATCGCGCCATATGGCGGCAGAGCTTTCCGTATGCCCGTGGATGGGAATAGGATCGGGGCGAGACTGTCTATTTACAGGTTGAACTAAACCGCTTCGCGGTGGTGGTCTGAACTTCACCGTCCGGTGAAGTGATTCGAATCGAAGTGAGTGTGCGGCGCGCAGACGCGTCGTCGCCGGTCCTATGTCAGCGTGAGTTTCGCGGGGATGGTCCCGCGATTACGAGCGGAGGCAGACATGGGCGCACTGCGCAAACAGATGGACGGGGATCTGGTTGTTCGTGGCATGGCGGTACGCACGCGTGAAGCGTACCTCGGTGCGGTGGCGGGGCTGGCGAAGTACTACGGCCGGCGTCCCGACCGCATCGACGAGGCGGAGGTGCAACGCTACCTCCTGCACCTGATCGAAGAGAGGAAGCTCGCCTGGGCGAGTTGCAACGTCGCGGTGCAGGGGCTGAAGTTCTTCTATCGCGTCACGCTCAAGCGCCCCGCAGCGCAGTTCGGCATCCCGACGGCACGCCAGCCCCAGAAGTTGCCGCAGATTCTCGCGCGCGAGGAGGTCGCGCGCTTGATCGAGCGCACCGCGCACCCGAAGCACCGGGCAATCCTGATGACGACCTACGGCGCGGGACTGAGGCTCAATGAACTGTGCCACCTGAAGATCTCCGATATCGACAGCGCGCGTATGACCATCCGCGTCGAACAGGGCAAGGGCGCGAAGGATCGCTACACGCTGCTCTCCCCGCGCTTGCTGACGGAGCTGCGCCGTTACTGGGCCTTCTACCGACCCAAGCTGTGGCTGTTTCCGAGCAAGGACGGCGCGCACCCGATCAGCGACGCGACGGTGCAGAAGATCTTCTACCGCGCCAAGGCGCGCGCCGGCATCAGCAAGGACTGCGGCATCCACGGGCTGCGGCACGCCTTCGCCACGCACCTGCTCGAGGCCGGGGTGGACATCCACACCATCCAGCGCCTGATGGGCCACGGCCACATCAGCTCGACGCTTCGGTACTTTCACCTCGCGCGCAAGCACCTCGCCAACACGCCGTCGCCGCTGGAGCTTCTGGATAGGGCCGACACCGCCCCGCGGTAGCGCGCCGTGGCGGCGCCCACCCAGGGGGCGCGCACCGGCAAGCTCGAACTGGCCGACATCGTTCGTCGGCACGGCGCGGCGTTTCGCGCCGCGCATCGGCTTTGCGGTGCGCAACTGCGCGCGCTGCGCGCGATCGAGGGCTGCCGCACGGCGGCCCTCGGCGGCGAGCTTCGCCAGTGCGACGCGTGCGGGGAGCGGCGCTACCTGTATCACTCCTGTGGCAACCGGCACTGCCCCAAGTGCCAGCGGCTGGCGAAGGAGCGTTGGCTCGCCGATCGGCGCGCGGAGCTCCTGCCGGTGCCCTACTACCATCTCGTCTTCACGCTGCCGCACGAGCTGAACGCGCTCGGGCAAGGCAACCCCCGCGCGCTCTATGCGATGCTCTTTGCCGCGGCCGCCCAGACACTGCTCGAGTTCGGTCGCAACCCGCGCTGGCTCGGGGGCGAGATCGCCGCAACGCTGGTGCTACACACCTGGGGACAGACGCTCACCCAGCACCTGCACGTGCATGCGCTGGTGAGCGCCGGGGCACTCGCCGAGGAGGGCGCCTGGATCCGGGCGCAAGCGCGGGTTCCTGTTCCCGGTGAAGGCGCTCTCGCAGGTGTTTCGCGGCAAGTTCCTCGCCGCCCTCGGCGAGGCATTCGCCCGCGGGCGCTTTGCGCTCTCGGGCAGCACCGCCGCGCTGGGCGAGCCGCGCGCGCAGCGCACGCTGCTCACCCAGCTGCGCGCGATGCCTTGGGTCGTCTACGCCAAGCGCCCCCTTGCCGGCCCCGAGCAGGTGCTCGACTACCTCGGGCGCTACACCCATCGCGTGGCGATCTCCAACGAGCGGCTCGTCTCGGCGAGCGCGAGTACCGTGCGCTTCCGCTACAAAGACTACGCCCACGGGGAGCGCCGCAAGACGATGAGCCTCGAGGCGCTCGAATTCCTGCGCCGCTTCGCGCTGCACGTGCTCCCGCGCGGCTTCATGCGCATCCGCCACTACGGACTACTCGCCAACCGCAACAAGCGCGCGCTGTCTTGCGCGCGCACGCGCCGCGCTACAGGCTCCCGCGCCCGCGAGCACCGCCGCACCGCCAGAATCGGTCCCCGCCTTCTGGCAGCGCATCGCCGGCCTCGACATCACGCGCTGCCCGCATTGCCACCACGGCACGCTTCGCCTCGTGGCCGTGCTCGCACCCCAACCCCGTCCGCCGCCGTGATTGGGATCGCGTTCCCGCCCCCAACCCCGATCGCCACCGAGCCGCGCACGCCCCTTCGGCGTCGTCGCTCGCCACAACCCCTCGCGTTGACCCCCCAAAAGCCCTCTGCCATAGTGCGCTCATCACCCTCCGCGCACCGGCATGCACCCCCTCTCATCCATGCGCGCCACGCCGCGCAGCTCGCCGCACCCGCGGCCCGATTCAATTCCCAAGCACAACCGCTCGCGCGTTGAATCCAGCGGTTCAGTTCAACTGACCGTATCCGCCATGCTCACGCACGACGGATACGATCCTGTTCGTTAGAGGCCTCACCAACGTCATGGCTCGTCCGAAGTCAGCAAAGATTCGCGTGCGCTGCGGTGACCGACTGTTCGACTTCATGTGGGCTAACGTCGGCCCTGACGACACCGTGCTATTGGGGCTTGGGTTCGAGGGGCAGCAGCAGATTGAGCTCGTCATCGACCGCCACCTCGGTGAACTTCGACCTCCGGACATCCAAGCTCCTCGCCTTGTTCGACAGCCGAAGATCACTTTTCACCCATCCGGTCACTACAAGCTTGAGGTTCAGATGGGCCTCAACCCTAACGCGCTTGACCGCTCTACTGTCATCGGGCCGAGGCTCCAGGACATCACGGGCTCTCGTCGCATGGTTGAAGTGCTTTTGCCCGCGCAATTGCCTGTTGCTCGCGAGCAGCCTTCGGAGCGAGACATAGTCCTTGATGCCACAACCGCACCGCGAACACCACTCGTTTGCACAATATCGTGTGTGTCAGACGCCAGGTTCCCGGAAATGGTCGCGCCGAACGTCAAGGTCGTCGGCAACTCTGACTGGGAGTTCACCCACGCGCTGACGTCCGGTACTCATTCGTGGGTCTGGACGCTTCGCACCTCACCTGTGCACACTGAGTACCCGAATCGCTTCATCATCGGGCTCTTGGGAGAAGTGAGGTGGGGACAGGACATCGACGCGCCGGTCTGAGTCCCCTGTGACGCGACGCGCCCAGTCAGCTCAAGAGGTGATGCCTAACCCCGCGTTCGAGCGGACGGCCGCAAGCGCGCTTCGCTTGCTTGCGGTGCCCTCCTCGCTACGCTCGTCGACCGCCGCTCAACGCGAGCGTTGGGCCTCATAGAACACCACTTCGGGGATGCCACTTCCTAATCCGCCAAGCGGTTGGGGCGGCGATGAACTCACGAAGTTCATCGATATGGCGCGGCTTAACGCCTACGCAACGTTTGACAATCTAAAGAACGAGTATGGTCGGCTATCCGGCATCGATGCTGGACTCCGGAAGCTGATCGATAACCTAACCAATACGAACGACTGGTTCGCCGCCTTCTTTCTGCTACGCGCTCATTCGGCGCTCCTAAGCGCCATTCAACTCGTCATGTCTGGCCAGGTTCACGAGGCGTATGCGACCCTTCGCCTGGCTATCGAACACACGCTTTACGGCTTCTATCTCGCCAAGAACCCGGGCTCACGGGAAACGTGGCTACGCCGGCACGACGGAGAAGATGGAAAGAAGAAGGTCCGCGAGGAGTTCAAGTACAGGACGCTGGTAGATACGCTGAAGGCCGTCGACGCGACGGAAGGAGCGGTGGCCGAAACCTTGTACGAGCGCACTATCGACTATGGTGCTCATCCCAATGAGCAGGCTCTAATGCAGGCGCTACAAATGAATAGGGGCGAAGATAGAATCGAATTTCAAGTGATCTACCTTAGCGGGGACTCTCTACCCCTGAGGCTTGTCCTTAAGACAGCGGCTCAAGTCGGCGTATGCACGCTGGGGGTCTTTCGGCTCATCTACAAGGAACGCTTTGATCTTCTTGGCCTGACGGAGACCCTTCATCAGTTGCGGCAAGGGCTATGAGGCCCAACCATGCGATGCAGCGGACCGCTTCACAGCGGGCTTGCGCCCGCTGTTCCGCGGCCGCTGATCGCAGCCGTTAGGTGGCTTGCAATCAATGTACGGGGTTAATGGATTGAACAGGCGCGAAGAGCACCGGAACGTGGAGGAGGCATAGTATGGCCGAGTCGCTTAGAGCCTTTAGTCTGAAACGCTGGATCGATGAGCATCGGCACCTTCTGAAGCCCCCTGTCGGGGCTGAGATGATCTGGAAGGACTCCGAATTCATGATCATGGCTATCGGGGGGCCGAACGCGCGGAGGGATTTCCACATTGACCCCGCCGACGAGTTTTTCTTCCAGGTCGAAGGGAACATTGTTCTCGAGTACATAGACCGTCAAGGCAAGAGGCAACGTGAAACGATTCGCGAAGGAGACGTCTTCTTGCTTCCTGCTAATACCCCTCATTCTCCTCAGAGGCCGGCAGGCACCGTAGGGTTAGTGGTGGAGCGGGTTCGTGGACGGCATGAGCCGGAGGGCTACGCGTGGTATTGCGAACGGTGCGACGGGAAGCTGTACGACATGTCCCGAGGTGAAGGGGATGTCCTAGCGGATCTGCGCAAGGTCGCGGAGAAGTTCAACGCCACTGAATCTCTTCGTACGTGCAAGGCATGTGGGTACGTTCAGCCTGTGCCAACAGGCCCTCGACTATAGGCGGTGGGAATCGCCACCTAACCAGCCGTTCGAGCGGACGCGTGGAAGCGTGGTTGGTGTGCGTTTAACGCGGTGCCTTTCGGCCGTGCTCTGGCGCGCCGCTCAACGGCATCGTTGGGCGTCAAAGAGCGCGGGGACGTGCGCTTTCGGGCCCGAAGCGGGCGTTCGCGGATCATCGCGTTCTCTTTGGTGATTGGTCTGGCGAGTCCACCCGCGGCCGCGCACGGCGCGTCAGAGAGCCCGCCCAGTTCCTGCGGAACCACGATGGCATCGGCACTGGGGCAATCTTCCTCTCGATCGTGCCCAGGCCAGAGGCTTCGAAATCCGGGAAGAGCTCGGTAATGAAGTTCACAAACGCGCGCACCCGTGCCGACGGCCGCGAGCCGCGTCGATACATGACGTGGACGGGGGGTGCTTCTAGCGCTTCCCAGTCTTCCAGCACCGGCTGAAGCAAGCCCTGCTCGAAATAGGGTCGAATGTGGAGATCGACCAACCGCAGGACTCCGCCTCCGTGAGCCGCTAGCGTTGCAGTCCAGTCGAGGTCCTCGCTCACGATGCGCGGCTCAAGCGCGATACTTCGTACCTCCTCGCCTCGCCGGTACTTCCATAGGTCGAGCACGGCGCCCCACGGTGAGCGAAACGCAAGACAGTCATGTGCGCGCAGGTCGTCAGGATCGCGTGGAACGCCGTGCGCCCGCCAGTAAGCCGGCGAAGCACAGGTCACATACCGGGTTTGCGCGATGCGCTTCGCGACCATGTCGACGTCCTCTAGCCATCCGACGAAGACCAGGACGTCTACCAGCGCTGCCGACGGCACCTTCGGGTTAGGAACGACGCGGAAATCGAGTGAGATCCCCGGGTGAGCGGCTAGGAAGTCAGGGATGAATGGCGCGACGGCTTGACCCGTGCGCCTCTGCATGCCGACCACAAGCTTGCCCGAAGCCCGTGTGCGATTCACGGAGAGGCGAGCTTCGGCCGCACGCAATTCCGCAAGCGCATTCGTGCAAGCCGGAAAAAACTGCTCACCGTCTGGCGTGAGGCTGAGGCGCCGCGAGTCGCGCTGCAGAAGTTGGGCACCGAGTTCGCGCTCGAGCGCGGCAATTAGCTGCGTCACTGCCGGCGGGCTTACATCCAACCCACGGGCCGCAGCCGCGAAACTGCCGGCTTCGACCACCCGGACAAGGTACTCCATGGCGCGTAGCCTATCCATCACGACTCCCCGTTAAGCATCACTTAATGCTCGCCTAAGCTGCCGGCTATTGTCCAATGAAATGCGTCGCATTAGCTTGTGAGCGAGCTTTCGGTAGCTCGCGAGGGGGTGCCAGTCATGACGCTTCTCATACGTCGGTTGAGTGCCATCGCAGCAATGTTGTTCGCGACGCTGGCGAGCTCAAGCCTACCTGCGCAAGGGCCAGCGAGTGCCCGCGACAGTTTTCCAACAAGGCCCATTCGATGGATCGTGCCGTTTCCGCCCGGTGGCCCGACGGATGTGGTGGCGCGCCTCGTGGGCCAGCGCCTCGGAGACCGGCTGCACCAACCGGTCCTCATCGAGAACCGGGCCGGTGCCTTCGGCAATATCGGGTTGGAAGCTGCAGCCCGCGCGGCACCTGATGGCCACACCATCGTCCTCGGGCCGACCACCATGGTGCTCAACGCGCTCCTGCACAAGCTCAACTTCGACCCGCTCACCGAACTCGCCCCTGTTTCCCAGCTCACAAGGTTCGACCTGGTGCTACTGGCTAGCGCCGATTTCCCGCCGCGCACGGTGCCGGAAGTTCTGGCTGCAGCGAGAGCAAAGCCGGGAACGCTGACTTGCGGGTGGGGTGCAGTATTTCCGCAGCTCGGCTGCGAGCTTTTGAAGATCAAAGGAAATGCGCCGATCACCACTATCCCCTACAAGGGCAATGGGCCGGCGATGAGCGCCCTCGTCAGCGGGCAGATCAACCTGCTCTTCGACAGTCCGAACACCGCCTTGCCGCAAGTGAAAGCGAATCGCATCCGCGCGATCGCCACCACCAACTCGACGCGCGGCACGGGGCCGCTCGGTCATCTCCCAACGGTGAGCGAAGCGCTTCCCGGGTTCGAACTCCTGGGGTGGTTTGGCGTACTCGCCCCGGCGGCGACACCGCGCGCGATCATCATGCGTCTAAACCGCGAGATCGCGGCGGTGCTCGAAGAGGAAGAGGTACGCAAGCGCCTTACCGACGGCGGATTCGAGATTGCAGGCGGATTCCCCGAGGAGTTCGCCGCGGTCATCCAACGAGACCACGCGAGGTATTCGCAGATCATCCGCGAGGCGGGAATCAGGCCGGAATGACGCGTACGCGCAACGGACCTGTTGTGTCTCCGCCGCTCGTTGCGCGCGCCGGGCGTCGTGGCTTGCGCGCCGGCCGTGGGGTTGGGCGATGATTGAACCTGATCCGTATTTCTTGGGATACAGCCAGGACGAGCAGGTGCGCTTAGAGCGCCAGGCCGAGGAGTTCGCACGGGACTCGCAGTGGCTGTTTGACAACGTCGGCATCTGCGATGGTTCTCGGGTGATCGAGATTGGCTGTGGTCCACGGGGCTGTCTTGGGCTCCTATCGAAGCGTGTGGGTCCCACGGGAAGCGTCATTGGTCTTGAGCGCAATGCCGAGGAGGTGCAGCGCGCTCAA
>CAVXND010000011.1:0-49083 GCA_963762785.1 uncultured beta proteobacterium
GCCGCTCGGGTAGATTGGTCTCGCGGCGCCGTTCCGAGCGCGCCAACAGGAGCCAGGCAATGCCCCTCACCCGAGACAGGACAGGCAAGACGAAACCGCAAGCACCGGTGCGCGCGGCCGAGATCGTGCGCGAGTATGGACCGTTCGCCGGCGCCGACCGCATCCACGGCGTCACCCACGACGGCCGCCGCGTCTGGGCCGCCACCGGATCCAAGCTGGTCGCCTTCGATCCCGAGAGCGGCCAGCTCGCGCGCACGCTCGAGCGCGCCGGCGACGCCGGCACCGCCTTCGACGGCACGCACCTCTACCAGATCGCTGAAGCGCGCATCGACAAGATCGATCCCGCCACCGGCGACGTGGTGGCGTCGATCCCGGCGCCCGGCCACGGCGCTGACTCGGGCCTCGCCTGGGCCGAGGGCAGTCTGTGGGTGGGGCAGTACCGCGATCGCAAGATCCACCAGATCGATCCCGCGACCGGCGCCATTCTGCGCACCATCGAGTCCAACCGCTTCGTCACCGGCGTGACCTGGGTCGACGGCGAGCTGTGGCACGGCACCTGGGAAGGCGACGAGAGCGATATCCGCCGCATCGACCCGGAGAGCGGCGCCGTGCTCGAGCGGCTGGAGATGCCGCGGGGCATCGGCGTGAGCGGGCTCGAGTCCGACGGGGCGAACCTGTTCTATTGCGGCGGCGGACCGACCGGAAAGGTCCGCGCAGTCCGACGTCCGAAAAGAGAGAGAGCATGAACGGCCACGACGGCTCGTCGAGCCAGGGAGCACACCATGGACACCGTTACTACGGGCGGCGGCTCTTCCGCGTCAGCGTGCCCGCTTGAACGCGGGGCGCTCCATGCAACGCTTGCACCAGCCGGCAACGCGCGGGTAGCGATCGAGCGTGAGCCCGAACATGGTGCCGAGGGCGAGCCAGCTCGCGGCCGCGACGTCGACGAGCGAAAAGGCCCCGAGCAGGTATTCGCGGCCGTCGAGGCGCGCTTCCAGCGCGGCGAGCAGACGGTCGAGCTGGGAATGGCTGTAGTCGGCCGCCGCCTTGCTGCGGTCGGCGGGCTTGAACGAGACCGGGGTGTCGAGGCCGTGGTACAGGTACTGCATCATGTACGGCCCCAGCTCGGCCGTCGCCCAGACTGTCCAGCAGACGGCGTCGGCGCGGGCCTGGCCCTTGCCGGCGGGCCACAGGTTCTTCTCGACCCCGTACCTGTTGCCGAGGTGCAGCAGGATCGCGCCGGACTCGAACAGGTGCTCGTCGTCGTCGACGAGCGCCGGCACCTTCCCGTGGGGGTTCAGCTTCAGGTACTCGGCCGACCGGTGCTCACCCTTCTTCGCGTCGAGCGCGACGTACTCGTAGGGAAGGCCGAGTTCCTCGAGCGCCCAGGCGACGCGCGTGCCGGAGCTTCCTGGCCAGGAATAGAGCTTGATCATGGTGGTTACCTCGCTTTGGTTATTGAATCACATGACCCGACCATTTCTTTCTCGGGTCGTCCGCCGCGTCAACGTCGATCACCGGCAGGCCGGCGACCAGCCTGTCGGCGAGCGCTTGGTCGTGGCGGCCCTTCGGCGCACAAGCCATGGGTTCTCCTTGGTGCCCGGAATGCGGCGTCAAGGATGCCGATTGCGTGAGGCGGGCGCGAGTGCGAGAGTTGCCAAAAAGCGGTGCATTCGTGCCAACGAGGTGAGCGTCGATCGGCACTCCAAACGGAACGGCCGTGCAATTTCGCAGGGCCTTGATTGACTGGCGCGCCCGGCAGGATTTGAACCCACGACCCCCTCGTTCGTAGGCGGTTGAGGCAGATTTTCGCGGCTTGTTGATCAACCACTTGCAGCGCTTGCCAAACTCGAAACCAATCTATCCCAGTCACAGTTTGGTCACACCCAATCTGAGATGGTCACAAACAGGGCACAACCCGCGAATCAGGCGCTAACGGCTCGATTCGGCCCCTTGCTACCGGTCACGTCTTAGATAAGCGGACGTTCACGGATTTCGCTGAACGGCCAGGAGCGATCGCTCGCGACGTGTGCCCGAAACCGGCCATTCGTGGCTTGAGACCGGCCAAGCAGCGCCAACCAACTGTCTGCTGGTGAGCGCACGCGGCCGGATTGCGGCGCTCGAGTCGACTCGGTCAGACCAGACTTTCGTTGAGCCACGCCGCGCACCGTTCCGCCAGCATGAGCGTCGGTACGTTCGTGTTGGCCGCGGGAATGGTGGGCATGATCGATGCGTCGATGACCGACAATCCACGCACCCCATGCACGGCGCCTCGCGAGTCGACAACAGCAGTCGCATCCGACGCCGGTCCCATCCGACACGTTCCGACCGGATGGAAGTAGGTCCCGAGGTTCGCGCGAATGGCCGATCCGATATTCATCGGCGCGGCGCCCGCGGGCGTCTGAAGCCATTCACTCACGATGAGATCGGACAACGGCGACGTGCGCGCGAGTTGCTGCGCTGCCTCTACGGTAGCGACGACACGGGGCAGGTCATCCCGATGCGTGAGGTAGCCGTGATCGATCACCGGTGCCGCCGTCGCATCGCGTGAGCGCAAGCGTACCGAGCCGGTCGAAGCCGGCCTCATCAACGCAACGTACAGCGTCATCGAATAACCTGTCGGGCTCACGTTCCTTTCGACCGGCGACACATTGCCGGCGAAAACCTGCATGTCATGACCGCGTCGAGTCGCCGAACTCTTCAGCGTGAGCACGACCTGGCACGCAGGCACGCCTTCGTACGGGGGCGGCTGCTTTGTCGCAAAACGGATACGCACCAAGGCATGGTCGGCGAGATGGTCACCGACCGCTAAATCCTGCAGCACCTCGACGCCTAGCGAGCGCAGGTGACCGGCCGGGCCGACTCCGGAGCGCATCAGGATCGCAGGGCTGCCGTAGGCGCCGGCAGCGACGACGACATGGCGCGCTTCGAGCAGATCGGCCGCGCCCATCACGCGCACGCCTTTGACTTGTCGCCGATCGAATTCGATGCGATCGACGTGTACGCCGGCACGGATGGTCAGGTTGCGCCGCGCACGCGCCGGAGCCAGGTACGTGAGCGCCGCGCTTCGACGGACGCCGCCTATCGTATTGTTGGGAAGCGTGCCGACGCCGATCGCTCCCGGCGTGTTGTGGTCGGCGACGCGTGCGTGGCTCGAATGCAAGCATCCCTGCAGGAAGGCCGCTTGTTCAGCGAAAAGCGTTTCCGGTGCGTAACGTCGGACCGGATGTGGACCGGTGCGGCCGTGCCATTCGTTGTCGAAATCGGCGTCGTTTTCGAGTCGTCGGAAGAACGGCAGGACATCCGAAAATGACCAGCCCGGATTGCCACGCGCCGCCCATTCGTCGTAATCCGTTGGGTTCCCGCGCAAACTCATCGTTGCATTCGTCGCGGAACATCCGCCAACGAGCTTGCCGCGAAAGAACGGAGTACCGCTGCCGAGCGTGCCGAGCTCGCCTGCGTAACCCCAATCGTGCGTGAACGTGGGATTGCCGCCGGCGCGAATTTCCGGCGGCAGGTCGCGTTCGGAAACGTAGTCGGGGCCGGCTTCCAATAACAGCACCGATCGACGCCCGTCTTCGCTCAAGCGCGCGGCGAGCACGCAACCGGCGGAACCGGCGCCAACGATGACGACGTCGTGGATCATTGCTCCTCCTTACGCACAAATCAGGAGAGGGCCGGCGCAGCGCCGGGCCGTTATTGTACTTCTGCATCCGGGTCGCGACGAGCTTGCGTGGATGATCGAGAGCACGGATCGCGCTACCTGCGCGGTCCGAGGAGAGTATGGAGATTCGTCATGGCCGCCGCGCCGCCCCGTGGAGGCGACGATGAGCGACCGCTGACCGGCGGCGCCGACGCACATCTCTCGATGGCCGACTCGCTTGGACCTCGAAAGACTGCTGTCGCCTCGGCCGACCGACTGCAGTGGGTCGTTAGCTCCTTCGAACGACCGCTCTAAGCGACGTCGGGGTACTGCTGCTCTTGGTCGTGGGCTGCTGTTGAGTGCGCGAACCTGTATCGAGAACCGTGATGCATCCGCGGTCGCATCCTGGTCACAGGCACGCCGCTAACGATTGATCTCGCAAAGAAACGCTGCGGTTCGTAGCCAGTTATTCGAGCCGCCGCGGCAGCACGCGTCCCGGATCGAAGAACGGCAACCGGCAGACCCGCGCCACGTCTCTGCCGGAGACTGAAACGACCGTTCCCGCCGCAGCCGCTTCCGCCGGCGCAAATCCGAGCGCGAGCTCGCTACCGAGGGACGGCGATCGGACCCGGCTGGTCACCTCGGCGCTAGGGCGTTCATGGAGTGATGAAGGATCGCGGCACACGAAGCCGTCGAGCCCCACCAGGCGCCGGTCCGGGTCGCGCCAGCGCAGCGCCCGCAGCACCTCGCTCCCGGCAAACGCCCGCCCGTCGAACGACACCAGCCGCCCGAGGCCGAGCTCGAACGGGTTCACCCGATTCGCCAGCTCGTTCGTGAAGAGGACGTACCCGGATTCGATCCGGAGGCTGTTCGCAGCGTCGGAGCCACACTCGCGCCCGTCGGCCGCGAGCCGTCGCCAGACCGCGGTCGCAGCGTCGCCCGGGACGATCAGTTCGTAGCCGAGCTCGCCCGAATAGCCGAGCCGGCCGATGGTCACCGGTACGCCTCCGAGCTTCGCCTGGCGGAACCCGAAGTACGCCAGAGCAGGCGCCGCTCCGAGATGGCGCTCCAGTACGCGCGCCGACTGAGGGCCCTGGACTGCGAGCACGGCGTTGGTGCCCGAGAGGTCACGGACGACCACGCCGAGCTCCCGCACCACCTCGGCGACGAACGAGAAGTCCGACCGCCGCCCGGTGAAGAGCCAATACCTGCCCGACGCGAGGCACCACACGGTGGCGTCGATGAACACCGTGCCGTCGGGACGCAACAGCAGCGTGTACGCGATTCGTCCGGGCGCCAGCATCGCCAAGTTCCGCGTCTGCAGGCGGTCGAGGAACGCGCGCGCGCCCTCCCCCGCGATCTCGAAGTGCCCCATGAACGAGAAATCGAACAGGCCGCACGCCCGCCGCGTCGCAAGATGCTCCTCGACCGCATCTGTGTAGACGGCTACAGGTTGCGCCACAGCATCAGCGCTCCCACGACGATGCAGAGCACCGCGGCGAGCCGGCGCAGAGTATCGACGCTCACCGCGTGCGCGAGCCGCACCCCGGCAACAACCCCGACGAGCTCGAAGCCGGTGATCCACGCGGCGACGCGAAAGTCGATGTGGCCGTACGCGAGATTCCCCACTGTCCCGAATACGGCCGTGACGATCTGCAGCACCTGGCTCGCGCCGACCGCCGCGAGCGGCACGAAGCCCGCCAGCACCATCATCGGCACCGAGAAGAGCGGCCCGCCCGCCCCCGACAGCCCGGAGCCGAACCCCGACACCGCGCCGACGCCGGCGAGCATCGCCCGCTCGCCCGGCGCCTGCCCGTCGCGGAAGCGCTCGCGCCGCGCCGCCGGCAGCAGGATGTAGGCGCCGGCGAACACGACGATCGCGGCGATGACGAGGGCGAGCGGCCGCGCGCCGATGCGCGACGCGGCCCACGCCCCGAGCACGCTGAAGACGACTGCGCCGGCGCACACCGGCTTCGTGATCCGCCAGTCGATCGAGCCGCGGCGCTGGAACAGGACCGTGCCGAGTATCCCGGTGAAGACGAAGGTGAAGAGCGCAGTGGCCGCAGCGGTGTGGACGGTGAGCCCGCCGAGATACGTGAGCGCGGGAATCAGCAGGATGCCGCCGACGCCGACCGTCCCGATGAACAGGCCGACGACGAGCGCGGCGACCGCGATCAGAAGGTAGGTCGTCAACCCGCGGCGAACGCCGTGAGCTCGCTCGTCAGCAGGATCGAGAGCTGCTTCATCAGCGCGTAGCCGAGCGTGTGGTCGCCTTCCATCAGCGCGCCAAGCCCCGCGCCCGGGAGCGCGATCACCGCGCACGGCGTCAGGCAGTACGCGGTGGCGATTCGGCGCTGGGTGGTCTCCACGAGCGCCGCCCAGCCGAACACCTCCCCGCGCCGGATGATCTCGCCCGCCGAGGTGTCGCGCCGGCCGACCCCGAGCGTGAACCGGACCATGCCGTCGGCGAGGACGTAGAAATCGTCGGCCGGGTCGCCGAGGGAGTAGATGCGCGTGTCGGCCGGGTAGCGCACGACGCGCGCGAGCGCCGCCACGCGCACGCGCTGCCCCCGGTCGAGGCCGGAGAAGAAGCGCGCCTGCCCGAGGACCTCGAGGTCGGCCGGGGCGAGCGCGCTCGCCAGCGCGGCGCTCACTTCTTCTTCCACCCCACCAGGTCGCGGAAGCGGCCGAGCTCGTCTTCTTTCATGAACACCGTGTGCTCCTTGCCCGGGTAGATGCGCGCGCGCACTTCGTCGCGGTAGTCGGACAGGCCCTTCTCGATGATCGGGACGAGGTCGACGTAGATCTTCGAGTGCCGCGGCACGTGCGCCTCGTAGAGATGGAAGAGGTCCGAGCCGATGATGTGCACGCCGTGCGCGCGGTTGCCCGCGCCGAGGCTGATGACCGGCACCGGCAGCGTCTCGGCGAGGCACTCGCAGACTTCCGAGGTCGTGACCTCGCACATGATCGAGAAGCAGCCGGCGTCCACCATCGCCCACGCGTCGTCGATCAGCTCCTTCGCGCGCTCGGCGGTCTTGCCCTGCGCGACGAAGCCCCCGAGCTGCGGCATGCGCATCGGGGTGATGCCGATGTGCCCCTGCACCGGGATGCCGGCCTTCACGATCGCCTCGATGTACTTCGCGTGGTGCTTGTTGCCCTCGCACTTCATCACCTCCGCCCCGCCCTGCGCGACGTACTTCGCGGCGTTGTCGACCGCCTGCTGCGCGGACAGGTGGAAGCTCATGTAGGGCATGTCGACCATGCGCAGGCCGTACCTCGACCCGCGCTTGACCGCCTGCGCCATGAACATCACCTCCTCGAACGACACCGAGGTCGTGGTCTCGTGGCCGAACAGCACCATGCCGCCGGTGTCCGAGACGCACAGGATGTCGATGCCCACCCGGTCGGCAATGATCGCGGTCTCGTAGTCGTACACCGCGAGCTGCACGATCGGCTCGCCCTTCTTCATCTTCTCGACGAGCGACGGGATGGTCACTTTCTTCCGCGCGGGCGCGGCGGGCTTGTCGGACATGTCTCCTCCTGGTGGGATTGCCGAAGCGAAAGCTATAGCCTGTTGACCGCAGCAAGTCCCATGCCGATGGGCGCGCCAGGCGCGGGCCTTGAAGTTACAGGCAGATCAGCGGGTAGCGCGCCCCGCGTGTTTCGAAACGAAACCCCGGGCGTTCCCCGGGAAACACGGTGAGCGGGCGGCGCGAGCCCTCAATCCTTCGCTCCGCCGCCGCGCTTGCGCTGCAGCCCCCACTGCCGCCGCCGCATCCAGAGGGCCTTGCGCCCGATGCCGAGCGCGCGTGCGAGCTCGGTCTCGGTGTAGCGGTCCTGGAAGCGCCGCACGACCTCCTGGATGTAGGCCTCGACCGAGAGCGGCCGGTCGCTGCCCGCGGGCACGCCGCGCCGGCCGCCCGACGGGCCGCGCGTCTCGGTGAGCTCCTTCGCAGTCAGCGTGTCGGATTCGGCGAGGATCACCGCGCGCTCGATGAGATTCTCGAGCTCGCGCACGTTGCCCGGCCAGTGGTAGGAGGCGAGGAACGCGGCAAGGTCGTCGCCGATCCCGCGCATCGGCTTGCCGAGCTTGCGGCCGTAGACCTCGACGAAGTGCGCCGCGAGGCGCCGCACGTCCGCGCCCCGCTCGCGCAGCGGCGGCACGTGGATGTTGATGACGTTGAGCCGGTAGAAGAGGTCCTCGCGGAAGTGGCCCTTCTCCATCAACTCCTTGAGGTCGCGGTTGGTGGCCGCGACGAACCGCACGTCGACGTGGACCACCTGCTTGCCACCGACCGGACGCACCTCGCGGTCCTGCAGCACGCGCAGCAGCTTCACCTGCAGCGCCAGCGGCAGCTCCGCGATCTCGTCGAGGAAGAGCGTGCCGCCGTGCGCCTCCCGGATCAGGCCCTCGGTCGCGTGGGTCGCGCCGGTGAACGCGCCCTTCGCGTGACCGAAGAGCTCCGACTCGAGCAGCTCAGCGGGGATCGCGCCGCAGTTGATCGCGACGAACGGTCCGTCCGCGCGGTGGCTCGCGCGGTGAATGTTGCGCGCCACCAGCTCCTTGCCGGTGCCGCTCTCGCCCCAGATGAGGACGTTCGCGTCGGAAGGCGCAACCTTGCGCACGAGCTCGGCCACGCGACGCATGCCGGGCGACTCGCCGATCACGCGCCGGTCGGCCCAGGCCTTGCGCAGGCTCCGCTTGAGGAGCGCGTTCTCGCGGCGGATCCGCCGCTCGGCGAGCGCGCGCTCGACCGCGTGCAGGAAGTCGTCGTTGTTGAACGGCTTGATGACGTAGTCGACCGCGCCGTTGCGCAACGCCTCGACCGCGCTCTCCACCGACGAGTAGCTCGTCATGAGGATGATCGGCAGCTCGCGGTCGAGCTCGCGCAGGGCGCGGATGGCGTCGAGCCCGGTCGCATCCGGCAGCTTGAGGTCGGTGATGACGAGGTCGACCGCGGCCGCGTGCATCGCGCGCAGGCCGTCGCGGACCGTGCCCGCGGTGTCGGTGCGGTAGCCCTCGCCGGCGAGGAGCAGCTGCACGACCTCCGAGAACCCGGGGTCGTCGTCGATCACCAGGATCCGCTCCCGGCGCTTGACCTCGATCCGCTCGCCCGCGAGGTTCATGACGCGGCGGCCGGCAGGTCGATCCGGAAACAGGCGCCGCCGCCGGGATCGTTCTCCGCGCGCAGGTCGCCCCCGAGCTCGTGCACGATCTCGCTCGAGATCGCGAGGCCGAGTCCGGCGCCGGCGCCGTTCTTGGTCGTGAAGAACGGCTCGAAGATGCGCCCGAGGTTCTCCGCCGCGATCCCGGGCCCCTCGTCGCGGATCGCGAGCTCGACCCGCGCACCGCGCCGCCCGCCCGCGACCGTGACCTGCCCGCGGCCGTCCATCGCCTGCGCGGCGTTCAGCAGGACGTTGAACACCACCTGCTCGAGCTCGCCGGAGCGCGCACGCACGAGCGCGTCGTCGGCCACGGCGACGTCCAGGAGAATCGCATTCGGGCCGGTCCGGTGCTTGAGGAGCGAGGCTGCTTCCTCGACCACCTGCGAGAGCGCGACCGAGCGCATCGGATCGTCGTTGACGCGCGAGAAATCGGTCAGCGTGCGCGTGATCCCGAGCACGCGAGCGATGTTGGACGAGATGCTGGCGAGGCCGCGCTCGAAGATCTCGGGCGAGGCGCCGCGCTTCGACTGCAGGATCTGCACCATCGAGTGGATCGCCGCGAGCGGGTTGCTCACCTCGTGGCAGACCCCGGCGACCATGAAGCCGAGCGATGCGAGACGCGTCGTCTGCGGATCCGCGCCGGGCAGGTCGTCGAGAACCGTGACGATGGCGTGCTCGCCCGACCGCCGCACCGCGAGCCGTTCGCGCACGGCGGTGCCGTTCGTCGCGCGCACGACGTCCAGCTCGCGCGGCGTCGTGAAATCGCCGGCGAGCATGGCGTGATAGTCGGGGAAGCGCGCGGCGAAGGGCCCTCCGGGCGCGACGCCCCGGGCCGCCATCGCCGGATTTGCCGCGACGAGCCCGCCGCGCGCGTCGACGATCGCGACCGCGACCGGCAGCGCATCGAGGATCGACGCCGCGGACTGCGACTGCCCGCCCGGGCGCGCCACCGGCCGGAGGCGCTTCATCGGGGCCGCCCTCGCGGCGCGCGCGCTCCGCGATCCGGCCTTGGGGCGGTCCGGCCGGCTCACCGGACTACCCTCGCGCCCCGCGCTCGGGGATTCGCCCTTGGGGCGGCCCGGCGGGCTCACCGGACTACCCTCGCGCTCCGCGCTCGGGGATTCGCCCTTGGGGCGGCCCGGCGGGCTCATGCCGCGACCGGCCGCCGCAGCGGCCGCTCGTCGATCGGCAGGCACATCGCCGCCGCGACGACGCTCGCCGCGATCGCGATCATCCAGACCCCGAAGTAGGAGCCCGTCGCGTCGAACACGTAGCCGCCTAGCCATGCGCCGAGGGCGCCCCCGATCTGATGCCCGAGAAACGCGATGCTGAAGAGCGTCGAAAGATACTGCACTCCGAAGATCTGCGCGACCAGGGCGTTGGTGAGCGGGACCGTCCCGAGCCAGGTGAGCCCGAGCACGACCGCGAACGCCCAGGTGACCGCGGGCGACGGCGGCACGGCGATGAACGCCGCGATCGCCACCGCCCGGACGGCGTAGATCCAGCCGAGGACGTGCTTCTTGCTGTAGCGGTCGCCGAGGATGCCGGCGCCGATCGAACCGGCGATGTTCGCGAAACCGATGATCGCGAGCGCGGTCATCCCCTCGAGCGCGGTCGCACCCCGGTCCACCATGTAGGCGGGCAGGTGCGTCATGATGAACACGGTCTGGAACCCGCAGACCGCGAAGCTCACGGTCGCGAGCCAGAAACCCTTGTGGCGTCCCGCCTCGCGCAGGGCCGACGCGATCGGCTGCTGCTGCCCGCCGCCCCGCGCGACCGCTGCCTTGCTGGCGAACGCCGCGGCGAGCGGCACGATGAGGAACGCCGACGCCGCGAGCACGAGGAGCGCGTTGAACCAGCCGAACTGCGAGATCAGCAGTTGCCCGTAGGGGAGCATCACGAACTGGCCGATCGAGCCGCCCGCGCCGACCAGCCCGAGCGCGGCAGTGCGCCGCTCCGGCGTGACGGCGCGCCCGACGACGCCGAGCACGACGCCGAAGCTCGCGCCGCTCAATCCGAGCCCGATGAAGAGCCCTGCCGATACGTCGAGCGCCGGCCCGGTGGTCGAGTACGCCATCATCACGAGACCGAGCGAGTACAGGAGCCCGCCCACGGCCGTCACGCGCGCCGCACCGTACCGGTCGGCGATCATGCCGGTGAACGGCTGCGCGAGACCCCACACGAGGTTCTGCAGGGCGATCGCGGCCGAGAACGTCTCGCGTCCCCAGCCGAGCGCCGAGCACATCGGGTGCAGGAAGAGGCCGAATCCCTGCCGCGTGCCGATCGAGAACATCAGGATGAGGCCCGCGGCGACGAGGACGAGCACGGATGAACTGCGGCGGCTCATGCTGCCCACCCTGGAGGGTTCGTCACTCCGGCGCAAGCCGGAGTCCAGTCCGGCGCCGGACTGGATCCCGGCGTTCGCCGGGATGACCGGCTGCGCCGGTCAGCTTGTGAGCCGCCGGTAGGCATCCGCCGCTTTCAGCGGGAGCTTCCGCACGTCGTCGATCAGCACCCAGCTCGCCGTCCCGTACATGTGCGGCAGGTAGTCGCGCGCCTCCTCGTCGATCGTGATGCAGAACGGGTGCACGCCCGACTGGCGCGCCTCGATCAGGGCCTGGCGCGTGTCCTCGACGCCGTACGCGCCGCGATAGCCGTCGATGAAGTCGTCGGGCTTGCCGTCGGAGAGCGTGAACAGGATCCGGGTCTTCGCCTCCACCTCGTTCAGGAGCTTCGACAGGTGCCGGATCGCGACCCCCATCCGCGTGTAGTCCTTCGCCCGGACGCCGGCGATGCGTCCGCGGACGTCCTCGGAGTAGCGCTCGTCGAAGCGCTTGATGCGGTAGATCTCGCAGCGCTTGCGGCCCCAGCCGGAGAAGCCGTAGATCGCGTACCGGTCGCCGAGCGCCTCCAGCGCCTCGCACAGCATGACCAAAGCGGTGCGCTCGCACTCGTTGATCCAGCCCATCGTCGAGCCGCTCATGTCGACCATGAACATCACGGCGATGTTGCGCTCGGCGCGCCGGCGCAGGGTGAAGAGGCGCTCGGTCACCTCCATCCCGGTGCGGCGGTCGGCGTACGCCTCGACCACCGCGTCGAAGTCGAGGTCGTCGCCCTCGGGCTCTCGCCGAAAAAGTTTCTCCGCGCCGCGCAGCGCTTCGAAGCGTCGCCTGAGCTGCGTGATCTGGCCGGCGTACTGCGCGCGCACCCCGGCGACGAAGGACGGGTCGCCGGGCGGGACGTCGCTCTCGAACGCAACGCACCAGCCCTGGCGATAGTCGCGCCGCTGGAAGTCCCACTCGTCGTAGAGGATGCCGCCCTCCGCGTGCGACTCCGCGTGCGGGCCCTCGTGCCCTTCTTCCGGTGCGGCATCGGGGGCGTACTTCGCCGGCCCGGCCGCGACGAGGTACTCGGGCGGCACCGCGCCGAAGTCCTGCACGATCGATCGCACCAGCGCCGCCACCGCCGGCGGCGGCTCGACCCGCTCGCCCTCCACCTCGAGCCTGAACTGCAGCGTGTCGAAAGAGGCGTCCACCTCGACTGCGGGCGCAGGCTGCCGCTCGAGCTCGCCCGCGCCCTCGAGTGCGCGCCCGTCGCGGATCTTCGCGAGCTCGCGCTGGAGCGCGCGGCGCTCCTTCGCGACGCGCGCTTCGCGCACCGTCTTCACCCGGTCCGGATGAAGGCTGCCGAGGTAGGGAAACGCCGCCGGCGGCTCGCTGCGGGCGAGCTCGCGCGCTAGCCGGATGCTGTCGCCGACCGATGCGTGCGGGGACGCGAGCTCGGCGGCAGCGCGCGCCAGGGCGTCGGGGAGCGGCGGACGCAAGCCGGCGAGCAGCCGCGCGAGCCCGGGGTAGCCGCGCCGGAGACAGGCTTCCAGCCGCAGCGCCTCGAGGAGGTTGATCCACGCCAGCCCGCGCTCGCGCGACGCGAAGCCCTGGAGCACATGGTCCAGATCGGCACTGAAAGTACCGTACCGCGTCTGCGCCCAGTGATGGACGGCGAGCGCCTTGTACAGCCGCTCGTTCGCCGCCCGCTCGGGCGCCGCGTCGATCGACTCGGGGAGGAAGATCGTCTCGGTATCGGTGTAGGTGTCGGGCCCGGGCTCGACCCGAAGCGCACGGCCCGCAAGCCCCCGCAGCACGAGCTCGAGCACGCGCGCGAGCGCCGGCAGGCGCACTCCGTGCGCGTCGGCCTCGGCGGTGCCCAAAGGCCGGGAGACGACCACTAGAAGACCGCGTTCACCAGCTCGTCCAGGGCGACGAGCATCTCCGGATCGTCGGTCAGCGCCTCGGCGACTGCGCCGTGGCACGCAGTGCGCGGGGCGACGCCGCGGACGATGAGCTGCGCGGCGTGCACGAGGAGCCGCGTGCTCGCGCCCTCGTCGAGCCCGCTCCCTTTCAGGTTGCGCGTCATGCCGCCGAGCTTGACGAGGCGCTCGGCCGCCGGCCGGTCGATGCCGGACTCCCTGACCACGATCCGCGCCTCGAGATCGGCGTGCGGATAGGCGAACTCGATCGCGACGAACCGCTGCCGGGTGGAGTGCTTCAGCTCCTTCAGCACGCTCTGGTAGCCGGGGTTGTAGGAGAGGATCAGCATGAACTCGTCCGGCGCGCGGAGGAGCTCGCCGCGCTTCTCCATCGGCAGGCAGCGGCGGGTGTCGGCGAGCGGATGGATGACGACGGTGGTGTCCTTGCGCGCCTCGACGATCTCGTCCAGATAGCAGAAGCCCCCCGCGCGCACCGCCCGCGCGAGCGGACCGTCGACCCACACCGTCTGGTCGCCGACGATGAGATAGCGGCCGACGAGATCGGACGCGGTGAGATCGTCGTGGCACGAGACGGTGACGAGCGGCCGCGCGAGGCGCCAGGCCATGTGCTCGACGAACCGCGTCTTGCCGCAGCCGGTGGGGCCCTTGAGCAGCACCGGCACGCGCGCCGAGTACGCCGCCTCGAAGAGCGCGATCTCCTCGCCGACCGGCTCGTAGTACGGCTCCGCGCCGATGGTCGCGAGCTCGGCCTCGAGGACCTTCAGGCGCGCCGGGTCGTTCACGCCGCCCTCCCGAGGACTCGTCGTCGAGCCCGGGCCGGATCGGGACGACCGGGCTCTTCGGCTTGCTCTTCCTGGGTTGCGCTCATCGGACCGGCGGGCAAGGGAAGCGGGCCTGGAGGAGTGTAATCCAGGCCCCGCGGCCAGGATCGCTAGCGCGCCGAATGGCCCGCCAGCTTCACTTCCACGCGCTCGCTCGCATCGAGCCCCGCGTAGTACTCCCGCAGGACCTCGAGCACCTCGGGCCGGCTGAACTCCGGCGGCACCGCCGCGTCCTCGGACAGCCACTTCCGCAGCTTCGTCCCGGACACGAGCAGGCGATCCGCGTCCGGATGCGGACAGGTCCGGCCCGAGGCCATGCCGCCGCACCGGTAGCACCAGAAGGTCCAGTCGATCTTCATCGGCCGGGTCTCGAGCGCGTCGGCCGGGATCTCGTCGAAGATCCGGTGGGCGTCGAACGGCCCGTAGTAGCTCCCGACCCCGGCGTGATCGCGGCCGAGGAGCTGGTCCGAGCAGCCGTAGTTCTGGCGGAAGAGCGCGTGCAGCAGCGCCTCGCGCGGGCCGGCGTAGCGCATGTCGAGCGGATAGCCGGCGTGGACGATCGTGTCGGGGCGGAAGTACTTCGCGAGCAGCACGTCGATCGCCCGCGCGCGCACCTCGGCCGGAATGTCGCCGGGCTTCAGGTTGCCGAGCAGCGAATGGACGAGCACGCCGTCGCAGGTCTCGATGGCGACCTTCGCGAGGTACTCGTGGGAGCGGTGCATCGGGTTGCGCGTCTGGAACGCGGCGACGCGCGACCAGCCGAGCTTCGCGAACGCCGCGCGCGTCTCGGCGGGGGTCATGAAGAGCGCGCCGTACTTCGCCTTGAAGCCGCCGTCCGCAAGCACTTTGACCGGTCCGGCGAGGTTCACCGCGCCCTGCTCCATCACCATCTTCACGCCGGGGTGCTCGAGATCGGCGGTCCGGAACACCGTCCGGCACTCGTGCGCCTTGTCGATCGCGTACTTTCCGGTCACGCGCATCGTGGCGAGGATCGAGCCGTCGTCGGGGTCGGTGAGCGCGATCTCGGCGGCGGGCGCGATCGCGTCCGCGAAGCCGCGGGTCGCCGAGAGCGTGATCGGGATGGGCCAGAAGAGGCCGCTCGCGGTGCGATAGCCGTCGCAGACCCCGCGCCAGTCAGCCTCGGACATGAAGCCCTCGAGCGGCGTGAAGCCGCCGATGCCGAGCATGATCAGGTCGCCCTTCTCGCGCGAAGTGACGCGCAGCGCGGGCAAACGCGCGGCCCGGGCGGCCTCCGCGCCGCGGGCGGCAGCCTCCAGGGCGAGCGGCTTCAGCTCCCCTCCTCCGTGCGGTCGGACCAGTCCCGGCATCTTTGTCAATGGTATCCCGCCGCTGGCGGCGGGGCCGAATCGGACGGGCTATTCTGCGAGAGGGGCTAACCCCCTCACAACGCGGATTTTTTGATTCCGCTATCAGGCCGGCTGATTCGTCGGCCCGGGCGTTTGATAGACTCGAACGCAACCGATGGCCCGCCCCAGCACCCCGTCCCCCGAGCCGCCGCCCGGCGTCCGCTGGCTCGTTTTCGTCACCCAGCTGCCCACCGACGATCCGGCCGGCCGGATGAAGGTGCTCCGCACGCTCGAGACACTCGGCTGCGCGCCGCTCCGCGACGGCGCCTACCTCCTGCCCGACACGCCCGAGAACCGCAGCGGCCTCGCGAAGCTCGCCCGGTTCGTGGCGAGCATCAACGGCAGCGTCCACGTCCTCCACGTGAAGAGCGCGGACGAGACGCAGGCGAAGGAGTTCCGCGGCCTGTTCGACCGCTCCGAGCAGTACCGGGAGCTCGTCAAGACGGTGGAATCGCTCAAGGCCGGGTTCGGGATTTCCGACCCGGTCGCGATCAACCGGGTGCTCGGCAAGCAGCGCCGCGACCTCGAGGCGATCGTCGCGCTCGACTTCTTCGGCTCGCCGCTGCGCGACAAGGCCGAGCGCGTGCTGGCCGAGATGGAAGCGCGCGTGCGCGAGCTGATCTTCCCCGACCAGGCGCCCGACTCGCCGTCGGCCGGCGTCGCGCGCTCGAACCGTACCTACTTCCGGCGCGGCTGGGCGACGCGGAAGCCCTTGTTCACCGACCGGCTCGCCTGCGCCTGGCTCATCCGCCGCTTCATCGACCCGGAGGCGGTGCTGGTCTGGCTCGAGAAGGGCCGCGACGCGCCGGCGACTGCGGTCACCTTCGGCTACGACGGGGCGACCTTCCGCAACAGCCGCAACCGCGTCACCTACGAGGAAATGCTCGCGAGCTTCAAGCTCGAGAAGGACGCGGCGCTGGTGAGGATCGGGCGGCTCGTGCACGCGCTCGAGGCCGGCGCCACCAAGCTCGCCGAGGCGGCGGGCGTCGAAACCCTCCT
Source organism: uncultured beta proteobacterium (assembly GCA_963762785.1). Classification (GTDB taxonomy): domain Bacteria; phylum Pseudomonadota; class Gammaproteobacteria; order Burkholderiales; family SG8-39; genus DATEDA01. Next base: position 16,264 of record CAVXND010000011.1, read on the forward strand.
CGCCGGCGCGCGCCGCCGGGCCACGTCCGACGACGAGCTGCTCGCCGAGAGCGAGAAGACGTTCGACCTCCTCTACGAGGCGTACTTCGAAGTCCCGGCGAAGGCCTAGCCGCCGTCCTCAGTTGTTGACCTGCACCTGGAACGTGACGGCGCTCGACGCGCCCGGCGCCAGGGTGCCGCCGAAGTTCCACGTGATCGCGCCGGTCGCGCCGGCCGCGGGCGCGGTCGCCGGCGACGCCGGCGGCGTGCACGTCAGCCCGGCCGGCGGCGAGCCGCAGCTCGCCGACACGTAGGTCGTGAACACCGGCGTCGCGTCGCGAATGACGACGCTCGTCAGTGCCTCGGTCGACGGGTTGCTGTAGGTGATCGTGTACGTGATCACCGCCCCGGGGAGTGCGCTCGCCGCGCTCACCGACTTCACCAGCGTGAGCCCGGCCCGGGACACGATCGTCAGGTCGATCCGCGCGGCCGCTGCGTTCAGCGCCGGGTTTGCGTTCGCGTACGCAAATGTCGCGGTGACCGTCACGATGTTCTCGCCGCCGACCGGCGCGTTCGCCGGCACGAACTCCTTCACCAGGATGCACAGCTGCTGCCCGGCCGTGAGCGCGACGCCGGCGGTGATCAGCGGCTCGCCGGCATCGAACCGGCCGTTGCAGTTCGAGTCGTTGTGGACCACCTCGCTCCAGCCCGGCACGTTCGGCGTCGCCGCCCCGGCAGGCGAGAACGTCACCGTGCCCGCCGACCCGGCGATGAACGTGTGCGGGTAGTAGAGCGTCGTCCCCGGCGCCGCGCTCTGCTGGCCGTTGGTGCTGAAGCTGTTGTCGGGCACGTCGCCGAAGTTGAGGCCGGCGTAGCTGGTGCCGCTGCCCGCGGTGAACGAGATGGTGTCGGTCCCCCGGCTGTACGTGTAGCTCGTCCCGCCGACCGAGGTGGGCGTCCCGCTAGGCAGCGCGGTCGTGCCGACGCTCGCACCGGTCGAGCGGTGGTCGCCCTCGTTCGTCTCGACCACGCACAGCGTCGTCGCACCCGACGGCACCGCGAACGAGTAATCGCCGCCTGCCCCGGTCTGGGTTGTCGCATAGGTCGTCGCCGCGCAGTTGGTGAGCGCCACGGTGATGTTCGCGATCCCCGTCTCGCCGCCGTTCTGCACGCCGTCGTTCGCCGTGCCGCCGCCCGCACCGGTGTCGCGGAACACCCGCCCGCTGACGAAGCTCGCGTCGAGCAACCCGAAGTCGTGGCTGATCGCCGCGGTCGCGCCGACCGATATTCGCCACAGGCCCGGGTTGGGGTTGGTGTTGAACCACCCCGCGGGCGGATTCGGCGTCACATCCGAGGCGGTCGCGTTGTTGTCGAGCACGATGCAATAGTCGCCGGCGCCGATCGCGCCGAAGTTGTAGGCGCCGGTTCCGGCCGCCACGGTTTGCTGCGCGATCGCCGGCGAGTTGCAGGTCGTGCCGCTGCGCGTCGTCAGCTTGACCGTCACCGACGTGCCGGCGCTCCAGCTCTCGCCGCCGTCGCGGCTGCCGTTCGCGTTCGCATCGCGGTAAACGAAGCCGCCGACCGTGCCGGTCGCCACGCAGGCCTGGACGCGAATCTGCGTCGCGGCGAGGAAGTCGCCGGCCGTGCCGGGCGCGTCGTCCCGGACGTCTAGCTGCTGGGTCGCTGCGGTGGCGACGAACGTACCCTGGATCCGCACCCACTGGTCGCCCTGGGCGAAGGTCTCGCCGGCGAGCGTGGTCGGCCCGAAGATCGCGGTCGTGCCGGCGAGGAGTCGCACGACCGGGTCCGCTGCGAGGGTCTGCCCCGGCGCTTCCGCGTTGCTGACGTAGGCGGAAACGATGTAGGTGACACCGACGGTGAGCCCGCTCACGGTCTGCCGCCACGGCCGGTAGTTGGCGACGTTGTCGCCGTTGCCGAGCAGCCAGCTGTTGGCGGCCGGAACGCCGTTCGTCGGATCGCCCGGGAACGTCGACTGCTCGAGCTGATTCGACGAGTAGCTCTTCGCGCCGTCCTGGATTGCGACGCTCGTGTCCGGCGGGAAGGTGTTGCGCGCCTGCAGCGTGACGCTCGAGCCGACGCTCCCGGTCGCCGCGCTGAAATCGCTGTTGGTCACGAGGTTCGTGCCGCCGGGGGCGAACCCCGCGGGGCACCCCGTTCCCAGCGTCGTCCCGAGCGTCGGCGCGAGCACGGTCACGTCCTCGAGCGTGCTCGAAGCCGGGTCGTAGGACGTGGTCGTCGTGCCGCCGGCGGTCGTCCGCGTCGGGTCGAGGTAGGTCGCGGTCGCCGGGTTCTGGTAGGTCTGCTGGGCGATGTTCGCCGGCACGATGACGGTGAACTCGAGCGTGACGCTGCCGCCGCCGGGAATGTCGAAGCTCGACCACGCCGGTGAGGTCGCCCCGACCGCGGCGTTCGACGTCGACGGGCGCGTCGCGCCGCCGCCAAGCGTGACCGCCGGTGTCGCCGAGTTGTTGCGGAACGACACCGGCTGCGAATCCGCCGGCAGGACGTCGGAGATCGCCAGGCTCTGGGCATTGCCGCGGCCGGCGGCGTTCGACACGACGATGCGGTAGGTCACCTGCTGGCCCGGCCGCACCGAGATCGGCCCGGCGGTCACCGTCTGCTTGGTCACCGTAAGCTGCGGCAGGCAGCGCGCGCCCGCGATCGCGCCGGTGCTGTCGCCGGACGCGGTGACGGTGCCTTGCACGCCCGAAGAGCCGCTGGTGGCGCCGTGCGCCGCGCCGCCGGGCGGGTTGTCCGTGGTGTTGGTATTGCCGTTCGAGCCCCCGCCCACGTTGGTCGTCGCCGCGCCCGAGGCGTACGCGACCCCGCCGCCGCCGCCCCCGCCGCCGCCGTGCGCGACGTTGCCGGTGAGGAACGAGTCGCCGCCGCGGCCGCCGCGCGCGTTCACCGTCAGCGTGCCGACGCCCGCGGCCTGCGAGATCACGAGCACGCTGCCGCCGGCGCCGCCGCCGCCCGCGGCGTCGTTGTTCGCCTGGTCGGGCGCGCGCGCGCCGTCGGCCCCGATCGTGCCGGTGCCGGTGATCGAACCGGCGCGGACCATCACGATGCCGCCGCCCGCCGCGCCGCTCGAATTCGCCTGCGGCCCGTTGTTGTTGTTGTCGCCCGCGCCGCCGCCGCCGCCCATGACGAGCCGCGCGGACGAGGCGCCGAGGAACGCCCCGCCGCCCGTGCCGCGGAGGTCGTCGATGCCCGTGTAGCTCGCGCCCCAGCCGGCGCTCCGCCAGCCGTACGCCCCATAGCCGCCGGCCGCGCCGTTTCCGCCGCCGCCGCCGCCACCGTTGTCGCGCGAGTTGTTGCTGATCGACGCGCCGCCGCCGCCGCCGTTGCCGGGCGCACCGCGGCCGTAGTCGCCGTTGGGGTAACCCTGCGCGCCGAGGTCGACGACCGTGCCGGGCGCGGTGTCGGTCGGGCCGGTGTCGTTGTGGACGAACTGCGGCGTGCCGGCGATGCCCTCGCCCTTCACCGCGTGCCGGCCGCTCGCATCGGTCGTCCGGTAGGGGTTGGTCAGCGCGCCGTCGTTCAGCGGCCGGTTCCGCCCGCCGGCGCCGCGGAAGCCGAGGCCGGTGACGTTGATGCTCTGGCCGCTCCAGTTGAGCGCGCCAGCGACGTCGAGCACGACCACGCCGCCGGTGGCGCCGTCCCACGCCGACGCGGTCACCGCGCCGGTGAGGGTCGCCGACGAGTGCTGGAGCACGCGCACGATCTGGAACGAGCGCCGGCCCTGCGTGCCGCTGGCCGCCGCCTGCACGTAGGTCGCGGTGAGCGGCGTCGCGGTCAGATCGAGGCTGGCGGCCGTCGTCGCCGGACCGGCGCGGACGAACTGGTAGCGCCCGGCGAGGCAGCTCCCGCCCGGATCGCTGTAGCCCTGTGCGGGGTCGCCCGCCGCGCCGTCGCCGTAGCTCGACGTGTCGGTCGAGTTGATGTCGGCGCACTGCATCTGGATGATCACGAAGAGGTCGCCCGCCGCGGGGGTCGCCGCCGCGCCGCGCGCCGTGCCGAGCGCCACCGAGCCCGTCAACGGCCCGATGTTGACGCTCGCGCCCGACGGCGGGTAGTAGGTGTTGACGACGCCGGAGAGGCTGCCCGGGCCGTCGCGGCCGGGGATGCCGCAGCTCTGGGCGAGCGCAGGCAGCGCGGCGGCGAGCGCCGCGAGGGCGAGCACCCCGCGCAGGAGCGCAGTCAGCGAACGTGTCATTGTCGTTGTCGCGTTCATTGGTTGATGTCCGTCTGGGACTTGAACCGCTCGACGCCCGACGCGATCCCCTTGAAGAGATCTTCGTCGAACTTGTAGCGGAAGCGCATGAAGAAGCCGCGCTCGGTCGACTTGTCGGGCGAGAGGTCGCGGTCCTGGAAGCCGAAGAAGTTGTAGCCGGCGGAGATCCACATGTTCTTGTCCAGGAGGTAGCCCACCTCCGCGCCGAGGCCGAACTGGCGGGTCGAGAACGAGGCGTTGCCGAGCGCCGACACCTGGACGCCGAAGTCCCACCGGTCGTTGAGGTCGCGCGTGTAGCGGCCCTGCACGAGGTGGGTGAAGAGGCTCGTCGACAGGCCGGCCGACTGGTCCTCGGCGTACTTCGCCGCGTAGCGCCCGTTCACGATGTCGGCGCGGGTCGGCTGGTAGCTCCCGGTCATCGACAGCACCTTCACGTCGCGGTCGACCGGCACCGCCGGCACCGTCGTGTCGCGCTCCAGCCGCTGCTCGATCTTCGCCAGCGCCGAGAGCTTGTTGGTCACCGTGTCGCGGTAGGCGAGGCCGGCCTGCAGGCGCAGCAGCGTCTTCTCGCCCCCGGCGTCGGCTTCGGTGTACGACACGACCGAGCGCGCGAGGCCGGTCCAGTCGCGGTTGAACTTCAGCGCGAACGCGAGCGTGTTGAGCCAGCCGGTCTGGCCCTGACCGTCGCGGTACTCGAGCCGGCCGGAGCCCTTCCACCACTCCGAGCCGGTGTATTCGAGCGCGCCGGTGTAGGCGACCGCGCCGTTGTCGATCGTCTTGCCGTCCGGCGACTGCACCTTGCTGAAGGCGTGGATGCGCTCGGAAGTGGTCGAGAGCTTCAGCCCCTTCGCCACCTCCCACATGTTGCGCAGGCCGACCGCCGCCTCGGCGGTGCGGCCGTCGATCGCGTCGCGCATGCGGTACTCGCTGAAGAGCTGGCCGTTCGACATGTACGGCGTGTCGATCCCGACCAGCGTCACGTTGTTCCGCTGCGACGGGTTCAGCGAGTAGTCGGAGGTCGATAGCGTCGACAGGAACTGGTGGCGCGCGTAGATGCGGCTGCGCTCGAGGAAGCGGTACTCGCCGCCGACGCCGACGCTCCGGCGCTGCGAGTCGGCTACGTCCTGCTCGTACTCGGCGAACACCTGCGCCTTCGGCAGGTACGGCACGATCGAGCTGATGCGCAGCCGCGCCGAGGTGTACTCGATCGGCGGCAGCGCCGGGTTGATCGCCTGCGGCGAGAGCGGGCTCGCCGGCGCCGCCGTCTCGTTCGACGTGCCGCATGCCGATCTCGGCGCGCACCATGTCGTTGATCGCGCGCTCGACCCTCACGTAGCCGCCCTGGCGCGTGCCGCCGGTCACCAGGTCCTCGCTGCGAATCGCCTCGCCGGTGACGAGCGTCTGGGCGTCGAGCTTGTAGGCCGCCTTGCCGCCCGACTCGATGCGGCCGCGGCCCCACGAGGACGACGGGTTGTCGAAGTCCCTGTCGACCCGCGTGGTGTAGATGCGGATGATGAACCGCTCGTCCTCGTGCCGGATCTCGACGCGCTGGGCGTCGCCGCGGCCGAAGCCCTCCTTGTCGGTGGCGGCGTACTCGCCGATGAGGAAGGTCTTCTCGCCGAGCTTCACGGTGGCGTTCGCGCCGCCCATCTGGAACGCGCCGAGCGGGTTGTCGTCGCGCACCGCGTTCGCGCCGAGCTCGAGCCACTCGGTGAGCTTGTACTGGCCGTCGGCGCCGTAGGTCCAGAACGGCGTGCCGCCCTGGTCGAGCTCGTAGGTGACGCGGATCGAGATCGGGTTCAGGTTGAAGTCGAGGCTCGGGATCGGCGCCTTGAACAGGATCCGCCCGGTGAGCGACTCGATCTCGTAGTCGCTGAACCGCGTCTTCGGCTCGATCTTCAGGATCTGCGCCGGCTGGTTGCGGTCGCGCGTGAGGATCTCGACCTTCTCGCTGTTGACGATCGCGCCGCGGGTGTTGAGCTGGAACGGGCCCGAGGTGCCGTTCGCCGGGAACTCCTCGACGATCTGCCGGAAGGTGTCGTTCACCGCGAAGGTGTTGACCGCGGTCTCGCGCGTCTCGTAGTGCCACTTCGCGCCGGTGAACGAGCGCGCGTACTGCGACAGCTGCCGCACGCGTCTGCGCGCCCTGGGTGTTGAAGTCGCCGTAGAGCAGGAACGACTTGTTCTTGTCGACGCGGACGTAGAGCTTCGAGGTCGACTGCGCGTCGAAGCCCTTGATCGACGAGTCGCCGTACACCGGGTAGAACTCGTCGGGCTTGATGTCGCGGAAGAGCTGGTCCTTGAGGTTCTTGTCCGAGTCGTAGGCGATCGTCAGCAGGTAGTCGCCCTTGACCTTGCCCTTGAGGAAGAACGCGGCGCGGCCGCAGGCGGAGTCCTTCGCCCCGTCGGCCGAGGGGACGCAGCTCGTGAGCGCCTCGTCGAAGCCGTCGTTCCCCCGCGCCGGCACGACGTTGCGCAGGTCGAGGTTGCGGAAGTTGATCGCGCCCTCGACCACGCCGGCGGCGATCATCGGCCGGAGGTCGGGCAGGAACGCGACCTTCGCCTCGGCCTTGAGGATCCCGGAGTGGATCGTGATCGTCGTCGTCGCCCGGCTCCTGCGGCGGCAGCAGCACGAACTCGCCGCGGCCGCCCTCGATGAACACCTGCACGCCCGGGTCGCGCGGGCTCAGGTCCTGCACCTGCCAGCGGCCGAGCGTCGCCTCGAGCGTGAGCGGCGTGCGGCTCGTGACCGGCACGTCCTTGTCGTCGGTGAGCGTCACCCTGACCTTCACCGGCGTGTGGCCGTCGGCCGGCGAGGACGGCACGACCTCGAGCTTGATCCGGCCGAGGTTGTCGGGCGCGATCACCTTCACCGTCTCCGACGCGCGCACGTTGCCGAACGGATCGGCGATCTGCACGACGAGCGTGTTCTCGCCGGGCCGCAGGTTGACGCCGATGTACTCCCAGCCGGCGAGCTGCTTCGCCTCGAGCACGCTGCGCTTGCCGACGCGCGACTCGGGCACCTCGACGCCGTTCACCGACAGCTTGAAGGCGCCGCCGAGCGGCCCCTTCACCAGCACCGACGTCTGCGCCGTCGGCAGCGTGTCGCCGTCGCGCAGGTTGATGAACCCGAGCTTGTTGTCCGGCAGGTTGAGCAGGATCTTCTCGAGCGGCTGCATCCCCGGCGGCGTCGGCGACGGCGGCGTCGGCAGGTCGGAGTTCTGCGACGTTGAGCGCCGGGTTCGCGAGCACCGGCGCGAAGTTCGGGTTGGCCGGCGCCGCGGCCGGCGCCACCGCCGGCGCCTGCCCCGGCGCGGCTTGCGGCTCCCCGACGACGCCGGTCGCCGGGAGGCTCTTCACCTCGGACCCTTGCGGTTTCCGCGCCGGGTCGGTCGAGAGCTGGCCCTTCAGCATCCGGTCGGTCTCGGCGACGACGACCTCGCCGAGCGCGCGCCGCCGCGCGACCTCGGCCATCACGTCGGGCTCGCAGCCGGCCACCGCGAAGTCGCCGCGATGGAGCTCGCCGTTCTTGAGGTCGATGAACCGGCTGCCGGGATCGAACGCCTGGCGGTTGGCGATGATCGCGAGCTTCGCGCCGAGCGGCAGCGAGATCGGGTCGACCTTCAGGACGTGCGTGCGCGGGCTGATGCCGTAGAAGCTGTACTTGCCCTCGCTGTCGGAGATGACGAACGTGCCGTCCTCGAGGTAGAGCCGGACGCCCGGGATCCCGAGCTCGCCCTCGTCCTGGACGCCGTTCGCGTTGCAGTCGGCGAAGATCTTGCCGAGGATGTAGCCGCGGTCGTCGAACACGCCGCCGACCACCTGCACGCGCACCTGCGCGACGTTCGACGCCGCGCCGGTGCCCGCGGCGCGCGCGCTGTTCGTGCCGTTGCCGAGCTGCGCGCCGGGCCCGACGCGCACGCGGTAGGTCACCGTGGCGGTGGTGTTCGCCGCGAGCGTCCCGAGCGGGAAGACGATCGTCGGGCCGCTGGCGCCGAGCGGATCGGCGGCGGTGCCGTTCACCCGCGCGGTGCCGCGCACGTACACGAAGCCGAAGGGCAGCACGTCGGTGAGGTTGACGTTCGCAACCGCGGCGGTGGTCGCGTTCTTGACCTGCACGGTGTAGTCGAGGAACTCGCCGATCGCGACCGTCGAGGCCGACACGGTCTTCTGCACGAACAGCGTGTTCGTGCCCGCCCCGGCCGGGTCGACCGGCAGGTGGTTGTTGATGATGTCCGGGTCGCCCGGCTGCACGGCGAAGCGCACGTAGTAGGTCGTGGCAGCGCCGGTCGGCGGGGCGGTGTTGATGCCCGCCGGCTGGACCGAGTAGGTGTTCACCGCGAGCCCGGTCGGGTCGATGCAGTTCGCCGCGCCGCCGCACGCGCCCGCGGGCTGGCTCGGCGAGGGCGGGATCAGCGTGGACGGGAACGCGCCGTAGCCCGCGGGCGGCGTCACGGCGAGCGTGAACGGCTGGTTCGGGAACACGGCGACACCCGCCGCGGTGAGGAGATACTGGTAGAAGCCGTCGGCGCCGACCGTCTGCGCGACGTTGCCCGCGCCGCCGATGAGGTGCACCGCCGGATCGAACCCGGGCGGACCGGCGAGCGTCACCACGCTGCCTGCGACCGGCTGGCGCGAGACCGAGTTGTAGACGACGCCGGACGGATCGAGCGGCAGGCTCTGCGACAGCTTGTTCTCGCCGGCGACCAGCGTGACGACGAGGTACTCGCCGGTCGCGTCGATTGCGGAGCCGGCCTGCGGCGGATTCATGCCGTCGCCGTTCACCGGCCGCCCGAAGATCACGGTCCCGGCGGGCGAGCGGAAGTGGATCTTGTACGTGCCCGGGACCAGGTTGCCGATGCCGTAGGCGCCCGTCGGCCCGGTGACGCCGCTCGCGATGCGGTTCGTCGGATCGCAGGTCGCCGCCGCCGGCGGGCAGAGCTCGGCGATCCAGCCTGCGAGCGGCGACCCCGGCCCGTCGTCGAAGACGCGGTTGTGGTTCCGGTCGAGCCAGACGAGGCCGCTCACCGAGGCGCCGGCCTGGACGGTGCCCGGATCCACCGCGCCGTTGTTGCCGGCGTTCGCCGGCAGCTCGCTGCCGCCCGAGACGTTGGCGACGTTGTTGACCGCCGCCGGCAGCGCCGGGAATGCAGCGGCGTTGACCTGAGCGCGGATCGTCAGCGGATCGGGATGCACGCCCGGCGTGCCCGCGACCTGCGCCGGCACCGCGGCATTCGACGTGCAGGTCACCACCTGCCCCGCCGCGACGCAGGTCCAGCCGTTGCCGCCGGAGCCGGTAGCGACGTATCCAAGGCCCGCGGGCAGCGTGTCGGTGACGATGATGGCGCCCGCGCTCGGTGTGCCGCCCGCGTTCCGCACCGTGAGCGCGTAGTCGATGCTCGCGCCGGCGGTGAGGTTGCCGGGATGGCTCTTCGCCAGCGTGAGGTCCGGCCCCGGGGCTGCGCCGGTGACCGTGTACGCGGCGTTGTTGGTCGTGGCGTTCCGCACCACCGCGCCGTCGTTGTAGCTGAAGCTCGCCCGGTTGTCGGTCAGCGCCGCGCCGTTGGCGAGGCCGGCGTTGACGTTCACGGTAAAGCGGACGCTCCCGGTCGCGCCCGCCGGCACGTTCGCGATCGTGGCGGTGAGCGCGAGCGGCGCGGTGACGTTGTAGTCGTAGGCGATGCCCGCCGGGTCGCCGCCGGCGGCGTCGGTGAGCGGGCCGCCGACCGACCACTGCGCGCTGCCCGGCACGTAGGCGAAGCCGGTGGTGTTGAAGCCGGCGCCCGCGCCGCCGACGAGGTCGGTGATGCGGACGTTTGTCGCCGCGGCGGTGGCGCTCGTGTTCGTGTACTGGAGCGTGACCAGGATGCCGGCGTTCGGCGACGGGCCGCCGACGACCGACAGGCTCTTCGCGACGTTCACGACGGCGAGGCCGGTCGCCTGCGCGGTGTCGACGTTCGGCGGAACCGGCGGCGCGCCGCCGACGGTGGTGCGGGTGGGATCGAAGACGCTCGTCGCATCGACGCGGACCTGGTCGGTCTGGCCTGCGGTCGCGCTGCCGGGCACCTGCGCCACGACCACGAACGCGAACTGCGCACGGGCCGCGACCGGGCCGGTGCCGGTGATCGGTGCGCCGGTGGGGTTGCCCCCGCCCGCGTCGCGGAAGATCTGCACCGAAGTGAAGTCGAAGCCGCCGCCGGCGAGGTTGGTCGCCGCCAGCGTGAACGTGTCGGCGCCGTTGCCGGTGTTGGCGAGGACGTGCGGGAAGTTGACGGTGCCGCCCGGCGCGACGGTGCGCGTCTGGGTGGCGGCGAGCGTGAAGCTCGCCACCTGCGCGACGTTGAAGGACACCGGGTTGGAGTTGAGCGTTTCGGGCTGACCGGCGGTGTTGCGGTAGGTCGCGGTCGCGACGTTCTGGATCGCGACGCCCGCGGGCGGCGTCTGCGCGGCGGCAGGCGTGACGAGACCCGCCGCGACGGCGAGCAACGCCGCCGCGGCAAGCCGCGTCAAGGCCGTCACGTGTTCCGCGATCCGCATGCTCGTCAACCCGCGCTCACCACGCGACCCTGTTGCCAGGGCCGCGCAGAGAGCGCCCACGCGCGCCGCGAGGCGCGCGGGGTCAGGGGGCCGAAGCTCCCTACTGGTTGATCTGCACGCAGAACGTGAGCGTCATGCTCACGAGCGGCGGCAGCGTCGCCACGGTTGCCGTCACGGTGCCGGCGGCCTCGTCGACCGCCGTACCGCCCGTGGTCACCGCGCCCGCGTCGGAACGCGAGGCGGCGACCGTGCATGCGCCCGTCTCGAGGGTCGTGAACGCGGGCGTCGAGTCGCTGACCGTGAGGCTGGTCAGGTTCGCCGCGCCGCTGTTCGTCGCCACGATCCGGTACTGCACGCACGCCCCCGGGAGCTGCGCCGGCAGCGCGGCCTGGGTGTACCCACCCGGGCCGGCGCCGGTGCAGCCGATCGTCTGGTGCTCCTTGACGATCTGCAGGTCGCCGCTCACCACCGTCGACGTGTCGGTCACCGACACCCCGCCCGGCGCCGCGGTTGCGTGCGTCGCGGTGACGGTGGTGACGTTGACCGTGCCGTTGGTGGCGCCGCCGGGTGCGAACACGTTGTCGAGCAGCGTCACGCAGGCGCCCGCGCCGAGCGCGGTGCGCGTACGTCCCGCCGCTCGCGATCGGCGTGTCGGTGCCGACGTCGACGACGCCGTTGCCGTTCACGTCGGTCCACACCGCGTTGGTGAAGCCGGCGGTGTTGTTCGAGAACGTGATCGTGATCGACCCCGCCGCGAGCGCGGTGTTGCCGTTGTTGCACAGCTGATGCGCGTAGAGCTGGTTGCCGGCCGGGAAGACCTGGCCGGCGCGGTCCGGCGTGAGCGCGAGGTTGAACACGGCGTTTACCGTGACCGCGTCGCGTTTCACGTCGAACGCCGCGTATTGCGAGGGCGCCGTGTTGCTGTACTGCGCGCCCGACGGCGAGGCGGCACGGAAGTAGATGTCCGTGGTCGCCGCCGCTGCGTTGGCCGGGACGCCGACCGTCGCGCACAGCGTCACGTTGGCGCCTGCGGCCACCGTCCCGGTGTTGGTGACGGTCGCCCCCGGCGCGGCGCAGGTGCCGAGCCGGAAGGTGACCGACCAGCCCGCGGGCAGCGTGATCGTCGGCGACGCCGTGTTGATGCCGGTGTTGTTGCTGGTCGCGATCAGGTCGAAGTTGTCCGCGCCCGGCCCGGCGTTGGCGACGACCAGCTGGAAGTTGGTCGACGTCCCCGGGTTGGTCGCGTTGGTCGTGACCGCGGCCGCCTCACCGGTCGCCTGGAAGCCCGTACCCGGGCCGCCGGCGGTGTTGTTGGTGAGGTCGATCGTGCGGCGGTTGATCGAGCCGAGCACGTCGGCGGTGTTGTCGCTCACGGTCGAGTTGCCGACCGAGGTCGCGCGCTTCACCACCTGGAAGTTCGCCCCGCTACCGGTCGCGTTCGGCGGCAGCTGCACCCGCACCCAGACGCGCGTCGAGGCGTTCGCCGCGAGCGGGCCGGTGTCGGGGATGCCGTCGGAGTTCGTGTCGGTGAGCGGCGCCGAGTTGGTGGCGTTGTAGAACGTGAACGTCGTCCCGGCCGGGAACGTGTTCGACACGATCGTCATGTTGAACGTGTCGGCGCCGTTGCCGGTGTTGGTCACGATGTTCTCGAACTGCACCACCGACCCCTGGTCGGCGGCGTTGACGACGATCTGGTCGTTGTTCGCCACGCTTGCGTCGGTGGAAGACAGCGGCGCTGCACCGCCCGGACCCGAGTCGTCGAGCCGCACGCTGTGGCTCTGCACGACGTTGTAGGTCGCGGGGTTGGTGGCCGTGCCGGTCGTGCCGATGTTGCCGCCCGACGCGGTCGTGCACGCCGCCGGAACCTGGGCGGCACCGTCGTTGAAGCAGAAGCGTGCGGTGTTCGAGATCAGCCCGATCGGCTGGCCCGCGGGCACCGACACCAGGAACGACAGCGTGCCGGAGGCGCCCGGCGCGACCGAGGCGATCCGCGCCGCGAGGCTGCCGGTGACGCAAGGCGCCGTGGTCGGCGCCGCCTGGTTCGCGCAATAGGTGATGCCGGCGCCGCCGTCGGCATCGCCGTCGGCGTTGGTCAGCGACCCGCCGCCCGACCACGAGGGCGAGCCCACGTAGGTGAAGCCGGCCGGAAGCTGGTCGAAAAGGACGACGTTGGTCGCCGTCGCCGAGCCGGTGTTGGTGTACTGCAGCGTCACCGTGATGTTGCCGGTCGAGGGCGACGGACCGCTCGCCACCGACAGCGACTTCACGACGCTGATCACCGCGTTGCCGGTCACCGTGGCGGTGTCGGTGTTCGTCCCCGCCGCTGCCGGCGAGTTCGACGCGTCACCCGCGTTGCCGGTGGTGTTGACGGTGATCGTCTCCGACCCCGTCACCACTGCGCCCGGCCACTGCGCCGCGATCACGAACCGGAACACGCCGCCCGCCGGCACCGACCCGGAGGTGGTGATCGCGGTCGCGTTGTCCGGCACGCCGTCGCCGTTTGCGTCGGCGTAGATGAACACGTTCGTGCCGAGCGTGAAGGTGACCGCAGCGTTGCCGCCGCCGTCCACCGCGCCGAGCGTGTACGTATCCGCGCCGTTGCCGGTGTTCGTCAGCGTGTGCGGGTAGTACACCGTTCCGCCGGGCGCCACGGTCCGGGACTGCGAGCTGGTGAGCGTGTGGCTGTACACCTGCGCCACGGTCGTCTGCACCAGGTTCGAGGTCGCGGTCCGCGCCGTGCCACCGGAGTCGGTGTAGGTCGCGGTTGCCTGGTTGCCGATGACTGCACCGGCCGCCGGCGCTTGCGCGTAGGCCCCGCCGGATCCGAGCACGGCGAATGCCATGCCGAGGACCAGCGCGACCAACGCCAGAAGGCGACTTCCCGCGATGCCAAGCTGCATCGCGGCGCCCAGGGTTGCTATGCGTCGCATGATTGCCTCCAAAGAAGCGAGTGAAGTGACAAGAACGAAACAACAACGTAAGAAAATCGACGTAAGGCTCTGGTCAGGAAGCGGAAAAGTTCCGCTGCCAGAGGCCTCGACGGGTGCGGATGACGCCCGGGAAGCAGGGCTGTCGGCGGTGCCGACAGCGGTTTCCGGGGGCCCAGAAAGCACGAAAGTCACGGGGCTTTCGCGCCGTGACTTTCTGCACTCCGATTCCGCTCGTGGATTTCGGGGCGGCATTATCGGAATCTCATCGGGTGCCTCCCTGAGCTGGCGGCGGCTGCGGGGGTGCGGCCCCGATCGGGACGAGCCGCATCCGCGCCGAAACCGAGGCGCTCTTGCCGGCCGCCAGCTCGCCGAGCTTCCATCGCAATGCCTTGTATTCGGTGTCGGGGACCTCGCGGTCCTCGAACCGGCCGTCCGGGAGCTTCACCCGCCGCTTCAGCGGGATCGGCTCGTACTTGCCGTCACCGAGGGTCGCCAGAGCGCCGTCGGGGCGCGCCGAGGCCGCGACGTATGCCATCCCCGGGGGGACCGGCAGCGACGCCTCGACGCCCGTAACGGCGCCCTTGCCTCGGTTGGTATAGGTGGCGCGGTACTCGATGACGTCGCCCGGCGCCGCCTTGGCCGCCGGGACGAGTACCTCCTTGCCGTCGGCACCGATCGTGACCCTGCTCTGGGTCAGCACCGAGGTGAGATCGCCTTGGGGAGGACTCCCTTGAGCGTTCACGGGTGAAACGAAGATCGCCGCGAGCGCGAAAGTCGCAGACAAAACGACTCCCTGCGCGCGGCGCGCGCATGTGACTGCCATTGGAATCCCTCCTTAAGAGAAGTGGCGGGAGGGACTTCAGCAACCGATATGCCAGCGCCTGCGCCGGCGGCGGAACTACTGCTCGGCACGCGCGCACGCCGCCGGGCGAACGGCGCGCGAACGTGGCCGGAAAGGGACGTGAACTAGTGCACGCGCCGTGCGGCGCGCGCGGGCGAGCCTACTGCCGGCGCTCCTTGATCGCCTGCGCCTGCTGCGCCTTCAGGTCCCGCAGCCGCGCGTCGATCGCCGAGAGCGTGTAGAAATCGGTGTCGGCCGCGGCCTGCGCGAACTGGAGCTGCTCGATCGCCGCCGGCAGGCTGCCCTGGAGCAGGTAGCCCTCGGCGAGCGCGCGGTGCTGCTGCGTGCGCTGCCCGAGCGCGGCGTACGACTTCGCGATCATCTGGTAGACGCGCGGCTCGCGCAGGCGGCCCTTCGCCAGCTCGTCGAGCAGCGCGACCGCCTCCTTGTTCCGCCCGAGGCGCTGGAGCACCTCCGCGTACTCGAGCCGGATCGCCACCGAATCGGGGAAGGCGGTGCGCGCCGCGGCGAGGACTTTCTCGGCGTCCGCGACGTCGCCGGCGTCGAGCTTGATCCGCGCGGCGAGCGTGTCGAACATCGGCTGCGGCGGCGCGAGCTTGCGCGCCGCGGCGATCTCCGTCTCGGCGGTCTTCCAGTCCTTCGCCCGCGCCGCGGCGATGGCGTACCCGTAGTGGACCGCGGCTTCGTTCGCGAACCGCTTCTCGGCGAGCGCGGCGCGGAAGAACGCCACCGCTTCCTGCGGCGTGCCGTCGGTGGCACGGACCTTCGCGCGCACGAGCTGGAACTCGATGCTGTCGGGGCGCTGCCGGTACGGTGCGCCCGCCTGCCGGTTCTGCATGTCGGCGATGCGCTCGCTGGTGAGCGGGTGCGTGCGGAGGTACGTCGGCGCGTTGTTCTCGTAGAGGCGGGTCGCCTTCTGCAGGCGTTCGAAGAAGCCCGGCATGCCGGCGGTGTCGAAGCCGGCCCCGTCGAGCAGCTGGTAGCCGAGGCGGTCGGCCTCGCGCTCGAACTCGCGGCTGTGGTTGAGGTAGACCGCCGCCGGCGCCGCCTGACCGGCGACGATCGCGGCCTGCGCGACCTGCGGATTGGAGCGGGCCGCGAGCAGCGCGAGCGCCATGGCGAGCAGCGACATCTTCGAGATCTTGCTCTGCGAGTCGTACTGGCGCGCCATGTGCCGCTGCAGGACGTGCGCGATCTCGTGGCCCATCACCGACGCGAACTCCGACTCGGTCTGCGCGGCGAGCAGGAGCCCGGTGTGCACGCCGATGAAGCCGCCGGGCATCGCGAACGCGTTCACCGTCTTGTCGCGGATCACGAAGAACTCGAACTCCTGGCGCGCCTCGCCGCTGGCGGCGACCAGGCGGTAGCCAACCGACTGGACGTAGTCCCTGATCTCCGGGTCGTCGACGTAGGCGGGGTCGCGCCGGATCTCGCGCATGATCGACTCGCCGATGCGGCGCTCGACCTGCGGCGTGATCTCCGTCTGCGAGCTGTCCCCCAGGTCGGGGAGGTTTGGCCCCGACGGGAGGCTCTGCACCGGCGCGGGTGCACGCGCATCATCCCGCCCGGTGGGCGCGGGGGTCGAACCGTAGACGTTGGGTTGGGCCGCCGCGCTCGACGCGAGGAACGCGGCCGCCAGAAGGCAGAATAGGCGTCGCACGACGGTATGATACCGGAGGCTTGGAGTGGTTCCCCGAGCCGATCCCCCGTCCGGCGGGGGGCGGGCTCGGCGCGAGCGGGGGGCGGGTGACTGACATGGGACTGACGCACTTCGACGCGCAAGGCGCGGCGCACATGGTCGACGTCGGCGACAAGGCCGAGACGCGACGCGTCGCGCGCGCCGCCGGACGGATCACGATGAAGGCCGAGACGCTGGCCCTCATCCGGGCGGGTACCGCGAAGAAAGGCGACGTGCTCGGCGTTGCGCGGCTCGCCGCGATCCAGGCGGCGAAGCGCACCGCCGACCTGATCCCGCTCGCGCACCCGATCGCGCTCACGCACGTCGCGGCCGAGTTCGCCGACGACGAGCGCGAGTCCGCGGTGTCGCTCACCGTGACGGTCGAGACCTGCGGCCGCACCGGGGTCGAGATGGAGGCGCTGACCGCGGTCAGCGTGGGCCTACTCACCGTCTACGACATGTGCAAGGCGGTCGACCGCGGCATGCGGATCGAGGCGGTTCGTCTCCTGGAGAAGACGGGCGGGAAGTCGGGGACCTTCGTCAACCCGGCGGGGTGAAAACCCGACCCCGGGCCGGGGCGCGGGCGCTTGCTGCGCGCCGGGGCTTTTCGGTACGCTAGGGGCCCATATATACGGATATCCAATGTAAGCTCGTGGGCTGGCTGGACGTGGCCGCCCGTCGACCCTAGGAGTCAAGATGACTGAACCTTCCCGCAGAACCGCGCTCAAACGCACCGGCGCCCTGGCGGCGACTGCGATGGCCGCGGGGCTGCTCCGCCCGGCTGAGGCGTTCGCCGACTGGAACAAGAGCGCGTTCGAGTCGAAGACCGTCGCCGATGCGCTCCGGAACCTCAAGATCGCCGCGCCCGCCGACAGCAAGGACATCGTGATCCGGGCGCCCGACATCGCCGAGAACGGCGCGGTGGTCCCGATCGAGATCCAGAGCAACATCCCCGGGACGAGGTCGATCGCGGTGCTGATCGAGAAGAACCCGTTCCCGTACGCGGCGAGCTTCGACTTCGCCCAGGGCGCGGCCCTGCCGTTCGTCGCGCTGCGCGTGAAGATGGGCGAGACGTCGAACGTCCGGGTCGTGGTCGCCACCGCCGACGGCAAGTTCCACGCCGCCGCCAAGGAGGTCAAGGTGACCATCGGCGGCTGCGGCGGATAGGAGAGGACGCAATGGGCGATCCGATGAAGATCCGCGCGCGGCTCGAGGGCGACGTGCTCGACGTGCGCGTGCTGATGGCGCACCCGATGGAGACCGGGCAGCGGAAGGACGGCGCCGGAAACGTCGTGCCGCTGCATTTCATCCAGACGATCACCGCCCAGCTCAACGGCAAGCCGGTGTTCGAGGCCGAGACGAGCCAGGCGATCTCGCGCAACCCGGTGTTCGGGTTCAAAGTGAAGGGCGCGAAGACGGGTGACAAGCTGAGCATCACCTGGACCGACAACAAGGGCGACAAGCGGACCGACGAAGTCACGGTCCCGACCGGCTGAGCCGGCCCGGTTCGCGACGGAGAAGAGCGACCGCGCCCCGCGAGGCGCGGCACAGCGCCATCGACCGGAGGAGAGAATGACCAGGACACTCGCGCTTTGCGCCGCGGCCGCGCTGGTTGCGGCCGCGCCCGTCCCCCAGGCCGCGGGACAATCGAAACCGCCGGCCGTCGAACGCGACACGACGACCGAGGAGTTCGAGAAGTTCCGCGCGGTGCTCGAGGCCGACAACCCCGCCGAGCTGTTCGAGCTCAAGGGCGCGGAGCTGTGGCAGACCCCGCGCGGGCCGAAGAACGCATCGCTCGAGCGCTGCGACCTCGGGCTCGGGCCGGGGGTGGTGAAGGGTGCCTATGTCCAGCTGCCGCGCTACTTCGCCGACACCGGCAAGGTCATGGACGCCGAGCAGCGGATCGTCCACTGCATGGTGACGCTGCAGGGCTTCGACGCCGCGGCGCTCGCCAAGCAGCCGTTCAGCAGCGAGACCCACACGCCCGATCCGGTCGCGATCACCACGTTCGTCGCCGGGCAGTCGCGCGGCATGAAGATCGCGCCGCCGCAGACGCATCCCCGGGAGCGTGAAACCTACGCGATCGGACGCGAGATCTTCTTCTACCGCGCCGGCGCCTACGACTTCTCCTGCGCCTCGTGCCACGGCGAGGACGGCAAGCGGATCCGCACCCAACCGCTGCCGAACTTCACCCGCCCCGACCAGGCCATCCGCAGCTACCAGGGCTGGCCGGGCTATCGCATGACCGGCGGCGTCATGCACACGCTGCAGTGGCGGCTGTGGGACTGCTTCCGCCAGCAGCGCTTCCCCGAACCCGGTTACGCGTCCGACTCCCTCACCGCGCTCCTCACCTACCTGGCCGTGAACGCCAAGGGCCAGGTGTACAAGGGGCCGGGGATCAAGCGCTGACGACACGGGAGACGACATGAAACGATTCGCTGCGTTCCTCCTCGTCGCGACCGGGTCGGCGATCGTCGCGCCGCCGGCCGCCGCGGACGATCCGCGCACGGCCGCCGTCGCGACGCTCCAGCGCGACTTCAAGCCGCGCGGGATCACCAGCATGAACCTCCTCGTGGAAGACGGGGTGCAGGCGATCTGCAATCGCACCGACGACAAGCCGCCGAAGGACGTCGCGCAGCGGCTCGAGCAGGACCAGCTCGCCGGCATCCGGTGGCCGGCCGACGGCAAGCTCGTCGGCGACTGGAAGTCGGGCGAGCGGATCGCGCAGAACGGGCGCGGCATGACGTGGAGCGATCCCGCGGGCGCACCCGGCGGCGGCAGCTGCTACAACTGCCACCGGATCGGGCCGCAGGAGACCTCGTTCGGCACCGTCGGCCCGAGCCTCTTCCAGTTCGGCAAGATCCGCGGCAACGGCGCCGACGTGCAGCGCTACGTCTACGGCAAGATCTACAACGCCAAGGCGTACAGCCTCTGCTCGCAGATGCCGCGCTTCGGCCACGTCGGCGCGCTGAGCGAGCAGCAGATCAAGGACCTCGTCGCGTTGCTGCTCGATCCGGGCTCGCCCGTCAACAAGTAACCGCCGGAAGCTCCGGCGCGCCCCGGTGAACCGCCGAGAGTTCCTCGAAGTCCTCGCCGCCGGGGCAGCCGCCGGGCTCGCGCTCGACGCGCCCCAGGCGCTCGGGCAGGACGGCGCCGACGCACTCTACCGCGTGCCGAGGTTCGGCAACGTCTCGCTGCTGCACGTCACCGACACACACGCCCAGCTCGGTCCCGCCTGGTTCCGGGAGCCGAGCGTGAACATCGGCGTCGGCGCGGCGACGGGCCGGCCACCGCACCTTGTGGGCGAGCACCTGCTCAAGGCGTTCGCGATCGCGCCCGGTTCGCCCGAGGCCTACGCCTTCACCTACCTCGACTTCGAGCGTGCCGCACGCACCTACGGCAAGGTCGGCGGCTACGCGCACCTCGCGACCCTGGTCAAGCGCATCCGCGCTGAGCGGCCCGGCGCGCTGCTCCTCGATGGCGGCGACGCCTGGCAGGGCTCGGGGCTCGCGTTGTGGACCAGGGGTGCGGACATGATCGCGGCGCAGCTTGCGCTCGGCGTCGACGTGATGACCGCGCACTGGGAATTCACCTACGGCGCCGAGCGCCTGCAGCAGGCAGTGGCCAAAGAGCTCGGCGGCCGGATCGAGTTCGTCGCGCAGAACGTCAAGACCCGGGACTTCGGCGACCCGGTGTTCGCGCCGTGGGTGCGGCGAGAGATCAACGGCGTCCCGGTGGCGATCGTCGGCCAGGCGTTCCCCTACACGCCGATCGCCAACCCGCGCCACTTCGTGCCGGAGTGGACCTTCGGCATCCAGGAGGAAGCGCTCCAGAAGCACGTCGAGGCCGCGCGCGCGAAAGGCGCACAGGTCGTCGTCCTGCTCTCGCACAACGGCATGGACGTCGACCTCAAGCTCGCCTCGCGCGTGCGCGGCATCGACGCCGTGCTTGGCGGCCACACGCACGACGCGGTGCCCCGGGCGGTGATCGTGAAGAACGCCGGCGGAAGCACGATCGTCACCAACGGCGGCTCGAACGGGAAGTTTCTCGGCGTGCTCGACCTCGACGTGCGGGCCAGCCGCGTCGCCGACTTCCGCTACCGGCTGCTGCCGGTGTTCGCGAACCTGCTGCCCGCCGACCCGGCGATGCAGACGCTGATCCGCGACGTGCGCGCGCCGCACGCGGCGAAGCTGGACGAGAAGCTCGCCGTCACCGAAGGCCTCCTCTACCGGCGCGGGAACTTCAACGGCAGCTTCGACCAGCTGATCGTGGAGGCGATGCTCACGGTCAAGGGCGCGGAGATCGCGTTCTCGCCGGGGTTCCGCTGGGGCACGACGGTGCCCTCCGGCGAGACGATCACGATGGAGCACGTGCTTGACCAGACCGCGATCACCTACCCGGAGTGCACGTTGAACGAGCTGACCGGCGTCGAGATCAAGGCAATCCTGGAGGATGTCTGCGACAACCTGTTCAATCCCGACCCCTATCTGCAGCAGGGCGGCGACATGGTGCGCGTCGGCGGCCTGAGCTTCGCGTGCGCGCCGGGCGCGAAGATGGGCAGCCGCATCTCGGATCTGCGTCATCGCGGCGAACCGCTCGACGCCACCCGGCGCTACAAGGTCGCCGGCTGGGCTTCGGTGCAGGAGCGTCCGGCGGGCGAGCCGATCTGGGAGGTGGTCGCGGCGTACCTCAGGGACCGCAGGGTGATCCCGCAGCAGCGCCTGAACGTGCCGCGGCTGGATGGTGTGACGGGCAACGCGGGGCTTGCGTAGCTGCCCGCATTTGCCAGCGCCCGGACTCGCTCGCGAGCGTCGACCGAACCCGCAAGCGCCCAGCCTGCAGCACCCGCCGGGCTGAACACGAAGAGCGGCTCGGCGCCGCGTTCGGGCATGCGCAACGCCGCCGGCAGAAAAAAAGAAGGCGGGCCGAGGCCCGCCTTCTTCCGCCCCGCGCCGGCGACGGCGCGAGGATCGCACTCGAGACTTAGTCGTTGCGGCAGGTCGACGGCTCGAACCGCACCGGCGTGACCCCGCACGACCACGTGACCGTGTTCGCGGTCGCGTTCCACGACGGCGACAGCGTCATGACGATGCCCGCGGTGCCCATGATCGTGTCGGTACCGTTGATCACGATCGAGGCATCGGACACCGTCGCCGCGCTCACCTTGCCGACCGGCTGGATCGACAGGTTGGTGCTCGCACCGGACAGGCCGTTGTTGTTCTGTGCGCTCTCGGTGAACGCCGTGCGGGTGCTCGAACCGGCGAGCATCAGCTCGGACACGCGTGCCCGGATGGTGTAGTCCTGATAGGCCGGCAGAGCTACCGCCGCCAGAATCCCGATGATCGCCACCACAATCATCAGTTCGATCAGGGTGAAGCCTTTTTGCAGCGTACGCATGATGCGAATCTCCCGTGTGAAATACCGTTAAGGACTTGCACCCGGGTTATATGCAGGATGCGTACCAGTCGGGCACGCCGGAGTGTCTGCCGCGCCGATCGGTGACCAAGTGCCGCTGCCGGCACCCGGCGGGTGCTGCCGGCGTGCACGACGTCACACGCGGTGGCAGTCGCAGGCCGAGGGGGGATCGCGCATCGGCCACCCGGCCGGGCACCGGTCGTCGGTATCTGCCGCAGAAGGGCACCTCGTTCCCCTGCGCCGGGCAGCCGTCCGGCGGGCGAAAAAAAGGCGGGCCGAGGCCCGCCTTCTTCCGCCCCGCGCCGGCGACGGCGCGAGGATCGCACTCGAGACTTAGTCGTTGCGGCAGGTCGACGGCTCGAACCGCACCGGCGTGACCCCGCACGACCACGTGACCGTGTTCGCGGTCGCGTTCCACGACGGCGACAGCGTCATGACGATGCCCGCGGTGCCCATGATCGTGTCGGTACCGTTGATCACGATCGAGGCATCGCACACCGTCGCCGCGCTCACCTTGCCGACCGGCTGGATCGACAGGTTGGTGCTCGCACCGGACAGGCCGTTGTTGTTCTGCGCGCTCTCGGTGAACGCCGTGCGGGTGCTCGAACCGGCGAGCATCAGCTCGGACACGCGTGCCCGGATGGTGTAGTCCTGATAGGCCGGCAGAGCTACCGCCGCCAGAATGCCGATGATCGCCACCACAATCATCAGTTCGATCAGGGTGAAGCCTTTTTGCAGCGTACGCATGATGCGAATCTCCCGTGTGAAATACCGTTAAGGACTTGCACCCGGGTTATATGCAGGATGCGTACCAGTCGGGCACGCCGGAGTGTCTGCCGCGCCGATCGGTGACCAAGTGCCGCTGCCGGCACCCGGCGGGTGCTGCCGGCGTGCACGACGTCACACGCGGTGGCAGTCGCAGGCCGAGGGGGGATCGCGCTTCGGCCACTCGGCGGGGGCGCCGGTCGTCGGTATCTGTCGCAGAAGGGCACCTCGTTCCCCTGCGCCGGGAGACCGTCCGGCGGGCGAAAAAAAGGCGGGCCGAGGCCCGCCTTCTTCCGCCCCGCGCCGACGACGGCGCGAGGATCGCACTCGAGACTTAGTCGTTGCGGCAGGTCGACGGCTCGAACCGCACCGGCGTGACCCCGCACGACCACGTGACCGTGTTCGCGGTCGCGTTCCACGACGGCGACAGCGTCATGACGATGCCCGCGGTGCCCATGATCGTGTCGGTACCGTTGATCACGATCGCGGCATCGGACACCGTCGCCGCGCTCACCTTGCCGACCGGCTGGATCGACAGGTTGGTGCTCGCACCGGATATGCCGTTGTTGTTCTGCGCGCTCTCGGTGAACGCCGTGCGGGCACTCGAACCGGCGAGCATCAGCTCGGACACGCGTGCCCGGATGGTGTAGTCCTGATAGGCCGGCAGGGCGACCGCGGCCAGAATCCCAATGATCGCCACCACAATCATCAGTTCGATCAGGGTGAAGCCTTTTTGCAGTTTGCGCATATGCGGACTCGCTCCTATTGCAGCATTGGAAAGAGGGACAACCTCCGGAAGGTGGAGCAATTCTCATGCCGATGGCATAGCCGGGCCGGGCCCCGCGGCTAACCGGCCCGGAAGCGCGGGGGCGAGCCCGAGTGATCCGTAAAACGTGTGTTTTTTCAAATAGTTACGATACAGCCTGCTTTCGAGGCCGGCGGCCCGGGTCGATCGCTTCGCACGGCCGCCCGGTCCCGCGCGAAGCGGCGCGGGGCAGGAAGTGACGCGCACCGTCAGTGGCCGGTGTCCCGGCCGGCGCCCGACCACCCTGCGACTGCTTCCTCGACCTCTGCGATCACCTCCGGCCACGCTCCGCCCGCCCGCTGGCGGAAGAGCCGGGCGGACGGATACCACGGCAGCGTGCGCCCCGCGAGGCAGTAGCGCCACTCGGGCACGCTCGGCACGAGCACCCACACCGGACGGCCGAGCGCCCCGGTGAGATGGACGATGGAGGTGCAGACGGTCACTACGAGGTCGAGCGAGGTCACGAGCGCCGCGGTCTCGTCGTAGTCGCGGATCGCCTCGGGGAAGTCCAGCACGTCGATGCCGCTTGCGCCGCGGAAGTCCGCGAGCTCGGCCGCGACATCGCCGTATTGCAGACTGACGAAGCAGGCCTCCGGCAGCGCCATGAGCGGCGCGAGCTCGGCGAGCGGGATGCTGCGCAGCCGGCTGCGCGTCTTTGCCGTCCCGCCCCGCCACGAGATGCCGATGTGCAGCCGCGCGCCGGTCGCGTCGAGCCGCTCGCGCCAGTACGACACCCGGTCCGGGTCGGCCCGGAGATAGCCCTGGTGGGCGGGAAAGTCGGCCGCGGAGCGCCGGAAGTGGACCGGCAGGCTCCCCGCCTGCACCTCGAGGTCGGCGCGATCGAGCTCCGCGCGCTGGAGCGACTGCGGCTCGCGCACCATCACGCCGGGGAAGGACCGCTTGAACAGCGCCACCAGGCGCGGCTCGCAGACGAGGATGCACTGCCGTGCGCGCGCGGTCACCTCGGCGAGGCAGGAGGCGAACATGATCTGGTCGCCGATCCCCTGCTCGCCGAGCACGAGCAGCGTCTTGCCGTCGAGCGCCTCGCCCCGCCAGGACGGGCGGTGGCTCGTGAGCGCCCCCCCCTCCTGCGCCTGCAGGCGATACTCGTAGTTCGGCCAGCCCGCGGCGAAGTCGCGCGCGGCGAGCTGGAGATGCGCGTAGTCCCAGCGCGCGATGAAGTTCCTCGGCTCGCGCGCGATCACCCATTCCAGACGCTCGCGGCACGCGTCGAAGCGGCCGAGATGCAGGTACGCGTTCGCCAGGTTGAGGTGCACGCTCACCATGCCCGGCGCGAGCGGGATCGCGCGCTCCAGCGCGGTGGCGCCGGCCTCGTAGTCCTCTTCCGCGACCGCGGCGAGGCCGGCCACCTGATGGGCGTCAGCGAGCCGGGGGTCGATCGCGATCGCGCGCGCCGCGAGCGCGCGGGCCGCGCCGAACCGGCCCTGCAGATGACGCACCCGTGCCAGGCTCGCGAGGACTGCACCGGCGTCCGGCGCGACCTCGGACGCGCAGTCGAGCGCACGCCCGGCGCGCTCGAGGTCGCCGGCGCTTTCGGCGAGGCGCGCGAGCAGCAGGAGCGCCGGCAGGTGGCGCGGGTCGTGCGCGAGCGCGATCTCGAGGCAATCGCGCGCCGCGACGAGATCCCCGAGCGCGCTATAGACCGCGGCTAGCTCGTGCTGGAGGTCGGCCGAGTCGGGCCGCTCGGCAGCGAGCCGTTCGAGGGCGTCGGCCGCGCCGCGCAGGTCGCCGCCCCCGATGAGCGCGCGCACCGAGGCAAGCGGCAGATCCGCGGCCGGCGCGGCTCGATCCGCTCCGGCCGAGGGCTCAGGGCCGGCAGCCGGCGCGATCGCGGCGCGACCGGGGCGCGCGGCCACTGCCCCGGCCGCAGTCGACGCGCTCGCGGGCGCGATCCCGGCAAGCGCCGCCGCCGCCGCGGCGATCGTGTCCTGCCACGGCGCGCCGAGCCGCTGGCGGAACATGCGCGCCGACGGGTACCATGGCAGCGTCTCGCCGTGCGCGAGATAGCGCCAGGACGGCACCGCGGGCGCCAGGATCCAGACCCGCTGGCCGAGCGCACCCGACAGATGCGCGACCGCGGTGCACACGGTGATCACGAGGTCGAGCGCCGCGACGAGGGCGGCGGTCTCCTCGTAGTCGGCGATCGCCTCAGGCCAATGCTCGACGTGCGCGCCGCAGCGTGATTCCACCTCGGCGAGGTCCGCTTCCGCATCCGGCGTGTACTGGAGGTTGAAGAACCGGCAGCCGGGCGTCGCGAAGATCGGCAGCCACTCGTCGAGCGGGACGCTGCGCGCCTGGCGGCCGGTGCGGAAGAACCCGCCGCGCCAGGAAACGCCCACCTTCAGGCCGTCGCCGAGGCGGGCGAGGCGATCGCGCCAGCGCTCGACTCGCGCGGGATCGGCCCTGAGGTAGCCGCGATCGGCGGGAAAGCTGCGCTCGCCGCGCCGATACAACCCCATCAGGC
Organism: uncultured beta proteobacterium; assembly: GCA_963762785.1. Classification (GTDB taxonomy): domain Bacteria; phylum Pseudomonadota; class Gammaproteobacteria; order Burkholderiales; family SG8-39; genus DATEDA01. The sequence goes on from CAVXND010000011.1 coordinate 41,975, forward strand.
CGCCCGCCGGGATCGTCGCGTCGATGTCGGGGAACTCGGCGAGCCACTCGGGGAAGGCGGCGCCGGCCGTACGCCTCACGGCGGCACCGGGGAACGACCGGGCGAACAGCCGCTCGAGCTTCGCCGGCGCCTCGATCACCGCGCCCGGCGCGGCCCGCAGCGCGTCGGGAAAGCAGGAGGCGAACAGGATCATGTCCCCGATTCCCTGCTCGGCGTGGATGAGCAGACGGCCGGCGGCAAGCGGCCGCCCGTCCCAGCGCGGGTAGGGGAAGGCGCGGCGCGCGACCTGGTCGGTGCCGAAGCGGCTCTCGTAGTTCGCCCAGCCGTGCGCGAAGTCGCGCTGCCCGACCTGCAGCTGGCCGAGGCCGGTCCGGGCAAGCGCGTCGTCGGGCGCTTCGGCAAGCACCTGCTCGTAGGTCGCCCGTGCGGTGTCGTAGGCGCCGGCGTGAATCTGCGCCTCGGCGAGCCCCACCCGGGCGCTGACCAGGTGCGGGGCGAATCCGAGCGCCTCCTGATAGAGCGCCGCCGCTTCGTCGATCCGGCCCTGGTCGAACAGGACAGAGCCCAGGTTGACGCATGTCTGCGCGTGGCGCGGCCGGATCTCGCGTGCGCGCCGCAGCGCCCGCTCGGCCTCGTCGAGCAGCTCCAGGTCGCGCAGCGCGAGCCCGAGATTGCTCCACGCCACGCCCGATCCCGGCTCGAGCTCGGTGGCCTTGCGCAGGTACTCGACGCTCTGCCCGATGTTCCCCCTGCGGTTTTCGATGATTGCGAGGTTGATCCAGGGCGAGGCCTGGTCCGGGCGCAGCGTCGCCGCGCGGCGGAACTTGCCCCACGCCGACTCGAGGTTCCCGAGCGCGAGCTGGACGAGACCGTACTCGCTCCACACCTCCGCGCGGTCGGGGATCAGCCGCTCGGCCTGCTGGATCGAGAGGATCGCGCCGTCCTGGTCGCCGGCGGCGGCGAGCGCGCGCGCGAGTCCGAGGTGCGCCTCGCCGAGGTTCGGGTCCCGCTGCAGGGCGCTGCGAAACGCCGCCGCCGCATCCGCGTGCTGCCCTTGCGCCAACCGTACCTCGCCGAGCGCCACGTGCGGCTCGGGACGCAACGCGTCCGCGGCGAGCGCCGCCAGGCACACCCGCTCGCCCGCCTCGGCGCCGCCTTGCGCGAGCAGCGCGCGCACCCGGGCGACGAGCACCCCGCCGGCGGCCGCATCCGGCCCCGCGCCGGGAACACCGTCACGCGCGCCGAAGAGACCTCGAATCAATCGTCCGAGCACGGCCCGGCCTCAGTCGCGCACCCGCCCGTGCCGTGCCTGCGCGTTTCGCACGGTGCCGAGCAGCCGGCCCAGGAGCCCGCCGCGATGTCGCTCCCGGCCAGACGGTCGAGGTTCGACGCGATGAAGCTCGGTTTGGTGAAGCGGAGATCCCCGGTACCGCGCATCGAGATCGACGGGTGAACCGCCGGAGCGCGCGACACGCTGTACGGCAGGCCGAGCCGCTCGCACGAGCGCGCGAGGCGGCGTGCGCAGCGCTCCAGCCGCGCGTCGGGCGTGAAGAAAGCGCAGGCCGCGAACCCCGTCCGATCGAGACCGTCGAGGTTCTCCAGGAAGACCTCTCCTTCGAAGCGAGCCACCGCGGCCATGCGAACCCTCTCAGTTTGACCGGACGCCCGCGAGGCCGAGGTACGCCGCCTCGAGCGCGCGCGCATAGGACCGGGGGTCGAAGAGCGGCGAGGTGGCGCGCGCGGCATCCAGGCGGCCGCGCAGGCGGGCAAGCGCCTGCGGCTCGGTTGCGAGCCGCACCGCCGCCGCCTCGTACGCCCCCAGGTCCGGAGTGGCGAGTTCAGGCAGTCCCGCGGCACGGACCAGGCTCGTGGCGACCCGCCCGGCGAAGGCGCCGCCGTCGACGGTTAGCACCGGCAGCCCCGCCCACAGCGCGTCGGCCGCGGTCGAATGAGCATTGTAGGTCCGGGTATCGAGGAAGAGGTCGGCAAGGCGCAGGCGGCCCAGGTAGTCGGCCTCGGAGGCGACCCGGCGCGCGAACAGCAGCCGGTCCGGAGCCACCCCGGCCGCCTCGGCAGCCCGCCGCAGGCGCGCCTCCGCCTGGCTCGCGCCGAGCCAGAGGACGCCTTGCGGGACCTCGCGCAGGATCCGCATCCAGGCGGCAAACACCTCCTGCTCGATCTTGTGCGCCGCGTTGAACGAGCAAAAGACGACCGCGGATGCGGGTACGCCGAAGTCGCCCCGGTGCAGCGCGGACGGCGGCGGCCGCGCGTCGCTCGCCGGGAAGAAGCCGCGCGGCAGGCGCAGCGGCCGTTCGGCGTACCACCGCTCGTCGGCTTCCGGTACGACCACGTCATCGGCGATCAGGTGGTCGATGTAGCTCGCTCCGGTCGTGCCCGCGTACCCGAGATAGGCAACCTGGACCGGGGCCGGCCGCAGCGCAAGCACTTCCGGGCGCGCGAGCCCGGTGTACCCCATCAGGTCGACCAGGATGTCGATGCCGTCGTCGGCGATGCGATGCGCGGTGACGTGGAACGGCTCGCCGTGCGCGTCCGCGACGTGCTCGAACGCCGCCGCGAGCCGCGTGCGCAGCGCGCTTCCGTCGTCGAGGTCGAGCCGGTACGCGAAGGTCTCGAAGCGGTCGCGGTCGTGGCATTCGAAGAGGCGCACCGACGCCCGCCCGATGGCGTGCTCGTGCAGGTCGGCCGAAAGGTACCCGATGCGAAGCCGTGCGCGCGGCCCGGCCGCACGCCCGCGGCCGGGCCGCGGCAGCGCCGCGACCTTCGCGAGGACGGCGTCCGCGTTCGCACGCGCGACGGCGAGGCGGAACTCGGGGGCGAACGTCGCGACGAGCGAGAGGAACGGCGGCACTTGCGCGGCCACGCGCGCATCGCTGCGCCACTGCTCCTGAAGCGCGCCGGCGTGCGCGTCGGCCTCCTCCCACTCGCACAAGTCGCGCAGCGCCTTGATGAAGCTCGCGCGCACGCCCGCAAGCCCCGGGTCGAGCCGAAGCGCCTCCCGATAGCTCTCGACCGCTTGATGGAGTCGGGTGGCGCGCAGCAGCGCATTCGCAAGGTTGGCGTGCGCTGCGGCGCTCCCTGGATCGGCGCTCACCGCCTGGCGCAGGCATTCCAGACCCTCCTCGTAGCGGCACTGCTCCCAGAGCACCTGCCCGAGGTTCGACCAGCCGTGTGGCAGGCCTGGGTTGGCGGCGATCGCCTGCCGGAACAGCCCTTCTGCGCGTGCAAGATTGTTGCGCCGCCACTCGCAGATTGCTTCGCCGTTGAGGCGCGCCGCGCTGTTCCTGCGCAGGGACCGGAGCAGCCCGATCAGCATGTCGAGCGCTGGCGGGTCAGGCCGGCGCCGACGCGGCTTCCCGCTGCGTGACCACGAGCATCCGCTCAAGCTCCGCGCGCCATTCGGCCGCGTACTCGCAATCGCGATACTCGTCGAAGTACGGGCCGCCGAGCGTGTAGTGCACGAGCGATACGTCCGGTTCGTGCGCGTAGTAGCCCACGAGGTGGTTCCAGCGCCGCGGCAGCGCACCGATCAGTTCGTCGCCCGCGAGCCACTTGAACTGGTGCAGTTCCAGGCCACTCGCCGAGTTCACGTACGGGGGCGTCAACGCGCGACAGCGAGCGTTGTTGAACAGCATGACGCTCGACCAGTTCTTCTTCTCGTACTGGGTCTGCGGCGCGCCGAGGAACTTCGACTCTTCGCGCGGCCGGTGATCGTGCTTGACGACCTGGACCGCGTAGCGCTCGTCGCGCAGGGCCCACAGCTTCGCCACGTCGTCAAGGACGAGCATGTCACAGTCCATGAAGATGCTCCAGCCCGCGTAGCCGCTCAGGAGCGGCGTCAGGAAGCGGGAGAAGGCGAAATCGGTCGACTGCAGCGGATGCCGCTCGCGGGTCATGAGACGCCCGAGCCCGCTCAGCATCAGCGGCGCGATCGTGACCGGGACGCTCGCGCGGCGGTGGATGCTAAACGCGAGGACGCTGAACGCCACCGCCTCGCGCGGATCGTAGCCGATGAAGATCCGGACCGGCTCCATCATGCCGCGTCCCGGGCGATACGGGACTCGGTGGGACGCGCGCCGCTCCCGGCGTCCTCCAGGTACTGCACCCACACCTCCCATTCGACGTGCGGGTGGCGCGCCGCCACGGTCCGGAGGATCTCCTCCCACCAGCCCGGCGGCTTGATGGTGCAGTGTGCGTTCTCGCCGGTCGGCAGGCGCTTGCGCGCCGGGTAGCATGCGACGTTGGCGAAGACGAACCGGTCGGCGAACCCGAAGATCTCGTCAATGATCCACGCGAGATCGTCCTCAGGGCAGTGCTCGAGGACATCGGTGGAGATCACGCCGTCGAAGCGGCTGGTCGGAAGCTTGCTGAAGGGCTCGTAGCTCGGGTCGTAGCACTGCACGTAATCGACGTCCCAGTAGTCCTGGATGCTCTCGTAGACCTGCCCGTCATCGGCCTTGAAGTTGCGGATGTCGTACTGCCGGCCCTTGCCCGCGCCGTAGTCGAGGATCGACTGCGCGCTGGTGCGTTCGATCAGGCGCTTCACGCGCCCAGCCTGGGGCGGAAGGCTGAGCCCGGGGAAAGTATCCTGCGCCGGGATGTCGAGAAAGCGCTCGCCCTCCGAGTGCATGCGGCGATAGAGCACCGTCAGCTCCTGGTAGCGGGGGCTCGGATTTGTGCGGTTGTACATGGGCGGTGCGTCGCGAGTGGCGAGTGGTCGGTTCGAACGCGGCGATTATAGTCGTCACACCCGGGATGCCCGCGAGGAGTTTTTGCGCTTCGCGGGCCGATCTCCGCTCGCGAGAACGAGGAAAAAGGTGGCGTGAGGCGATGGCGCCGATGGACTTGGCGGAGCGCTGCCGCTAGACTTTCTTGCTAATGACACTGGCAACCCGCTGCGCGACTGCTGCCCGGCGCCTCGCCCCGACCAGGACATGAACCTCAAGGACTACGAGCGCCTCACCCCCTCCAGAACCATCGAGTTCGAGGGCCGCGACATGACGTTTTTCACACCCAACGGCGCGACGCTGTGGCGGGTGGAGTCGCTGTTCTCCAAGGAGCCGGACACGATCGAGTGGATCGGCGGGTTTGCCGAGGGCGATACGCTGGTCGACATCGGCGCGAATGTCGGCATGTACTCGATCTTCGCCGCGCGGACGCGCGGCGCGCGAGTGTTCGCGTTCGAGCCCGAGTCCCAGAACTACGCGATCCTCAACCGCAACATCCACCTGAACGGGCTCCCTGGCCTGGTCAGCGCCTATTGCGCCGCCTTGTCCGACCGGCCCGGCTTCTCGCAGCTACATCTCAGCATGTTCGTCCCCGGCGGTTCGTGCCACAGCTACGGCGCCCCGCTCGACCACAACAACCAGCCGGCGGTGTCGCCGTTCGCGCAGGGCTGCATCGCGACGACCGTCGACGATGTCGTCGCGGCCGAAGCCATGCCGGTGCCCGCGCACGTGAAGATCGACGTCGACGGGCTCGAGCATAAGGTCATCGCGGGCGCGGCGAGGACGCTCGCCGACCAGCGCGTCCGCTCGGTGCTGATCGAGATCAACACCGCGCTTGACGAGCATTGGGAAGTCGTGGACGCCATGCTCGCGCTCGGGTTCGACTACAGCCGTGACCAGGTGGCGCGTTCGGTGCGTACCGAAGGCACCTTCAAGGGAGTGGGCAACTATGTCTTTCGACGTTGAGAGTCACGTCCACTACCGGATCGCGAACACGCCGGTTCTCCAGTATCCGTTCCCGCACTTCTACGCGACCGACGTGTTTCCCGCCGACTTCTACGCCGAGCTGCGCCGGCGGCTTCCGGAGCAGGCCGGCTACACGCGGATCGACGAGACCGGGTCGGTCCCGAAAGGCATGTACCAGGAACGCTTCGTCTGCTCGCTCGAGGAGCTCGAGGGCCGCGAGTTCGAGTCCGGCGCCGGCACGTCGTTCTGGGCCGACCTCAGCAGCTGGCTGCTCGGGGACTCGTTCGCGGGCCTGATCCTCGACCGCTTTCGTCCAGACCTGCGCGAGCGCTTCGGGGCGGACAACAAGCCGCGCATCGAGACCGACGCACGGCTCGTCCGAGACTTCACGAACTACGCGATCTCGCCGCACACCGACAGCCCGCGCAAGGTGGTATCGCTGCTGTTCTACCTGCCCCAGGACGACGCCAAGCGGCACCTCGGGACTTCGATCTACGCACCGAAGAACCCCGACTTTCGCTGCGAGGGCACTGGCCACCACCCGTTCGAGTTGTTCAAGAAGGTGGCCACGATGGAGTACCGGCCGAACACGCTGTTCGCCTTCTTCAAGACCGAGCGTGCGTTCCACGGCGTCGACCCGATCGCCGACGCAGAAGTGGTGCGCGACCTCCTCCTCTACAACATCTACGTGACCAAGGTCATCACCAGCCGCCGCCCCCCCGAAGCCGCAAAGCCCGGCTTCGCGTGGCCGTGGCAGAAGTCGCAGGCCGGCCCGGTGACCCAGGACTGACGGCCGGCGCGGGAACTACCGCCCGGACCGTTCCGGGATCGAGCCACGAGCATAGGGAGTGAACATGGGGCTGAAGTCGCTGTTCTCGACGAAGCACATCAACGCGTTCGCGCGCGAGCTCGCCGACTCGCTGGCGAAGCGCTATCCGCCGGTGCTCGACGTCAGCCCCGAGAAGAAGATCTCGGCGAACCGTCTCACCAAGGTCCTCGAGGAGACGCTGTCGCGCGCGGTCGAGTTCCAGCGCGAGCACCGGCTCGGCACGTTCGGAAAGGCGAAGCTCGGCAACGAGTTCAAGTGGCGCCTGCGCGAGCTCGGCTACTCGGAGAAGTTCATCGACGTCGCAACCGAGGGCCTGATGGTCCATTTGACCCGCGGCGCCCAGCTTTCCGACCCCGCGAATCAAGGGAAGCCTTAACGCGCAGTGTCGCGCGCTCCGGCTTGAGCGCGATCGCTCATTCGCTTCCGCCGCTTGGCGGAATCAGCGGCAATCGGACGGTGGCTGGCGGCGAACCTGCGCGTTAGCGCGGTGACCGCCGGCTCCGGCACGACTTCCGCTCAGGGCACGTACCCCGGGATCTTCGCCTCGTCGACGTGGTCGATCTGCTCGG
>CAVXND010000012.1:0-95371 GCA_963762785.1 uncultured beta proteobacterium
TGGTGCAGGATCTTCGACAGGAACTGCACCGCGCGCTCCGACCGCGGCTTGCCGAAGAAGTCGTCCTTCTTCGCGTCCTCGACGATCTCGCCCTTGTCCATGAAGATCACGCGGTGCGCGACCTTGCGGGCGAAGCCCATCTCGTGGGTGACGACCATCATCGTCATCCCTTCCTGGGCGAGCTGGACCATCACGTCCAGCACCTCGTTGATCATCTCCGGGTCGAGCGCCGACGTCGGCTCGTCGAAGAGCATCGCGATCGGGTCCATCGACAGCGCGCGCGCGATCGCGACGCGCTGCTGCTGGCCGCCCGAGAGCTGGCCCGGGTACTTGTGCGCGTGCGCCTTCAGGCCGACGCGGTCGAGATACCGCATGCCCCGCTCGGTCGCTTCCGCGCGCGGCCGGCCGAGGACCTTCTCCTGCGCGAGCGCGAGGTTGTCGGTCACGCTCATGTGCGGAAAGAGCTCGAAGTTCTGGAACACCATGCCGATCCGCGAGCGCAGCTTCGGCAGGTCGGTCTTCGGGTCGTCGACCGAGATGCCGTCGACCACGACGTTCCCCTTCTGGAACGGTTCGAGGGCGTTGACGCACTTGATCAGCGTCGACTTGCCGGAGCCCGACGGGCCGCACACGACGACCACCTCGCCCTTGTCGACGTTGGTCGTGCAGTTCGTGAGCACCTGGAAGGTGCCGTACCACTTGCTCACGCCCTTCATCTCGATCATTGCCATCGGGGGCTCCTAAATCTTGCCGGGTACCGCAATGCGCACCTGCAGCCGCTTCACGAAGTACGACAGCAGGTAGCAGATGAGGAAGTAGACGACCGCGACGAAGAGGTACATCTCGACGAGGCGCCCGTCGCGCTGCGCGACCTTGCTCGCCGCGCCGAGGAAGTCGGTGATCGACAGCACGTACACGAGGGAGGTGTCCTGGAACAGGATGATCGTCTGCGTGAGCAGCACCGGCATCATGTTGCGGAACGCCTGCGGCAGCACGACGTTGCCCATCGTCTGCCAGTAGTTCAGGCCGAGCGCGTAGCCCGCCCAGACCTGCCCGCGCGGGATCGACTGGATGCCGGCGCGCATGATCTCGCAGTAGTAGGCCGCCTCGAACATCGTGAACGTGATCACCGACGACAGGAACGCGCCGACCTTGACCGGCTCGTTCTGCTGCAGGATCCACGCGCCGATGTACGGCACCAGGAAGTAGAACCAGAAGATCACCAGCACCAGCGGCACCGAGCGCATCAGGTTCACGTACGCGCCGGCGGCGTACGACAGCACCTTGAACGACGAGAGCCGCATCATCGCGAGCAGCGTGCCGAAGATGATGCCGAAGAACATCGCGAGCGCGGTCAGCGTCAGCGTGAACGTCATCCCCTCCTTGAAGAGGTAGGGGAGGCTGCGCCGGATGACGTCCCAGTCGAAGTCGGCGAACATGGTCTAGTGCCCCGCCAGCGGCGGGCCCCCGGCGCTGATCAGGCCGGGCACCGACACCTTGCGCTCGACCCAGCGCATGCCGAAGACGACGACGATGTTGATCAGGAGGTACAGGATGGTCGCCGCGGTGAACGCCTCGAACACCTGGAAGGTGAACTCCTGCATCGACCGCGCGCGGGCGGTGATCTCCATCAGGCCGATCGTCAGCGCGATCGAGCTGTTCTTGATGATGTTGAGGAACTCGCTTGTGAGCGGCGGCAGGACGATCCGGTACGCCTGCGGCAGCAGCACGTGGCGGTAGGTCTGCGCGACCGTCAGCCCCATCGCGGTGCCGGCCATCTGCTGGCCCCGCGGCAGCGACTGGATCCCGGCCTTCACCTGCTCGGCGACGCGCGCGGCGGTGTAGAAGCCGAGGCACAGGACGGCCGGGATGTAGGCGCTCCACGGCGGCGGCATCTGCTTGATCCAGCCGCCGATCGCCTGCGGCAGGAGCTCGGGCAGCACGAAGAACCAGAGGAACATCGAAGGCGGAGCCAGACTCGAGAGATAGGGGCAGCTGCGTAGAGAGTCCAGTGAAGGGCGAACATGTATGCCGCAAGGGCCGGGGTAGGCGGCACGACGCGCTGACAGCGCATGCCGAGACGACGAGATGTGATCAGAGGTACAGATGTCGCCGCGGTGAACGCCTCGAACACCTGGAAGGTGAACTCCGCATAGACCGCGCGCGGGGGTGATCTCGACAGGCCGATCGTCAGCGCGACGAGCTGTTTGATGATGTTGAGGAACTCGCTCGTCAGCGGCGGCAGGACGATGCGGTACGCCTGCGGCAGCAGCACGTAGCGGTAGGTCTGCGCGACCGTCAGCCCCATCGCGGTGCCGGCCATCTGCTGGCCGCGCGGCAGCGACTGGATGCCCGCCCGCACCTGCTCGGCGACGCGCGCGGCGGTGTAGAAGCCGAGGCACAGGACCGCCGGGATGTAGGCGCTCCACGGCGGCGGCATCTGCTTGATCCAGCCGCCGATCGCCTGCGGCAGGAGCTCGGGCAGCACGAAGAACCAGAGGAACATCTGGACCAGCAGCGGGACGTTGCGGAAGAACTCGACGTACGCGTTGCCGAACCGGACCGCCCACTTGCTCGGCGTCGTGCGCATCACGCCGACGACCGAACCGATCGCGAGCGCGATCACCCAGGCGGCGAGCGCGGTGCCGAGCGTCCAGACGACGCCGACCAGCAGATAGTTGAGCCAGGTGCCGCTGCCGTCGGCAGCCGGCTGGAAGAAGATGCCCCAGTTCCAGTTGTATCTCACTGTCATCCTCCCCCGGGCACCGTTCGCGCGGCTCGGCCTGCCGCGCCGGGCGCGCTGGTTGAGCGGCGCGCGTTTCGCGCCGCTCGAACCAGCGCAGTTATTGCGGCGTCGTCGACGCCGCAATAACTAGTTATAGGTGGCCGGATCCCCCGAGTCGGTCGGGTTCGCCACCACCTTCTTGAACTGCGGGCTCATCGGCACGTTGAGGTTGATGCCCTTCGGCGGCACCGGCTTCTGGAACCACTTCTCGTAGATCGGGTTGATCTGGCCGCTCTTGTAGAGCTGGGTCACCGCGCCGTCGACGACCTTCTTGAACGCCGGATCTTCCCTGCGCATCATGATCCCGTACGGCTCGACGGTGTAGGCCTCCGAGCCGATCGCCCAGTCGCCCGGGTTGCGCGCGTTCGCGACCAGGCTGTAGAGCAGGATGTCGTCCATGAAGAACGCCGCCGCGCGCCCGGTGTCGACCATCAGGAACGACTCGGCGTGGTCCTTGCCGGCGACGATGTTCATGCCGAGGTTCTGCTTCTGGTTCTCCTCGGTCAGCCACTTGATGTTGGTCGTGCCGGCGGTCGACACCACCGTCTTGCCCTTGAGGTCGGCGAGCTTGCTGATGTTCGAGGCCTTCTTCGCCACGTAGCGGTTCGCGGTCACGAAGTGGGTGATCGTGAACGCCACCTGCTTCTGGCGCTCGAGGTTGTTGGTGGTCGAGCCGCACTCGAGGTCGATCGTGCCGTTCGCCATCAGCGGGATGCGGGTGGCGGAGGTGACCGGGTTCAGCTTGACGTCGAGCTTCTGGAGCTTGAGCTCCGCCTTCACCGCGTCGACGATCCGCATGCAGATGTCCATCGCGTAGCCGACGACCTGCTGCTTGTCGTCGTAGTACGAGAACGGGATCGAGGTGTCGCGGTGGCCGAGGGTGATCGAACCGCTGTCCTTGATCTTCTTCAGCGTGTCGCTGCCCTGCGCGGCGGCCGGTTGCGCCGCCACCAGCGCAAACGCTGCGGCGACGGGAAGTGCGAGATGACGCATGACCTGAATCTCCTGTGTGTTGCGCGCTCGCCCGGCGGGCCGGCCGGCGCGTTCTTGGGGGTGGGCTCGGGCGGACCGAGACGGATGGGATTCTATGTGGGCGGCGGGGGCTTGTCCAAAAGCCGTAACCGGCGGCGACGTACACTACCGGCCCCACCCAGGGAGCCGCACCATGCCGGACCGTCCTGCCGCCACACCCTTCTCGGCCGATCCTCGAAGCGCGCCTCGCGCGCCGGGAGTTCCTGAAGGGCGGGCTCGCCGCCGCAGTCGCGGCCGCCTTCCCGCTCGCGGGCTGCACGACCGCGCCTCGAGGCGCAGCCGGTGGCGCTCGGTTTCACCGGCATCCCGCCGTCCGCGGACGACGCGCTGAAGATCGCGCCCGGACTACGACGCGATCGTGCTCTACCGCTGGGGCGACCCGGTCGGGATCCCGGGCAACATGCCGGCGTTCCGGATGGACGCTTCCAACACCGCGGCCGAGCAGGAAGCGCAGGCCGGCATGCACCACGACGGGATGTTGTTCTATCCGCTGCCGCTCGGCGTCGGAGGGTTCCGCGCACGGGCTGCTCGCGATGAACCACGAGTACCTCGACGACGGGCTGCTGCATCCCGACGGCCGCCGGACCTGGAGCGCGGAGAAGGTGCGGAAAGCGCAGGCCTCGGTCGGCGTGTCGGTGATCGAGGTGCGCCTGCCGGCAGCGGCTGGGAGGTCGTGCGGCCGTCGCGCTACGCACGGCGCATCACCGCCTACACGCCGTGCGCGATCTCCGGCCCCGCCGCCGGGCTCCGATGCGATGAAGACCGCGTTCGATCCGTCCGGCCGCGAGGTGCTCGGCACCTACAACGGCTGCGCGAACGGCTACACGCCGTGGGGGACCTATCTCACCTGCGAGGAGAACTGGAACTTCAACTTCGTGAACGCCGGCGCGATCTCGCCCGAGCAGCGGCGCTACGGCATCGGCAAGGGGCGCGGCTACGGCTGGGAGACGGCCGACGAGCGCTTCGACGCCGCGCGCCATCCGAACGAGCCGAACCGCTTCGGCTGGGTGGTCGAGATCGATCCGTACGAGCCGCAATCGAAGCCGGTGAAGCGCACCGCGCTCGGCCGGATCAAGCACGAGGGCGCGCACCCGTCGGTCGGCGCCGACCGGCGGATCGCCTTCTACATGGGCGACGACGAGGGCTTCGAGTACATCTACAAGTTCGTGACCGCGCGCGCGTGGGATCCGGCGAACCGCGCGGCGAACCGCGATCTCCTCGACGACGGCGTGCTCTACGCCGCGCGGTTCAACGCCGACGGCACCGGCGACTGGCTCGCGCTCGAGCACGGGAAGAACGGCCTCACCGCGGCGAACGGCTTCGCGAGCCAGGCCGACGTGCTGGTGAAGACGCGCCAGTCGGCGGACCGCGTGGGCGCGACGCCGATGGACCGCCCCGAGTGGGGCGCGGTGCACCCGGTCGACGCGCGAGGTGTACATGACGCTCTCCAACAACAGCGCGCGCGGCCGCGACAAGCAGCCCGGTCCCGACGCGGCGAACCCGCGCGCGAACAACGTCTTCGGCCACATCATCCGCTGGCGCGAGGACGGCGACGACGTCGCCGCGACGCGCTTCCGCTGGGATCTCTTCGCGCTCGGCGGCGTGCCGAAGAACGCCGACCCGGCGAAGCGCGGGCGCTTCAAGGGCGATGCTGTTCGGGTGTCCCGACGGGCTCTGGTTCGACCGTCGCGGCGTGCTCTGGGTGCAGACCGACATCTCGCCGACCGCGCTCCTGCGCGGCGACTTCGCGCCGCTCGGGAACAACCAGGTGCTCGCCGCCGACCCCGCCACCGGCGAGCTCCGGCGGTTCCTGGTCGGGCCGAAGGGCTGCGAGATCACCGGCTTCACCACGACGCCCGACAACCGCACGGCGTTCGTCAACATCCAGCACCCGGGCGAGAACCCGGGCGAGATCAACGATCCGGACAATCCGCGCGCGAACTCGAACTGGCCGGACTTCGACCCGAACGGCCGGCCGCGGTCGGCGACGGTGGTGATCCGACGCAAGGACGGCGGGGAGATCGGGACTTGAGGCTGGGGGGCGCCTAGCCGAACACGATCACGCCCCGCGCGTTCTTCCCCGCCTCGAGGTCGGCGAACGCCTGCGGCGCCTCCTCGATGCGGTACCGGTGCGTGATCAGCTCGTCGATCTTCAGCCGCCCGGCACGGTAGAGCCCGAGGAGGCGCGGGAAGTCCTCCCGCGGGCGCGCCGAGCCGAAGTAGCTGCCGGTGAGCGTCTTCTCCTCGAAGGTCAGCGACACCGGTTTCACCGGCACCGATTCCTCGCCGCGCGCGACGCCGACCACCACCGCCTTGCCGCCCTTGCGCAGCGCTGCGGAACGCCTGCTCGACGGTCTTGCCGAGCCCGATGCACTCGAAGCAGTAGTCGGGCCCGCCGCCGGTCAGCTTCTTCGCCGCCTTGACGACGTTCTCCTCGGTCGAGGCGTTGATCGTGTGCGTCGCGCCGAACTGCTTCGCGAGCGCGAGCTTCGACTCGGCCACGTCGACCGCGACGATCGGGTTCGCGCCGGCGATCGCCGCGCCCTGGATCACGTTCAGGCCGACACCGCCGGTGCCGATCACCATCACCGCGGTGCCCGGCTCGACTCTTCGCGGTGTTGAACACCGCGCCGACACCGGTCATCACGCCGCACGAGACGAGCGCGGCGCGGTCGAGCGGGATGTCCTTGTCGATCTTCACCAGGCTGTCGACGGCGAGCGTCGCGTACTCGGCCATCACGCCGCAGGCGGAGAACACGTTCAGCGGATTCGCCGGCGGCGTCGCGCGTGGGCGTCGTCCCATCGGGGAGCGTGTAGAGCGTCTTCGCCGCCATGTCGCAGAGGTGCGGCTTGCCCGTCGTGCACCAGCGGCACTTGCCGCACATGTACACGAAGGAGCTGATCACGTGATCGCCGAGGGCGAAGTCGGTCACGCCTTCGCCGACCTCCGCCACCACGCCCGCCGCCTCGTGCCCGAGGACGAGCGGCAGCTTCATCTGGATCGTGCCGTTGGTCGCCGAGAGGTCCGAGTGGCAGACGCCGCACGCGGCGATCTTCACCGTCACTTCGCCCCGCCGCGGCGCGGCGACCTCGATCGTCTCGACGACGACCGGCTTTCCCAGCTCGCGGCAGAGCACCGCTCGCGCGTTTCGTGCCATCGCGTACTCCTTCATCTGCGGGCTCGTAGGATAGCGCTACGGGCGCGATGGCATCGCGGCGCACGCCGTTGTAGAGTTCGCGCCAGGGGGATCGAGGCATGACGCAGTACTGGGTGATCCGCGGCGGCGAGCGCCGCGGACCGTACGAGGAAAGCGACGTGCTCGAAGGCGTCGAGCTCGGCACCGTGCGCCCGAACGATCTCCTCTGGGTGGAGGGCATGCGCGAGGGCCTGCCGATCGCCGAGGTGATCGCGAACCTCGGCGCGGCGCCCGCCTCGAAGCCGCCGCTCACGCTCGAGCCGCTCAAGCCGGGCGGCAGCGTCGCCCTACCGACCGCCGGCTGCGCGCGTGGACGATCTCGCCGAGCTCGCGCTCGGCAACATCACCTACGCCGGGTTCTGGGTGCGGTTCGCCGCGGCGCATGCTCGACACCCTGGTGATCCTGGTCGTCGCGGTCGCGATCGGACTCGCGATCGGCCTCGCCGGGCTCCTGCTCGGATTTCCGGCGCAGCCGGGGAGCGGCGACCTGTGGCCGAACGCGCTCGGGATGGCGATCAGCGCGGCTGTACTTCGCGGCGCTCGAGTCGGGCCCGCGGTGCGCGACCTACGGCAAGCGCGCGTTCCACCTCCAGGTGCTGGGTGCCGCGGACCTCACCCGGATCAGCTTCCTGCGCGCGCTCGGGCGCTGGGTCGGGCGGTTCTGTCGTCGACCTTCCTGCTGATGATCGGCTATCTCATGCAGCCGTTCACGCCGCGCAAGCGGGCGCTGCACGACTACATCGCCGGCACCGTGGTCGTCGTGCAGGTGGAGTATTCGCGTACGCTGGTCGGAATCGTGATCCTGTCTCGCCCTCGGCGTGCCGGCGATCATCGGCGTCCTCGTCGGCGCCGGCGTCGGCTCGGCCGCTGACGGCGGCCGGGCGCGGTCAGTCGACCTTCGCGCCGGAGGCCTTGACCACCTTGGCCCACTTCTCGATGTCCTGGGCCATGAACTTCCCGAACTCGTCCGCCGTCATCTGCATCGGCACCGCGCCCTGCTTCGCGAAGTCCGCCTTCACGTCGGGCTGCGCGAGCACCTTCTGGATCTCGGCGTTCAGCCGGTCGACGATCGGCTTCGGCGTGCCGGCCGGGACCATGATGCCGAGCCAGATCACCGCGTCGTAGCCGGGGACGCCCGCTTCCGACACCGTCGGCATGTCGGGCATGACGGCCGAGCGCGTCTGGCCGCTCGAGGCGATCGCCCGCACCTTGCCGGCCTCGGCGAGCTTCGACATCACGGTGATGGCGTCGAACATCATCTCCACCTGGCCGCCCATCACGCTCGTCCGCGCGCCCGAGCTCTCCTTGTGCGGCACGTGCACGATGTTCACGCCCGCCATCGACTTGAAGAGCTCGCCCGCCATGTGATACGGCGTCCCGGGGCCGGAGGAGGCGTAGTTGAGCTTGCCCGGGTTCGCCCGCGCGAGGTCGAGCAGCTCCTTCAGGTTCTTCGCCGGCACCGACGGGTGCACGACCAGCAGCAGGTCGGAGTAGTTGATCGGCGAGACCGGCACGAGGTCGGTCATCAGCTTGTACGGCTTCTTCGCGACCAGCGACTCGTTCACGGTCTGGGTGTTCGACATCACGAGCAGCGTGTAGCCGTCGGGCGGCGACTTCGCCACCGCGTCGGCGCCGATGATCCCGCCGCCGCCGACGCGGTTCTCGACGACGAACGGCTGGCCGAGCGGCTTCTCGAGCCGCTGGCCGAGGTAGCGCGCGTAGATGTCGGCGGGCCCGCCGGCGGAGAACGGGCTGATGATCTTGACCGGCTTGTCGGGGTAGGTCTGGGCCGCGGCGCCGCCCGCGGCGAGCGCGAGCGCGGCGAACGCGGAACAAAGGGTGCGCGCGGTTCGTGACGTTTCATCGCTTCCTCCTCGCTCTGGTCGCGCTGGGCAGTCGACGCCTGCGCCGGCGTGCGGTTCTTGTAGCACCGATCGCGACCGCCGCGCAATGACGGCGGTTCACCGGGCAAGTACCGAGCTTGGGGATCAACAAGGGGGTGTGGCCCCTTGTTCGTTCCTGTCAGTTCTGCAGCGCGGCGAGCTTGCGCGCGGGCGCGCGCTTGCCGAGCAGCCGGCGCAGGTAGCGTGCCGGTGTAGCTCGCGTCGACGCCGGCCACCTGCTCCGGCGTCCCCTGCGCGATCACGAGCCCGCCGCCGTCGCCGCCCTCGGGGCCGAGGTCGACGATCCAGTCGGCGGTCTTGATCACGTCGAGGTTGTGCTCGATCACGACCACCGTGTTGCCGTGGTCGCGCAGGCGGTGCAGCACGCCGAGCAGCAGGTCGATGTCGTGGAAGTGCAGGCCGGTGGTCGGCTCGTCGAGGATGTAGAGCGTGCGCCCGGTGTCGCGCTTCGAGAGCTCGAGGGCGAGCTTCACCCGCTGCGCTTCGCCGCCCGAGAGCGTCGTCGCCGGCTGGCCGAGCTTGATGTAGCCGAGGCCGACGTCGGCGAGCGTCGCGAGCTTCTGCCGCACCGCCGGCACCGCGTCGAAGAACTCGAGCGCCTGCGCCACCGTCATCTCCAGCACCTGCTGGATGTTGCGGCCCTTGTACAGGATCTCGAGCGTCTCGCGGTTGTAGCGCCGGCCGTGGCAGACGTCGCAGGGCACGTAGACGTCGGGCAGGAAGTGCATCTCGACCTTGATCACGCCGTCGCCCTGGCACGCCTCGCAGCGCCCGCCCTTCACGTTGAACGAGAAGCGGCCGGCGCCGTAGCCGCGCTCGCGCGCGGCGGGCGTGCCGGCGAAGAGGTCGCGGATCGGCGTGAAGAGGCCGGTGTAGGTGGCGGGGTTCGAGCGCGGCGTGCGGCCGATCGGGCTCTGGTCGACGCTGATCACCTTGTCGAAGTGGTTGAGCCCCTCGATCGCGTCGTGCGGCGGCGGGCTCGGCGGCCGCGCCGTACAGCTCGCGCGCGACGGCGGCGTAGAGCGTGTCGTTGATGAGGGTCGACTTGCCCGACCCCGACACGCCGGTGACGCAGACGAAGAGGCCCACCGGCAGGTCGACGTCGACGTTCTTCAGGTTGTTGCCGCGCGCGCCGCGCACGGTCAGCGTGCGCTCGCCGTCGGGGCGGGCCCGCCGCTGGGGCATCGCGATCGAACGCTTGCCGGCGAGGTACTGGCCGGTCAGCGAGGCTTCGTTCCGCACGATCTCGTCCGGCGTGCCCTGCGCGACGAGCTCGCCGCCGCGCTCGCCCGCGCCCGGTCCCATGTCGACGACGTGGTCGGCGGCGCGGATCGCCTCCTCGTCGTGCTCGACGACGATCACGGTGTTGCCGAGGTCGCGCAGGTGCTTGAGCGTCGCGAGCAGGCGCCCGTTGTCGCGCTGGTGCAGGCCGATCGACGGCTCGTCGAGCACGTACATCACGCCGGTGAGCCCGGAGCCGATCTGCGAGGCGAGCCGGATGCGCTGCGCCTCGCCGCCGGAGAGCGTCTCGGCCGAGCGGTCGAGCGTCAGGTACTCGAGGCCGACGTTGACGAGGAACGTGAGGCGCGCGGCGATCTCGCCCACGATCTTCTCGGCGATCGCGCGCTTCGCGCCGGGGAGCTCGAGCGAGCGGAAGAACACGAGCCCGTCGCGCAGGGGGAGGGCGCTCACCTCGTAGATCGCGCGCTCGGCGCCCGCCGGCCCGACCTTCACGTTGCGCGCCTCGCGCTTGAGCCGCGTGCCCTCGCATTGCGGGCAGGGCTTGGTGTTCAGGTACTTCGCGAGCTCCTCGCGCACGACGATCGAGTCGGTTTCCTTGTAGCGCCGCTCGAGGTTCGGGATGACGCCCTCGAACGCGTGCTCCTTCACGAACGTGCGCCCGCGCTCGTTCAGGTACGAGAACGGGATCTTCTCCTTGGTGCCGTAGAGCACGATCTGCTGCACGTTCTCGGGCAGCTTCTGGAACGAGCGCTCGACCTCGAACTGGAAGTGCGCGCCGAGGCTGGTGAGCATCTGGAAGTAGAACTGGTTGCGGCGGTCCCAGCCGCGGATCGCGCCCGAGGCGAGCGAGAGCTCCGGGTGCGCGACGATGCGCTTCGGGTCGAAGAACTGGATCGCGCCGAGGCCGTCGCAACCCGGGCACGCGCCCATCGGGTTGTTGAACGAGAAGAGGCGCGGCTCGAGCTCGGGCAGCGAGTAGCCGCAGACCGGGCAGGCGAACTTCGCCGAGAAGACGTGCTCCTTCCCGGTGTCGGTCTCGACCGCGACCGCGCGACCGTCGGCGTGCCGGAGCGCGGTCTCGAAGGACTCGGCGAGGCGCTGCTTCTGGTCGGCGCGGGCCTTCAGCCGGTCGACGACGACCTCGATCGTGTGCTTGGTGGTGCGGCCGAGCTTCGGCAGCGCGTCGATCTCGTGCACGACGCCGTCGATCCTCAGGCGCGTAAACCCCTGTGCGCGCAGCTCGTCGAGGAGGTCGGTCTGCTCGCCCTTGCGGTCGGCGACCACCGGGGCGAGGATCATCAGCTTCGTGTCCTCGGGGAGCGCGACGACGTGGTCGACCATCTGCGCCACCGACTGCGACTCGAGCGGGAGCGCGTGGTCGGGGCAGTACGGCGTGCCGACCCGCGCGTAGAGGAGCCGCAGGTAGTCGTGGATCTCGGTGACGGTGCCGACCGTCGAGCGCGGGTTGTGGCTCGCCGCCTTCTGCTCGATCGAGATCGCCGGCGAGAGGCCCTCGATCAGGTCGACGTCCGGCTTCTCCATCAGCTCCAGGAACTGGCGCGCGTACGCCGAGAGCGACTCGACGTAGCGCCGCTGGCCTTCGGCGTAGAGGGTGTCGAACGCGAGCGAGGACTTCCCCGAGCCGGAGAGGCCGGTGATGACGATCAGGCGGTTCCGCGGAAGATCGAGGTTGAGGCTCTTGAGGTTGTGCGTGCGTGCACCGCGGATGCGGATTGCTTCCATCGCGAGATCGTAGGATTGCAGGTAGTGCGCAAAGGACAATCCGCTACTATACGAGACTCGAAGGTCTCGACGCCAGTCTAAGTGCAGTATTTCTCCCGTTCCGGCGGCATGTCGGCCCTGGAAGTCCGGGCCGGCCTTTCGCTCGGCTCGCTTTTCGCCCTACGGATGCTGGGGTTGTTCGTGATCCTCCCGGTGTTCGCCGTGCACGCGCCGACGCTCCGCGGCGGCGACGACCTGGTGCTCGTCGGCATCGCGCTCGGCGCGTACGGCCTCACCCAGGCCATGCTGCAGATCCCGTTCGGCATGGCGGCCGACCGCTTCGGCCGCAAGCGCGTGATCCTCGCCGGCCTGGTGCTGTTCGCCGCCGGCAGCTTCGTCGCGGCCGGCGCCGAGGACATCTGGGTCACGATCGCGGGCCGCGTGATCCAGGGCGCCGGCGCGATCTCGGCGGCGGTGATGGCGCTCGCCGCCGACCTCACGCGCGAGGAGCACCGGACCAAGACGATGGCGATGATCGGCGCCTCGATCGGACTCGTGTTCGCGCTCTCGCTCGTCCTCGGGCCGGAGCTGTACCGCACCATCGGGATGGCGGGGATCTTCGGGTTCACCGGCGTCCTCGCGCTCGCCGGGATCGCGGTCCTGTACACGGTCGTGCCGCCGGAGCCGGCGGCCCACGTCGACCACGCGCCCGACGTCGGGCGTGCGGCGCTCGGCGCCGTCCTCGGCAACCCCGAGCTCCTGCGGCTCAACTTCGGCATCCTCGCGCTGCACATGGTGCAGATGGCGATGTTCGTGGTCGTGCCGCCGCTCCTCGTCGAGCGGGCCGGGCTCCCGGTCGCCGCGCACTGGCAGGTCTATCTGCCGGTGGTGCTCGCCTCGTTCGTGCTGATGATCCCCCCGCTCCTCGCCGCGGAGCGCCACGGGCGGTCGCGGCGGCTCTTCCTGGGCTCGATCGCGCTGCTCGTCGCGGCGCAGGTCGGGCTCACGTGGTGGGCCACCGGCGTTGTTACCATCGCCGCGTGGCTGCTCGGATTCTTCGTCGCCTTCAACCTGCTCGAGGCGGCGATTCCGTCGCTCGTCACCCGCGTCGCACCGGCGCGGGCGAGGGGGACGGCGCTCGGGGTCTACAATACGACGCAGGCGTTCGGGCTCTTCGCGGGCGGCGCGCTCGGCGGCCTGCTCGCGAAGCACTACGGCGCTGCGGGCGTCTTCATGGCCGCCGCCGCCCTCGGGCTCGTCTGGGCGGCGGTCGCGGCGGGGATGCGCATCCCGCCGCCGCGGGCGAGCACGGCGGTCGGAACGGGGCGGGCGTGACGGATTTTTTCCAAAGGAGGGCTTAAATGGCCTCGGTGAACAAGGTAATTCTCGTCGGCAACCTCGGTGCGGATCCCGAAACCCGCTACATGCCGAACGGCGATCCGATCACCAACATCCGCCTCGCGACGACCTTCCGCTGGAAGGACAAGGCGAGCGGCGAGAACAAGGAAGAGACCGAGTGGCACCGGATCGTCTTCCGCGCGCGCCTCGCCGAGATCGCGGGCGAGTACCTGAAGAAAGGCTCGCCGGTCTACGTCGAGGGCCGCATCCGCACCCGGAAATGGCAGGACAAGGACGGGCAGGACCGCTACACGACCGAGATCATGGCCGACAACATGCAGCTCCTCGGCAGCCGCGGCGGCGCGGGCGAGCCGCGCATGGAGCGCGAGCCGGCGGAAGCGACGAGCGGCGCGGCGGCTGGCGGCGCGGCGAAGCCGGCGGCGAAGAAGGCGCCGGCCGGGGGCCTGGGCGAGATGGAGGACGACATTCCGTTCTGAGCGGGCCTTCGTCGCCCCGGCGGAAGCCGGGGTCCAGACGAGCGAAGGGCCGTCACCCCGGCGGAAGCCGGGGTCCAGGCCAGGCCGTACTGGATCCCGGCGTTCGCCGGGATGACGCCGCTGCCGCACCGCGTACCGCGGTGCTTCGCGGCGTCACTTGAATAGCCGCCGCACCGAGCCGAGGAAGCCCTCGTCCTCCTTCTTCGGCGCCGGCGCCGGGGTCTTTCCGGTCGTGCCGCCCGCAAGCGCGGTCTGGCACGGATGCTGGTCGGCGGTGACCTTCGAGAACGCCGCCTCGCCGAGGAGCGAGAGTCCGCCGGTGAGGATGGCGCCGCCGACCGAGAGCGCGGCGCGCGCCGAGCCCAGCGTATCGATGCCGACCGACGGGTCCGACAGCGTGCCGGTCACCCGCACGAGCTCGGAGAGCGCGCCGGCCCCGATGCCGATCCCTTCCTTCACGGTCGGCCGGATCGCGAGGTCGAGCCCTTCGGTGCGCAGGTTGATCGTTCCCGCCATCACCATGTTCACCTTCGCGGTCTCGTAGGCGATGCGTCCGCTGCGAGGTCGCGATGCCGTCGCGCACCGGCAGCCGCACCACTGCGCACCGCATGTCGGTGTAGGGGTCGGTGCGGCGGAACGGGTTCGCCTTGTCGAGGATGCTGGTGATCGCGCCGCCGCCGGCGTCGAGCGCCGCACCCGACGCCCGCGCGGGTCCCATCACGACGCGTACCTCGCCGTTCGCGCCGCCGACGAACCGCGCCGCCGATTCGCCGGGGCCGTCGAGAAGGATCGCGACATCCGTCGCGCCGCCCGTGACGCTCCCGGCGTTGCCCGTCGCCGCGGCGATGCGCTCCATGCTGATGCCCTTGCCGTCGAGCGCGAGCGCGAGCGTCGGCGCCTTCGGCCGCGACGCATCGAGCACGAGCCGGCCGGAGACCGGGCCGCCGCCGACCGTGGCGGTGACCGGCTGCAGCTCGAGGCGGCCGGCCTTGAGGACGGCGCGCGCCTTCAGCGCCTCCAGCGGAAGCTTGTTCGGGAGCACGAGCCGGCCGACCGCGAGCTCGGCGTCGGCGTCGAACTTGTTGCAGCGCCTCGAGCGGGAAGGGCGCGTCGCTGAAGACGCGGCCGTTCCGCCGTTCGCGCTTCGTCCCGTTCGACCGGGCGAGGTCGATCTCCGGCGACGTGAGCTTCGCGCTCAGGAACGGCCGCGCGCCGTCGGTCTTGAGCGAGGCGCGGCCCTCGATCGCGCTCTTGCCGAGCGTGAGCTTGAGCGGGTCGGCGACCTGCTCGCCCTTGCCGGACGTGAACTTCGCCGTGAGCGTCGCCGGCATCGGCACGTCGAGCGGCGTGCCGGCGAGCTTCGCGACGCCCGCGCCGTGCTTCAGCTCGGCCTTGAGCGCGAGATCGAGCGCCGGCAGCGCCGCGCTCCAGTCGATCGCGCCCTTCGCGGTCGCGCTCGCGCCGTCGGTCGTCGCCACGACGTCGACCGGCCAGTCGGACGCCTTCGCGATCAGGTCGAGGATCCGCCCGATCCGGCCCTTCACCGCGAACGGCTGATCGCGGAACGCGGCGTCGAGCTCCACGTCGCGGTCGCTCCCCAGTGCGCGCTCCTTGAGCCGCAGCTTCCGGACCGCGAGCCGCAGCGCCTCCTTGGAAGCGCCATTCCGCCAGGTGAGGCTCCCGCGATCGACGACGAGCTCGGCGATATCGAACTCGAAGTCGGGCCCGGCGCCGGGCGGCCGCGGTGCGGCCCCCGCCGCGGGCGGCTTGAGCACCCAGTTGCCGACGCCCTTCGCATCCTTCTCGAGCAGCACGTCGAGATCGGTCACGGCGAGCCGGGTGATCTCCACCTTCCGGCGGATGAGCGGCAGCAGCGCCACCGCGCCGTCGACCCGCTTCGCCTTGATCATCTCCGGCCGCGAGGCGCCCGCGGCGTTCGCGAACGAGACGTCCTCGGCGCGCACGGCGAGCCGCGGGAAGAGGGTGATGTCGAGCTTGCCGCGAATCGCGAGCTCGCGGCCGGTCGCGGTCTTGACCGCGGCGATCGCGACCTGCGCGTAGCGGTCGACGTCGATCGTCTGGACGATGACGACGATCGCCACCGTCACGGCCGCGAAGAGCGCTGCGAGTCCGGCGAGCGTGTATTTGAGCCAGCGGGGGAGGCGCATGGGGGATGGGCGAAAAGCCTAGCCCCCGGGCCTGGACGCGTCCACCCCATTTCTCACGCCGGCAGCGGGCGGGGCGCGACGAGGAGGAAATATCCGGCGTTGTAGAAGACGTGGAGCGCCGCGCCCGGGGCGATCGAGCCGTAGCGCTCGCGGAAGTGGCCGAAAACGAGCGAGGGCGCGAACGCCGCCGCGGCCCATTCCGGCGTCTGGGTCGCGAGGTGCGCGAGCGCGAACAGCACGCTCGTCGCGACGTTGGCGGTCGTCACGCCCCAGGCCTCGCGCGCGCCGCAGCGCGTGCGCAGCAGGGCCGGCTGGACGCCGCCGCGGAAGAGCGCCTCCTCGAGGAGCGGCCAGGCGACGACGAGGCTCAAGGCGCGCACCGGGTCGCCGAGGATCCAGGCTGGGTTCGGCTGGACGTTCAGCGCGAGCGCGAGCGCGATCCAGGCGACCGGTCCCGCCGCGAGCGCCGCGGCGAACTGCCGGTCATGCGCGAGTTGCGAGATCGAGGGCGCGTTCACGCTGCGGCGGCGAACGCGGCGATGAGCAGGAGGAGCGCACCCAGCGTTCCGAGAAACGCCACCACGAGGTCGAGTCTGGACGAGTCCTTCATGGTCCACCTCTGCACCGCCGCCAATGCCATTGTCATATAGCCCGCGCAGTTTGGCAAGCTATCCGAGCCGCTCCCCGGGGATTTACAAGGGGGCTTCGTCCCCTTGTTCGTGGGGGATGTACAAGGGGACCGGGTGGGAAGGGAAGGGTCGCACCCCTTCCCTCGTCCCCTTGTTGGTACGAGATCTTGTTCGCGGCGGCAGGCCGAAGGCCCGCCGTTAGCGAATAATCGTGTTGAGCTCGAAGATCGGCAGCAGGATCGCCATCACGATCACGAGCACGATCCCGCCCATCGCGAGGATGAGCAGCGGCTCGAGCAGCGCGACGAACGCGGCGATGCGGCGCTCGAGCTCGCGCGCCTGCTGGACGGCGGTGCGCTCGAGCATCTCGCCGAGCCGGCCGCTCGCCTCGCCGCTCGCGATCATGTGCACCATGAGCGGCGGGAAGAGGCGCGAGACGCCGAGCGCGCGCGAGAGACTCGCCCCTTCCTGCACGCGTGCCGCCGCCTCCGAGAGCGCGCGGCGCAGCGGCAGGTTCGACACGACGCCGGCGCCGGCCCGGAGGGCGGTGAGGAGCGGCACGCGGCTGCCGACGAGGATCGCGAGCGTCGCCGAGAGGCGCGCCGAGTTGAGTCCGCGGTAGAGCGGGCCGATCACCGGCAGGCGCAGCAGCGTGCGATGCCAGCGCTCGCGGGTCGCGGGAACCGCGAGCGCGACCCGCGCGGCGATGCCCGCACCGACGAGCGCGATCACCACGAAGCCGCCGTACACGCGCAGGAAGTCCGAGAGCCCGATCAGCGCGCGCGTCAGGAACGGCAGGGTCTGGCTCGTGTTCTGGAACACCTGCACGACCTGCGGGACGACGTACACGAGGAGGCCGATCACGACGCTGACCGCGACGATCGTGACCAGCGCCGGATAGATGAAGGCGAGCGCGACCTGGCCGCGCAGGCGCTCGCGGTCCTCGGTGTAGTCGGCGAGCCGTCCCAGCACCTCGGCGAGCCGGCCCGAGCGCTCGCCCGCTTCGACCAGCGTGAGGTACACCTCGGGGAACGCTGCCGGGTGATGGGAGAGCGCGCGCGCGAGCGACTGTCCGGCGAGCACGTCGCCGCGCACGCCGGCGAGGAGCTGACGCTCGCCCTCGCGCTCGGCCTGCTCGATCGCCGCGTTCAGCGCCTGCTCGATGGTGAGGCCGGCGGCGAGGAGCGTCGCGAGCTGGCGCGTGAGGAGCGCGAGCGCCGCAGCGCCGAGCCGCCGGCGGCCGAACGTGAATCCGTGCGCCGTCCCCGACGCCTTCGCGGCGATCGGTTCCACCTCGACCGGTAGCCAGCCCTGCTCGCGCAGGCGCAGCCGCGCCTGGCGCGGGCTGTCGGATTCGAGCACGCCGCGCTGGCGCTTGCCGTCCGGTGCCAGCGCTTCGTATCGGTAGCCGGACATGCGACCGGTGCCGTCACTCGTCCGCCGCGCGGCTCACGCGCAGCACTTCGGCGACGGTCGTCTCGCCGCGCTCGACCCACCGCAGGCCGTCGTCGCGGAGCATCGTCATGCCGCGCGCGATCGCGCGTTCGCGCAGCGCGCTCTCCGCGGCGGCGTCGTGGATGAGGCGGCGCATCTCGTCGTCGACCGTGAGCAGCTCGTAGATTCCGCTGCGGCCTCGGTAGCCGCTCCACTTGCATTGCGGGCAGCCCGCGGCGGTGTAGACCGGCCGGCCGCGCAGGTGCGCCGCCACCGCGTCGCGCTCGCTCGCCGAGAGCACACCCGGCTTGCGGCAGTCGGGACAGAGCCTGCGCACGAGCCGCTGCGCGAGCACCCCGAGCAGGGTGGAGGCGAGCAGGAACGGCTCGACGCCCATGTCGATCAGCCGCGTCACCGCGCCCGCCGAGTCGTTCGTATGCAGCGTCGCGAGCACGAGGTGGCCGGTGAGGCTCGCCTGCACCGCGATGCGCGCGGTCTCGAGGTCGCGGATCTCGCCGATCATCACCACGTCGGGGTCCTGGCGCAGGATCGCGCGCAGCGCCCGCGCGAACGTCATCTCGATCGCCGGGTTGACCTGGGTCTGGCCGATGCCGTCGAGGTCGTACTCGATCGGGTCCTCGACGGTCATGATGTTCTGCTTGCCGGCGTCGAGCTGCGAGAGCGCGGCGTACAGCGTCGTCGTCTTGCCCGAGCCGGTCGGCCCGGTCACGAGCACGATGCCGTGTGCCTGACGCACGAGGTGATCGATCCGCGCGCGCGTCTCGTCGCTCATGCCGAGCGAGCTGAGGTCGAGCCGGCCCTGCTGCTTGTCCAGAAGCCGCAGCACCACGCGCTCGCCGTGCCCGGTCGGCAGCGTCGACACGCGGACGTCGACCGGCCGGCCGGCGATGCGCAGCGTGATGCGGCCGTCCTGCGGCAGGCGCTTCTCGGCGATGTCGAGGCTTGCCATCACCTTCACCCGCGACACGAGCGCGGCGTGCAGCGCGCGCGGCGGCTCGAGCACGTCGCGCAGCGTTCCGTCGATCCGCAGCCGCACGAGCGAACGCCCTTCGAATGCCTCGATGTGCACGTCGGAGGCGCGCTCCCGCAGCGCCTGGGTGAGCAGCGCGTTGATGAAGCGGATGACCGGCGCGTCGTCCTCGGTGTCGAGGAGGTCGGTCACCTCCGGCAGCCCTTCGGCGAGGCTCTTGAGGTCGACGTGCTCGGAGAGATCGTCGATCAGCTCCTCGGCGCCGCCCGCGTCGCTCGTGTAGAGCTGCGCGAGACGCCGCTCGAAGAGCTCCGGGGCGAGCATCAGCGTGCGCACCGGCGCGCCGAGCACCCGGCGCGCTTCGCTGATCGCGCCGGCGGTGACGCCGGGGCGCACCCAGAGCTCGACCGCGTCGGGCAGCCGCCGGGCCGCGATCACGCCCTTCGCGCGGGCGAAGTGATACGGCAGCGTGCGGACGAAGCCGCCGTCGAGCTGGGCGGCGAAGACCGTGTTGGGGGCCTGGGTGCTCATTGGGTTTGCGGTTGAGCCGGCTGCTGGGGGGCGACCGGCGCGACCGGTGCCGCGCGCTGCGGCAGCGCCTGCTGGCCGGGCGCGAGCGGCGGCAACTGGTCCGGCAGCTGCGGGGCGGGCATCGCGGGCAGCGGGAACCGGTCGGGCACCTGGGCTCGGCCCTGGGCGCCGCGGATGATGTCGTACCGGTCGGTGGTCAAACCGGCGGTCACCGCCGTGTCGCGGACGACGACAGGCCGCAGGAAGACCATCAGGTTGATCTTCTCGCGCTTGCGCGTGTCGTAACGGAACAGCGCGCCGAGCACCGGGATCTGGCCGAGCCCCGGCACCGACTGCGTCCCGGTCTGCACGTCGTCGGAGATCAGCCCGCCGAGCACGATCATCTGCCCGTCGTCGACCAGCACCTGCGACTCGAGCGAGCGCTTGTTGAGGATGATCCCGGTCGGGTTCTGCGCGTTGAAGATGCTCGACACTTCCTGGTAGAGCGCGAG
This sequence comes from uncultured beta proteobacterium, assembly GCA_963762785.1. Lineage (GTDB taxonomy): Bacteria > Pseudomonadota > Gammaproteobacteria > Burkholderiales > SG8-39 > DATEDA01. The sequence goes on from CAVXND010000012.1 coordinate 19,962, forward strand.
CTTCACCACGCCGCCCTCGGTGATCTGCGGCCGGATCTTGAGCGTGACGCCGATGTCGCGACGCTCGAAGGTCTGAAACGGGTTCACCACCCCGCCGCCCGCACCGGCGAGCGTGAAGCTGCCGGTGACGATCGGGATGTTCTGCCCGACCTGGATCTTCGCCTCCTCGTTGTCGAGCGTGAGCAGGGTCGGCGTCGACAGGATGTTCGCGGTCGCGTCGTTCTCGAGCGCGCGGAGCAGCGCCGCGAGGTTGAGGATCTGCACGCCGCCGAGCGTGATGCTGCCGCGGATCAGGCCGAGGCTCAGGCCCTGTCCGATCGACGCGGGATCGCGGGCGATCTGGCCGATGTTCGATCCCGGGGAGTTGTTGAAGTTCTGGATCCCGAACCCGGTGGTCGCGTTGGTGCTGCCGGTGCCCGAGGGAATCGCCTGCCACTGGATGCCGAACTCGGCCGCCTTGGTCGACGCGATCTCGACGATCAGCGCTTCGACGAACACCTGGGCGCGGCGCGCGTCGAGCTTCTCGATCACGCCGCGGAGCCCGTTGTAGACGCTGTCGGGCGCGATGATGACGAGGGAGTTGGTCTCCGGGTACGCCTGCACCGAGGCCTGCGCGAGCGCGCCGATGGCGGGCGCGCTGCCGGCGACGGCGGGCGTCGCCACCGGCGGCGGTGCCCCGGGGGCGGCGGCGGTGCGCCGGGCGCCGCGGCGACCTGCGAGACGGCGCGGGCCGCCGCCGGCTGGCCGGAGATGATCGCGCGCAGCGCCTCGGCGAGCCGCTCGGCCTGCGTGTTCTTGAGGTAGACGACGTGGATGTTCCCGCCGGCGGCGGTCGGGAGGTCCATGCCCTCGGCGAGGTCGCGGATGCGTTTTGCGAGCGCCGGGTTTTCCGCGCGAACGAGCAGGCTGTTCGTGCGCCCGTCGACGGTCAGCGCGAGGCGCGGCGGCGCGCCCGGCCCCGGCGGCTGCGCGGCTTCGGGCAGGAGCCGCTGCACTGCCTGCCCGACGTCGACCGCGGCGGCGTAGCGCAGCTTGATCGTGGAGAGCTGCGCCGGCTGCGGCTGGTCGACGGTGGCGATCACCTTGCGCAGGCGCTCGAGGTTCGACGCGTAGTCGGTGACCACGATGCTGTTCGTCGCCGGGAACGCGTTGATCACGTTGTTGGGCGTGACGAGCGGCCGCAGCGTCTGCACGACCGACTGCGCCGACTCGTGCGAGAGCTGGAACACCTCGGTCACCACCTGGTCGCCGCGCGCGCGCCGGGCGTCGCGCGCCCCGGCGTAGAACTTCGCGTCGGACTCGGGGACGATGTTCACGTAGCCGAGGTCGCCGCCCACCGCCGCGAACCCCTGCACGCGCAAGCTGGAGAGCAGGATCGGGAACACCATGTTCCGCGGCACCGGCCGCGGGGCGATGATGTTCACCGTGCCCTGCACGCGCGGGTCGATGAGGAAGTTGCGGCCGGTCATCTCCGACACCGCCTTCACCACCGCGTGGATGTCGGCGTTGACGAAGTTGAGCGTCACCGTGTCGTCGGGCGGCGGCGCGGCTTGCGCGCGCACGTCCGCGGGTACGCTCGCGAGCGCGAGCGCCGCGGCGGCCGCGAGCGCGGCCAGCGTCCTGATCTCGACTCGCATCTCTTCCCCCGATCCTCTCGTGTGTTGTGCTTATCGGAGCCCGCTCACGGCGATCGGCACGGTCATCCCGCCGCGCTGCACTTCCGCCGTGAACGAGCCTTGCATCCCGCGTTGCTGCAGCACGCGCGCGACGTCGGCCTCGCTCGTCACCGCTTCCCCGTTGACCGACCGCACGACGTCGCCCGGTTGCAGGCCGATGCGCTCGAGCATGGAGCCCGGCGGGACGTCCTGGATCACGAGCCCCTGCGGCGGCCCGCCGGAAAGCGGGCGCGGCGCGGGTGCTTTCGGCGCCGGTACCGGCGCGGACGCCGGTGCGGGCGGCGCCGGTTCGGTCGGCACGTCGCCGACCGGCGCGTAAGGCTCCGGGCGCTTGAAGCGCGCGCCGGGGCTGGACGATTGCGGCGGCGGCGTCGCGGCACCGGTCGCCGGCGCGGGGGGCGATCGGGGCGCGGGCGAGGTCGCCTGCGCGAGGCGCGGAAGCGCGGCGGACGGTCCCTGGGCACTGACGCGCTCTTCGAGGTTGACGCGCTCGAGCGCACCCGCGCGGCGGAGGACGACGTGACCCGCGTGCACCGCCTCGAGCGTGACGCCCGGCACGACTTCGCCGCCGATCCGCGTCGCCTGGTCGCGGCCGCCCGCATTGACGATCGCGAAGCCGGTCTCGGTGCCGCCGCCGGCGAACACGCCGCGGAGCTTGATGTTCAGGTTGCTCACCGCCTCGCCGACCGAGGCCACGCCGAAGAGATGCGCGCCGGCGAGCGTCTGCGCCGCAGCGCCGAGCTGCGGCCGTTCGCGTGCCGGAGGCGGCCCCGATCCGGCCGGCGTGGCGAAGTAGGCCACCCAGCGCGCGGCGAGGAACCCGCCGAGCACGAGGAGCGCGAGCGTCGCCAGCGTCGGCGCGATGCGCGCGGCGGAAGCAGCGAAGTCCTTCATCCGGGTCTCCCGTCGGGTGTCGCGGCGTCCATGCCGCGCAGGGCCGTGCCCCCCGGGCCCCACGCGACGATCATGCGGCCCGGCGCGGCGCCGCCGGCGAGCGTCACCTCGAAGGCGAGCTCGCCGGCGAAGACGCGCGCCGGCAGCCAGTGCCAGGTGGCCGTGCCGAGCGCGACCTCGCCGCCGCTCGCGCGCAGCACGATCTCGCCACGGCCGTTCCAGGGGCTGCCGGTCGCGGCGACGACGCGCACGCGGCCGTCGGTCGCGCGCTCGACCGCCGCGCCCGCCCAGCGCGCCGGGAACGCCGCGGCGAGCGATATGGCGAATGCGGCGAGGAAGAGCCCCGCGTGCCACCAGCGCAATCCGGTTGCCTCTCGCTTCACCGACCTCATCCTCCGCGCGCCGCGCGCAGCACCAGCGACTCGACCTGCACCTTGCCCTCGCCCGCTGCCTTCAGCGCCGCCGTCTCGACGGCGACGCCGTGGCTCTCGCCCAGCGCGGCGAGCGTGCGCACCAGCTCGTCGAACGGCACTGCGCGGAGGTTCACCTGCACCCGGCCCTCGCCGAGCGACGAGACGCCGCCGTAGGCGTCGCCGAAACCGGCTGCCTTCATCGCGTCCTCGATCGCGCCTTGCGGGACCGCGCCGCGCCCGCGGGCCGCGGCGCGGAGGTGCTCGACCTCGGCGGACTCGCGGGTCGTTTCCGCCGCCTGCGCCCTGAGCTTCGGCACCGCGGTCGCGAGCCGCGCGCGATCGTCCTGCACCGGCAGCCACACATAGGCCCAGAGCGACGCGGCCACGAGCGCGCCTGCGCCGAGCCCGTAGACGAGGCGCTCCCGGGGCGCGCGGGCCCGCCACCATTCCCGTGCGCGCTCGATCACGACGCGACTCCGACCCGCACCGTTGCGACCGGGCCGCCCGCGCCCGCCGCGATGCGCTCCACCTGCACCCGCAGGCCGGGCACCTGCAGCCGGCTGGCGACCCGTTCGCGCGTGTCGTCGGGCGCGACCAGCAGATCGAGCGCGAGCTCGCCGCGCTCGTAGCGCAGCGACTGCGGCCGGAGCCCCGCCGCCGCGAGCGCCGGCGCGAGCTTCGCGAGCACCGGCACGAAATCGGCCGGGTCGGGCTCGCCCGCCGCGCGCCGCAGGTCGGCGACGTTCCGGCGCATCTGCAACGCCGGGTCGACCACCGCTTTCGCCTCGGGGAACGCCTTGCGGAATGCCGCTTCCATGTCGCCGCGCAAGCCCCGTGCTTCGTAGGCGAGCCGCGACCAGTCCGCGACGGTCAGCACGCCGTGCGCGGCGAGGATCCCCACGGCGAGGATGACCGCCGGCCTGAAGCGCGCCGCGAGGTCGGCGGCGCCGCGCCATCGTCCGCCGCCCGCGCCGGGGAGGAGATTCGGGCATGCGGCCGCCGCGGCGTCGGTCGCCTCCGGCACCCACTTGCCGACGACCGCAACCGGGACGTGCAACGACTCGGTCCAGCGGCCGGTGTCCGGTGCATCCGCGCCGCCGGCGAGGAGCACCCGCACGGCTTTCGGCGGGTCGCCGCGCCGGCGCCGCTCGTCGGCGGCGAGCTTCAGCGAGAGCGGCGGACGGCCGTCGAGCGAAGCGTCCAGCGCGATCGCCTCGATGCCGCCGAGGGCGGCGAAACCGCCGCTGCCCGTCCAGACGACCGTCCAGGTGCCCGGCGAGCCGGCGGCGAGCGCACTCTCGACGACCGCTCGCGTCGGCTGCATCCCGTGCGCAGCGAGCTTGGCGAGCACGACTTCGAGCCACCTGCGATCGATAACGGCGACCAGACGCTCGCCGTTGCGCTCGTCGTCCAGGACCGTGGCGAGAACGTCCTCCGGCGCCGACACGATCGCGTCCTCGATCGCGAACGGTGCGAGCTTGGCGAGCTTCGCGGCCGGGCCCGGCGGGAGCGCGGCGCGCACGAAGGCGACCCGCGCTACCGGCAGGACGAGGCAGGTTTCATCCGCGCGCGGGATCTCGGCGAGGGGCGAGGCGCCGTCTTCGACGCGGCCGCCCGCGCTCAACGCCCAGCGGAGCCGCGGCTCGTCGAGCGCGCCCGGGTCGGACCAGTGCTCCGGAAGGTGGAGTTGCAGGAAGCTCGCGGCGGATTTCATCGGCTCGGCCTCCTAGATGGCGACGAGGGTCAGCGCCACGAGCGTCGGCAGGGCGCGCTCGTCGCGTTCCGGCCGCTCGAAGAGGGCGCGGTAGCCGGTCGTGACCCGGCCGAGGCGCACCGTCGCGTCGGCGCGGAAGAAGCGGCTGCGGACGTCGATCTGCGTGTCGATCGAAGCGGCGGGGCGCGTAGGGAGCGCGCGCACGAACTCGTCCCGGCTCGCGAACGGCCGCTGGCGGCGCCGCTCGACGAGGCGCGTCGCGTCCTCCGGCCCCAGCCCGGGCAGGAGCGCGCGCAGCACCGCGGGCGGGGCGGTGTTCACGTTCACCGCCGTCTCGGCGGGCAGCGCGGTCACGAACGGCTCGAGCCGGGCGACGGCGCGGGCGTCGAAGCCCTTGACCCGCGCGAGCTCGGCGAGATCGGCGATGCGGCGGTTGGCGGCGCGATAGGGCGGATCGAGCGCGAGGTAATGCTGGTCCTCGGCGCCGTTCGGCGGAGTGACCGCGTCGTCGGCGTCGAGCCAGTCGACGACGCCCTCGGCGAGCGCGGCCGGCAGCCCCACCGCGCCGAGGAGGCGCTGGAACGCAAGCAGTTGCTGCGGATTCGCCCCGCCCTCGCCCGCGAGGTTGTTGACGTTGAACTTGGCCTGTTCGTCGGTGATGGCGCCGACGAGCTCCGCGTGCTCGGCCGGAAACGGCGGGATGCGCCGCGCCCAGGTCTCGCCGAGATGGTCGATCGCCGGGTCGTCTTCGGCGAGGATCGCAGCGGCCCACGCCGCCGCGGCGCGCGCGAGCGCGTCGGCCTGGGCGCGAGCGGTGATGTTCTCGACCTGCCGGAGCCAGAGCGACTGATGCCAGAGGATGTAGGCGGCAGTGCTCGTCGCGAGCGCGACCACCAGCACCGCGACGACGACGGCGATCCCCCGCTGTCCGCGCGGGCCGGTCACTGCGTCGTCCTCGCCGCGGTGGGAAGGAGCCGCGTGATCCGCTCGCCGGAGACGAGGTCGAGCTTCACCTCGATCGCGACCGGCAGCGCGGCTTGCGCCGCCGCGGCGAGCGGCGGCGGCCAGGCGAGATGCCACTGGCCCCTTGGGTCGAGGTAGCGAAGGTCCATCGCCTTCACGCCGTCGAGGACCGCCACGACGCGCGGCTCGGTGCGCGGGCCCTGGTCGAGGACGCCCCAGGTGAGCAGCTCGACGACGGCGCCGCGCAGACGGTAGCCGAGCCGCCGCGGCGCCTCGACCGCGCCCGGCTCCGGCGCGAACGCGGTGCGCGTGAGCATCAGCGCGCCCTCGTTGATCCGCACCCCGGTGGCGCTTCCGGCAAACGCCGGCGACAGCACGTCGCCGGGATCGCGCACCGGGCGCGGCACCGCGGTGGCGACGTCCTGCTCGAGGCGCGCAAAGAAGAGCGCGAGCCCGCGCCACTTGCGGTTCTCCTGCTCGATGCGGCCGCGGCTGTCGAGGACCACGGTGAGCGCGCGGTACGCGAACGCGGAGAGGATGCCGAAGATCGCGACCGCTACGAGCAGTTCGACCAGCGTAACGCCGCGCGCGCGCTTCATCATCGCTGCTCGTTCCGCGTCGCGTAGCCGACCAGCGTCGCGACGGCGTGATCGGGCGTTCGCGCCGCGAACACCTGCACCTCGATGCGGCGGAAGCGCGGGTTCGGCGTACCGGTCACCGTCTCGCGCCAGGCGAACTGCATTCCGGCCTGGTCCGCGTTCCCGGCGCGCGTCCCGACCTCCGGCCAGAGCGGTCGCGCAGCGTACTCGGCGAGCCGGTCCTGCGCCACCCAGGTGCCGGCGAGGCGCTCGCGGAGGTCGAGCGTAGCGTCGGCGGCGACGCTCGCCGAGCGGACCGCGGCGGCGAGCGCGACCGCCAGGATCGCGAGCGCGACGAGAATTTCGATCAGCGTGAATCCGCGCGCGCGGCGGGTCACAGCCCGAGATCCTCGATGACCGGCGCGTTCACGCCGTCGGAGCTGACGCGCATGCGGTGCGGTCCGAGCGCCAGCGTGATGCGGAACGGCTCGGAGAGCCCGGTAGGCGCGAGCACGATGACCGGCACGGGACCGTCGCCGCCGGCCGTGGTCTCGACTGCGGCGAGGTTCACGCCCGGTGCCAGCTCGCGCGCGCGGAGCGCGGGGTCGCGGTCGAGCGGCTGCCAGGTGCGGTCCGCGGCGCGCCGGACGAACCGGTAGCCGGAGTCTGCGCTCTGCCAGGCGAGCGGTACGCCGGTGACGATGGCTTCGTCGCGCGCGTGCGCGAGCACCGCCGCGAGCCGCACCGCTTCCTCGCGCAGGCTCTGGCGCGCATCCGGTGCGATCCTCACCGCAACGACCGACGCGAGGAGGGCGATGATCACGACGACCACCAGCACCTCGACCAGCGTGAAGCCGCTTGCGCAGCGCACCGACCCGGGTACGAGAGGCTCTGCCACGGCCCTCGGCCGTGGCCTAGTTGAAGACATCGGCGCCGTTCCCTTCGCCACCCGGCGCGCCGTCCGCGCCGAGACTGAAGACGTCGATCTCGCCGCGCACACCCGGGTTGAGGTACTGGTACTCGCGTCCCCACGGGTCCTTCGGCACGCGGTCGAGGTAGCCGCCCTGCTTCCAGTTCCCGGGTACCGGCTGTGTCGTCGGGCGCTGCACCAGCGAGGCAAGCCCCTGCTCCGTCGCCGGGTAGAACGTGTTGTCGAGACGGTAGAGCTTCAGCGCCTGGTTGATCGCCGCGATGTCGGCCCGCGCGGCGACGACGCGCGCCTCGTCCGGCCGGCTCATGACCCGCGGCACGATGATCGCCGCGAGCAGGCCGAGGATGACGACCACGACCATTACCTCGATGAGGGTGAAGCCGCGGTCGTGGTCGAAATTGTGCCCGCTGTTCATTCGTCCGCTCCTCTTCGCCGCTCGTGCAGTCGTTCCCTCAGACGAGCTGGGCCGCGCTCTTCACGCGGCCCGGAGGCCCGTTCTCGCTGAGGGGCGCCTCGTTAGCCCATGAACCCCAGATCGCGCGACGGGAAGCGCGCGATGTTCGGCACCACCGCGGGGATGTCCGCATCGGGCACGCCGAACCACTTGGCGAGCGTCGCCGCGTATTGGTCGACCGCGGTCGTCGGTATCCACCGGCCGTCAGAGTCGGTGTCGTCCGGCCCGCCGAGCGCGAGGGTCGGGAAGGTGCCGTAGGTCTGGCCGCCCCGCACCGCGCCGCCGAGGACGATGTGGTGGTTGCCCCACGCGTGGTCGGAGCCGCCGTCGTTCACGCGCAGCGTGCGACTGAAGTCGGACAGCGTGAAGAGCGTCACCTGGTCCTGGACGCCGAGCGCGACGATCGCGTTGTAGAACGCCCGCAGTGCCGGCCCGACCTCGTTGAACCGGCCGCCCTGGTCGGCGATCTGGTTCTGGTGGTTGTCGAAGCCGCCGGCCTGCGCGAAGAAGACCTGGCGCCGCAACCCGAGCTGCGCGCGCCCCTCGACCATCTTCGCGACCGCGAAGAGCTGCCGCGAGAGCCCGGTGTTCAGGCCCTGGAACGCGGGCGCGGCCGCCGAGGCGTTGTTGTTGATCACGGTGTTGAGCGCGGTGCTCGCGTTCACGGCGCTCGAGATCACGTCGCCCGCGCTCCGCACCTGCATGTTCTGCCGGTCGAGCGCGAACAGTGCCTGCATTGCGCTCCGCCGTGCGGTCTGCTGCGCGGCGTTGCCGCCGGTGATCGTCAGGCCGAAGTTGCCGCCGCTCGGCACCGAGTACGCGGCGGTCGCCTGGCCGCGGAGGAAGATGTCATTGCCGCCGACGGAGATGTTCATCGGCACCGTCGAGCCGGCGTTCATCACGGTCAGGCGGTCGCCGAGCCGGCCGCCCCAGCCGGTTGTGGTTTGGTTGTTGGGGATCGCGGTCTGGTTCTGCTCCTGCTGGTCGTCGTGCGAGAAGAGATTCGCTGGCCGCGTCGAGCGGTTGGCGCGGTACTGCGCGCGCGTGACCGGCTGCACCAGCGGGCCGGTGTTGAAGAGCAGCGCCAAGTCGCCGTTCGCCCAGACCTGCTGCAGCGGCGCGAGGTTCGCGTGCAGGCCGAACCGTGCGCCGCTAGCCTGCGGGAGCTGGACGAGGCTCGCCTGCGGGAGCGCGATGCTGCCCCGCGCCGTGGCGTAGGTCCCGTACTCGGCGGCCTGCACCGGCACCACCATGTTGTTGCCGTCGTTCCCGCCGTATAGGAACACGCACACCAGCGCCTTGTAGTCGGCGGCTTGCGCGTACGCGTTCATCAGCGAGAGGCCGGGCATCGTGTTGGCTGCGGTGATCGCACCGAGGCCCTTCAAGAAGTTCCTGCGGAGGATGTGGAAGGTCATGGCTATTGCTCCACCTGGTATTGCGCCGAAGTCGCGGCGAGGTAGGCGGCCTGACGCACGCGGCCGAGCGTGTCGGTCGCGGGGTAGGCGGTGATCGCCGTAAGCAGCGCCTGGCGCGCCTGGGTCGACATCGCGTTGTGCATGAAGATCAGGCTGAAGCGGTCGAGGAGCTGGTTCGCGGCGTCGGGGTTGGTGGCGAGCGCCTGGAACGGCTGCAGGTTGATCCGCGTGCCGGTCGAGCCCGTCACCGTGTTGTCGGCGCCGATGTTGGCGCCCATCACGATGCGGTCGACGAAGTTGGCCCGGTTGAGGATCGTGCCGGTGAGCATGAGCTTGAACGGCGGTCCGGCGATCGTCGTGCCGGGCGCCGGGAAGGTCGGCGGGTAGAAGTTGAACACCGACGGCGCCTGGAACACGTTCTGGCCCATGTTCGTCGACTGCCCGAGCAAGTACACGCCGTCGGAGGCGCCGTTCAGCGCGCGGATGACACCGGTGACGAGCAGCACCGGCTCGCGGAGCTTGCCGTAGTCGGCGGCGGTCTTCACGTCGCCGCGCGCTTCCGCGTCGAGCAGGATCGCGCGCAGCACCGCCTTCATGTCGCCGCGCACGCCTTGGCCGTTGTTGTTGAACGCCGCAGTCACGCGCGCGACGTACGCCGGCGACGGGTTCGACGTCACCAGGTGCTGGATGAGCTGCTTGCCGATGAACGTCCCGGTGTTCGGGTGGTTGAAGATGATATTGAGGGCCGAGTTGACGTCCTGGACCGCGTTCTGGCCGGCAGGGATGGTGCGGTTGCCGAACAGCGTTTTCACGGCCGTGTGGTGCTGCGCCTCGAAGGGCACCATGCGGCCGAGGTAGAAAGGTGGGTTCGGGAACCGCGACGCGACCCCGGGCCGCGGCGGATAGGTCCAGCCGGTGAGCGCGCGGGCGAGATTCTCCACCGTATCCTGCTCGTAGGTCGGGATCGGCGCGCCGGCCGCGTCGAGCCGGCACGAGCCGTCCACGTTCAGCTCGCACTCGCCGACGGTGAAGAGCTGCAGCACCTCGCGCGCGTAGTTCTCGTTCGGCTCGATGTTCCGCGCCGGGTCTGGCTTCGGGTTGTTCACCATGTCGAGGAACTCGCCCATGGCCGGGCTGAGCGTGACCTCGTACATGATTTCGCGGAAGTTTCCGAACGCGAAATTCATGAGCATCTGCTGGTAGTAGCCGATGCCGCCCATCGTCTCGAGCTCGGTGCCGGAGATCACCAGGATCTGCGACAGCGCGAAGGCGACCCGCTGCCGGAGCTGGTCCTGGGCGCTCACCGCGTTCTGGAAGAACCGCCGCTGCAGCGGGTGCACGGTGTAGTTCTCGCGGTAGCAGATGTCCGGATTGGGCAGCGCCGTGTCGGGGCAACCCTTGCGCGGATCCGGGTCGACGTCGGTGAAGGTGCCGTAGCCGCTCATCGCCTTCGTGAACTGCTCCTCGAGCGCAAGCGCGGTGCCCTTCTGCATCACCTCCTGGATCGAGGCCTCGGTCGGGCCGAAGCTCGTCTGCTCGAGGAAGCGGACAGCGTTGCCCGCCGACGTCGGCTGGGCCGTCGGCATGGTGGGGGCCGGCGCGGGGGTCGGCGCCGATGCGCCGGATGCGGGCGCCGGTGCGGGCGCTGGTGCTGCCGCCCCGGATGCGGCGGCCGGGGCGGCGGCGCCGCTCGCGGCAGCGCCACCGCCGCCGTCGCTGCTGCTGCTGCCGCCTCCGCCGCCGCCAAGACAGCCGGCGAGGCCGCCCGCGAGGGCGAGCGCGGCGATGGTACCGTTGATGCGAGATGTGGCGTTCATGCGATGCTCCTCTCGGTCGATGGGACGGCGTGCAGGCCGAGCGAAATCGGCCGCGAATGCCGTCGGATCAAACACGGGAAATGCGAGTACGCCGCCACAACTCGCCTGGTCCGAACCCGGAAGCGGTGCGCTTCCGGTCGTGCCCGGGGATCGGGTGAGTTCGCCCCCGCGTGCGGGCGACCGGCTGCCAGGTTCGAGCCTCATTGTCTTCTTGTCCTCGTGCCGGATGCCCCCGCCGGCGGGCATCCGGTTTCGCCTGGCTTCCACCGTCTTCGTCCGGGGGCGTCGCCTCCGGATTGGCGCGCGGCTCGCTGTTCTTGGATACGCCGCGCCGGCTTATGCCAGCGTCATAAATGACGACGTCATTAAACCCCAAGCGCCGCACAGCGTCAAGCGCGACGCGACGACCGGCATGGCGTGGCGTCGACATCGCGACGATGCGTCCTGCGGAGGCGGTGCAACAGCGTGCGCCGGGACCGCGTCCGGGGGGTTGAAAAGCGGCGCAAGGCCCCGATTTGTCTCGGGAAAACCCATTCGTTCGGTTATAATCCGCGGCCTTGTCTTGCGGCGCGGGACGCGAGCCGGACGTTCAGGAGTGCAGATGCCGATCTACGAGTACCGATGCGCGTCGTGCGGGTTCCAGAGCGAGTACCTGCAGAAGGTCTCCGACCTCCCGCGGTCGGTCTGTCCCGAGTGTGAGAAGCCGACCTTCAACAAGCTGGTGACCGCGGCCGGGTTCCAGCTGAAGGGGTCGGGCTGGTACGCGACCGACTTCAAGGGCAAGGGAACGGCGCCGGGGCCGACCGAGAAGAAGGAGGCAGGCGACGCGAAACCGGCCGGGGACGCGAAGCCGGCGGGAGACTCGAAGGGCGCGGGCGACGCCAAGGAATCGACGACTCCGAGCTCGACCACTACGGCGGGTTCCTAGCGAAACGAGGGGGCGGATCGCGCGCGAATCCGCGCGGCTTGAAATGGTCAGCGGCGCCCCGCGCCGATCCATCGATGCCGCGCCGCTCCGCGCCCGTCCGCGCAACGCCCCGCCCGCACCATGAAGAAATACCTCATCACCGGGCTCCTCATCTGGATCCCGCTCGCGATCACGCTGTGGGTGCTGCACCTGATCGTGTCGTCGATGGACCAGGTGCTGACGCTCCTTCCGCCCCAGATTCAGCCCGAGACGCTCTTCGGCCACCAGATCCCGGGGCTCGGTCTCGTGCTGACGGTGGTCGTCGTGTTCCTCACCGGGGTCTTCGCGTCGAACATCATTGGCCAGCGGCTGCTGCGCCTGTGGGAAGGCATCCTCCGCCGCATCCCGGTGGTGAACTCGCTCTACAACGGCGTGAAGCAGGTGAGCGACACGCTGTTCCGCCCGGGCGGACAGGCGTTCCGCAAGGCGCTCCTCGTGCAGTGGCCGCAGCCCGGGCAGTGGACGATCGCGTTCCTGACCGGCCGGCCGGGCGGGGACGTCGCGAACCACCTCGAGGGCGACTACCTGAGCGTCTATGTCCCGACCACGCCGAACCCTACCGGGGGCTACTTCGTGATGCTCCATCGCAAGGACGTCGTGGAGCTCGACATGAGCGTCGACGACGCACTCAAGTACATCATCTCGATGGGCGTCGCTCCGCCGCCCCCGGCCGCGCGCAAGGCGGCGCCCTCGGCGCTGCAGGCCCCGCCGCTCTAGGACACACCGCCTCCGGCACCGCGCGGCGCGACCCCTCTCCCTTTCCTCCATTCCCCATTTCCGAGCATGCGAACCCAATACTGCGGCCAGGTCACCGCGTCACTCGTCGGCGAGGCCGTCACGCTCTGCGGCTGGGCGCACCGCCGCCGCGACCACGGCGGGGTCATCTTCATCGATCTCCGGGACCGCGAGGGCCTGGTCCAGGTCGTCTGCGACCCGGACCGGGCGCCGACGTTCGCGATCGCCGAGCGCATCCGCAACGAGTACGTCCTGCGCGTGACGGGCAAGGTCCGGCGCCGCCCGGCCGGCACGGCGAACCCCGACCTCACCTCGGGCGAGGTCGAGGTGCTGGCGCACGAGATCGAGATCCTCAACCCGTCGGTGACGCCGCCGTTCCAGCTCGACGAGGAGCACTTGAACGAGAACGTCCGGCTCACGCACCGGGTGATCGACCTGCGGCGGCCGGTCATGCAGCGGCACCTCGTCCTCCGCCACCGCGTCGCGATGGCGGTGCGGCGCTACTTCGACTCGCTCGGCTTCCTCGACATCGAGACGCCGATGCTCACCAAGTCGACGCCCGAGGGCGCGCGCGACTACCTCGTGCCGTCGCGGGTGAACCCCGGCCACTTCTTCGCGCTGCCGCAGTCACCGCAGCTCTTCAAGCAGATGCTGATGATCGCGGGCTTCGACCGCTACTACCAGATCACGCGCTGCTTCCGCGACGAGGACCTGCGCGCCGACCGCCAGCCCGAGTTCACGCAGATCGACGTCGAGACCTCGTTCCTCGACGAGGCCGAGATCCGCGCGCTGATGGAAGGGATGGTGCGCACGGTGTTCAAGGAAGTGCTCGGAGTCGATCTCGCGGACCCGTTCCCGGTGCTCGCCTACGCTGACGCGATGCGCCGCTACGGCTCGGACAAGCCCGATCTCCGCGTGCCGCTCGAGCTCACCGAGCTCACCGACGTCGCGCGCACGGTCGACTTCAAGGTCTTCCGCCAGGCCGCCGCGCTCAAGGATGGACGCGTCGCGGGTCTGCGAATCCCCGGTGGCGGCAGCCTCCTCACGCGCAAGGAGATCGACGACTTCACCGCCTTCGTCGCGATCTACGGTGCGAAGGGCCTCGCCTACATCAAGGTGAACGACGCCTCGAAGCCGAACGAGGAGGGGCTGCAGTCGCCGATCGTGAAGTTCATGTCCGCCGACGCGCTGCGGACGATCCTCGAGCGCACCGGCGCGAAGGACGGCGACGTCATTTTCTTCGGCGCCGACCGGGCGAAGATCGTCAACGATGCGCTCGGCGCGCTGCGGACGAAGATCGGCCACGAGAAGGGTCTCGCGGCGGGCGGCTGGCAGCCGCTGTGGGTGGTCGACTTCCCGATGTTCGAGTACGACGAGGAGGAGAAGCGCTGGGCTGCGATGCACCATCCGTTCACCAGCCCGAAGGACGGCCACGAGCAGCGGCTCGAATCCGATCCGGGCGGCGCGCTCGCGAAGGCGTACGACGTCGTGCTGAACGGCTGGGAGATCGGCGGCGGGTCGGTGCGGATCCACCGCGCGGAGGTGCAGTCGCAGGTGTTCCGCGCGCTCGCGATCGGCGAGGACGAGGCGCGGCGGAAGTTCGGCTTCCTGCTCGATGCGCTCCAGTACGGCGCACCGCCGCACGGCGGCATCGCGTTCGGGCTCGACCGGATCGTCACGCTGATGGCCGGCGCGGAGTCGATCCGCGACGTTATCGCGTTCCCGAAGACGCAGCGCGCGCAGGATCTCCTCACCCAGGCGCCGTCCGAGGTGGACGAGCGGCAGCTGCGCGAGCTGCACATCCGCCTCCGCGAGGCGCCGAAGGCCTGACGCGCCAACGCCATCGCAGCCCGCGCAAGAGCGCCCGACGCGGCCATGACACGCGTGTGGTTTTGCCGCCTCTTCCTTGCCGCCCTGGCCGGCGCTGCGTTCAGCGTGACGGCGCCGGCGCGCGAGCCGGCGCCGCAGCCGATGCCGGAGATCCCGGCGGCCGAGCTGCCGAAGGAGGCGCGCGACACGCTCGCGCTCGTCAGGCGCGGCGGGCCGTTCCCGTACCGGAAGGACGGCGCCGCGTTCGGCAACTTCGAGCAGCGGCTGCCGGTCCGCTCGCGCGGTTACTATCGCGAGTACACCGTCCCGACGCCGGGCGCGCGGGACCGCGGCGCGCGCCGGATCGTCGCGGGCGGCGGCGAGTACTATTACACCGACGACCACTACCGCAGCTTCCGCCGGATCCGGGAATGATCGTCCGGGCTGGTTGAGCCACGCTCCACGACACCGGCAGGCAAGTGACCACCGAGGAATACGAACAGCTGCTGACCGATCCCGGCGAGGCCGGCATCTTCGTCCGTCCGGAGGACGCGGCTGCGCTCGACGCGGCGGCGGAGCATGCCGGGCTCGCGCGCTGGGCGGTCGATCTCGCGGGCGTGCGCACGAAGGAGGCGCTGCTCGCGAAGCTCGCCCAGCGGCTCGGTTTCCCCGAGTGGTTCGGCGGCAACTGGGACGCGCTGAACGACGTCCTCGCCGAGCAGGCGTGGCAGCAGCCGCACGGGATCGTGCTCACGCTCGAGCGCTGCGGCGACCTCGCCGGCGCCGATCCGGAGGCCTTCGAGACCGCGCTCGAGGTGTTCGACAGCGTTGCCGAGAGCTGCTACGACGAGGACATCCCGTTCTGGGTGCTCGTGGACGGGGTCGACGCCAAGGCGTTCGACCTGCCGGTCATGGGCAGGAACGAGGACTGACGCGCGCCGGAATCGCGAGCGGGCCCCGGCCGTCGCCCTCGATGTACAAGATCCCGCGGTCCGTGCTCGTCGTGATCCACACGCGGGCGCTCGAGGTGCTGCTCCTCGAGCGCTCGCCGTGGCCGGGCTACTGGCAATCGGTCACCGGCAGCGTCGCGACCGGCGACGAGCCGCTCGGCGAGACGGCGGTGCGCGAGGTGCGCGAGGAGACCGGCATCGACGCCACGCGCCACGCGCTCGCCGACTGGGGCGTCGACAACCGCTACGAGATCTACCGCAAGTGGCGCTCGCGATACGCGCCCGGGATCACGCACAACGTCGAGCGCGTGTTCGGCCTCACGCTCCCCGCGGCGGTCGAGCCGGTGCTCGCGCCGGCCGAGCATTCGCGCTACCTCTGGCTGCCCTGGCGGGAGGCGGCCGACAAGTGCTTCTCCTGGTCGAACCGCGACGCGATCCTGATGCTCCCGGCGCGCCTCGCGGCGGGGCGTTGAGCAACCCGGCGCAATGCGACAATCGAGGCTTTAGCTGACCGCATCCGACTTGGAGAGAAAACCGATGCCGAAGGCAGCGCTTTTCCCGGCTTTGGGGAGCACGAGGGGCTGTGGCCCCTCGTTTCCTCGGAACTGACGAGCACATGGACTTGCACGTCGCCACCTACAACATCCACAAGGGCTTCAACCATTTCAACCGCCGCATGGTCGTGCACGAGCTGCGCGACCGCCTGCGCGCGGTCGACGCGGACATCATCTTCCTGCAGGAGGTGCAGGGGAAGCACGAGCGGCACGCGACCCGCTTCCACGACTGGCCCGACGAGCCGCAGTACGAGTTCCTCGCCGACGCCGTGTGGGGGGAGTTCGCGTACGGGCGCAACGCCGTGTACGACCACGGCCACCACGGCAACGCGATCCTGTCGCGCTTCCCGATCGTCGCGGCCGAGAACCTGGACGTGTCGTCGCACCCGTTCGAGAGCCGCGGCCTGCTCCACTGCGAAGTCAAGATTCCCGCGACCCGGATCACGGTGCATTGCCTGTGCGTGCACTTCGCGCTCGTCGAGGAGGGACGGCGCCGGCAGCTGCACACGCTGATCGACCGCATCCTCGAGCTCGTGCCGGAGGACGCGCCGCTGGTGGTCGCCGGCGATTTCAACGACTGGCGCAACCGTGCCGGCCACCGGCTCGCGCACGAGCTGGGGCTGGTCGAGGTGTTCCGCGATCATCGCGGCCGCCCGGCGCGCAGCTTCCCGAGCCGGCTGCCGCTGCTTCCGGCTCGACCGCATCTACGTGCGCGGGTTTTCCGTGTACCACGCCCAGGTGCACCACGGGCACGCGTGGTCGCGCATCTCCGACCACGCGCTGCTCACCGCGCGCCTCGCGCTCTACTAGGCCCGTACCGCTCCGGCATGGAGCTCGTCGACGGCAACCGGCTGCAGCTCCTGCGGACCGGCGCCGAGTTTTTCCCGGCCCTCGAGGCGGCGATCGCCGGCGCGCGCCACGAGATCTACCTCGAGACCTACATCTTCGCCGACGACGCGGCCGGAAGGCGCATCGCCCGTGCGCTTGCCGAGGCGGCGGCGCATGGCGTGCGCACCAGCGTCGTCGTGGACGGCATGACGGTGAAGCGCTACGTCGGCGCCTTGCGCGAGCGGCTGCTCGCCGCGGGCGTGTCGTTCGTGATCTACCGGCCCGACATCTCGCCGTGGGATTTCAGCGCGCGGCGACTGCGGCGCCTGCACCGGAAGATCGTGGTGATCGACGCGCGGGTCGCCTTCGTCGGCGGCATCAACATCATCGACGACATGCACACGCCCGGCCAGATCCCGCCCCGCTACGACTACGCGGTCCGGGTCGAGGGTCCGCTCGTGGGCGCGATCCGCGACGAGGCCGACCGGCTGTGCCGGCTGGTCGCGCTGTCGAACTTCCAGCAATGGTCGGGCGTGGCGCCGGCGCCGCCGCCGTCGGCGGAGACCGTGCCGCGCGGGTTTCAGCGCGCGGCGTTCCTGATCCGCGACAACTTCCGCCACCGCTCGGACATCGAGGACGCCTATCTCGCCGCGATCGAGGCGGCGAA
This sequence comes from uncultured beta proteobacterium, assembly GCA_963762785.1. Taxonomy (GTDB): domain Bacteria; phylum Pseudomonadota; class Gammaproteobacteria; order Burkholderiales; family SG8-39; genus DATEDA01. The sequence goes on from CAVXND010000012.1 coordinate 37,327, forward strand.
CGAGGAGATCGTCATCGCGAGCGCGTACTTCTTCCCGGGAGCCCGCTTCCGGCGGGCGCTGGTCGCGGCCGCGGCCCGCGGCGTGCGCGTGGTCGTGCTGCTGCAGGCGCGCGTCGAGTACGTGCTGCTCCACTACGCCTCGCGCGCGCTCTACGGCGCGCTGCTCGACGCCGGGGTGCACATCTTCGAGTACACGAAGAGCTTCCTGCACGCGAAGGTCGCGGTGGTGGACGGCCGGTGGGCGACGGTGGGCTCGTCGAACATCGACCCGCTCAGCCTGCTGCTCGCGCGCGAGGCGAACGTCGTGGTCGAGGACCGGAAGTTCGCGCAGGAGCTGCGCGAGAGCCTGCTCGAGCGCGTCGTCGACGGCGCGCGGCCGGTCGCGCGGGCGCGGTGGCGGCGCCAGCCGCTGCACCTGCGGGTGCGGATCTGGCTCGCGTACGGCATCGCGCGGTTCTTCATCGGCTGGTTCGGGTATGGCGGGAAGCACTGATTCGGAGGCGAGGGTGCGACGAACGACGACCCGCGGCACCATCGGCTTCATCGGGTCGGCGACATGGGGCGGCGATGGCGGCGAACCTCCTCGCCGCCGATCACCGTGCGCTCTATAAGTAGAATCGGGCCATGGATCACTGGCAGCGAATCGAAGCTGCCGCCGCGGGCCAGCCGGTCGACCGGCTGCCGATCAGCCTGTGGCGGCATTTCCCGGAAGACGACCTCGATCCGGCGAAGCTCGCCGGGCACATGGTGGCGTGGCAGCGCAAGTGGGACTTCGATCTCGTCAAGTTCATGCCCTCGGGGACCTACGGGGTCGAGGACTGGGGGGCGGTCACCGAGTACCAGGGCGCGGCGAACGGCGCGCGCGCGGTCGTGAAGACCGGGCTCGCGCGCGCCGAGGACTGGGCGCGCCTCGCGCGGCTCGATCCGCGGCAAGGGCGTCCTCGGCCAGCAGGTCGAGGCGCTGCGCCTCGCCGCGCGCGAGCTCGGCGGCGGCGCGCCGATCCTGCAGACGGTCTTCAGCCCGCTCACCACCGCGCGCAAGCTCGCCGGCGAGCGCGTCTTCGCCGACATGCGGCGCGAGCCCGAGGCGCTCGAAGCGGGCCTGCGCATCATCACCGACGTCACGATCGACTTCGCGCTCGCGTCGCTTGCGGCCGGCGCGCACGGCCTCTTCCTCGCCACGCAGTGCGCGAGCTACCGCGTGGCGACCGAAGCCGAGTACCTGCGCTTCGGCAAGCGCTACGACCTCGAGATCTTCGCCGCGCTGAAGGGAAAGACGCGGCTCGATCTCCTGCACGTGCACGGCGAGGACGTGATGTTCGACCTCCTCGCCGACTACCCGGTGAGCCTCGTGAACTGGCACGACCGCCTGACGGCGCCCACGCTGCGCGACGCGCTGAAGCGCTTCCCGAAGCTCCTCGTCGGAGGCGTCGAGGAGAACCGCACGCTTACGCGCGGGCCGCACGACGCGATCCGCGCCGAGGTGCGCGACGCGATCGCCCAGACCGGCGGGCGCCGGCTGATGATCGGCCCGGGGTGCGTCCTCCTGGTCGCGACGCCGGATGCGCACATCCGCGCCGCCGTCGACGCGGCGCGCGCGGCACCGGCGCAATGACGTTCCGTTGGAGAGACAGATGAAGCTCGCTATCCGTTTGCTCGCCGCCGCGGCCGCGGCGCTCGCAGTCGGCACCGCCCAGGCGCAGAGCTGGCCCACGAAGCCGGTGCGCATGATCGTCCCGGCGACGCCGGGCGGCACGATCGATCCGCTCACGCGGGTCGTCGCCGACGCGCTGTCGAAAGACTTCGGGCACCAGTTCGTCGTCGAGAACCGGCCGGGCGCGCAGGGCAACACCGGGCTCGCGGCGATCGCGAAGGCCGACCCCGACGGCTACACGCTGGGGATGGCCGCCTCGAGCATGCTCGCGATCAACCCGCACCTCTACAAGACGATGCCCTACGATCCGCTCAAGGATCTCGCGCCGATCGCGCTCGTCGGCGACGTCCAGAACGTGCTCGTCGTGCACCCGAGCATCCCGGCGAAGACGCTCAAGGAGTTCACCGACTACGTCAACGCGAATCCCGGCAAGCTCAACTTCGGCTCCTCCGGCAACGGCAGCTCGATGCACCTCTCGGGCGAGCTGTACAAGAAGCTGAGCGGGACGCAGATGCAGCACGTGCCGTACGCCAACGTCGGCGAGGCGACCAAGGATCTCGTCGCCGGCCGCACCCAGCTCATGTTCCAGCTGATGACCGGGATCGTCGGCCAGGTCAAGGCCGGCAACGTGCGGCCGATCGTCGTGCTGTCCGACCGGCGCTCGACCGCGCTGCCCGACGTGCCGACGACCGTCGAGGCGGGGATGCCGCAGCTCCAGTCGTCGGTCTGGTTCGGCATCGTCGGGCCGCAGGGCACGCCGAAGCCGGTCATCGACCGCGTGCAGGCCGAGGTCGCGAAGATGCTCGCCGACCCGGCGTTCCGCAAGCGCCTGACCGACATCGGCGCCGAGCCGCTCGCGGGCGGCCCGGCGGAGTTCGCGAAGCGGCTGGCCGAGGAGTACGCGCGCTGGGGCGAGATCGTGAAGATCTCCGGCGCGCGGATCGAGTAGCCGGCTGAAACGATGCGAGGGGGCCCACCGCCTCGTCCTCCGACCAGGGAATCGCCGCGTGAGCGGCGATTCCCTCTGATGGCGCTACGGGTTCGAGAACGCGATTCCGGCCGGCCCGCCCTTCATCTGGAGCCGGTGCCCGGTGTCGAACAGGCCGGACTTGTCGAGCCGGAACACCTGGATCTGTTGTTGCACCATGTTCTGGACCAGGACCTGGCCGCCGCCGAACGCGACGCCCTGCGACCAGCTGCCGATCGACGCCTGGCCGAAGCGCTCCAGCCGCTTGCCGTTCACCTGGAAGAGGACCAGCTGCCGTTCGGGTTGTAGAACGGCGAGTTCGACGCCTTGTTGCTGCCCGTCGTGGAGAACGACGGCGACGAACGATCCCGTCGGGGGAGCAGCGGATGCCCTCGGGCGTCTGACCTACCGTCAGCGTCTCGACCACGCGCGGCGGCTTCACCGTCAGGTCGATGACGCTGATCGTGTCGGCGTCGCCCTGGCCGACGCCGATGTTCGCGACCACCGCGATGTCGCCGGGCGCGCAGATGTCGATGCCGTACGGCCGCAGGCCCGCGTTGAGGTCGCGCTTGGTGTACGTGACGTTCGTGCCGTCGATCGCGAGCACGGAGATCTTGTGATCGCCGTCGCGCGTGACGAGCGCGGTCCGCCCGTCGGCGCTGATCGCGACGGCGCTCGGTCCGGACTGCGGCGCGCCGAAGTCGACCTTGCCGGCGGGCGTCACCGTCTTGCCGGCGATGGTGAACACCGAGACCGTGCCGGCGGCACGGTCGGCCACGAGCGCGAGATTGCCCGCGCGGTTGATGGCCACGCCGGCTGCGCCCATCCCCGCTTCGAGCACGGCGAGGACGGTCGGCGGCCGCGCCGTCAGGTCGATCACCGACATGCGGTTGTCCGGTACGACCTTCGCCGGATCGGTGGGGGAGATCTTCGTCGCCGAGGTGACGAGCGCGAGCGACGCGTCGGGCGTGATCGCGACCGAGACCGGCGGGCCGACCACGCTGGCCGGCGCGTTGACCTCGGCGATCACGGTCGGCGGGTTGGTCTTGAGGTCGATCAGCGTCACGGTGTCGGGCGTCGGGTTCGCCACGACCGTGTTCACGCCGTTGACGAGCCGGGCCTTGTGGTCGTTGGCGGACACTGCGATCTGGGCGGTGGCGGGAACCGCAAGCGCGGCTGCCAGGAGGCCTGCGGCAATGGGGACGCGACGCATCTTCTTCTCCTCGGTGAGGGTCGTCGGGAGGCGGGATTCTACGCTTTGATTCGGCTCAGCCGGTCACGAGACGCCCCGCCCGAAGGCGCGGCACGACGTCGTGCTTCGAGAGCTGGGCGGCGTACGCGATCTCGTGCGCGAGCCCGCGCGCGAGCATCATCCGCCCGACACGGCAGTTCTCGAGCGTCGGGACCGGATCGCCGGAGCGGTAGAGCGTACGCGCGACTCTCGCCGCGTCGGAGAAGTCCGCGCCCTCGCCGAGCCGCTCGGCGAGCAGCTCCACCAGATAGCCCGCGCCGTAGTAGTCCTCGAGGTTGAAGTTCCCCAGCGAGCCCGAGCAGACGATCAGGATCGTACGGTCGGGATGGCTCGCGAGCACGTGGTCGATTACCGCGCGGCCGTTGAGCAGCGCCGCGGCGTAGACGTCCGCAGCGCCCGCCGCACCGCGCAGCGCGACCGTGCCGTTCGTCGTCGAGTAGACGACGTGCTTCCCGGCGACGCCGTGGTCGACGAGTGCGAGCGGCGACGGCGGCGCGAATCCCGGCAGCGTCTCGGCGTACAGCTCGCCCGCGAGCACGAACGAGCCGGGCGGAAGCAGGTCGCCCGCCGCGCGCGCGGCCGCCTCGTCGAGGGCCGGCGTCACGCTCGACGCCCCATGCGCCATCGCGGTGACGATGGTCGAGGTCGCGAACAGCACGTCGAGCACGATCGCGACCTTGCCGGGGACGCGGACGGCATCGAGGTCCTCCTTCTTGCCGAGGACGTGGATGCGGTGGCTGACGACCGAGTTGTCGGTGGTCACGACGCCGGCCGCTTCAGGAAGAGCTGCTTGCCCATCATCGACAGCGCCACCTCGCCGTGCTGGTTGATGACTTCCCAGCGGAACGTCACCGTGCCGCGGTTCGGCTTGGTCTTCGACGGCGCCGCCTCGACCACCGTCGAGCGGAAGCGGAGCGCATCGCCCGGCCGGACCGGCTTGAGGAACTTGAGCTCGTCGATCCCGGGCGAGCCGACGCACGAGCTCTCGAGCAGATAGCCGTCGCACATGAGCCGCATCGCGACGCCGGCGGTCTGCCAGCCGCTCGCGATCAGGCCGCCGTAGGGCGATTCGCGCGCCCGCGCTTCGTCGGTGTGATACGTCTGCGGATCCCATTCGCGCGCGAACGCGACGATCTCCGCGGCGGCGAGCGTGCGCGGGCCGTTCTCGAACGTCCAGCCCGGCGTGAAGTCCTCGAACCAGTACCTGGTCATCGTGGGGCGCGATTATCACCGAAGCCCGATCGCCCCGTCGCGTAGATCGAGGTACAGTGAAAGGGGGCAACCTCCGCTACGACGACATGACCGTTCCCGCTCCGACCGACCCGACCGACCTCAAAGTCTTCGATTTCCGCACCCGCCTCGGCGAGAGCCCGGTATGGGACGCTGCGAGCGGGCGGCTCTTCTTCGTCGACATCCCCGCGCAGCACCTCCATGCGCTCGACCCGGCATCGGGGCGAGTCGAAGCGTGGCCGATGCCCGAGAAGATCGGCTCGCTTGCGCTCTGTCGCGACGGGCGGATCCTGGTGGCGCTGCGCTCGTCGGTGCGGCTCTTCGCACCCTCGAGCGGCACCCTCGAGCCCTTCGCGACGGTGGAGACCGATCGTCCGCACAACCGCCTGAACGACGGCAAGGCCGGGCCGGACGGCAGCTTCTGGGTCGGCTCGATGGACGACCGCCAGGAGAAGGAGGCGATCGGCGCGCTCTACCGCGTGTCGCCGGACGGGCGCGTCGAAAAGAAGTTCGAAGGCACGCTGGTCTCGAACGGGCTCGCGTTCAGCCCCGACGGCCGCACGCTGTGGTTTTCCGACAGCCGCGCGCGCTGGATCCGCTGCTGGGACCACGAGCCGGGCACCGGGCGCATCACGAACGAGCGCTTGGTCGCCAGCGAGATCCCCGAGGCGACCGGACGTCCCGACGGCGCCGCGGCCGACGCGGAGGGCCGCTACTGGAGCGCGGGTGTTTCCGCCGGCGTCCTCAACCGCTGGAACGCCGACGGCCGCATCGAGCGCCGAGTCCGGGTGCCGATGCCGGCCCCGACGATGCCGTGCTTCGCCGGCGACGACTTGCGCACCGTGTTCGTCACCTCGCTCGTGCGCGAGCCGCACCCGATGGCAGGCGGGCTATGCTCGCTGCGCCTCGACGTCGCCGGGGCGCCGGTCGCGCGCTTCGGTCTTTAGGCCCCGTGCGCGGCGCCATCGCGCTCGCCGCCTTGCTCGCCGCCGCCACCGCGGCGCACGCCCAGGTCTATCGCTGGGTGGACGAGCAGGGGAAGGTGCACTATGGGGAGCGCCCGCCGAGCGGCGCGAAGGCGAGCCCGGTCCAGGACAAGCTCGCCGCGCCGCCCGGGGAGCCGGCGCCGAAAGCCGCCCCCGACGCCTCCCAGCAGGAACGCGACTTCCAGCGCCGCCGCATGGAGCGAGAGCAGAAGGAAGCGCGCGAGCAGCAGGCGGCGGAGAAGGCGAAGCAGCAGTGCGAACGGGAGCGGACACGCCTCGCGCAGCTGCGCAACGTCAGGCGCATCCAGAGCGGCGTCGACGAAAAGGGCAACCTGCGCTACATGAGCGACGCGGAGCGCGCCGACGCGATCGCGAGCCAGGAGGGCGCCGTCGCCCGCGCGTGCCGGTAGAGCGCAGTCAACCCGCCGGCTCGAGCGAGCCGTCGTCGAGGAGGCGGAACGGCCGCCAGTCCGCACCTTCCTCCTGGCACAGCCCGTAGCGGAAGATGTTGGCGGCGCGCCCCGGGATCACGAATCGCAGATCCTGGAACCACACGCAGGTCGACGGGTTGCCCCGGTCGATGCGGTAGAGCGCCGGGTAGTCGGCGAACCAGCGGAAGAAGCCGAGCCTGGGATCGCCGAGCGCGCGCACGGCGAGCTCGCGTTCGGCCGGGCCGGCGCCGTACTTCTCCACCGCCACCCACTTCGCCTGTGCGAGGGGCGCGTACGGGGCGTCGAGCCGCGAGATGAAGCCGCCCGTATCGGGCAGGGAAGCGGCGCGCACCAGGTTCACGTTGGCGTAGTGGTAGCGATCGCCCTCGGCTACCACCACCATCCAGTTGAACGGCGACACCGGCCGCGGGATCGCCGACACCTCTGCCGCCCGGAACCCCGCGCGGCGCGCGTGCTCGGCGCCGAAGTCGATCGCGCGCGAATGCGCGAACGCCTGCAGCCCGACATAGCCCGCCAGCACTGCGAGCCCGGCGATCGCCGGTGCGCGCGAACGGCGGAAGACCGCGGATGCGACGAGGCCGGCGACGATGATGCCGCTGAACCAGAGGTCGATGATGAAGGTCGTGCTCCACGCGACGCGCGTATCCGAGAGCGGCGCGTAGATCATCGTGCCGAACGAGGTGATGAGGTCGCCGACGATGTGCGCGCCGACGCCGAGCGCGCACACGCCGATCCAGTCGCGCCAGGTCGTGTTCCGGCCGCGGGCGAGCTTCGAGAGGCACCAGGCGAGCAGGAGCGCCCAGAGCGGCAGCATGAAGATCGAGTGGGTGACGCCGCGGTGCCCGGTCAGGTAAGCGACCGGCGAGACGTAGGCGAGGAAGAAGTCGGTGTCGGGGAACGCCGCGGCAAGCGCGCCCGCGACCATCCGCGCCGCGGTCGTGATGCGGGCTCGGGCGGGATCGGGGGCGGTCGCGCGGGCGAGGAGCGCGCCGCTCAGCGCGTGAGTGAGGGTATCCATCTGCCCCGAGCCTAACCCGTGCCGTGCGCCGCGTTCAACCGGGCGCGGGACACAGCGACTCGCGGCGGGCGGCGCTAATCGAACCGGTGCGTGATCTGCTGCGTGTCGCCCGCCTGGAGCGTCACGTTCGCGAGGTACGACGGCCCCGAGGCGTTGCGAATCTCGACGCGATACCTGCCCGGCGGCACCTCGATTGTCGCCACGGGCGAGGCGATGCCCCGGCGCTTGCCGTCAACGTAGATCTCGCCCCATGGCGAGACCGTGAGCATGAGCGTCGCGTTTTGGGGCGGCGGGGCAGCGGTCGGCGCTGCGGCCGCCACGACGACCGGGGGCGGCGGCGGGGGCGGCGTGACCACCACCGGGGGCGGCTCGGGCGCCTTGCGCGCGGGGCGGGGCCCGACGGCCTTCTTCGGGGACTTCGGCGGGGTGACTGCCGGAGTCTCGGGCGCCGACGCGACCGCCTCGACCGCCGGCGGCTCGGGCATGGGCGCGACGGCGACGACCGGCGGCGGTCCCGCTGCCGCGCCGCGGGTGGCGTTCGCGTCGCTGTACTGCAGCTTGAGCGGGATCACCGCGATTACCGCGATCGCCGCGGCAATCGCGCCGAGCGCGGCGACCCGCCGCCACGTCGCGCGCCGCTTCGGCCCGGTGCCGATGACAAGCGTCTTGTCGCCTGGGCCGACCGGGGGCCTGGCCGCAGCGGCGACGACGGGGTCCGGCTCGATCATCGTCTGCTCGGTCCGCGCCTCGCCCGCAGGCGCGTGCTCGGTCCGGGCGCTGAAGTTCTCGTCGACTCTCCGCAGTTCGCGGAAGAGGCTGCGTGCGCTCGGATAGCGGTCGTCGGGCCGCTTCGCGAGCATCCGCATCACGACGCCGTCGAGCTCCGGCGGCACGTGCGCATCGACGACGCTCGGCACCGGCGGGGTATGCTCGAGCACGGCCTGCATGATCTCGGTCACCGTCTCGCCGGCGAACGGAGGCTTGCCGGTGAGCATCTCGTAGAGCACGGTCCCGAGCGAGAACACGTCGGAACGACCGTCGAGGGTGACGTCGCCGCGGATCTGCTCCGGGGACATGTACTTGGGCGACCCCGCACGCTCGCTGCCGACGCCGTCCGCCTCGCCGAGGCGGGCGATGCCGAAATCGGTGATCTTCGGCCGGCGGTTGCGGAGCACGATGACGTTCGCCGGTTTGATGTCGCGGTGGACCACGCCGTTCTCGTGCGCGTAGGCGAGTCCGCGCCCAATCTGCGCGACGGTCTCCAGGATGCGCGGGATCGAGAGCGGCGGGTGCTCGTCGAGGATTTCGCGCAAGGAGGTCCCCTCGAGGAACTCCATCGCGATGTACGCGACGCCGTCGGCCTTGCCGGCGTCGTAGATGGTGACGATGTTCGGGTGGTTGAGGCGGCCGGCGGAGCGCGCCTCCTGGAAGAAGCGCGCCTCGAAGCTCGCGAGCGCCGCCCCGGTGAGCGCGAGGTTGATCGTTTTCAGGGCGACGACCCGGTCGATGATCGGGTCGCGCGCGCGGTAGACGACGCCCATCGCCCCGCGGCCTAGCTCGCCGAGGATCTCGTACCTGCCGAGACGATTGGTCGCCATGACGCTTGAGGGCCCTTTGGGCGGTGTCGGCCTGCCTCTCCAGGCTCCATTCTTACAAAGAAACCGCTTGAACCGGCGGGCGGTAAACGCCTAAATCCAAACTATTTCTTTTCCCGGGATGCGCCGGTAGCCTACCATTGGCACGGGCCGGGGCAAGGCGCGGCGGGTGAGCGCGCGCAACCGGCGGAAAAAAGCCCTGTTATGTCAGTGTCATACAACGCCCGGTTACCGTGCTGCTGCGCTACGAGCTAGAAGTCGCCACCCGGACCGACATCGGCCGGGTCCGGAGGTTCAACGAGGACAGCCTGGCGGCGGACGCCGGCCGGGGGTTCGTCGCGCTCGCCGACGGCATGGCGACGGCGAAGGGCGCCGACCTCGCCGCAGCGCTCGCGACGCAGACCCTGATCGGGCAGCTCGCGACCGCGCAGCACATCGCGCCGCGCGCCGCCGCGCACGCCGCGTTCGCCGCGGCGAACCGCGCGATCCGGGAGCGCGCGCGCACCGATCCGTCGCTGGCGGGCATGGGCACGACCCTCGCGGCCGCGTGGTACCGCGGCGACCGCGTCTGCATCGCGCACGTCGGCGACACGCGCGTCTACCGCTGGCGCGCCGGGCGGCTCGAGCGGCTGACCACCGATCACTCGTTCGTGCAGGCGCAGCTCGCGTCCGGGCAGATGACGAGCGACGAGGCGCGGCAGTCGAAGAGCCGGCATCTGGTGACGAAGGTGCTGGGCGCCGAGGAACAGGTTGCCCCCGACCTCGGCGAGCACGAGGTGCTCGCCGGAGATCTCCTCCTCCTGTGCACCGACGGCCTGCACGACCTCGTCGATGACGCCGACCTCGCCAACGCGCTCGGGGTGCTCGAGCCGAACCTGGAGCTCGCCGCGGCGACGCTGGTGGCGATGGCGAACGACCGCGGCGGCCGCGACAACATCTCGGTGATCCTCGTGCGCGCGAAGCGGCGCATCGTGCCGGAGATGGAGCGGGACCCGGAACCGGCGCCGGCGCACGGCCTGTTCGGCTGGCTCAAGTCGAAGATGGGAAGGTAGGCCCGATGGCGAAGCCCCGATGGCGAAACTAATGGTCACGCGCACCGGCACCAACCTCGGCTCGTGGTTCATCGAGGAGAAGCGGCTCGTGATCGGCCGCGCCGAAGGCGTCGACATCCGGCTCGAGGACGCCGCGGTCAGCAAGCAGCACGCCTCGATCGAGGTGATGGGCGTCGACCACATCCTGCTCGACCTCGAGAGCTCGAACGGAACGTTCGTGAACGGCACGCGCGTGACGCGGCATCTGCTGCGCCACGGCGACGCCATCGACATCCTCGGCTTCGAGCTGAAGTACGTGGACCACAAGAGCGTGGTCTCCGCCGACGGCGACCGCACGATGATCTTCACGCGCGGCACGGACGGCAATCTGGTGGCTGCAGGCGGCGGCAAGGGTCCCGTGGCCGATGCGCGCACGGTCGAGGTCTCGCTGCCGGTGGCGGTGCTGAAAGGCATCGCGGGTCCGCGCGCCGGCGGCACGATCGCGCTCGACCAGCCTCTCACCGCCGTCGGCGAGCGCGGCCGGGACGCCGCCGCGGTGTTCCGCCGGCCCGACGGATTCGCGGTCGCGCGCGTCACCGGCAAGCCGCCGAAGGTCGACGGCAAGCCGATCGCCGACGGCTGGCAGACGCTCCGCGACGGCGCGGTGATCGAGGTCGCGGGCGAGAAGGTCGAGCTCGCCTACATCGCGAAGCGCTGACCGGCGCGCCTGCTACTCTTTCTTCTCGGCCTCGCGGATCAGGAGGCCGCTCGTCGACACCCGCACCTCCAGCTCCGCCGGCTTCGTCACCGGCACGAAGCTCGCCGACCCGTACTCGGCGTCGAGGAGCGGCTCGAGCCAGGCGTACTTCCCCCGCAGGTCGAAAAGGTCGACCACCTTCGGTGCCGCGAGCGGGTAGACGGTCCGGATGCTCTTCCGCTCCTGCTCGACTGCCCGGTAACGGCCGCCGATCCGGTCGAGCTCGTAGGCGGTGTGCAGCCCGAGCACGTTCGCGATCGCCTTCCACTTGAGGATGTGGGCGTCGACGTAGAGCTCGTCGCCCGCGATCACGAACCCCGCCTCGCGCCCGTCGGCGAACTTCACCCGGGCGTCGAACCGCTGCGGCCCGCTGGGGACGACCGAGATCCGTGCCGCCACCGTCTCGCGCGTGAACGCTTCGTAGCCGCGGATCCCGACCGCGACCGCCGCGGCCGCGACACCAGCACCGGCCACCGCCATGCCGATCAGGGTCCGGACGAGGAAGCCCACCGGCTGGCGCCGGAAGAGCACGATGAAGCCGGCCGCCATCTGCAGCAGGCCGATCAGCCCGAAGGCGGCGCCGACGATGAAGAGCGGCGAGCTCGTGATTTCGCTGAAGTCGACCATGGGGCGCGATCTTACCGCCGTCCGCGCACCAGCAGGAGGTACGCGACGAGCACGCCGCAGCCGAAGAGCGCGACGCCCGCCGCGAGCGGCCGCGTCGTGCCGTCGTGGAACCGCATCAGGATCTGCCCGAAGACTGCGCCGCTGGCGAGCTGGATGAATCCGAGCAGCGCCGAGGCGAGCCCGGCCATCCTCGGAAACGGACCGACCGCGGCGGCCATGCACACCGGGGACGTGAACGCGTGGCCGAAGAGGTACGCGGTGATCGGCAGGATGACGGCGAGCGGATGCGCGACGCCGCCGAGCGCGAGCGCGAGCATCGCGAGCCCGCCGCTCGCGGTGACGGTGGCGCCGATCGCGAGCAGCCGCGCGAGCGACAGGCGATGGGTGAGGCGCGAGCAGATGTACGCGCCGCTCATGTTGCCGGCGACGGCAAGCATGAACCACAGCCCGTAGCGCTCCGGCCGCACGCCGAGCACCTCGATCAGCACGAATGCCGAGGCCGAGAGGAACGCGAAGAGGCCGCAATAGGTGAACGTGAAGCACGCGGCGTAGCCGACGAACGTGCCGTTGGTGACGATCCGGCCGGCGTTCGCGGCGAGCGTGACGAAATCGGTCGCGGTCGGATCGAGATGGCGGTTGGTCTCGTGCAGCAGCCGCCAGCTCGCGAACCAGAGCACCACGCCGGCGGCGAGCAGCACGGCAAAGGCCGCTCGCCAGCCGAACCAGACGGTGAGGTAGCCGCCCGCGAGCGGGCCGAACATCGGCGCGAGCCCGAGCAGGAAGAAGACCTGCGCGAGCGCGCGCGCCCCGCGCGCCGGGTCGAAGAGGTCGCGGACGATCGCCCGTCCCATCACCGTCGCGCTGCAGGCGCCCATGCCCTGCAGGAAGCGCGCGGCGACGAGCACCTCGATCGACGGCGCGAGCATCGCCCAGATCGACGCGACGACGAAGATGGCGAGCCCCGCGAGCAGGATCGGCCGGCGGCCGAAGCGGTCGGAGAGCGGACCGTAGGCGAGCTGCGCCAGAGCGAATCCGATGATCAGCGCCGACAGGGTGAGCTGTGCCTGTGCATCGCTCGCGCCGAGGTCGCGCCGGATCGACGGCAGGGCCGGGAGGTAGAGGTCGCTCGAGATCGCGAGCAGCGAGAAGAGCGCCGCGACGAAGGCAATGACCGCTCGTCCCGGCGGACGCGAAGGGTGGCCGATCAGCCGCGCCGGCGGTGCGGCGACCTCAGCGGTGCTCGTGACGAATCACCCGCTGCTCGATCGCGCCGAAGATCGAGCGGCCTTCGGCGTCGCGCATCTCGATCTCGATGCGGTCGCCGAACTTGAGGTACGGCGTTTGCGCCGGTCTGCCGCGGACCGATTCGAGCGCACGCGCCTCGGCAATGCAGCAGACGCCGACCTTGGCGTCCTTGTTCGAGACCGTGCCCGAGCCGATGACGGTGCCGGCGCCGAGCGGGCGCGTCCGCGCCGCGTGCGCGACGAGACGGGGGAAATCGAAGGCCATGTCGGCGCCCGCGTCGGGGCGGCCGAGCAGCTGGTCGTTGACGTGCACGACGAGCGGGAGGTGGAGCTTCCGGCCGTCCCATGCCGCCCCGAGCTCGTCGGGCGTGACCGCGACCGGCGAGAACGCCGTCCAGGTCTTCGAATGGAGGAAGCCGAACCCCTTCACGAGATCCGCCGCGACGAGACCGCGCAGGCTGACGTCGTTCGCGAGCATCAGGAGGCGGACGTGCTCGCCGGCCTTCTCGCGCTTCACCCCCATCGGCACGTCGCCGAGGACGACCGCGAGCTCGCCCTCGAGATCGATGTCCCACTCCTCGCTCTCGACGCCGATGTCGTCGCGCGGACCGAGGAACGAGTCGGAGGCGCCCTGGTACATCATCGGCTCCTCACGCAGCTCCTTGGTATCGGCATGGAGGCGGGGGTCCCCTTCCTTTCCCCCGCTGTCCGCGTCGCGCGCCTTGCGCAGGCGCTCGGCGTGGCTCAGGTACGCCGAGGCGTCCAGCCACTGGTAAGCGCGCGACAACGGTGCGGCAAATTTCGCGAAATCGACCTCGAACCAGCGCGAGCCCTGCGGGTTCGAGTTAGCCTGTCCATAGAGCGTCTCGAGCCGCGGCGCGCAGAAGTCCCAGTCGTCGAGCGCGGCCTGGAGCGTCGGCGCTACGTCGTAGGCCACGGTGGCGGTCTTGAGGTCGCGGGCGACGACGCAGAGAGCGCCGTCGCGCGTGTCGTTCTTCAGACTGCCAAGTTTCATCGCGGGTGGCCGGGGGGAAATGGCGTGAGCGGGGAGAAAAAGCGTGAATTCTACCTGCGCGGGCGCGCGAAGCCCGGAATGGCGCTGCGGCGCCGCTTGTTGACCGTTGGTACCGGACTTTGCCGTCCGGCGGAAGGAGTGCACGCATGACCGTTTCACGATCCATGGCCCAGCCGGTGGGGGGGCTGCTCCTCGCGTTTTTTGCCGCGGCCGCCGGGGGCGCGGGGGGCGACATCGCGATCGGGCAGACGATCGCGCTGACGGGCGGGCAGAGCGAGCACGGGAAGGCGGTTCAACTCGGCGCACGCCTCCTGTTCGACAAAGTGAACGCGGCCGGGGGCGTGCACGGCCGCCGGATCGTCCTCGCCACGCTCGACGACGGCGGCAACGCGGCCAAGGCGGCCGAGAACACCGCGCTGCTCGCCGACCGCGAACACGTGATTGCGGTCTTCGGCGGCATGGAAGGCGGCCCCTGCGTGGCGAGCATGCGGGTGGCGATCGAGAAGAAGGTGCCGCTGGTCGGCTGCCTCGCCGGGTCACCCGAGCTCCGCGAGCCCCTCAACCGCTACGTCTTCCCGGTACGCGCGCCGCACTACAACGAGTTCGAGCGCCTGATCGACGTGTCGGTCGAGACCGGCGCCCGCCGCATCGGTTTCCTGTACTCGGACAGCGAGACCGGCCGCAAGCACCTCGCGAACGTTCGCAAGCTGGTCGGCCGCCACAACCTCGAGCTGGCGCTCGCGATCGCGATCCCGGCCGAACGCCCCGACGCGAAGCAGCTCGCCGACCAGATCGTCGCGGCCAAGCTCGACGCGGTCTTCAACCACGGCTCGTACTCGCTCTACGGCGAGGTGATCCGGGCGCTCAACGCCCGCGGCGACACCACGCGCATCCTGGCCGTGAACTCGGGTGCGCAGCAGCTCACGCGCGCGCTGGGCAAGGACGCGCACGGCATCATCTTCACCCAGGTCGTCCCGTTCCCATGGGGCGCGACGCCCCCGGTCGTTGCCGAGTACCGGGCCGCGCTCAAGGCCGCGGCGGCAGGTACCGAGCCTTCCTTCAGCAGCCTGGAGGGCTACATCAGCGCGAAAGTGCTCGTCGCGGGGCTGCAGCGCGCCAACCCGCGCCTGTCACGGGAGGATCTCGTGGCCGGGCTCGAGCAGCTCGGGAACCACGACGTCGGCGGGCTGGTCGTGAGCTACGCACCCGGAACGCGCACCGGTGCGGTACTGGTCGACACCGTGCTCGCGACCGGAAGCGGTCGCTTCGTTCGCTGACCGGCTACGCCGCCGGCAGGACCGTCGACCGGCACTCGCCGAAGCCGATCCGCGCCGCGCCGGCGCGCTCGGCGACCGCGCGCAGGATCACCGCGTCGCCGTCCTCGAGGAAGCTTCGCGTCTCGCCGTTCGGAAGCTTCACCGGCTGCTTGCCCCCGAGCGAAAGCTCGAGCAGCGACCCGGCTTCCGCCGGCGCCGGGCCGGACTGCGTGCCGGTGCCGAGGAGATCGCCCGGCTGCAGATTGCAGCCGTTCACCGTGTGGTGGGCGAGGAGCTGCGCGATCGTCCAGTACGCGTGCCTCAGGCTCGTGCGCGAGAGCCGGGCCGGCGCCTCGCCCGCGGCGCGCATCTTCGCGGTCTCGATCCACGCCTCGAGCGCCACGTCGAACGCGCCGCGAGAGCGGTTGTCGGCTGAGTCGAGATACGGGAGCGGCTGCGGGTCGCCCTCGGTCCGGGTCCACTCCACGCGGTAGGGTGCCAGCGCCTCGAGCGTCACGATCCACGGCGACACCGTCGTGGCGAAGCTCTTCGCGAGAAACGGCCCGAGCGGCTGGTATTCCCACGCCTGGATGTCGCGCGCGGACCAGTCGTTGAGAAGGCACAAGCCCGAAGACGTGCGACTCGGCCTGCGCGACCGGGACGCGCTCGCCGAGGTCGTTGCCGACGCCGACGTAGACGCCGACCTCGAGCTCGTAGTCGAGCCGCTTGGACGGCCCGAACATCGGCTCGGTCGCGCCCGGCGGCATCGTCTGGCCGAGCGGCCGCCGGAAGCTCTGCCCGCTCACGCCGATCGAGGAGGCGCGGCCGTGATAGCCGATCGGCACCCACTTGTAGTTCGGCAGGAGCGGGTTGTCCGGCCGGAACATCCTGCCGACGGTGGTGGCGTGGTGGATCGAGGCGTAGAAGTCGGTGTAGTCGCCGATCTGGGCCGGCACCGCGTGCTCGGCCTGCGCCTGCGGGACGAGGCATGCCGCGGAGCCGCTCGGTCTGGGCGGAGCCCGCACGCAGCGCGCGCGAGAGCGCGAGCCGCAGCGCCGACCACGCGCCCGGCCCCATCGCCATGAAGGCGTTGAGCGCGGGGCCAGCGCAGTTCGCCGCGGCGGCGGCCGCTTCGCCGGAGAAGGCGCCCGCCTTGTGTGCGGCGGTGACGCACAGGATCTGGTCGCCGATCGCGACGCCGCCGCGGAACGCCTCGTTCGAGCCCTTCCGGCGGAACACGCCGAACGGGAGGTTCTGGACCGGGAAGTCGGTGCCGGCGGCGTTCGCCGACTCGACCCAGCTCCGCAGCGTCGCGTCGTGCGTCTCGTTGATCGTGCTCATCGGCCGGGTCGCGCTCAGGGTTGCGCCGGGTCGAAGTGCTTCGCGAGCCCCTGCCAGCACGTGTAGTAGTCGGGCTGCAGCTGCGAGGCTTCGAGCGCGAACTTCGTCGGCCGGATCGCGAGGCGCGTCTCGAACATGAACGCCATGGTGTCCGCGACCCGGTCGGGCTTCGAGACGTCGCGGGTCGAGGCCTTCGCGAACGTGTCCGCGTCCGGACCGTGTCCGGTCATGCAGTTGTGGAGCGATGCGCCGCCGGGGACGAAGCCTGCCGCCTTGGCGTCGTAGACGCCGTGGACGAGGCCCATGAACTCGCTCGCTACGTTGCGATGGAACCACGGCGGGCGGAACGTGTGCTCCATCACCAGCCAGCGCGGCGGGAAGATCACGAAGTCGATCATGTCCACTCCCGGCGAGTCGGACGGCGACTGCAGCACGAGGAAGATCGACGGATCGGGGTGGTCGTAGCTCGTCGAGCCGATCGTGTTGAAGCGGCGCAGGTCGTACTTGTAGGGCGCGTAGTTGCCGTGCCAGGCGACGACGTCGAGCGGCGAGTGGCCGAGCTCGGCCGACCAGAGGTTGCCCATGAACTTGTTGACCAGCTCGAACTTGCCCTCGCGATCCTCGTACCAGGCGACCGGCGTCCGGAAGTCGCGCGGGTTGGCGAGGCCGTTGGAGCCGATGACACCGAGGTCGGGCAGCTTGAACGGCGCGCCGAAGTTCTCGCAGACGTAGCCGCGCGCACCCTTGTCACGCCCGCCTTCGGCGGCAGCGTCGATCAGCTCGACCCGGAAGCGGACCCCGCGCGGGACGACGGCGATCTCCTGCGGCTCGACGTCGATGAGGCCCATCTCGGTCGCGAGCCGCAGCCGGCCCTCCTGCGGCACGATCAGCAGCTCGCCGTCGGCGTCGCTGAAGAAGCGATCGGTCATCGAGCGGTTCGCGGCGTAGACGTGGATCCCGCACCCGCCCTGCGCTTCGGGGCCGCCGTTGCCGGCCATCGTGACGAGGCCCTGGACGAAGTCCGTCGGCTTCGCCGGAATGGGCAGCGGATCCCAGCGGAGCTGGTTCGGCGTCGCCACCGCCTGGCCGAAGTCGCTCGTGAGGAGGCCGTTGTCGATCCGCTTGAAGGGCTTGTGCAGCGCGCCCGGACGGATTCGATAGCACCAGGTGCGGCGGTTCGCATGGCGCGGCGCGGTGAACGCCGTGCCCGAGATCTGTTCGGCGTAGAGGCCGTACGGGCAGCGTTGCGGCGAGTTCTGCCCGACCGGCAGCGCGCCGGGCAGGGCCTCGGTGGCGAACTCGTTCGCGAAGCCGGACTGGTAAGGCGTGTCGCCTTCCGGCGCACGGGCGGCCGGGCGGGCGGCCTTGGCCGTTGTGGTTGTCGTGGTCATCGGGTCTCCGTCGGAGAGCGCGCGGGGGTCCGCGGTGACCGCGATCATAGCGCCGGGCGACGAGACGGCGCGGCCGACGGTGAGTCATCACCGCCGACCGCGCCGGTACTGCAGCTTGCGCGTGCCTGGGACGCTTACGGGTTGAAGACCTGGTACTGGCCCTGCTCCGACAGCGACGCGATGTAGCTCGTCGCTTCGACCTTCGAGAACGCCGGGCGGGCGTTCTGGGTGGTCAGGTCGATGCTGTCGGCGAACACGGCGCCGCTGAAGCCGAGCGCGGTCACGAGGGCGATGATGATGCGGTTCATGGTGGTACTCCTTTCGGTTGAAAAAGTTGATCGTTCGATGACTCACCTACACTCTGCGGGCCAGGACTCGTGCCCCAGTGAGCGTTCGTCGCGCCCGCATGACCGCAATTACGGGGGTGTGGTTTGCACGGATGTGCGGATGCGGGCCGCGCGTGAAGAATTGCGCGGCCGCGGGGTCGGACTAAGTAGTTTCCACAGCGCGCGAGGTGACGCGGGCGCTGCGCTACGACGCTCGCACGGCGACTGGATGCGCGCGCCGCGCGAAAAATTCCCGCGGCGCGGGTCAGCCCCGACGACCTTCTCGATCGCCTCGGCGAGCTTCACGTCGCGCGCCGACAGGCCGCCGGCGTCGTGCGTCGAGAGCGTGATCTCGACGCGGTTCCAGACGTTGAACCACTCCGGGTGATGGTTCTGGCTCTCCGCCAGCAGGGCCACGCGGGACATGAAGCCTTTACTGCGGCGGGCCGGACGCCGCCCCGCCCCCGTCCGGGGTTGGTGCTAGGCTGATACCGCTTCACCGACCGGGCGCGCGCGGCGGACGGTGGCTCGCGCGCCCCCGGGGAGACGGCACGGACGCCAACAACACCAAAGGGGACTCCATCAATGCGCTCGCGGAACCTAACCACCTGGATCTTCATCGCCATGATCGCCGGCATCATCGTCGGCTACATGTGCAACCAGATGATCCCGGACGCGAAGACGGCGAAGACGGTCGCCGGCTACATCTCGCTTCTCACCGACATCTTCCTGCGCCTGATCAAGATGATCATCGCGCCGCTCGTCTTCTCGACGCTGGTGGTCGGGATCGCCCACCTCGGCGACACGAAGTCGGTGGGACGGGTCGGCCTGAAGGCGATCACCTGGTTCGTCTCCGCATCGCTCGTGTCGCTCATCCTCGGCATGATCATGGTCAACCTCCTGCAGCCGGGGGTCGGGCTCAACCTGCCGCTGCCGGACGCCGGTGCCTCCACGAACCTGAAGACGGGATCGCTCTCGCTTAAGGAGTTCGTCGTTCACCTCGTGCCGAAGAGCGTCATCGAGGCGATGGCGATGAACGAGATCCTGCAGATCGTCGTGTTCTCGATCTTCTTCGGCGTCGCCGCGGCCAGCCTCGGCGACAAGGCGAAGACGATCGTCGCCTGGGTCGAGGATCTGACGCACATCATGCTGAAGATCACCGGCGCGGTGATGGCGTTCGCGCCGGTGGCGGTGTTCGCCGCGATGGCTGCCATCATCACGACCCAGGGTCTCGGGATCCTCGTCACCTACGGGGTGTTCATGCTCGAGTTCTACTTCAGCCTGTTGATCCTCTGGCTCGTCCTCGGCCTCGCCGGGTTCCTGTTCCTCGGCCCGCGCGTCGGCACGCTGCTGGGGCTGATCAAGGACCCGCTCGCGCTCGCCTTCAGCACCGCCTCCAGCGAGGCGGCGTACCCGAAGACGATGGAGCAGCTCGGGAAGTTCGGGGTCAAGAACAAGATCACGAGCTTCGTGCTCCCGCTCGGCTACTCGTTCAACCTCGACGGCTCGATGATGTACTGCACGTTCGCGGTGCTGTTCATCGCGCAGGCCTACGGCGTCGAGCTCAGCCTCACCCAGCAGATCACGATGCTGCTGATCCTGATGGTGACGAGCAAGGGGATGGCCGGCGTGCCGCGGGCCTCGCTGGTGGTGATCGCGGCGACGCTCGCCACGTTCGACATCCCGGAGGCCGGGCTGCTGCTGATCATGGGGATCGACCAGTTCCTCGACATGGGGCGTTCGGCGACCAACGTCATCGGCAACAGCCTCGCAACCGCGGTCGTCGCGAAGTGGGAGGGCGAGTTGCAGCCGCCATCCGAGGAGGAGGACGAGGCGCCCGCGCTAAAGCCCGCGAGCGCCTGAGGCCGGAACCCCGAGCCGCCGCGCCCGGTGCATGGGTGCGGCGGCATCCTCGCCATCGAGGAGGCTGACATGTGGAAACGTTCGTTCAGCAGTCTGGGCGCGGCGCTCGCCGCGCTGTGCGTGGCGCTGCCGGCCTTCGGGCAGGAGCGCCTCGATGCCGACGCCGGAAAGCTCACCGGGACGCTCAAGAAGATCCGCGACTCCGGCGTCGTCACGATCGGCTACCGCGAAAATTCGTTCCCGTTCTCCTACCTCGGCCCGGGCAAGACGCCGCTCGGGTACTCGA
Organism: uncultured beta proteobacterium; assembly: GCA_963762785.1. Taxonomy (GTDB): domain Bacteria; phylum Pseudomonadota; class Gammaproteobacteria; order Burkholderiales; family SG8-39; genus DATEDA01. The sequence goes on from CAVXND010000012.1 coordinate 57,618, forward strand.
TCGAGCTCTGCCAGGCGATCGTCGACGAGATCGCCGTGGAGCTCGACGGCAGGCTGCTGGAGACCCGCTACCGCCCGGTGACGCCCGAGACGCGGATGCAGGCGGTCGCGTCCGGCGAGGTCGACCTCGAGTGCGGTTCGACGACCAGCAATACCACGCGCCAGAAGGAGGTCGCGTTCTCGCCGATCATCTTCGTGAGCGGCACCAAGCTGCTCGTGCGGCGCGCCGACAAGATCCGCTCGCACCGCGATCTTCGGGACAGGACCGTCGTCGTGACCGCCGGGACGACGAACGAGCAGGCGCTCCGAGCCTACAACGACAAGCAGAAGCTCGGCCTCAAGCTCGTCACCGCTGCCGACCACGACGCGTCGTTCAAGCTGCTGGCCGCGAAGCAGGCCGACGCTTTCGCGACCGACGACGTGCTGCTCTACGGCTGGATCGCGCGGACGAAGTCGGAGCGCGAGTACATCGTGGTGGGCGAGTACCTGTCGTACGACCCGTACGGGATCATGTTCCGCCGCAACGATCCGCAGTTCGCGGCCGTGGTCGAGCGCACGTTCCGGCAGCTCGCGGAAAGCCGGGAGCTGCGCTGGATCTACCGCCGCTGGTTCCAGCGGCGCGTCCCGACCGGCGAGAACCTCGCGCTGCCGATGAGCCCGCAGCTCGAGGCGATCTTCGAGGCGCTCGGGCTGCCCGAGGAGTGAGGCTGGGATACTGTGGCCCGGATCGCCCGGGCGCAGAACCACGCCGGGGCGCGGTTCTGCGGCGATCGCCTAGCGCCGCACTACCACGTCGTCCCAGGTCGCCTCGTCCGGTGCGATCGGCGGCAGCCGCCGGATCCGCTCGTACGCCGGCGTGAAATCCGGTGCGGTGTCGGCGATCAGCTGCTCGAAGCCGTCGATCACGAAGTAGGTGTCCTGGAAGCGGTCGATGCGGTACTCGGTGCGGAGCAGCCGCTCGAGATCGAACTTCACGCGCCGCGGCTCGGCGCTCTCCGCGGCGTAGAGGATCTCACCCGCGGAGGAGAGTAGCCCGGCACCGTAGACGCGCAGGCCGTCGCGCGTACGCATCAGGCCGAACTCGACCGTGTACCAGTACAGCCGCGCGAGGTGCTTGAGCGAGTCGAGCCGTGCCGCCTTGAGCCCGCCCTCGCCGTAGGCCGCCATGTAGTCGGCGTACACCGGGTCGAAGAGCAGCGGCACGTGGCCGAAGAAGTCGTGGAACACGTCGGGCTCGACGATGTACTCGGCCTCCTCCGGGCGGCGCAGCCAGTCGGTGACCGGAAAGCGGCGGTTCGCGAGGTGCTCGAAGAAGGCGAGGTCGGGGATGAGGCCGGGCACCGCGACGAGCTCCCAGCCGGTCGCGCGGCGGAGCTTGCGCGAGATCCGGTCGAAGCGCGGGATGCCGGCGCTCACGTCGAGCCGGTCGAGCGTGTGCAGGAACTCCTCGCACGCGTACTGCGGCACGAGCCGCATCTGGCGGTCGTAGAGCTTGCGCCACAGCGCGTGCTCCGCCGCCGTGTACGCGGACCAGTCCTGCTCGATCGTGTGGTCGGGGCGGGCGCCGCGTGTAGTCGCCGCGGAGCGCGGCGACCGGCGCGTTGCTGACGGCGGTGAGGATCGATCGTTCCATGTGCGCGCTTCCCTCAGGCCGCCGGTTTCAGGGTGCCGCGCCGGATCTGGTCGAGCTCCATCGACTCGAACAGCGCCTTGAAGTTGCCTTCGCCGAAGCCCTCGTCGCCCTTGCGCTGGATGATCTCGAAGAAGACCGGGCCGATGACCGTCTTGGTGAAGATCTGCAGCAGGAGCCCTCCGGCGGGACCGCCGTCGACCAGGATCGCGCGCTTGCGCAGCTCGGCGAGCGGCTCGCCGTGGCCGGGCAGGCGCTTGTCGAGCAGCTCGTAGTAGGTGCCGGGCGTGTCGAGGAAGTCGACGCCCTGCGCCTTCATCGCGTCCACGGTGGCGTAGATGTCGCGCGTGCCGAGCGCGATGTGCTGGATGCCCTCGCCGCGATACTCGTCGAGGTACTCCTGGATCTGCGAGCGGTCGTCGGAGGATTCGTTGATCGGAATGCGGATCTTGCCGCAGGGGCTGGTCATCGCCTTCGACTTGAGGCCGGTCAGCTTGCCCTCGATGTCGAAGTACCGGACCTCCTTGAAGTTGAAGAGCGTCTCGTAGAACTCCGCCCACTCCTTCATGCGCCCGCGGTGCACGTTGTGCGTGAGATGGTCGACGTAGGTGAGGCCGCTGCCGCCGGGCGGCGGCGCCTTCCCGGCCCAGAACGCCTCGTAGCCGGGCAGCGGCCTGAAGTCGACGTCGTAGATCGTGTGGCCGTAGTCGTTCTCGGGATAGCGGTCGACGAGGTAGATGAGCGAGTCGCCGATGCCCTTGACCGCCGGGATGACGAGCTCCATCGGGCCGGCGTGGCCCTCGACCGCCCAGGCGCCGCGCTCGACGAGCCGCTTGTAGGCCGCCGGCGCGTCCTTCACCCGAAACGCCATCGCGCACACGCTCGGGCCGTGACGGCGGGCGAAGTTCCGGCCGAAGCTGCCGGGCTCGGCGTTGATGATGAAGTTGACGTTGCCCTGCTTGTAGAGCGTCACGTCCTTCTGGCGGTGCCTCGCGACCGCGTGGAACCCCATGCGCTTGAAGAGCGCCCCGAGCGCCTGCGGATCGGGTGCGGCGTACTCGACGAACTCGAACCCGTCGGTGCCGATCGGGTTGTCCCAGAGGTCGGGCATGGCATCTCCTGGCGATCTGATTATGGGTGGGCATTGTAGGGAGAGGCAGGGGCCATTTGGTGCTAAACGAGCCCCGGATAGGCTAGAGTTGAGCAATAATATTGCTCGATTCGATGAACTAACAGAGCTGAACATGCCAACCGCGACGCTCGACCGCACCGACCGCAAGATCCTCGACCTGCTGCAGCGGGACGGGCGGCTCACGAACGTGGAGCTCGCGGCGAAGGTGGCGCTCTCGCCCAGCCCCTGCCTGCGGCGGGTGCGCGCGCTCGAGGAGGGCGGCGTGATCCGGGCGTACGTGGCGCTCGTCGATCCCGCGCGGGTCGGGCTCGGCCTCCTCGCCTTCGTCAACGTGAAGCTCGAGAAGGGCGGCACCCTGCCGATCGACGACTTCCTCGGCGCGGTCCAGGGCTGGCCGGAAGTGGTCGCCTGCTACTCGATGACCGGCGACACCGACTATCTGCTGCGGGTCCACGTCGAGGATCTCGAGCACTATTCGCGCTTCATGATGAACCGCCTGCTCAAGCAGCCGGGAGTGATCGACGTGAAATCGAACTTCGTGCTGGAGCGGATCAAGGACACGACCGCGCTGCCGCTCGCGCATCTCGGATGAGCGTCCGGCGCAGACCCGGCGGCCGGCACCCGAGCGCGCCGCGCCATCCGCGTCCGCGCGCGGCGGCGGTGCCGCTCTTCGAGCGGCTCGCCGCGCTCGTGCGGCTCCTCGGCGCGCGCGCGTCGCGCGCGCCGGCCGGGCGCTTCGGCCTCGACGCGGCGGGATGGCGGGTCGTCGCGGCGCTCGGGGACGGCGCCGCGCGCTCCGCCGCCGAGACGGCCGCCCGCAGCGCGCTCGACCGGGCGCGCGCCTCCCGCGCGCTCCAGACGCTCGCGCGCGCGGGCTACCTGGAGCGCACCCACGATGCCTTCGACGCCCGCCGGACGCTGTTCCGCCTGAGCACCAGGGGCCGCGCGCTCTACCGGCGCGTGGCATCGAGTGCGCGGGCCCACGAACGGGCCCTGGTCGCCGGGCTCACCCCGGTCGAGCGACGCCAGCTCGACCGGCTGCTCGCCAAGCTCCAGCGCGCCGCAGAGACCGCCGGCGACTGACCCCCTCCAACGGGTACGCTGCGCTGCAGCGATGCCCCGGGGTCGCGCCGCGCCTAGAATGGGATCGGCCCTTTGGCCACCACTAGGAGGAGGATCACGCCATGAACCACACGAGGATGGCGCTGGCAGTCGCGGCGATCGGCGCGGCGGCTTTCACCGCCGATGCGGCTGCGCAGGCGAAGGAGCAGTTCGTGCCGATCAATGCGTACTGGGTCGGTCCGTACGCCGCGGGCGGCTCGGGGATCACCGCCGGCATGATCGACTACTTCAAGCTGCTCAACACCCGCGACGGCGGCATCAACGGCGTCAAGGTCAGCTGGGAGAAGTGCGAGACGGAGTACAACAACGCCCGCGGGGTCGAGTGCTACGAGCGCTCGAAGAAGAAGGGCCCGACCGGCGCGACGATGATCCACCCGATGTCGACCGGCATCACCTACTCGCTGATCGACAAGGGCACGGTCGACAAGGTCCCGATCGTGTCGGTGGGCTACGGCCGCACCGACGCCTCCGACGGGCGCGTCTTCCCGTACGTCTTCCCGCTGATCACCAACTACTGGTCGCAGAACACCGCCAAGATCAAATTCATCGGCATGCGCGAAGGCGGGATGGACAAGCTGAAGGGCAAGAAGATCGTGAACCTCTATCACGACTCGGCCTACGGCAAGGAGACGATCCCGGTTCTGGACGCGCAGGCGAAGAAGTACGGCTTCGAGGTGACGCACATCGCGGTGCCGCACCCGGGCAACGAGCAACAGGCGCAGTGGCTCCAGATCCGGCAGGTGCGCCCCGACTGGGTGATCCTGCGGGGCTGGGGGGTGATGAACCCGACGGCGCTGAAGGCGGCGGCGAAGGTGGGCTTCCCGCGCGATAAAGTGCTCGGCGTGTGGTGGTCGGGCGCGGAGGAGGACGTCATCCCCGCGGGCGAGGCGGGGAAAGGCTACATCGCCGCCGGCTTCAACGCGCCCGGCACCGACTTCCCGGTGCTGAAAGAGATCCAGAAGCACGTGTACGCCAAGGGCCAGGGCGAGCTCGACGACAAGACGCGCTTCGGCACGATCTACTACAGCCGCGGCGTGCTCTGGGCGATCCTGACGACCGAGGCGGTACGGACCGCGCAGGGAAAGTTCGGCAAGGGCCAGTCGATGACCGGCGAGCAGGTGCGCTGGGGACTCGAGAACCTGAAGATCGACGAGACGCGCCTCAAGGAGCTCGGCGCGGTCGGCTTCATGCAGCCGCTCAAGGTGTCGTGCATGGACCACGAAGGGGGCGGCGCAGTGAAGTTCCAGCAGTGGGACGGCAGACAGTGGAAGGTGATCACCGACTGGATCGCCTCCGACCAGTCGCTCGTGCGGCCGATGATCGAGGCGTCGGCGGCGCAGTACGCGAAGGAGAAGGGCATCACGCCGCGCGACTGCGGGAAGGAAGGATAAGGAACTTGGACGTGTTGCAGCGCAGGTAAGACCTGCGCTGCAACACCGAGGGTTCAATACAACCGTTCAAGACAACCGTCGCTTACGCGCGATCGGCCTTTCGCGGTCACTGCTGCCGGAGCTTTCCCCGGAGCTGGCACCTCTACTTGGTCTTCCCGTCGAAGCCGTCTACGCCCACGGCCAGCTCGTGTCCCGGCGTCGCCATGGGGTCGTGGATCACCACGCCTTCCATGCTGTCCACCGGGCCCTGCCACGGCGCGCGCGCGACCATGCGGCGCGTGTCGGCATAGCCCGCCTGCCAGCGGGCGCGAATGCCGGCGGGCGTGAAGTCGATGTCCTTGAACTGGTCCTCGCCGCCCACGCGCGGTGCAACCAGGCGCGCCACGTGCATCGTCGTCCCGCAGCCCCACAACGCGAGTTCCGCGACCTCCTCCGAGCTGCGCGCCGGTTCGGGAATCTTCTTCGCCAGCTCGCGGATGATGTGGCGCAGGTGGTGAATCTGCTTCTGCCGCGCGATGTGGCTCCTCGCGCGACTCGCGTACTGGATGTCTTTCTGCCGCGCTGCCACCTGCCAGAGGGTCTCGGGGTCCGTCCCCTCCGGGTTCCACACCTGCACGGTGAAGATCACCGAATCCCGGCGCGGCTTGTCGTCGAGGACGGCCTCGATCGGGGTGTTCGAATAGAGCCCGCCGTCCCAGTAGGGTTCGCCGTCGACGCGGACCGCCGGAAACGCCGGCGGCAGCGCGCCCGAGGCCATGACGTGCTCGACGCAGATCGCCTCGTTGCGGCTGTCGAAGTAGCGCATCTCGCCGGTGTTGACGTTCACCGCGCCGACGGTGAGCCGCATGCCCCGCGCGTTGATGCGGGTGAAGTCGACCAGCTCGGTGAGCGTCTGGCGCAGCGGCTCGGTCGTGTAGTGCGCCGCGCGATCGACGCCGAGCGGCGCGTGCTGACCGAGCCACGAGGCAGGGTTGGGCGAAAAGAACGTCGGAATGCCCTGCATCATGGTAAGCGCGTTGGCGAACGCATTCCCCAGGCCGGGAATCAGCTCGGGCAGACCGGCGCCCGCGCGCTGCTCGACGCCGGCCCAGAACGATCGCAGGCGCTCGAGCCGGCGCTCGGGAGCGTTGCCGGCGATCAGCGCGGCGTTGATCGCGCCGATCGACGTGCCGATGACCCAGTCGGGCTCGATGCCGGCTTCGTGCAGCGCTTCGTACACGCCCACCTGGTAGGCACCCAGCGCGCCGCCGCCCTGCAGGACGAGCACCACCTGACCCGGCAGCCCCGAGCCGTTGCCGGTCGCCGCGCCGCCGTCGCGCTCGGATGGAGTGGTGCTCGAGATCGCTTTGGGGCCCCGGTCCATGGCGGCTACTTCGCCGTTACGCTGGACGTGATCGACGCGATCACGCCCGAGGCGGTCTCGAAGGGCTTGCGGTCGCTCTCCTTGACGCCGTGCCGCTGGGCGATCCAGATGAAATCGGTGTAGATCGCCCAGACGTTGCCCTGCTCGTCCTGCTGTACGAGCACGCGTACCGGCCAGTCGATCCCGGCCTGCTGCTTTGCGTTCAGGAACTGGGTGCCGAGCGGCGGGTTGCCGAACACGAGCAGGGTCGAGGGCAGGACCTTGATCCCGGCGTCGGCGGCCAGCCTGTGCTGGTCGATCTCCTGGAAGAACCGGATCCCCTTTGCGGCAATGTCCTTCTTGAGGCGATCGACCGTCTCGTCGAGCGGATACGCGCTCTTGACGCGGACGATGCCGTCGGCGCCGATGCCGTCGGCCATTGCGGGGAGCGATGCGGCGAGGCCGGCGGCGACGAGCGCGGCGGACAGGAACTGGACAATGCGCAGGTACATGGGATTCTCCTTCAGCGTTGGGGTTGGGGTTCGGGCGCGAGACGCTCGGCGCCGCGCTGCCACGGCCAGCGGCCTTCCAGCTCGAGCGCGAGGCTCCAGCTCAGGAACGTGCGGATCGCGACGATCATCGCCAGCACGATCACGCTGTCCATCGTCGGAGTGAACGCGACGGTGCGGACGATGTCGGCGGCGACGAGGACTTCGAGCCCGAGCAGGATCGCGCGCCCGAGGTCCTGCCGGTAGCGCTGGTAGCGGGGCACGGAGCCGATGCCTGCCGGCAGCACGTAACGGGCGCTCGCGATCACGAGCCCGCCGATGATCAGCACGACGCCGGCGATCTCCGCGGCGGTGCCGGCGAGCTCGACGAATTCCCTGACCTGCATGGCGGACTATGCGGCGTGCGCCGGCGCCGGCATCTTCAGCCGGAAGGCGAGCAGCGCCGCGACGGCGAGCGCCGCGCCGATGCCCGCGACGCAGGCGGCCCAGCCGAAGCGGTCGAAGAGCTGGCCGAGGACCGCGGTGCCGACGAGGCCGCCGAAGAAGTAGCAGGCGAGGTAGATCCCGCTCGCCGACCCGCGGTCGGTGGTCGCGGCGCGGCCGACGAAGCCGGTGGCCGTCGCCTGGGCAAAGAAGGTCCCGATCGCGACGAGCGCCATGCCGGCGATGACCGGAACGAGGCTGGGCACGAGCAGCAGCGGGAGACCGGCGCCGGCGAGCGCGAGCGCGCCCCAGAAGGTCGGCCGCGTGCCGAAGCGCTGCACCGCGCGGCCCGCGAGCGGCGTCGTGAGCGACCGACGGCAGGAAGACGAAGTACACGAACCCGAGCGCCATCCGGCTCGATCGCGAGCGGCTCGCGCACCAGGACGAAGTTCACGTAGGTGAACGTGCCGATGAACGCGAACAGGATGCAGAAGCCGATGGCGAAGCTCGCGCGCAGCGGCGGCGTTGCGCAGGTGCTCGGCCCAGATCGAGAAGCGGCGACCGCGCGCCGGCGCCGTCCGCGGCCGGCGACATGGTCCGGCCGAGGTAGAACCAGACGAGCACCGCGCCGGCGAGGTTGAGCGCGGCGAAGACGTAGAAGTTCGCCGCCAGGCCGAGGTGGTCGACGAGCGCGGCCGACATCAGGCGGCCGATCAGGTTGCTCGCGACGTTGCCGGTGATGTAGCCGGCGAACGCGCCGGCGGCATCCGCGGCGCTGCACTGCTCGCCGAGATAGGACAGCGTGAGCGCGAAGGCCGAGGACATGCACAGCCCCTGCGCGATGCGGAGCGCGGTGAACGTGCCGAGGTCGGGCGCTACGGCAAGCAGCGCAGTCGGGATGGCGAGGAGCGCGAGCGCCGCCACGATCCCGCGCCGGCGGTCGATGTGCCGGCTGAAGAACGCGACCGCCAGCCCGGCGATCGCCATGCCGATCGTGCTCGCGTTGACCGCGAAGCCCATGGCCGCCGGGCTCACGTTGTAGAACCGCGCGAGGGAGGGCAGGATCGCCTGCGTCGCGAAGAGATCGACGACGGTGAGGAAGGCGATCAGGCCGATCACGAAGGTGCGCAGCAGCGCACCGTGCGGGCCGTGCGCGGGATGCGCCGGCATCGAGCCGAGGACTTCGGTGGTGGTCGCCATGGTGCTCTCGCTATGCCCAGCCGGGATGCGCGGCGGCTGTGCGGCCACCGCGCATCCCGCGATCCGGACGCCCGGACGGGCGCCCGTTACATCATCTTCTCGTTGACCTTGTCTTCGACCGGGAAGATGTCCGACACGACCAGGATGACGTCCTCGGTGCCGGTGTTCTTCCACCAGTGCGACGTGCCGATGCGCTCCGGGGAGACATCGCCGGCCTTGTGCACGATCGGCACCGCGCAGGTGCTCGCGTACTCGACGATCGTGCCCTTGACGACGTAGATCATCGCCGGGCGGTTGTCGTGGCTGTGCCAGGGCACGATGCCGCCCGGCTTGATGTCGAGGCGGCGGAACCGGAACAGCCGGTCCTTCAACGCGACCTTCTCCTTCGAGAGGTCGGTGGTGGTGATCACCACGTCGGTCACGTCCTTCGGCGCGGTCGCGCCCGGCTTCTGGCCGCTGCCGTCGGGCCGCCGGTCGGCCGCGGCGCATTCGCCCGCGAACGCGGATGTCACGCCGAGCGAGAACGCGCCGGCGATGAACCCGGCGAGCGCGACGCGCCGCCAGGTACTGGTTTGCTTGCTGCTCATGACGTCTTTCTCCTTTCGCTTGATGTGGCCGCGGCCGGAAGCACCGCGGGATTCGGGTAGGCGTTACGGCGGCGCACGGCGTCGCGGCCGAGATACACGCGCTCGACGAACCTGGATCGCCCGCGCGGGAGCACATGGGCGCTACGAGCAGTTCCGGCATTCATCTTCATCACTCGGTTGTATTGAATTCTTGTGTTGCAGCGCAGGCTTCACCTGCGCTGCAACACGTCCGGCGGTCTACGTTGCGACCCAACCGCCGTCGATCGGGACGATCGCGCCGGTGATCGACGCGGCGGCATCGCTCGCGAGGAACGCCGTGAGCTCCGCCACCTCGCTCACCTCGACGAACTTCTTGGTCGGCTGCGCGGCGAGCAGGACGTCGTGCTTCACCTGTTCCTCGGTGAGCCCGCGCGCCTTCGCGGTGTCGGGGATCTGCTTCTCGACGAGCGGGGTCCAGACGTAGCCGGGGCAGACCGCGTTGACGGTGATGCCCTGCTCGGCCACCTCGAGCGCGATCGTCTTCGTGAGGCCCGCGATGCCGTGCTTGGCGGCGACGTAGGCCGACTTGTACGGCGAGGCGACGAGCGCGTGCGCCGAGGCGATATTGACGATTCGGCCCCAGCCCTTGCTCTTCATGCCGGGCACCGCCAGCCGCGAGGTGTGGAAGGCGGCGCTCAGGTTGATCGCGAGGATGGCGTCCCACTTCGCGACCGGGAACTCCTCGACCGGCGCGACGTGCTGGATCCCGGCGTTGTTCACGAGCACGTCGACCGAGCCGAACTCGGCGATCGCCGTCTTCATCATGGCCTCGATCGCGTCGCCCTTCGACATGTCGGCGCCGTCGTACTTGACCGTCACGCGGTGCGTGTCGGCGATGCGGGCGCGCAGGCGCTCGATCTCGGCCCTGTCGCCGAAGCCGTTCAGGATGACGTTCGCGCCGCGCTGCGCGAGCGCCTCGGCGATGCCGAGGCCGATGCCGCTCGTCGAGCCGGTGACGAGCGCGGTTCTGCCCTTGAGCACTGGAGCTCTCCTTCGATCGTGACGTGATCGAAGGCTTGGTCGGGCGGGCGGGGAGTTCCTGACAGGGACCGCCCCTTGCCGGGGGGAGGTAGAGCCAGCTACTCCTGAGCGGCTTCCCGGGCGAGGTGCTCGCGGAGGCGCTCGAGATAGCTGTCGCGCAGTCCGTGCGCGGCGAGCGCGTCGATCGTGTTGTGCAGGTAGTCGGCCGAGCTGCCGATGTGCCCGCAGGCGGCGGCGAGCGCGCGGGTGACGACGTCGACCGGGAGGCGGCCGGCGTAGTTCGGGTGCTCGCGGTTCACGACGAACGCGAGGGCGCGGAGCTCCTCCTTGCAGCCCTGGCTCGCGGCGCACGGCGCGGCCTCGATCCGCACCCAGCGCGGCGAGTAGGAGCCGCTCACCATCTCGCGGTGCCACAGCAGGCGCAGCTCGGCCGCGGCCTGCGCGGCCGGGAGGCGATAGGCGAGCCCGTGGCAGCTGCCGCCGCGATCGAGGCCGAGGACGAGCCCGGGCTGGTCCGGCGTGCCGCGCCCCATCCGCGACCAGAGGCAGAACCGGCGGTGGAAGCCGCGCAGGGTCGCCGGCCGGCGCTCGTCATGGTCCAGCAGCGGGTTCCAGAGCAGCGATCCGTAGCCGAAGACCCAGACGTCCTCGTCGGTGCGGACCCGCGCGAGCACGCACTGAATTGAGGCGTCGAGCTCCTCGTCGGTGAGCGGGCGGGGGCCGAGCCCGGAGGCCACGAGCAGCTGCCGCATCCGTCCGTTCTCGAGGTCCTCGCGCGTCAGGGACATACCCGGGGCAACGGTCCCCCTCCGCTTTGGGTTGACAGGTCTCCGGCCGTCCATGCGGGAATTATTCCGCATTCGCTGCGCTTGCCGCCGTCATGCCGCGCGCCCACAATCCCCGGTCGTCGCTCCACCGGCCGCGCGGTCCCCCTCATGGCCCATCCCCGACTCCGGTACTTCCCCAGCCTCGGTCCGCACGGTTTCCACCGCGTCGCGTACACCGAGTGGGGAAGCCCGCACAACCCGCACGTCGTGATCTGCGTCCACGGCCTCACGCGCAACAGCCGGGATTTCGACTATCTCGCCGCGCGGCTCGCCGGCGACTGCCGCGTCGTCTGCATGGACGTGCCCGGACGCGGGGCGAGCGACTGGCTGCCGGACAGCTCCGACTACGGCTATGCGCTCTATCAGTCGGACGCCGCGACGCTGCTTGCGCACGTGGTGGCGCACCCCGGCGGAGTGATCCACGACCTCGCGCGCGTCCTCCGGCACGGCGCGCGGCCCGAGCGCGTCGATTGGGTGGGAACATCGATGGGCGGGCTCATCGGCATGATGACAGCCGCGAAGCTGCGTTCGCCGATCGGCCGGCTGGTGCTGAACGACATCGGCCCGCTCGTGCCGTGGTCGGGCCTCGTGCGGCTGAAGAACGTGCACTCCGGGCTCAACGCGAAGTTCAAGGATCTGCCGGAGCTCGAGCGGCACCTGCGTGAAGCGTGCGCGTCATTCGGCCCGCTCGACGACGCGAAGTGGCGCCACGTCACGCGCCACAGCGCGCGCCGGAACGACGACGGTACCTGGAGCCTCGCCTATGACCCGGGGATCGTGAGCGGGCTGCGACGCGCGAAGCACGGCGACATCGAGTTCGGCGGCGACTTCCTGCTCGGGGTCGACCTGTGGCCGGTGTGGGAGACGATCAAGTGCCCGACGCTCGTGCTGCGCGGTGCGGAGTCCGACCTGCTGCTCGACTCGACCGCGAAGCAGATGGCCGAGCGCGGGCCGAAGGCGCGCGTGGTCGAGTTCCCGGGCATCGGCCATGCGCCGTGGCTGATGACCGACGACCAGATCGACGTGGTCCGCGGCTTCCTGCTCGCGCCCTGAGGCGGGGGATCTACAAGGGGGTTCACCCCCTTGTTCCAGCACGGGGGATATACAAGGGGAGTTCTCCCCTTGTTCGTGCGAGGACGCAGCTATCGGGCCGAAGGCCCTATAGCTGCAGGTCGGCGCGCGGCCGGTGCGGCTCGTCCTCGCCGAGCCGCTGCCGCGCGAGCGCGTCCAGGTTCACGAGATGCGGGTCGCGGATCCCGGCGGCGGCGAGCCCATCGATCGTCCGCCGCAGGTAGTCGAGTCCGGTCCCGATCGTGCCGCGGGCGCGGACCAGTCGCTCGACCACCTGCTCCGCGGGCAGGCGGCCGGCGTAACCCGAGCGATCGCGGTTGACGACGAAGGCGAGCGCGCGGAACGTGCGCGGGCCGTGCGTGACGACCGTCCACCGCGGTGCATACGAGCCGAGCAGCATCTCGCGCCGCCAGAGGAGGCGCAGCTCGTCCTCCGCCACGCGCTCCGGGATGCGATAGACGATGCCGTTGCAGCGGCCGCCGCGGTCGAGCCCGAGCACCAGGCCGGGCCGCTCGGGCGTGCCGCGGTTCACGCGCGACCACAGGCAGAAGCTGCGGTGATAGCCGTGGACGGTGGCGACGACCCGCTCGTCGAACTCGAGCACCGGATTCCAGATCAGCGACCCGTACGCGAAGACCCAGACGTCGGGCTGACGGTGCGGCGCGCAAAGGACCGCCTGGAGCGAGTCCTCGAGCGCCTGCTCGGAGAGGAGGTCGGGGGCGCACGGCGAGCGTTCGAGCGCCTTGCGCAGGACGTTGTCGACCAGATCCTCGCGGCAGAGGCTGCGCTCCTCCGACGCGGTCCGGTCGGAGCCGACGAACGACTCGCCGCGCTCGATCGCGTCACCGGGCGTCGATGCCGATGGCATCTTCATCGGGGAACTGCGGCTCGAGTGCGGAAAAACTGACGGTTCACGGGCGGTTTAGGCCGTGCGTTAGACCATTGGTGCGATTCACAGCGGCACGGCCTGCGGCTAGTTTACCCGCAGGGCAGCCCCCCGGGGCAGGAGGATTTCTCATGCGCGGACGACTAGTGGTGTGTTTCGACGGCACCTGGAACACGGCCGAGGACCAGACCAACGTCTCGCGGCTCTACGCCGCGATCGGTGACCGCGACGCCGGCTGCCGCGGCCAGCTCAAGTTCTACGACGAAGGCGTGGGTACCGTGGTCGGCGAGCGGGTACGCGGCGGCACGATCGGACGCGGGCTCGACCGCAACATCCTCGAGGGCTACTGCTGGCTCGTGAACAATTACCACCAGAAGGGCGAGACGTGGAAGGAGGAGTCGCGCTACGGCGAGGACCCGGTCGAGGGGCCGGACGAGCTCTTCCTCTTCGGGTTCAGCCGCGGCGCGTTCACCGCGCGCTCGCTCGGCGGCATGGTCAACCGCTGCGGGATCCTGAAGAAGGACCTCTTCCGCGAGCGTGGCGGTCGGCGGCTCATCAAGCCCGACGACCCCATCGTGCAGGAAGCGTGGGCGCTGTATCGCACGGAGATCGAGGCGCCGCCGTACGCCAACGCGACCTCGCGCGACGCGCCGGAGTGCATCGACTTCCGCCGCAAGTACTCGACTCCCGACGACGGGCTCGCGATCAAGTTTCTCGGCGTGTGGGACACGGTGGGCGCGCTCGGCATCCCGCGCTCGGTCGACAAGCTCGGCCTGAACCGCGGGAAGTACGAGTTCCACGACACCGGGCTCGGGAAGGTGATCGAGAACGCGGTCCACGCGGTCGCGATCGACGAGAACCGCGAGGAGTACGACGTGACGCTGTGGACGTCGAAGCACCCCCATCAGACGGTCGAGCAGCGGTGGTTCCCCGGCGCGCACTCCAACGTCGGCGGCGGCTACGAGGACGACACGCTGCCCGACCGGCCGCTGACGTGGGTCGCCGAGGAGGCGGCGAAGCGCGGGCTGCTCTTCGTCCAGACCGGCGTGCCCGCCGACATCGACCAGCCGCGCTGCAAGGCCGCACTGCCCGAGGAGTTCAAGCTGCGCGGCGACGAGCACCTGTCCCCGGTCCGGGACTCGTTCGGCGACATGGGTTACGGGCTGTACAAGGTCGCCAAGCTGTTCCGGCGCTACTTTCGCCCGATCCAGCTCAAGGGCGTGAACGAGACGATCGACGAGTCGGCGCGGATGAAGTGGTCGACCGACCCGCTGTACCGGCCCTACAACCTCGCGCACGCGGGCCGGGCGGATCTGCAGGAGGAGACGGTCTACTCGCGCACCGGGATGTTCCCGACACCGCAGAACTGAAGGGGGATGCAGCCATGCTCCTGACTCTCGCCGAAGTCGCGATCGGGCTTGCGCTCGTCTACTTCCTCGTGAGCACGCTCTGCTCCGGGCTGATCGAGCTCGTCGCGCACAAGGTCGGGACGCGCGGGCGCTTCCTGCGCCTCGGCCTCCTCAGCCTGCTGCCCGACCGGTGGATCTATCTCCGCGTCGTGAACCACCCGCTGCTTTCGAGCCTCTACCGTGACGTGCCCGGGCGGATCAAGCATCCGTCCTACATCCCCGGCGAGACGTTCGCGCAGGCGCTCTTCGACGTCGTCCTGCACAAGGCCGCGCAGATCCGCAACCAGCCCCCGCACACGAGCGACAGGCCGCTCTCGGCCCGGGACGTGCTCGACGCGGCGCGGACCTGCCGCGCCGCCGGCTTCACGGTCGGGGAGTCGCTGCTGCCGCTCGTCGAGCAGGCGGGCGACAGCCTCGACGTTGCGCGGCGGAACGTGGCCGCGTGGTACGAGGCGGCGATGGACCGCGTCTCGGGGTGGTACAAACGGCGCACCAAGTGGTGGCTCTTCTGGGTCGGCGCGGGCGTCGCGATCGTCTTCAACGTCGACACGATCGAGATCACCCGCACGCTGGTGCACAACCCGACGCTGCGTACCTCGCTCGCCGAGGAGGGCGCGCGGGTCGCCGCGAGCGGCGAGCCGGCGCCGAATCAGGCGATCGCAACCGTGACCGAGAAGCTGCAGACGATCGAGCGCCAGGGGCTGCCGATCGGCTTCTCCTGCGTCGCGAAGGACTGGACGGCCGACCTCGACGCGCGCAACCTGCGCACGATGCTCGCGCAGTGCTGGGGCGAGACCAAGGCGCGCTCCGGCAGCGCGTGGATACTGAAGGCGATCGGCTGGCTGATCACCGCGCTTGCGGTCAGCCTCGGCGGGCCGTTCTGGTTCGAGCTCCTGAACCGGCTCGTCGACATGCGCGGCGCGGGGAAGAAGCCGCCGTCGGTGACGACGGTTGCGGCGCCGCAGCGCTAGTTCCCGGCGGCTTGGTGCCCGCGCCCGCGCGGGCCGTCAGTAGCAGCCGGGGATGCCCGCGTCGCGACGCCACGAACCGCGGTCGCAGTCGCCGGTGAGTGCGCCGTCCTCGACGCGCAGCTCGCTCAGCCGGTCGGCACCGAAGATCTGCACCGGGCCGCCCGCCGAACAGAAGAGCGTGAGGACCCCCGACTCGGGGGCGACCTGGATGTAGCCGCAGCCGGCGCTGGCGCCCCGGCAGGTTTGCACCGCTTCGAGCCGGCGGACGATCTCGGGCGCGGCACCGAGCATCGCCGAGCATTTCCCCTCGGTTCGCGTCGGCGCCGGTCGCAGAGCCGACCGGGGAGCCGGCAGCGAGGAGGCCGGCAATCCCGGCAATCGTCGCGGCGAGTGCGGTCGGGAACGTCGAGCGGATGCGCTTCAGCTTCATGGCCGTCTCCTGTGCTGTCCGGCCGGGGCCGGAGCGATGGCGAATCGATCGAGGACGGTCCTGAGCCTATGCGGGCGCCGAAGACGCGGGCGGGCAGGAATGCCGCCGCCGGGGTGAGGAATTCACCCCGCCCGGCGGTGCCGGGCGGGGAGGGAGCGACGAGGGCCGGGCCGCGCTCAGTCTTCGCTGATCGTGTTCACCAGCACGCCGACCTTGTCGATGTCGATCTCGACCTTGTCGCCGGGGTTCATCCAGATCGGCGGGGTGCGCCGCGAGCCGACGCCGCCGGGCGTACCGGTCACGATCACGTCGCCCGGGACGAGCTCGGTGAAGGTGGAGATGTAGTTGATGAGGCGCGGGATCTTGAAGATCATCATCTCGGTGGTGGCGCGCTGCATCTCGGTGCCGTTCAGGCGCGTGACTAGCGTGAGCACCGTGTTCGGCGGGATCTCGTCGGCGGTGACCATCCACGGCCCGAACGGGCCGGTGCGCGCGAAGTTCTTGCCGGCGGTCCACTGCACGGTGTGGCGCTGCCAGTCGCGCACCGAGCCGTCGTTGTAGCAGGCGTATCCGACGATGTGCCGCCAGGCGTCGGACTCCGCGATGCGCCGCCCGCCGACGCCGATGACCACCGCGATCTCGCCCTCGTAGTCGAACATCTTCGACTCGCGCGGCCGGGGCATCGGTTGGCGGTGCCCGAGTTGCGAGCCGGGAACCCGCAGGAAGAGCGCCGGGTTCTCGGTCTTGTCGCGGTTCGTCTCGACCCGGTGCTCCTCGTAGTTGAGGCCCACGCAGACGATCTTGTCCGGGTTGGGGATCACCGGGAGGAGCGTGAGGGAATCGAAGCTCGCGTCGGGTTTCGCGCCCGCGGCCGCCCGCTTCGCCTCGTCCAGCGCGTTCGCCGCGATCAGGGCGCGCAGATCGGGATACTTGGCGCCGATCCGGCGGCCGAGGTCGACGACGCCGTTGCCTTCGACCACGCCGTAGCTCGGGCGGCCGCCGAGCATGTAGCTCGCAAGCTTCATTTGCTTCTCCTATCCTATAGTGTGGGGCGAGGGTAGTCAGATGGTACAAAATGTCAATCCTCGCAGCGAGCAGGAGCCCCCCATGCCCGGCCCGACCCCGCGGATCTCGTTCAGCCACTTCGGCCTCTACACCGCCGACCTGGCGAAGATGGAGGACTTCTATACCCGGTTCATGGGCTTCACCGTCACCGACCGCGGCGCGCTCGAAGTGGCTGGCGGCAAGGTGGATCTCGTGTTCCTGTCGCGCGATCCGCGCGAGCATCACCAGATCGTGCTCGCCTCGGGGCGGCCGGCCGACCTGCCGTTCAACGTCGTGAACCAGCTTTCGTTCCGCGTCGACAGCCTCGCGGATCTCCGCGCGCTGCACGAGAGCCTGCAACGCGAGCCCGTGAGCGAGATCAGGCCGGTCAGCCACGGCAACGCGCTGAGCGTCTACTTCCGCGATCCGGAGGGGAACCGGGTCGAGCTCTTCGTCGACACGCCGTGGTACGTGACGCAGCCGCTGCGCATCCCGTTCGACTTCGCGCAAGGCGACGAGGCGCTGATGCGCTGGGCCGAGGACACCGCGCGCAAGCTTCCCGGCTTCCGCCCGGTCGCCGAGTGGGAGCGAGCGATGGCGAAGAAGATGGGCATGGCGTGACGCAGCCTGGCCGCCCGCGGTCCGGAAAGCGACCCACGGCGAGCGGCGGTCGCGGCGGGTGAAGTAACATGCGGCCATCCGTTGGCTTGTCTTGAACCCTCGGTGTTGCGGCGCAGGTTTCGTCTGCGCCGCAACACGTCGTGGTTCTTCTGGAGCATCGAATCATGGCGAAGTTCTCCCTCGGCCAGTCCATCTCCCGTGTCGAAGACCTGACCCTCGTCCGCGGCGCCGGACGCTACGCGGACGACGTCCGGCTCGCGAACGAAGCGCATGCGTTCGTCGTGCGCTCGCCGCACGCACATGCGGCCATCAAGCGGATCGACGCTGCGGCCGCCCGCAAAGCGCCGGGCGTGCTCGCCGTGCTCACCGGCGCGGACGTAAGCGCCGACGGGCTCGGCGAGATTCCCTGCATGATCCCGGTGACCAATGCCGACGGCTCGCAGCGCGGCGAGACGCCGCGGCCGCTGCTCGCGATCGATCGCGTGCGGCACGTCGGCGACCCGGTGGCGCTCGTCGTCGCCGACTCGCTCGCCCGGGCGAAGGACGCCGCCGAGCTGATCGAGATCGATTACGATCCGCTGCCGGCGGTGGCCGACACCTACGCAGCGACGAAGCGCGGGGCGGCGCAGGTCTGGCCCGCCATCAAGCACAACGTCTGCTTCGACATCGTGAACGGCGATGCCAAGGCGGTCGATGCGGCGTTCGCGCGCGCGAAGCACGTCGTGAAGCTCGAGCTCGTGAACAACCGCCTCGTCGCGAACCCGCTCGAGCCGCGGGCGGCACTCGCCGACTACGACGCCGCGACCGACCGGTCGACGCTCTACACGCCGACGCAGGGGCCGCACGTGATCCACGGCCAGATCGCCGACCCGGTCCTCAAGCTCGGGGCGGCGAAGCTGCGCGTCGTCTCGGGCAACGTCGGCGGTGCGTTCGGCATGAAGATCTTCCTGCACCCGGAGCAGCCGCTCGTCGTGTGGGCGTCGCGGAAGCTCAAGCGCCCGGTGCGCTGGACGGGCGAGCGGAGCGAGGGCTTCCTCTCGGACGCGCAGGGCCGCGACAACTACACGATCGCCGAGCTCGCGCTCGACGCCGGCGCGAAGTTCCTGGCGCTGCGCGTCACGAACTACGCGAACATGGGCGCGTACCTCTCGAACTTCGGGCCGTTCATCCCGCAGCTCCTGCTGTTCGTGCTGTCGAGCGTGTACCGTATCCCGGCGATCGTGCTGAGCACCAAGGGGATCGTCACCAATACCGTCCCGGTCGACGCCTATCGCGGCGCCGGGCGGCCGGAAGGGATCTACGTCATCGAGCGCATCGTCGACCTCGCCGCGCGCGAGCTCGGCCTCGGCCCCGACGAGATCCGGCGGCGCAACTTCATCGACACCTTCCCGTATCAGACGCCGGTCGAGAGCGAGTACGACAGCGGCGACTTCCCGGGCGCGATGAACCTCGCCATGCAGAAGGCGGACTGGGCCGGCTTCCCGGCGCGCCGCGACGCTGCGGCGAAGCGCGGCAGGCTGCGCGGGCTCGGGCTCGGGATGTACATCGAGCGCTGCGGCGGCGGGAACGGCGACACGGTCACGGTGAAGATCGGCGGCGAGGGCAAGGTCACGCTGATCTCGGGGATGCAGGACAACGGTCAGGGGCACATCACCAGCTTCAAGCAGGTGCTCTCCGACTCGCTCGGCATCGACGCCGACGCGATCGAGATCGTGCAGGGCGACACCGACATCGTCCCCAACGGCCTGACCGGCGGCAGCCGGTTCCTCGCGATCGGCGGCGTCGCGGCGATCGCCGCCGGCGAGGAAGCGGTGGGGAAGGGCAAGGAGACCGCGGCGAGCCTGCTCGAAGCCGCAGCCGCCGACGTCGAGTACCGCGACGGCAAGTACTGGATCGCCGGCACCGACCGCGGCGTGTCGCTATTCGAGGTGGCGAAGAAGGCGAAGGGTCTCGAGGCCACCCATACGCGCAACCCCGAGAAGTACACCTACCCCAACGGCTGCCACATCGTCGAGGTCGAGGTCGACCCCGACACCGGCGAGACGAAGATCGAGCGCTACACGATCGTCGACGACTTCGGCCGGACGATCAACCCGCTGCTCGCCGAGGGGCAGATCCACGGCGGTACGGTCCAGGGCGTCGGCCAGGCGCTGCTCGAGCACGGGATCTACGACCCGGAGACTGCCCAGCTCCTCACCGGGTCGTTCATGGACTACACGATGCCGCGCGCCGACGACGTGCCGACCTTCGATTGCGCGTTCCACAACGTGCCCTGCACCGCGAACCCCCTCGGGGTGAAGGGCGCCGGCGAGGCGGGCGCGGTCGGCTCGCCGCCGGCGGTGATCAACGCGGTGGTCGACGCGCTGCATGCCCGCGCCGGGGTCAAGCACATCGACATGCCGGCGACGCGGGAGAAGGTGTGGCGGGCGCTGCGCGGGAAGTGAGCGCGCTCAGTCGGACTTGATGCCGGCTTCGCGCACGACCTTCGACCAGCGCGCGAGCTCCGCGGCGATCCACTGTCCGAATTTGTCGGGGCCCGAGTCCGCGGCCGGCTCCAGCCCGACTTTGGCGAGACGGTCGGCCATTCCCGGTTCGGCAAGTGCTTTGGCGAGCGCGCTGTCAAGGCGTTGGGTGATCGGCTTCGGCGTCGCGGCGGGTGCCACGATACCGTGCCAGTCCCGCACGGCGACTGCCGCGTAACCAAGCTCCGCCATCGTCGGTACCTCGGGAAGCGCCGGAATCCTCGCGGATGAGGACGTTGCGACCGCAACCAGCTTGCCGGCCTTGATCTGTCCTGCGGCGGCGGGCGCGGTGGCAAACATCAGGTCGACCTGATCTCCCATCACCGCCGACACACCGGCCAGAGCGCCCTTGAACGGCACGTGATGGATGTCAACGCCGGCGTGCCGCTTGAAGAGCTCCGCCGCGAGATGTGCCGGCGTACCGTTCCCGCCCGAAGCGTAGGTGAGGCTACCGGGACGCGCCTTCGCCGCGGCGACGAGCGCCTCGATCGACGCGAGGCGAACGCCAGGACGGACCACAAGCACGTTCGACACCCATGAGAGCTGCCGCACCGGCGCAAGATCGCGCAGGGTGTCGTAGGGCATGTTCGTCAGCAGACTGGGTGCGATCGTTGCCGGCAGTCCGAGCACGCCGATCGTGTAGCCGTCGGGCTCGGCTTTGGCGACGGCTGCAAGACCGATCGTGTTGATCGCTCCCACCCGGTTCTCGACGATCACTGCCTGGCCGAGCCCCGCGGCGAGCGGTTCGGCGATGATCCGCGCGACGACGTCGCCGGGAGTTCCCGGCTGTGCGGTCACGATCAGCCGGATCGGTTTGCTAGGGTAGCCGGGTTGCGCGTGGGCTGCCGGGGCGACGAGCGCAGCGGCGAGCAGCAGAGTGCGGACCTTCAGCGACATTTCGTACCTCTTTGCAATCACACGCAGTGAAGCACGGCCTGCAGGCGGGCGTAAGATGCCAGCCGCTTCTGCACGATAACCTGGAGTTATCACCATGCAGCTAAATCAGGTGCGCGCTTTCATCGCGGTCGTCGATTGCGGCAGCCTCCGTGCGGCGGCCCGCCGGCTTGGGGTGTCGCAACGTGGTTAGGAGCTGCCGTTCCTGCGGCCCTGGCTGCAGGAAATCAAGCTCGACGATCCCATTCCGGGGTTTGTCATCGGTACGTACACCCGCGCCGACGCCCCCCTCACGCCCGCAGCGTCGTCAATGCTCAAGGCCGTGACCGCGGCGGCCTCGGGCCTCCTCCGCCGCGGCTGAGCGGGCGCCGCCGTGCCGGCCTCCCGCGCCGCAGCGAGCAGCCGCCCCGCGCTGGTGCTAAATTGAACGCGTTCAGAACCCAGCCTTACTGGGCCAACCCCACCAAGGAGGAAACACCATGGGCTTTCTCAGCGACGAGGAACTCTCCAAGCTGACCGGTGCCGAATCGCTCTTCCCGTCGCCGATTCCGGTGCAATTCGTGTCGAGCGACGAGTTCATGCCCGGCGTGCAGACGCCGCAGCAGCGCGAGTTCGAAGGGCGCGTCAAGAAGCTCGGCTCGGAGCTCGCCAAGCACCACGGCATGAGCCGCCGGAAGTTCTTCAAGACCTCCGCCGGGATGGCGGCGGCGTTCGTCGCGATGAACGAGACGTACGCCAAGAACGGGGCGCCGCTGTACGCGGTCGAGAAGGGCGAGGCGACCAACCTGGAGCTCGCCCAGGCGCGCTCCGACTCGCTCAAGAACCAGTTCGTGATGGACATGCACACGCACTTCCTGCGCGAGGGCACGCCGATCAGGGCGTTCGTGGCGCAGCGCGAGGCGGTCGGCAAGGCGGGCTGGAACCCGACGCTGGTCGGCAAGCCGCAGACCATCGAGGACCTGATGTTCCCGAACTACTTCAAGGAGATCTTCCTCGACAGCGACACCAAGGTCGCGTGCATCAGCGGCTCGTACTCCGAGGACCCGAAGTTCTCCTTCCTCACCAACGAGATGAAGTTCGACGCGCGCGAGAAGATCAACAAGGAAGCCGGCACCCGGCGCATGTTCTCGCACGCGATCTTCACGCCCGGCTGGCCCGGCTGGCTCGACCGGTTCGACGAGGAGAACGAGAAGCTCAGGCCCGACTCGTGGAAGGGCTACACGATCGGCGACAACACCAACAAGCACCTCGCCAAGCACCCGTTCCGGCTGGACGACGAGAAGATCATGTATCCCTTTTACGAGAAGCTCGTAAAAGCGATGGCGAAGTATCCGGATCGCCCCGGCCTGAAGAACGTCTGTATCCACAAGGGGCTCTTCCCGCCGTCGGTCGAAGCGCAGTTCCCGCACCTCGTGGGCTTCTGCAACGTCAACGACGTGGGCAAGGCGGCGAAGGACTGGCCGCAGCTCAACTTCGTGATCTACCACTCGGCGTACCGGTGGGTCGCCGGTCCCGGCGGCACGGCCGCGAACGCCTGGGACCAGCTGCAGCGCACCGGCCGCGTCGACTGGGTCACCGACCTCGCCGACATCCCCGGGCAGTACGGCGTCAACAACGTGTACGCCGACCTCGGCCAGATCTTCGCCCACAGCAACATGGCCGAGCCCCGGGTGTGCGCATTCATGCTCGGCGCGATGATCAAGGGCATGGGCGCCGATCACGTCGTCTGGGGCACCGACTCGCTCTGGACCGGTGCGCCGCAATGGCAGATCGAAGCGCTCCGGCGGCTCGAGATCCCGGAGGACATCCGGACCAAGTACGGGTTCGCGCCGATGGGCGCCGCGGACGGGCCGGTGAAGACCGGGATCCTCGGTGCCAACAATGCGCGGCTCTACGGGTTCACGCCGAAGCAGCAGGCGGCGGTGCTCACGGACAAGGTGGCCTACTACAAGGACATCTACGAGCGGAACGGCCCGGATCGTTCGAACCGCGCCTACGGCTACATCCGGAAGGCCTGATCGCCAACGCAGGCAACGGGCCCGCGCGGGACGCGTTCCGCGCGGGCTTTTTCATTGCTGGAGGGAATCGCCGATGAGCAGCGAGTCGGAAGTCGTCGGGACCGAGCACCGGGCGACCAAGCGCGTGGACGGCGCAGACGTCCGGATCTTCCTGTGGCGGAAGAAGCTCCGCGAC
Organism: uncultured beta proteobacterium; assembly: GCA_963762785.1. Classification (GTDB taxonomy): domain Bacteria; phylum Pseudomonadota; class Gammaproteobacteria; order Burkholderiales; family SG8-39; genus DATEDA01. The sequence continues at coordinate 80,841 of CAVXND010000012.1, forward strand.
CCGGCGGCCGCCGGCGCGCGCCGCGGCACGATCCTCTTCGTGCACGGCTCGTCGATGGCCGGGACGCCGGTGTTCGACCTGCAGGTGCCCGGCCGGCCCGAATCGTCGGTGATGAACTGGTTCGCGCGCCTCGGCTACGACACCTGGTGCCTCGACTGCGAAGGCTACGGCCGGTCGGACAAGCACCGTCCGGTCAACTGCGACGTCTCGAACGGGGCGGACGATGTCGCAGCCGCGACCGCATACATGGCCGGAGTGGCCGACGAGCCGCGCGTGCTCGTGTACGGCTCGTCGTCGGGCGCGCTGCGCGCGGCGCTGTTCGCGCAACGCCACCCGGAGCGCGTGAAGCGCCTCGCGCTCGACGCGTTCGTGTGGACCGGCGCCGGCAGCCCGACGCTCGCGGAGCGAAAGAAGCGCCTCGCGGAGTTCCGCGCCGCGAACCGCCGCCCGATCGACCGCAAGTTCGTCCACAGCATCTTCACCCGCGACCATCCCGGCACGTCGGATCTGACGGTGGTGGACGCCTTCGCCGACGCCGTCCTCGCGCTCGACGACTCGGTGCCGACCGGGACCTACATCGACATGTCGGCGAACCTGCCGCTCGTCGACCCGGCGCAGATCACCGCGCCGACGATGATCATGCGCGGCGAGTACGACGGCATCGCCTCGCTCCAGGATCTCGTCGACTTCTTCGTCAGGCTGCCCAACCCCGACAAGCACTTCGCCGTGATGCCCGGAATCGCGCACTCGAGCCTGCGCTCGAAGAACTGGGCGGTGTCGTACCACCTCCTCGACTCGTTCTTCGGCCAGCCGGCGCCCGTTTACACCGGCGGCTGAAGCCGCATCGTCACCGCTCGTCGCCGAACTGCTCGGCTGCGAGCGCCTTCCGCTGCCGGTAGCCGCGCCACGCCGGGAGGGCGAGCGAAAGCGCGAGCAGCACCCACAGCACGTTCCCCAGGGTCGACGAGAACAGGATCGAGAAGTCGCCCTCGGAGATGCGCAAGCTGCGCACGAGGTACTGCTCGAACACCGGGCCGAGGATGATGCCGATCAGGATCGCGGTGACGTGGTAGCTCGTCTTGTGCGCGACGTAGCCGATCACGCCGAAGACGAGCGCGAGCGCCATGTCGAACAGGTATTGCCGCTCCCCGAACGCCGCGACGATGGTCACCAGCACGATGACCGGCGCGAGATACATCGTCGGGAATGAGGACGATGCGCGACATGTACCGGGCGAGCGGCAGGATGGTGAAGACCATGAAGAAGTAGGCGACGGCCATGGAGACGAACACGCCGTACGCGATCCCCGGGTTGGTGACGAAGAGGCGCGGCCCCATCACCATGCCGTGATACTGGAGCACGATCATCATCACCGCCGCGGTGCTGCCGCCGGGCACGCCGAGCGCCATCATCGGGACCAGCGTGCCCGAGGTGACGCCGTTGTTGGCCGACTCCGGCGCGATGACCCCTTCGGGAATGCCGGTGCCGTACAGCTCGGGGTGCTTCGACCACAGCCGCGACTGCTGATAGGCGACGAACGCCGCGACGCTCGCGCCGGCGCCGGGGATGATGCCGATCGCGAGGCCGACGAACGCCGTCCAGACGATCTGCCACCAGTGCTCGAGCGACAGGCGCAGGCCCTCGACCGTCCCGGCCCAGCGCGCCCCGGCCGCGCGCTCGAGGCCGTCCTTCGCCGACGATCATCTTCTCCTCGACCATCACCAGCGCTTCGGAGATCGCGAAGAGGCCGATCAGGGCGGGCACGAGCGGGACGCCGTCGTAGAGCTCGATGAAGCCCAAGGTCGCGCGCGGCGTGTTGTAGATGTGGTCGGTGCCGATCACGCCGATCAGCAGGCCGAAGAAGCCGGCGATCAGCCCTTTCAGCATGTCCTTCGCCGCGATCACCGCGATGAGGGTCAGGCCGAAGAGCATGACGACGACCATCTCGACCGAGCGCAGGTACAGCCCCAGCTGCGACAGCCACGGCAGCAGCGCGAGCGTCGCCAGGGTCGTGATCAGCCCGCCGAAGACCGACGCGGTGAAGCACAGCACCAGCGCCTGCTGCCCCTGGCCCTTCCGCGTCATCGGATAGCCGTCGAGCGTGGTCGCCGCGGCGCCGCCCGAGCCCGGGATCTTCACCAGGATGGCGGGGATCCCGCCGGCGAGGTGGTTCGCGCAGTACAGCGCGATCATGAACGCGAGCGCGACCTCCACCTTCACGGCGAGGGTCAGCGGCAGCAGCATGATCAGCGTGTTCTGGGGACTGAAGCCCGGCAGGATCCCGACCACGATGCCGAGCAGGATCGCCGGCCAGATCACCCACCACAGGCCGAACTGCGCCGCGAACTGGTCGAGGAGGAACGCCCAGGTCATGCGGGTTTAATCATGAGCGACACGCCCTAGAAGAGGGCCGCGAGCAGCTGCTCGACCGGCCCGCGCGGCAGATCCGAATCGAGCGCGACGATGAAGAGCAGATAGGCGCTGGCTGCGACGGCGAGCGGCACGAGGAGGAGAGGCGCGGGCTTCCTCACGCCCATGAGGTAGAGCGCCGCGGCGAGCGCGACGAAGAGCGAGAGCGTCAGGCCCGCCCAGCGGATCGCGACGATGAACGCGACCGTGATCAGCACCAGGCCCACGCGCCTGGGCAGCGCCTCGCGCGGCTCCCACAGCGGCTCGAGGCCGAGGCTCGCTTTCCCCTTCGCGACCTGCACGCCGACGCGCGCGAGCTGGATCGCGATCAGCGACACGAGAATGGCACCGATCAGCACGCCGTTCGCCTTGGCCTCCCAGGAGAGGTCGGCGATCGAGAAGAAGAAGTAGACGGCGAACCCGAGGGCGAGCGCGGGGATCACCAGGTCGGCGCCGAGCGGCGCCTTGCCAGAGTCTCCGTGCGGGGGCGCCATCAGCCCTTCGACTTGGCCGAGAGGAGCGGGCGGTACTCGTTCGCGAGCTCGACCATCGCTTTTGCGTACCGGGTGCAGACCTCGCGGTCGCCGTACTGGATGGTCTCGATCGGCGCGCCGGTCTTCACGTAGGCTTCCTTGTAGGCGGGCTCGTCGAACACCTGCTTCGCCGTCCGCTCGAGCCGCGCGAAGCGGTCGGGAAATTTCTCGATCACTTCAGTGTGTATCGCCCACGCGCGAGACGAGTAGAGGCCCGGGATCCTGGTGCCGAACACCTTGTTCACCGACGGCGCGTTCTTCGTGTAGCGCCCGAGCCGGTGGTCGTCGTTGAACACGCCGAGCACCCGCATCTGGTCGCCGAGCGTGACGATCCCGGCGCCCGGAAGCGCGCCGCAGTCGACCTCGCCGTTCATCACCGCGACCATCGTCGGGTTGCCGCCGCCGTAGGGCACCAGGTTGAACTTCGCCTTGATCGAGTCGCCGAGCGCGAGCATGCCGATCGACGCCGGGTGCGGCAGCCGGCTGACCGCCACCGTCACCGTGCGCCGCTTCGCTTCGGCGGCGAGCTCCTCGATCGTCTTGAACCGGCTCTGGCTGCGCACGAAGACGATGCTGTCGTCGACGTCGAGCCGGCAGAAGTACTGGTACTGCTCGGGAAAGCGGTAGGGCGGCCGCTGCAGCGCGTACATCAGCATCTCGGGCCCCATGTTCCCGAAGAGCAGGTTGTGGCCGTCCTTCTCGCGGCGGTTGAGGTACACCTCGTAGCCGACCTGGCCGGCCGCGCCGGGGAAGAAGCCGTACTCGAAGCTCGCCTTGAGGAGCGGACCCCAGAAGTCGTCGAAGACGCGGGCGAGCCGGTCGGCGCCGCCGCCCTGTCCGGTCGGAACGACGACGCGCATGTTGCGCGACGGGAACGCCTGCGCGCGCGCGCCCGGGAGCACGCCGATCGCCATCGCCGCGGCCCCCGACGCGAGGAGCTGCCGCCGAACTGGATCGAACCCCGGCATCCGACGCCTCTCCTTTGGACGCGGGCGGTCTTGCGCCGCCCCGCGGCGATTATGTTCGACCGCTCAGGGGGGGTCAAACCCGCGGGGTTGTGCGGGCCCGCGGGGCCGACTACCATCGGGCTTGCAATCGGTTGCACCGGGCGCCGGCGTAGCGGTCCGGGGCGCCGCCGATCCGACCTACGGAGGAGGGTAATTCCATGAAACTGCCATTCAGCGTGAAGTGCCTCGCCGCGGCGGTGATCGCGGTTGCGGTGACCGCGCCGACGTTCGCACAGCAGCCGGTGCGGATCGGCTACGCGATCGCGCGTACCGGCCCGTGGGCTGCGGGCGCGCAGATCACGCAGGAGCCGAACTACATCATGTGGGCCGAGCAGCTGAACGCCTCCGGCGGGCTCAACGTGAAGGGCGTCAAGCGGAAGATCGAGCTGATCGGCATCGACGACCGGAGCGACACCGAGACGGTCGTGCGCAGCTACGAGAAGCTGATGGGGAGCGACAAGGTCGACCTCATCCTGCCGCCCTGGAGCACCGGCGCGAACTTCGCGATGATGCCGCTCGCGCAGAAGTACGGCTACCCGATGCTCTCGCCGACGGCTACCGGGCGGAAGCTGCTCGGGCATGAAGAATCCGTACTTCTTCGCGCTGCTGCAGCAGCCCGACCGGATGATGGACTCGCTCGCCGAGTACATGGTCGCGCGCAGCGCCAAGACCGCCGCGGTGCTGTACGTGGACGAGCTGTTCGGGCTGGAGCAGCTCGACGGGCTCGAGAAGTCGCTGAAGGACAAGGGCATCCAGATCGTCGAGAAGAAGAGCTATCCGCTCGGCGTGAAGGACCTGCAGCCGGTGCTGAACGACGTCAAGGCGAAGAACCCCGACGCGTTCATCGCGCTCAGCTATCCGCCCGACACGTTCCTCATCACCGGCCAGTCGCGCGCGATCGGGTTCAACCCGAAGCTCTTCTATCTCGCGGTCGGCACCGCCTTCCCGGTCTACCGCGACAAGTTCGGCAAGGTGGCCGAAGGCGTGATGGGGCTCGGCACGTGGAACCCGCGCACCAGCCCCGCGGCGAAGGCCTACTTCGACGCGCACGTGAAGCGGTGGCAGAAGGAGCCGGACCGCTGGGCGAGCGCGCACGCGTGGGCCGGCCTGCAGATCCTCCAGGCCGCGGTGGAGAAGGTCGGGCTCGACCGCAAGGCGATGCGCGACTACATCGCGAACAACGAGTTCGACACGATCATCGGCAAGATCCGCTTCAAGAACGGCGAGAACGTGACCACGCCCGGGGTCGTCAGCCAGTGGCAGGGCGGCGAGTTCGAGGTGGTGTGGCCGCCGGACCGCTCCACCAGCCCGGCGCTCTATCCGAAGCCGGCTTGGTAACGGGGCGCTCGCCCATCGACGGCTCCGCGGGACGACCGCGGAGCCGTTTTTGTCTATGAGCCGCGGATGAGCTTCTGGCTCGAACTGGTCGCGACCGGCCTGATCACCGGCGGGATCTACGCCGTGGTCGCGATCGGCCTCAACCTGCAGTACGGGCTGATGCGGATCCTGAACATCGCGCACGGCGAGTTCCTGATGCTCGGCGCCTACTTCACCTGGCTCGCTGCCACCGTGCTCAAGGTGAACCCGCTCGTCTTCCTGCCGGTCGTGGCGGTCGTGCTGTTCCTCGCTCGGCCTCGGCGTCTACCGGGTCTGCTTCCGCCGGATCTCGCGCAACGCGCCCAACGTCGACGTGATCGAGGCGCGGAGCCTGCTCGTCAGCTTCGGCCTCATGTTCCTGGTGCAGAACGCTGGCGTACCTCATCTGGGGCGCGGATCTCCGCGGCTACTCGTTCCTCGACGAGCCGGTCGAGATCGGCGGCGCGCGGTTCACCGCGAACCGCCTGGTCGTCTTCGGGTTCGCGGTCGCGGCGAGCCTCGCGCTGGTCGCGGTGCTCCGTTTCACGCTCGTCGGCAAGGCGGTGCGCGCGATGATGCAGTCGCCGACCGGCGCGCAGCTCGTCGGCATCGACACCGCGGTGCTGCACCCGGTCGTGTTCGGCGTCGGGATCGCGCTCGCCGGCGTTGCCGGCGCGCTGCTGTCGATGGTGTACGAGATCTCGCCGGCGATGGGCGAGCCGTACACGGTCACCGCGCTGATCGTGATCGTGCTCGGCGGCCTGGGCAGCACCGTCGGTGCGCTCCTCGGCGGCTTCCTGCTCGGGGTCGTCGAGGCGCTCGGGATGCACTTCACCAGCCCGTCGCTCAAGATGCTGCTCTCGTACGGCGTCTTCATCGCGGTACTGCTGGCGCGGCCGAAAGGGCTGTTCGCGCGATGAGAGCGCAGCACGCATTCGTCGCGATCCTCGCCGTCGCGCTTGCGTGGGCGCCGTGGATGCTGTCCGATTTCATGCTCTCGCTCGTCCTCACCTGCCTGATGTACGCGGGCCTAACGGTGACCTGGGCGATGTTCTCGGGGGCGACCAACTACCTTTCGCTCGCGACGGCGGCGTTCTTCGGCATCGGCGCCTACGTGACCGCCTGGGGGTTCGGGACGCTGCCGTACGCGCGTGGTGGTGCCGCTCGGCGGCGTGGCGGCGGCGGTGTTCGCAGCGCTCGTCGGCGCCGCGGTGCTCCATCTGCGCGGGGCGTACTTCGCGGTGCTGACCTTCGGGCTCGGCGAGCTCGTTCGCCACGCGATCACCTACTTCGAGAAGAGCTATGCGCACACGGTCGGACGCGTGATCTCGGATCCGCCGGAATCCACGACCGTCTACTGGACGGTGCTCGCCATCGCCGCGGCGGCGGTGTGGGCCTGCGTCGCGGTGCGGCGCAGCCGCTTCGGCCTCGCGCTCGCGGGGATCGGCGCGGACGAGGAGCGCGCGGAGACGCTCGGGGTGAACACCCGCCGGGCGAAGATCGCCGGGTTCGCGCTGTCGGCGTTCTTCGCCGGGGCGCTCGGCGCGGCGATGGCGGTGCGCTGGACCTACATCGAGCCGAACTCGGTGTTCAACCCGTTCATCGGCTTCCAGACGGTGCTGATCGCGATGGTGGGCGGTGCGCACACGCTCATCGGCCCGCTCGTCTCGTCGGTCGTGTTCAGCCTGCTCACCGAGTTCCTGCGGCTCCAGTTCCCGTACCTCTTCCTGATCCTGCTCGGGCTGCTGCTGATCCTGCTCGTGCTCTACCTGCCGGGCGGCCTCGCTTCGCTGTGGCCGATGCTGCGGGCGCGGATCGCGGCTTTCGGGGCGCGCCTCGCGGCGCTCGAAAGGGGGAGCGCCCGTGGCTGACGCGCTGCTCGCCGCCGACGGGATCACCGTGCGCTTCGGCGGACTCGTCGCCGTCGACTCGGTCGAGCTCGAGGTCCGCGAACGCGAGCTCGTCGGCGTGATCGGCCCCAACGGCGCCGGCAAGACGACGTTCTTCCACGCGCTCTCGGGCGTGCTCCGGCCGACCGCCGGGCGGCTGCGGCTCGACGGCGAGGACCTCACCGGGCGCCCGGCGCACGTCTTCGCGATGCGCGGGGTCGCGCGCACGTTCCAGACGCCGCGCGTGTTCCGCGAAATGACGGCCGAGCAGAACGTACGGTTCGGGCTCGAGTTCGCGGGGCGCGCGCGCACTCACCCGCACGACGCGTTCGACGACGCCCGCTCGATCCTCGGCTTCCTCGGTCTCGAGGAGGTGGCGGACATTCCGGCCGGCGCGCTGACACCGGCGCGGCAGCGGCTGCTCGAGATCGGCATGGCGCTCGGCGCGCGGCCGCGCGTGCTGCTGCTCGACGAAGTCGCGGCGGGACTCACCGCGGCCGAGGTGGACGCGACCGCCGCGCTCATCCGCCGCGTGCGCGACGAGCTCGGGCTCGCGGTGATCTGGATCGAGCACGCGGTGCGCGCACTGCTCGACTGCGTGGAGCGCGTGGTGGTGCTGCACCAGGGACGCAAGATCGCCGACGGGCTGCCGGAGATGGTGGCGCGCGACCCGGCGGTGGTCGAGGCCTACCTCGGCGAAGAGGCGGTCGTATGACGGCCAAGCTCATCGTGCGCGGGCTGTCGGCCGGCTACGGCGCGATCCGAGTGCTGGAGGCGATCGATCTGGAGGTGCCCGCGGGGAAACTCACCGTGATCGTCGGACCGAACGGCGCCGGGAAGACGACGCTGCTGCGGGCGCTCAGCGGGCTGATCCCGCGCGAAGGCGAAGTGCTGTTCGACGACGCGCCCCTGCCGACCGTGCCGGCGGCGATCGTCGCCAGGGGCCTGACGCTGGTGCCGGAGGGGCGGCAGCTCTTCCCGCAGATGACGGTCCGCGAGAACCTCGAGCTCGGCGGCTATCTCGCCTCGGGCGACGAGCGCGAGGCGCGGATGCGCGAGGTGTTTCGCCTGTTCGCCCGGCTGGAAGAGCGGCGCAATCAGCTCGCCGGCACGATGAGCGGCGGCGAGCAGCAGATGCTCGCGGTCGGACGCGCGCTCATGGGGCGGCCGCGTCTGCTGATGCTCGACGAGCCGTCGCTCGGGCTCGCGCCGAAGATGCTCGACGAGCTGCTCGCGCGGGTGCGGCGGATCTGCGACGAGGGCGTGACGGTGCTGCTCGTCGAGCAGAATGTGGCGAAGGCGCTCGCGATCGCCGAGGACGCCTACGTGATCGAACGCGGCCGCGTGGTGCTGCAGGGGCCGGCGCGCGAGGTGCTGAAGTCGGGGCACCTGCGCGAGGCCTACCTCGGCGCGCACGCAGGCCCAGGACTCAAGTCGAGACGCAAGGAGACCATCTTCATGTCCAAGGAACAGACGACGGCGGTGACGATCGCGGCCGAGAACGCGTGGAAGGGCAAGGTGTTCACCGGCACCTGGACCGTGCCGAAAGGCGGCACGCGCGAGGTGATCGAGCCGGCGACCGGGAAGGTGCTGACGACGGTGGGCTGGGCGGACGCCGAGGACGTGCGCATAGCCGCGAAGGCGGCCGCTGCGGCGCAGGTCGAATGGGCGGCGACGCCGCCCGATCAGCGCGCGGCGGTGATCCGGCGCGCGGCGCAGCTGCTGGAAGCGCACGCCGACGCGCTGCGGCCGTGGATCGTGCGCGAGACCGGCGGCATTCCGCCGAAGGCCGATTTCGAGATCCACTTCGTCACCAGCATCCTGATCGAGGCGGCGGCGATCGCCACGCAGCCGCCCGGGCAGATGCTGCCGAGCAGCGCGAAGCGCATGAGCTTCGCGCGGCGCGTGCCGCACGGCGTGGTCGGCGTGATCTCGCCGTTCAACTTCCCGCTGATCCTGTCGACGCGGGCGGTTGCGCCGGCGCTCGCGCTCGGCAACGCGGTGCTGCTCAAGCCCGATCCGCAGACGCCGGTCACCGGGGGCTTCATCCTCGCGCGTCTCTTCGAGGCGGCGGGCCTGCCGCCCGGGCTGCTGCAGGTGCTCCCCGGCGGCGCGGCGGCGGGCGAGGCGATGATCACCGACCCGGACGTGCGGATGATCTCCTTCACCGGGTCGACGGCGACCGGGCGCCGCGTCGGCGAGCTCGCGAGCCGGCATCTCAAGAAGGTCACGCTCGAGCTCGGCGGCAAGAACTCGACGATCGTGCTCGACGACGCCGACCTCGACGTCGCGGCTTCGAGCGTCGCGTGGAGCGCCTACCTGCACCAGGGGCAGATCTGCATGGCGACCGGCACCGTGCTCGCGCACCGCAAGGTTGCGCGCGACCTCACCGAGCGGCTGGTCGAGAAGGCGAAGAAGCTGCCGGTGGGCGATCCGAACGCCGGGCAGTGCGCGCTCGGTCCGCTGATCAACGCGCGCCAGCTCGAACGCGTCGAGGGCATCGTGAAGGACGCGGTGGCGAAGGGCGCAGTGCTCCGCGCGGGAGGCACCTACGACAAGCTCTTCTACCAGCCGACCGTGCTCGAGGAGGCGAAGCCCGGCATGCGCGTGCTCGAGGAGGAGGTGTTCGGGCCGGTCGTCGCCATCGTGCCGTTCGACACCGACGAGGAGGCGATCGCACTCGCGAACGGAACCGACTACGGGCTCTCGACCGGCGTGATCACCCAGTCGCTCGAACGCGCGATGAATTTCGCCGCCAGGCTGAAGAGCGGGATCATCCACGTCAACGACCAGACGGTCGCCGACGAGCCGTGGGTGCCGTTCGGCGGCACCGGCGCGTCGGGGAACGGCGGGCGCCACGGCGGCGCGGCGAACTGGGAGGAGTTCACCCAGTGGCAGTGGGTGACGATCCAGGATCGGGCGACGCCGTATCCGTTCTAGACGACGAGGGCGCCGCAGTCAGTCGAGCCGGACAGGCCTGCTGAATCGCGCGGTCGCCGGTTCGCCGCGCCGGATCTCCGGCGGATGCTCGACGTAACCTTCGAGCTCGATGCCGTCGGGATCGGAGAAATAGATCGACGTGCTCACGAGGTGCTCGTGGATGCGCCGGATCGGGATCCGGCGGGCCTCGAGATGCGCCTTGAAGGCCCGCAAGTCCGCGAGCCCCGCGCCGATCCGGAAGGCGACGTGCCGCAATCCGACGGCGGACTCGTCGTAGGCGTCCGCGGTCGGCTCGACCTCCCGCAGCGCGATGTCGTGATCGTTGACGCCGAAGGATAGGAAGACCATACCACGCTCCGCGTTGCGCCCGACCTCGGTCAGGCCCAGCGCCTCGCAGTAGAACCGGGTCGAAACCGGAAGGCTCCTCACGTTGAGCACGACGTGCCCCAGGGTACGCGATGGCGTTGAAGTCATGAGTTCGCTCACGAGTCAGGTTCCGGACGGGGGCGGTGCTGCTGGCGCGACTCCGGGAAACGCCGCGCTCCGGCGCTAGTCCACGCGAATCCCGGCCTCGCGCACGACCTTCGCCCAGCGGACGAGCTCGGCCCGCATCAGCGCGTCGAACGCTTCGGGACTGGAGTCGGCGACGGGCTCCAGCCCGAGCCGCGCGAGGCGTTCCTTCACCTCCGGCTCCTCGAGCACCTTCGCCACTTCGGCGGCGATCCGTTCGATGACGGGCTTCGGGGTCCCCGCCGGGACGACGAAGCCCTGCCAGTCGCGCACGTCGAAATCGGCGAAACCGAGCTCGGCCAGCGTGGGCGCCTCAGCGAACGCCGCCATGCGCGTGGGTCCGGTCGAAGCGAGCGCTCTCAGCTTGCCGGACCGGAGGTGCGGTCCCGCCGCGACCGCGGACGAGAACTGGAGGTCGACCTGCGTGCCGAGCAGCGCCGTCATGGCGGCCTGGGAACCGTTGTACGGCACGTGGAGGACGTCGATCCCCGCACGCAGCTTGAAGAGCTCGGCCGCGAGGTGCGGCGGGGTGCCGTTCCCGCTCGACGAGTAGGTGAGTCGGCCCGGCCGCGCCTTCGCCTCCGCGACGAGCTCGGGCACCGAACGCAGCGGCGAGTCCGCGCGGACGACGAGGATGAACGAGGCGCGGGCGACGAGCCTCACCGGGGCGATATCCCGCGCCGTGTCGTACGGGAGCTGCGGCACGAGGCTCTGCGCGACGACGTGCAGCGGCGACATGCTGCCCAGCGTGTAGCCGTCGGGCGGCGCCTTGGCGATGGCGGCCATCGCGATCGTGCCGCTCGCGCCGGGACGGTTCTCCACGACGATCGGCTGACCGAGCGCGACCGCGAGACGCTCCCCGATGATACGTGCGACCACGTCGGGCGGGGCTCCCGCGGCAGTGGAGACGAACCGGATCGGCTTCGCCGGATACGCCGCGGGCGATTGCGCGCTCGCGTGGCCGGCCGCGAGCGCTCCGGCGAGGAGCATGCCCGCGAAAACGCCGGACCGGGTGGCATGGTTCATCGTTCGACCTCCTCACTCTTGCGCCGGTTTCCGGACGCGTCGCAGTAGAGCACGGGCCCACGCGCCAGGTAAGATGCCGGATAACTAATCGCGTTAACCAAAAGGTTTCCACCGTGCGCCTGAGCCAGATCCGGGTGTTCCTCGCTGTCGTCGATTCCGGGAGCATCCGCGCCGCGGCGCGCAGCCTTGGCGTGTCGCCACCGGCGGTCACGAAGAGTCTCCGGCAGCTCGAGGACGAGCTGCGGGTGCGTCTGATGGACCGCACGCAACACGGCGTGATCGCAACACCCGCCGGAAGCGCGTTCGCCGCGCGGGCGCGCGTCGTCCAGGCGGAGCTGCGCAAGGCCGGTGAAGAGCTCGCCCACTTCGGCGGCGAGCGGACGGGGTCGGTGGCACTCGGCGTCGGCCCTACCGAGATGACCCTGATCGTGCCGGACGCGTTGAACGAGTTTCGCCAGCAGTTCCCGCGCGCCGCCGTCCGCATCGTCGAGGGCCGGCGTCCGGCGTGGCTGCCGCTCGTCCGGGACGCGACCCTGGACTTCGGCGTGGGGATCCGGCCGGAGGTCAAGCTCGAGTCGGGGCTCGCGTTCCGACCGCTGTTCCGCAGCGACTTCACCGTTGCGGCACGCAAAGGCCATCCCCTGCGCAGCGCGCGATCGTTCGCCCGGCTCGCGGATGCCGAATGGCTCACGCTCGCGCCGCGGGGCAGCGTTCTCGATCAGGTGTTCGCCGCGGTTGGCCTCCCCGCGCCGGCGCCGCCGCTCGTCCAGTGCGAGTCGTTCAACGGCATGCTCGCGGTGCTCGCGCGTACCGACATGCTGACGGTCATGGCGCGCCGACTGCTCGCGCACCCGATTGCGCGGGAGGTCCTGCAGGAGATCCCGGTTGCCGAACGGCTGCCGCAGATCACGCACGGGATCTTCACGCGCGCGGACGCGCCTCTGGCGCCAGCCGCCGCGGCGATGGCGAAATCGATAGCCGCGGCAGCGCGCGCCCTCGCGCGGCGACAGTAGCTGTGAACGGGACTTCACCCAGGCGGAGGCCGGGATGACGGAGGGCTATTCGAACGTGACGTTCGGCATCGGGCGCGAGCGTTCGAGCGCGGCGCGCACGAGCGCGGCGACGCGATACACGGCGTGCACGAACTTGCCGTAGGGCAGTACGAGGAACAGCCCGAGCACGACGCCGAGGTGAACCGCGAGCAGCGTTCCCATCGCCGCCGTCTCGCGTAGCGCGAGGAGCGCAAGCCCGGTGAGGCTCGTCAGGACGAGCAGCCAGAGGAACCCGGCGTCCATCCCGAACTGCGACGGCTCGTCGGTCTCCGGATCGCGTTTGGACTTCAGCCACAGCAGCCCGAGCGGTCCGATCGAGCAGTCCGATCCCGCCCATCGTACCGAGCACCACCGGCAGGCTCGTCAGCGCGTAGGGCGCCTTCCAGCCGAAAGCGTAGTGGTAGATCGTCCCGACGCAGGTCGCGGCGAAACACAACATGAACCCGTAGAAGGTCAGGTGGTGGTAGATCCGCCGTGCGTGGGAGGGTCTCTCGTCGGGATAGGGGCAGCCGTCGCCGCCGCCTTTCAGATTCTTGAGGTGGAGGGCATCGAGGATCCCGCGGCCGAGCGGTACGGGCTCCACGAACTCGTGGAGCGGTTCGCCGGTTTCGCGCCAGAAACGGACGAACCCTATCGTGAGTGCGAGCAGCACGTAGAGCGCGACTAGCCCGAAGGTCCAGACCATCACGCCGTGCGGGATGACCTTGTAGAAGTCGCCGCCCGGATGAGCGGCGAACAGCACGTCGCGCGCCTGGTAGTAGAAGGTCGCGAGGAGGAAGAGCGCGAGGGCCGCCGCGGTCGCGAGCGATACCACCACGCCGTTGCGCTCGAACAGGCGCGCGAGGAAGCCCGGCCAGGCGTAGCGCCGGTAGGTCTCGACCCGTATCTGTGCGAAGTTGCGCGGGACGTTGACGTCGAACTCGTGCGGCGGCGCGTACTGGCAGGCGTAGTAGCAGGCCCCGCAGCTGTGGCAGAGATTGGCGAGATAGCGCAGGTCCGCGTCGGCAAACGTGAGCCGCCGCTCCATCGCCGGGAACACCGCGCAGAACCCCTCGCAATAGCGGCAGGCGTTGCACACCTGCATGTTGAACTCGGCCTTGGCGAAGAGGTCAGTTACGGGCATTGCGCGCCGCCTCCTCGCCGGCGATCCGTCCGAACACCGTGCCGATCGTCATGCCGAACCCCGCGAGATACCCCTTGCCGAGGATGCTCCCGGCCATGATCTCGCCCGCGGCGAACACGTTGGGGGCGGGCTTGCCGTCGGACATCAGCATCTGCGCGCGCTCGTTCACCGCCACGCCGAGGTAGGTGAAGGTGATCCCGGGGCGCAAGGGGTAGCCGAAGAAGGGCGGGGTGTCGATCGGCCGCGCCCAGTGCGTCTTCGGCGGCTCGATGCCCTCGGTCACGCAGTCGTCGAGCGCCGCGTGGTTGAACGTGCCGGGACGCACGGCCGCGTTGAAGCGCTTCACGGTGTCCTCGAGCGCCGCGGGATCGAGCTCGAGCGCGCGCGCGAGCTCGCCGATCGAGGCCGCCTTGATCGGCGGGAAGACCGGCGGCATGAACTTGCCGACCGCCTTCGAGTCGATGATCGAGTAGCCGATCTGGTCGGGTTGCCCGGCAACGAGCCGGCCCCAGATCGCGTAGCGCTTGGGCCAGAAGTCCTCGCCCTCGTCGTAGAAGCGCCTGGCGTGCTTGTTCACGACGATCCCGAGCGACACGCAGTCGACCCGCGTGCAGATCCCGCCGTCGAACTTCGGCGAGCGCGCGTCGATCGCCACCGCGTGGCACTGCGTCGGGTCGCCGATCTGC
>CAVXND010000013.1:0-6986 GCA_963762785.1 uncultured beta proteobacterium
GCGAGGCCGCCCGGCGTCGTGCCGCTGCGGTCGACGCCCCACGCGTCGAGAAAGTGGTCGCCGCCCGGCGCGCTCAGGAACACCGCCGTGTCGAAGCCGATGCCGCCTGCGCCGACGATCGCGACCCGGCGGCCCGGCACCTTCGCGCCGCTCAGCACTTCGTCGTAGCGCAGCGCCTTCGGGTGATCGACGCCCGCGAGCGCCGGCACGCGCGGCGTCACGCCGGTCGCGACGACGATCTCGTCGAAGCCGCCGGACGCGAGCTCGGCCGCCGACGGCCGCGTCGCGAGCTTCAGCGTCACCCCGAGCCGCTCGATGCGGCGCGCGAAGTAGCGCGTCGTCTCCGCGAACTCCTTGCCGGGGATCGCGGCGGCGAGGTTCATCTGGCCGCCGATGGCGCGGCCCGCTTCGAACAGCGTGACCGAGTGGCCGCGTTCCGCGGCGGTCACCGCGCACGCGAGGCCGGCCGCGCCGGCGCCGACCACCGCGACGCGCTTCGCGCGCGGCGCGGGACCGGTCGGAAGCTCCAGCTCGCGGCAGGCGCGCGGGTTCACGAGGCAGGTCGCCGCCTGCTCCTTGAAGATGAGGTCGAGGCACGCCTGGTTGCAGGCGATGCAGGTGTTGATCTCGTCGCCGCGGCCCTCACGCGCCTTGGCGGCGAACTCGGCGTCGGCGAGCATCGGCCGCGCGAGCGACACGGCGTCCGCCACGCCGTCCGCGAGCAGCCGCTCCGCGACCTCCGGCGTGTTGATCCGGTTCGTCGCCATGACCGGCACGTCGACGGCGTCGCGCAGGCGCTTCACGGCGAACGCGAACCCGGCGCGCGGCACCATGTACCCGATGGTCGGCACGCGGGCCTCGTGCCAGCCGATGCCGGTGTCGAAGAGATCGACGCCCGCCGCGCCGACCGCGCGCGCCTGCGCGATGGTCTCGTCGGCGGAGAGCCCCTGCTCGACGAGGTCGAGCGCCGAGATGCGGAACACGATCAGGAAATCGCGTCCGACGCGCGCGCGCGTGCGGCGCACGATCTCGACGGGCAAGCGCAGGCGGTTCTCGAGCGACGCCGCCCCAGCGGTCGGTGCGGTTGTTGGTGCGCGGGCAGGTGAACTGCGTGATCAGGTAGCCCTCGGAGGCCATGATCTCCACGCCGTCGTAGCCCGCCTGCTGCGCCAGCGCCGCGCAGGAGACGAACGCATCGATCGTGCGCTCGACCTCCGCGTCGGTCAGCACGTGGGGCTTGCGCCGGTTGATCGGGGACGGAGATGTCGGAGGCGCCCACGAGGTCGCTGCACTTCGCGTAGCGGCCGGCATGCAGGATCTGCAGGCAGATCGGCGCGCCGGCGGCGTGCACCGCGTCGACGATCGTGCGATGGAAGGGAATCTGCTCCGCCGAATCGAAGATGCTCGAGTCCTCTTCCATGCGGCCCGGGCTGTCCGGCGACACGCCGCCGGTGATGATCATGGCGGCGCCGCCGCGCGCGCGCGCCGCGTAGAACGCCGCGAGCCGCTCGGCGGGGCGGTCGGCCGCCTCGAGCCGCGTGTGCATCGATCCCATCACGATGCGGTTGGCGAGCGTGAGCGGGCCGAGCTTCAGGGGCTCGAAGAGGCGGGGATAGGCGGTCATCTCGATCCAGGTGGGCGTTGCGGCGCGGCATTATCGGCTGCGAGCGCGCGCGCGGGCAACCCGCTATCGCGGTGCCGCGGCGGCGTTGTCGACGCCGACGGCTTCGCTCACGTTCTTGAAGCCGTCGCGCTCCAGCAGCCGCACGAGGCCGCGCTTGATCTCGGGCACCAGGCGCGGCCCCTGGTACACGAGCGCGGTGTACACCTGCACGAGCGAAGCGCCGAGGCGGATCGTGCGGTAGGCGTCCTCCGCGGAGCCGATGCCGCCCGCGCCGATGAGCACGAGGCGCTTGCGGTCGATGCGGCGATACCACTCGCGGATCGTCGCGCTTCATCCAGTCGCGGGCGATCGGGGCCGAGACGCTGCCGCGCATCCGGTCGAGCGTCGCCTGCGGCGTCTTGAGCAGCGGGCGAAGGTTCCGCTTCGGATCGTAGAACGAGAGGCCCTTCACGAAGCCGAAGGGGTCGATCGCCTCGAGCACCGCGTCGATCCGCGCGGGGTCGCGCGGCGGCGTGACGCGGATGAACACCGGCGGGAGTGCCCTCGATGTCGCGGTACGCCTCGAGCAGCCGGCGCAGGTGCGCCGGATCGTCGAAGTGCGAGAACCCGCCCGCGGAGTTCGGGCAGTTGAGGTTCAGCGCGAGGTAGGTGGCGATGCTTCGCGAACGGCCGCGCCGCCTGCACCATCTCCCGCGATCACTTCGTCCACGCCGCCCGGCGTGCCGGAGTTGGTCTCGACGAGGCTGATGCCGAGCGGGAATCGGCAGGCGCACGCGCGCGAGGCGCGCGGCGACCGCGACCGCGCCGTCGTTCGGGACCCCGTAGTAGACGATCAGGCCCGCGTCGGCGGGGATGCGGAACAGGCGCGGCCGCTCGGGGTTGCCGGCGGAAGGCTGGGCCGAGACCGAACCGACGTCGATCGAGCCGAACCCGAGCGCGGCGAGCGCCTCGGTCGCGATGCCGTTCTTGTCGAAGCCCGCGGGCAGGCCGACCGGATTCGGGAAAGTCGATGCCCGCCGATATGCGTGCGCAGGCTCGGATGCTCGTAGCCGTAGATGGCCCGGATCAGCGCGCGCCCGCCCGCCGTGCGCCCGAGCGCGCCGCTCGCGCGCAGCGTGGCGAGGTGGACGCGCTCCGGGTCGAAGCGGAACAGCACCGGACGCGCGCACCAGCGATACAGGTTCAGGCGAGGCACCCCCGAGTATTTCGGTTCGGGTGGGGCGCGGTCAACCGCCGGGCGGCTTGCCGGCGGGGCGGCCTGCCCGGGCTCGCACCGCAGGCGGCTTGCGGGCAGAATCCGACCTTTCGTTGGAAGGAGACCGAGCATGACCAAGAAATGGGACTACAAGGGCATCATCCCGGCGATGCAGGTGCCGTTCAGGCCGGACCAGTCGATCGACGAGGCGGAGCTGCGCCGGTTCACGAGCTGGCTGTGCGGGTTCGACGGCATGGTCGGGCTCACCACCAACGGCCACACCGGCGAGGTGTTCGCGCTGTCGGCGAAAGAGCGGGCGGAGGTGACGCGCATCGTCGCCGACGAGGCGAAGGGGCGCATCCCGGTCATCTCGGGGATCTGCGTCGAGGGCCTCAACGAGGCCGCCGAGCACGCGGTGATGGCGAAGGAGGCGGGCGCCTCGGGCCTGCTGGTGATGCCGCCGCACATGTGGCTGCGCTTCGGCATGAAGCCCGAGCACGTCATCGAGCACTTCAACACGATCGGCAAGGCGTGCGGGCTCGATCTCGTGGTGCACGTCTACCCGTCGTGGACGCGCGCGGCGTATTCGCACGAGCTGCTCGCCGAGCTCGCGCGGATTCCCTGGGTCAAGGTGTTCAAGATGGGCACGCGCGACATGAACAAGTACGCGGTCGACGTGCGCTCGATCCGCGAGGCGGCGCCCGAGAAGGCGATCCTCACGTGCCACGACGAGTACCTGCTCGCCTCGATGGTGCAGGGCGTGGACGGCGCGCTGGTCGGCTTCGCGTCTTTCATCCCCGAGAAGATCCTCGCGCTCTGGAACGCGGTGAAGGCGGGCGACCTCAAGCGCGCGATGCAGCTCCAGTTCGAGATCAACCCGCTGAAGGACGTCGTCTACGGCTTCGGCGAGCCGACCGGCGAGGCGCACGCGCGCATGAAGTACGCGATGGTGATGGCGGGGCGCATGAAGTCCGCGCTGTGCCGCGCGCCGACGCGCATCCCCGAGGGCGAGGTCGCGAAGCGGATCGAGGACGCGGTGCGCAAGGCCGGGATGCTGGCGAAGGCGGCGGCGCTTGAGCGCGGGCCGGCGCGGCGGCGCGCAGCCGCCCGCCGCACATCGGTCACCCGAAGGAGGAGAGCATCGTGAGACTGCGGAAGACTATTCTCGGCGCGCCGCGGCGCTCGCGCTCGCGGCGACCGGCGTCCACGCGCAGCAGGACCTGAAGTTCCAGGCGATGCCGCTCGGCTCGATCTGGTACGTCTTCGCGGCGAGCTTCACGCAAGCACATCCAGCCCGCGCTCCCGGCGGGCGCGAAGGTGGACGTGGTCGCGCGCGGCGGCGGGATCGGGAACGTGATCCTGGTGAACGACAAGAAGGCCGACCTCGGCTTCGCCAACGTCTGCACCTCGGTGTGGGCGATGCAGGGCGAGCAGGAGATCTACAAGGGCAAGAAGTACCCGGACGTGCGCGCCCTGCTCGGCGGCCTGAACGAGGTGTGGATCGTCGGCATGCTGACCGAGGACTACATCAAGCGCACCGGCAACGATTCGCTGGAGAAGGCGCTCGCCGTCGAACCAGCCCCCGCGCGTGATCATGAAGCCGGCGGGCAGCACCGTGCCGCCGGCGGTGCGGATGGTGTTCGAGGGCGTCGGCCTCGACTTCGACAAGTACAAGGCGAAGGGCGGGCAGATCATCCAGGTCGACGTCGGCCAGATCCCGCAGATGATGCGCGACGGGCGCGCCGACCTGTACTTCGAAAGCGCCTCGCCCGGACACCCGGCCACGCAGGAGGTGTCGCTCACCGTGCCGGTGCGCTTCGTCGACCTGCCGGAGAAGTCGCTCGCGGTGCTCGGGAAGAACGGCATGAAGGTCCACCCGATGCCGCAGGCGTTCAAGGGGCAGAACGGGCCCGACGAAGGCCGCGGACTTCGGCACGAACCTCATCGTGCAACAAGGACATGCCCGACAACGTCGCCTACGCGATCACCAAGGCGGTGATCGAGAACCGCGACGCGATCGTCGCCGACAACAAGTCGATGGAGGGCTTCGTCGCGAAGGACGCGTGGCGGCCCGAGAACGTCGGGATCCCGCTGCATCCGGGGGCGGTCAAGTATTACCGCGAGAAGGGGTGGATGCAGTAGCCGCGGTCGGTGACGCGATGAGCGCCCCCGGCGACATCAACCTCCCCACCGA
Source organism: uncultured beta proteobacterium (assembly GCA_963762785.1). GTDB lineage: Bacteria > Pseudomonadota > Gammaproteobacteria > Burkholderiales > SG8-39 > DATEDA01. Next base: position 5,014 of record CAVXND010000013.1, read on the forward strand.
CGGCGTCGCCGCCGCCCCGGCGCCGCGCGCCCGACGTGCCGCTCCTGCGGCGCGTCTTCAGCCCGCGCTGGCTCGTCGCGCTCGCCTGGCTCGCGTTCCAGCTCTGCCTGCTCTGGAATCCGGTGCCGCTGCAGATCGCGCGGCCGACGCACATCTGCCTCGCGCTCGCGACGGTGTTCCTGTGGTGGCCGTTGCGCCGCGGGGAGGGCGCCGCCTGGCGCGCCGTGCTCGACGGGCTGCTGCTCGCGGGCACCGCCGGGGTGCTCGTCTACTACCTCGCGGACTTCGACCGCCTGTACACGCGCATGGAGAACGTGGACGAGGTGCTGCCGCGCGACCTCGTCTTCGGCACGCTCGCGCTCGCGCTCGTGATCGAGTGCGTGCGCCGCGTGGTCGGCTGGAGCCTCCTCTGGGTCATCGCCGGCTTCATCGCCTACGGCTTCCTCGGCCGCTGGTTCCCGGGCTGGCTCTCGTTCCAGGGCTTCGACTACCCGCTCTTCATCGAGATCATGACGATGGCGACGCACGGCATCCTCGGCGTCACCACCGAGACCTCGGTCAACTTCGTCTGGTACTTCATCCTGTTCGGCGTGGTCTACTCGGCCACCGGCGGCGGGCAGCTCTTCATCGACGCGGCGTTGCGGCTCGTCGGGCGGCGCGCCGGCGGCGCGGCCAAGGCGGAAATCGTCTCCAGCGCGATGTTCGGCACGATCAGCGGGAGCGCGGTGGCGAACGTCGTGGCGACCGGCATCTTCACCATCCCGCTGATGAAGCGCACCGGCTACTCTCCCGAGGAGGCCGCGGCGCACGAAGCGACCGCCTCGACCGGCGGTCAGCTCATGCCGCCGGTGATGGGCATCGCCGCGTTCGTGATGGCCGAGCTCCTCGCGGTGCCCTACAGCCGGATCGCGCTGGCGGGCGTGATCCCGGCGGTCGCGTACTACTTCGCCCTGTACATGATCGTCCACCTCAAGGCGAAGCACCGCGGCATCGGGACCCTCCAGGAGCAGGACCTGCTCGACGTCAAGCCGATCGCGCCGCGCAGCTACCTCTTCCTGCCGCCCGTCATCCTGATCGCGATCCTCGCCTCCGACTACTCGGCCGTCATGGCCGCGATGGTCGCTTCGCTCGCGGCGCTCGCGATCTGCTACGCGCGCGCCGGGTCGCGGCTCGGCCTGCGCGGCTGGGTGGACATGATCGAGGAGATCGCGAAGCAGGCGGCCCAGGTGGCGGTGCCGATCATCGCGATCGGCATCATCATCGCGGTCGCGATCCAGTCCAACCTCGCGCTCAAGTTCTCGACGCAGCTCATCGAGCTCTCCGGCGGGACGCTGCTCGGCGCGATGGTGATGATCATCCTCGGCTGCATCGTGATGGGCATGGGCCTGCCGACGGTCGCCGCGTACATCATCGGCGCGATCCTCTTCGTGCCGGCGCTCACCAAGCTCGGCATCGAGCCGCTCGCCGCGCACTTCTTCGTCATGTACTACTGCGTGCTGTCGATGATCACGCCGCCGGTCGCGCTCGCGTCCTACGCGGCGGCGGGCCTCGCCAAGGCCGACGCGATGAAGACCGGCTGGATCGCGTTCAAGCTGTCGCTCGTGCTCTTCCTCATCCCGTTCGCGTTCGCCTTCGACCCGGCGCTGCTCTGGACCGGGTCGCTCGGCTGGATCGCGCTCGCATTCGCGTCGATGATGGCCGCGACGTTCGCGTGGGCCGTGTTCCTCGAGGGCTACTTCACGACGCCGATGAGCTGGATCGAGCGGCTCGCCTTCTGCGCGGTGGCGCTCGCCATCATCTTCGCGCCCACCGGGCATCCGTGGTGGTGGGCCGGCTGCGCGGGGTTCGTCGCGCTCGTCGGATGGGTGATGTTGATCCGGCCGCGCGTGTTGGGGGCCGCGTCGTGAACCCCGCCGGCGGCGGCAAGGGCCGCACCTGGCCGGCCGAGGCGCGCTGGCTGCGCGACGAGGCGA
>CAVXND010000014.1:0-111761 GCA_963762785.1 uncultured beta proteobacterium
CACGACAGGGGAGCGGATCGAAGGGCTGCTCCGAATAGCGGGGTCAAGCTCGACGCGTTGGCACGAACTCATGTTGTGGGCAGGGCCAGGCGTTAGACTCCGCTCGAGTGCGGAACGGATCAACCCTTGCAGCGATATCCCTCGCCATGCTGGTGGCGAGCTGCTCGCGTGCGCCCGATGCCGCGTTTGTCGTCTCCGTCCCATGGGGCCTCATTGGACGCACCGTGGTCCTCGATACGCATACACACACGCACTTTTCCGACGGCGCACGGTCTCCGGAAGAGCTCGCGCTCATGGCGGCGGAGAACGGTTGCGACGCAATTGCCATCACTGATCACAGTGATCCAGCCTTGCGAGCGGCCACGCGCGAGTATTTCGAGGCGATCGATCGTGCGCGACAGCGAGTGCCGTCCATGCTGATCTTCGCCGGCGTCGAGTGGAACATTCCGCCCTACGCCAAGCGGGAGCACGTAAGCGTGTTGCTAGACCCCGCGCTGGAGAGGAAGGTGCTGCCGACGTTCAAGGAACGATTCGAGGGCACGACCGCAACGGCCTCCGACGCGCTGGAATGGCTCGCAGCTCAGGCCGGACGCCGTGAGAGCGTCGTGCTGATTTACAACCATCCCAGCCGGCTGGACCCAGACGAGCGGGAAAACCTCGAGGACCTTAAGAGGTGGCAAGCGACAGGATCTCTATTCATCGGCTTCGAGGGTGGGCCAGGCCACCAGAAGGTCACCTCGCCTGGCGCCTATAAGGGTGTGCGGCGAACCGAGTACCGATGGGACCCCGTCGTCGCGGACGTCGGGGGCACCTGGGACGCTCTCCTGGATGCTGGGTACAGCGTCTGGGGTGCCCTCGCAGTCAGCGACTACCACAATGACCAACTCGACTTCGCGCCTTGCGAGTTCGCCCGCACGAAGATGCGAGTACCGCAATTCGACCATCAGGGCATCTTGACCGCGTTGCGCTCCGGCTCGTTCTGGGGCGCGCATGGACGAATCGTGGACGACTTGGCGTTCGTTGCCGTTCACCCCGATCTCGCCCTGCCGGGGTCCCCCGGCGAGATCATAGGGCTGTCAGGCCGAACGATGCCTGTCCTACGCGTGAAGATTCAGCGGGGCCCAGACACCAAGATGCGACCGCTGCGTGTCGAAATCATAGGCAACGGTATTTCCGGTAAGCCGGAGCGGGTCGCAGCCCGCGATCTGCCACCAAACGAAGACGTTTTCGACTGGCAACCAACGCGCATCGTCGCCGGGGCCGATGGGAAGAGCGCCTATTTCCGCGTGAGGGTGATGACTTTGGGGGACAACCAAAACGTGCTCGTGGCGTACAGCAATCCGATCCGCTTCGAATTGGCGCGTTGAAGATATGCGACGAGCCGCCAACCCGACGGCGCCGGAGCAGGCGGACTGTACGTAGCGTGTACGCAGAAGATCGGCGACCTCGCTCGACTACGTCGAGCGGCTCATGGGCGTGGACGCGTCCGTGGATGGGTGGAGGGGTAATTCGTGGGGGCATCAGATCGACGCGAACCGTGCCGCTCGTGCCTTTTCCCCTATGATCGCGCCTTCGAGGTTCGATTCCCGCCGCTTCCACCAATTCTTTTCTTTTCCGCCACGGCTGTATGGAGGAACAGAGTATGAAGATGCGATTCGCGCTCCCGCTGCTTGCCATGCTGCTCCCCTTCGCCGCGGGGGCGCAGACCTTCCCCTCCAAGACGGTGCGCATCATCGTCCCCTATACGCCCGGCGGCGGCACGGACATCATCAGCCGCACTCTCGCCAGCCGCATGCAGGAGACCTGGGGTCAGCAGGTCCTCGTCGAGAACCGCCCGGGCGCCAACGGCATCATCGGCACCGAAGTGATGGTGAAGTCTCCGCCCGACGGCCACACCGTGGCGATGGTGGTCGGGGCGCACGTCGTCAACGCGGTGCTGCAGTCGAAGATGCCCTTCGACCCTATCGGCGACACCACGGCGGTCAGCCTGGTGGCCACGTCGCCCTGGGTGATCGGCATCTACCCGGGGGTCCCGGCGCAGGACCTGCGCGAGTTCATCGCCTACGCCAAGGCCAATCCGGGCAAGCTGCGCTTCGGCAGCTCGGAGTCATCCTCCCGGCTCGCGGGCGAGCAGTTCAAGCAGGTCGCGGGCGTGGACCTCGTGCACGTGCCGTACAAGGGCGGTGGCCAGATCGTGCAGGACATGCTGGGCGGCCACGTCGAGTCGGGCTTCACCAGCGTGCTCACCTTCCTCCCCCACTACAAGTCGGGCAAGCTGCGGATCCTCGCGGTCGGCGGCAAGACGCGCGCGGGCGCGATGCCCGACGTGCCGACCGCCGCGGAAGCGGGGCTGCCGGGCTACGAAACCTACGTCTGGTACGGCATGTACGCGCCCAAGGGAACGCCGGCGCCCGTCGTCTCGCGCATCCAGCAGGAAATCGCGCGCCTCGTCCGCCTGCCGGAGTTCAGCGAGCGCTTCGCCGCGCTCGGCGCCGACGCGGTCGCGAGCACGCCGGAGGAGTTCGCCGCCTTCACCCGCGCCGAGTACGAAAAGTTCGCCCGGCTGGTCAAGGTGGCAGGCATCCAGCCCGAATAGCGACGGGATTCCGCGGCCTCCCTCAGTACTTCCCCGCGTAAGGCGGGGCGGCGGGAGGTTTTCTCACCGCCCGCCGCCTACTGCGAGCGCTTACGGGTTCAAGGGATAGCCCGGAGCATCGTCGCTATGCGTCGCCCAATATTCGTCGACCTTGCTTTGCTGCTCGGTCGTCAGCGGCTGTTGGGACACGGCGCGCTTGGGATCCGGGTGCGCAGGGGAGGTCATGTCTTGCGCTAGCGCGGCATGGGAAGCAACAGCAAGGCCAAGGACGATCGCGGTCGTTGTACGTTTCAGCATTTTCAATCTCCGTTCAATGCAGGACAAAGGGTTCTGGTTCCGTCGATCAGCGGACAAGATCCGCGACCGACCGCATCTCCTTTGAGCGGACGCGCGCGCCAAAGTTTCGCGCGCTCGTTCCTGCACTGCGAATGGAACGCTGCTTACCGTTTCGTCATCGACCGGCAATCTCAGCTTCATGCGCTGCTACGGCGCTCGCACCTCGATCCCGCGCGCGGCAAACGCCGCGCGCAGTGTTTTCGCGAACAGCACCGCGTCCGGCTGGTCACCGTGCAGGCACAGCGTGCCCGCGTCGACCGGGACCTCCACTCCCGACTGCGCGCGGAGCTTGCCCTGCTCTACCATCATCAGGACCTGCGCGACCGAAGCTGCGGCGTCGGTGATCATCGCGCCGGGCTGGCCGCGCGGCGTCAGCGTCCCGTCCGCCTGATAGGAGCGGTCGCCGAACACTTCACCCACCGCGCGGACGCCGACTTTCCTGGCTGCATCCATCATCGCGCTCCCGGAGAGGCCGTAGAGAATCACCCCGCCCCCGAGATCGCGCACCGCGCGCGCGATCGCGTCCGACAGCTCCGCGTCCTTGGCGGCCATGTTGTAGAGCATGCCGTGGATCTTGACGTGATGGAGCTTCGTCCCGGCGGCGCGCGCGAACGCGTCGACCGCGCCCGCCTGGTAGAGCACGAGGTCGTAGACCTCCTGCGCGCTCACCTTCATCACTCGCCGTCCGAACCCCTGCAGGTCGGGCAGCGACGGATGCGCGCCGACCGCGACGCCGTGCTCGACCGCGAGCGCGACCGTTGCGCGGATCGTCGACGGGTCGCCGGCATGGAACCCCGCCGCGACGTTGGCCGAGGAGATGAGCGGCATGATCCCGCGGTCGTCGCCCATCTTCCACGCGCCGTAGCTCTCGCCCATGTCGCAGTTGAGGTCAATCGCTTTCATCGCCGAACTCCCAGAGAATGCGCTGCACCAGCGTATCGACGCGCGAACAGAGCGCCTCGCGCGCCGCGTCCGCCTCGGCCAGGGTCACGGCGGCGAACCGCAGCGATGCCCCGGGCGCGAGCTGCGCGAGCATCGGCGCGTCGGCCGCGATCGCTTCCGCGATCTTAGGATAGCCGCCGGTCGTCTGGTGGTCGGCCATCAGCACGATCGGCTGGCCCGCGGGGGGTACCTGGACCGTCCCGAGGCAGGTCGCCTGGGACAGGATCTCGGTCGGTGCCGCGAGCTCGAGCCGCGGCCCGAGCAGGCGAAACCCCATGCGGTTCGAGTCGGGCGCGATGCGCCAGCGCTCGGCGTAGAACGCGGTGCGCGCGGCCTCGACGAACAACGCGGCATGGACGCCCTCGACCGTCCGCACGACCGGTGCGTCGTGCTCGGGCAGCGTCGCGGCTGGCGCGAACCACCCCACGGTGTTGCACTGCCCCGCGGCGATGGAACGGCGGCGGCGGGTCGCGCGCGCGAAACGCGCGGCTGCGAGCGCCTGGGCATCCGATGCGAACGGGAGGATCGCGTCGCGCTCGAGGAGCCGGCCCCGCCAGCCACCGAACCCGCCCGCGAGGTAGGTGCTGCGGCTGCCGAGCACCGGCGGGACGTCGATCCCCCCCGCGACGGCGAGGTAACCGAAGCAGCCGGCCTCGGCCCGCGCAATCCGGAGCCGTGTGCCGGCACGCACGAGCACCGGGCGCGATCGGGGGAGCGGTGCACCGTCGAGCTCGGCGGCGAAGCGGGCGCCGTGCAGCGCAATCAGCGCGTCGCAGCCGAACGCAAGCTCGGGCCCGGAGAGCGCAACTTCGAGCGTGGCGGCCGCCGCCTGATTCCCGACCAGCGCGTTCGCGACCCGGTGCGACACCGGATCCATCGCGCCGCCGGGAACGATGCCAAGGTGCTGCAGCCCGCGCCGCCCGAGGTCCTGGACGGTGGCAAGGGCCCCGGTGCGCAGCACCCGGAGGCTCATGTCGCGCGCCGATCCCTGGCGATGCGTTCGAACTCGGCACCGGAAATCGGCTTGAAGGCGACCGCGTCGCCCGGCTCGAGCAGGGTTGCCGGCTCGCGGGCCGGATCGAACAGCGCGAGCGGCGTCCGTCCGATCACGTTCCAGCCGCCCGGCGTCACGAACGGGTAGATGGAGGTCTGGGCATTCGCGATCGCGACCGACCCGGCGTCGACCCGCAGGCGCGGCGAAGCGCGCCGGGGCACCGCAAGCCGCGCATCGAGCCCGCCGATATAGGGGTGTCCGGGCGCGAACCCGAGCATCAGCACCCGGTGCGGCGCCGCCACGTGGAGCGCCACGACTTTGGCGGCCGCGAGCCCAGTCTGCCGCGCGACCTCCTCCAGGTCCGGCGCGAACGCCGGCTCGTAGCACACCGGGATCTCGACCGTGCGGACCGGGGGATCGGCGCGTTTGCCCGCGGCGCGCTTGAGGGCTTCGCGCAGCATGCGCTCCAGCGTCGCGCGGCGTTCTCCGGCCTCCCGCGCCGTCCGCGAGTCGAAGCACACCGCCACGGTCACGAGCGCAGGGATGACGTCGGTCACCCACTCGAGCCGGCGATCGCGGATGTCGCGGGCAACGCTGCGCGCGAGCGCGTTCGCGTCCAGGTCGAGGGTGTCGGCGGCGGTGAGGAGGACCGCGCCGTCGCCGAGCGGCGCGACGCTCGGGCCGGCACCGCTTCCGGCTTTCAATCGTCCACCCGCAAGACTGCCGACATGCGTGGCATCTTGCCATCAAACCAGCGACGTTCCCCACAGGGCGTGCGGGGCCGACGACCGGGGGCGACCGCAGACCGCAGGCCACGCGCCTGTCGCCCAAGCGACATGTGGCGGGGGGTCGCTGCGCTATTGTCAAACGCCGTAAACTCCGATCGCGGCCATCATGAGCTTCGCGCACCGCACCGCAGAATCGCTAGCCGGATTCGCCCGGACGCCGCGCGCGCGCCGCATCGGCTGGTGGATCCTGGGGGTGATCGTAGCGATCGGGGTCATCGGCTTCCTCGTCGTACCGCCGATCGCCAAGCACTACCTCGTCGCGGCGCTCTCGAAGGAGCTGAAGCGCGAGGTGACGATCGAGTCGCTGCGGTTCAACCCGTACACGCTCGCCGTCACCGTCCGCGGGTTCGTGATGAAGGACCGTACCGGGCCCGAGCCCGCGCTGACGTTCGAAGAGCTCTACGTCAACGCCTCGCTGGGGTCGCTGTTCCGCCTGGCGCCCGTGCTCAACCAGATCCGGCTGGTGAAGCCGCACCTGCGGGTCGTCCGCAACGAGGACAAGACCTACAACTTCCAGGACCTGATCGACGAAGCGCTGAACAAGCCGAAGACCGAGGGACCGCCGCCGAAGCTCGCCCTGTACAACATCGAGCTGGTGGACGGGCGCATCGATTTCGACGACCGCCCACAGCGGAACCAGCACACGGTGAGCGACGTCCGAATCGGCATCCCGTTCATTTCGACGATCCCGACGCAGGCCGAGATCACGGTCCAGCCGCTCCTCGCTGCCAAGGTGAACGGCGCTCCGTTCCAGCTCACCGGCGAGACCAAGCCGTTCAAGGACACGCGTGAAACCACGCTCAAGGTCGATCTCGACGCGCTGCAACTCCCCAAGTACTTCGACTACTCGCCGGTCCCGCTCAAGTTCAAGCTGCCCTCGGGCCAGCTCGACACCCGGCTCACGCTCGCCTTCACCAGCGCCCAGGACAAACCGCAATCCCTCGCGGTGTCGGGCGACATCGCGCTGACGAAGATAGTGGTCCAGGACCTCGCCGGCGCGCCGGTGCTCGGACTGCCTGCACTGCGCGTCGCCATCGGCTCCCTCGAGGCGATCGGCCGCAAGGCCGACGTCAGGTCGGTTGCGGTCGAAGGCGTCGAGGTTCACCTCGCGCGCCTCAAGAACGGCGACATCAACTTGATGAAGCTCGCACCGGAACTTTCGCCGTCGGAGTCGAAGGCCGCCGCGGCGTCGCCGGCCGATCCGTTCGTGTTCACGGTCGGCGAGATCAAGCTGAGCGACGGCAAGGTGCATGTGAATGACGAGGTGCCCGCGAAGCCTTACCGCGTCGTGCTGCAGAATATCGCCGCCACCGTGCAGGGCCTCAGCAACGCCCCCGCTGCGAAGGCGGCGGTGAAGCTCGGCTTCGACACCGACGCCAAGGGCACGTTCGCATACGACGGCACCGTCCAGCTCACGCCGATCCGCGCCGAAGGCAAGGTCGATTTCACCGGCTTGCGGCTCGGCGCGATGTATCCCTACTACGAGAGCGCGCTGAACCTGGAGGTGGCCGACGGCACGCTCGACGTCGGCACCCGCTTCGAGGCCGCGCTCGAGGCCGGCCGGCTCGACGTGCGGGCGAGCCAGCTCGCGGCGACGGTCAAGTCGCTGCGATTGCACTTCCCGGGCGACAAGGACCCGCTCTGGCGGGTGCCGATCCTGGAAGTGAAGGACGGCTCGGCCGACCTCGCCAAGCAGAGCATCGTGCTCGGCGAGGTCTCGGGTCGCGAAGCGGTCGGTCGCATCGAGCGCGAGGCCAACGGGCAGCTCAGCTTCGCCCGTCTGCTCAAGACCGCGCCATCCGCCGGCGCGCCCGGGGGGGCGAAGCCGACGGGGGACGAATGGCAGGTGCTGGCGAAGCGCGTGCACTTCGAGCGCTTCGCGGTGAGCTTCGACGATCTCGTGCCGCCGACCCCGGTGAAGGTGCAGGTGACCGGCCTGGATGTGACCGGCGAGGACGTAGGCAACGTGCGGGGCGTGAAAGGCAGGGCGTCGATCCGCGCGACGGTCAACAAGACCGGCCGCGTCGCGGTCTCGGGTCCGCTCACGACCAACCCGGTCGCCGGCAAGATGAATGTCGATGTCAGGACGATCGACCTCGCGCCGTTCCAGCCGTACGTCGACCAGGCGCTGAACCTCGGGATCACCGCGGGCGCGGTGTCGGCGAAAGGCGTCCTCGACTTCGACCTCCCGCCCGGCAAGCAACCGAAGGTCGGCTATGCCGGCGAAGTCAACGTCACCGACTTCGCCGCCGTGGACAAGCCGGCGTCGCAGGACCTCCTCAAGTGGAAGTCGCTCTTCGTCGGCGGGATCAAGTCGACGCTCGAGCCGCTGCAGATCGGCGTCGGTGAAATCGCGCTCTCGGACTTCTACTCGCGGCTGATCGTCAACGCGGACGGGACGATCAACCTCCAGGGGTTGAGGAAGCGACCCGGGGCGGCCGGCGACGCGCCGGCGGTCGCGCCTGAAAAAGCTGCGGCCGAGAGGCCGGCGACCGACGCGGCGGCGACCGACAAGCCCGCGGCCGGGAAACCGGCCATGGACACCGAGGCGAAGATCGCCGAGGCCGCGAAGGCGGCCACGATGCCGGCGAACATCTCGGTCGGCAAGATCACGCTGCAGGGCGGCAACATCAATTTCAGCGACTTCTTCGTCCGGCCGAACTACTCGGCGAATCTCACCGGTGTCGGCGGAACGGTCAGCGCGATCACGCCGGAGACACCGGGCGAGGTCGAGCTGCGCGGCAAGGTCGACAACACCGCGCCGCTCGAGATCACCGGCAAGATCAACCCGCTCGCGCGCGATCTCTTCCTCGACATCAAGGCGAGCGCGACGGACATCGAGCTGCCGCCGCTCTCGCCGTACTCGGTGAAGTACGCCGGCTACGGCATCGAGCGCGGCAAGCTTTCGGTGAAGGTCAAGTACCTGGTCGAGAACCGCAAGCTCGCCGCCGAGAACAACGTCTACCTCGACCAGCTCACCTTCGGCGAGAAAGTCGAGAGTCCGACCGCCACCAAGCTCCCGGTGCTGCTCGCGGTCGCGCTGCTGAAAGACCGCAACGGCGTCATCGACATCAATCTCCCGGTCGGCGGCACGCTCGACGATCCGAAGTTCAGCGTCGGCGCGATCATCATCCAGGTGATCGTCAACCTGGTCGTGAAAGCGGTCACTGCGCCGTTTGCGCTGCTCGGCGCGGCGTTCGGCGGCGGCGGCGAGGAGCTCGCCTACCTCGAGTTCGCGCCCGGATCGGCGCAACTCGACGCCCCGGACGAGACGAAACTCAAGTCGATCGCGAAGGCGCTCACCGAACGGCCGGGCCTCAAGCTCGACGTCGCCGGCCGCGTCGATCCGGCGAGCGATCGCGAGGGCCTGAAGCGCGTCACGGTCGAGAACCAGATCAAGGCGCAGAAGGTCAAGGAGACCGGCAAGGGTGCGGCCGCGATCCCGCTCGACGAGATCAAGGTCGAGCCGAGCGAGTATCCGAAGTACCTGACCGCCGCCTACAAGGACGCGAACTTCGCGAAGCCGCGCAACGTCATCGGAATCGCCCGGGACCTGCCGGTGCCGGAAATGGAGAATCTGATGCTCGCCAATGCGCAGGCTACCGAAGAGGACCTGCGCCAGCTCGCGAACCGGCGCGCGCAGGCGGCGAAGGACTGGCTGGTCGCGAAAGGCGGCGTCCCGGCCGACCGGGTGTTCCTCGTCGCGCCGAAGGTCGGGACCGAGGGCATCAAGGACAAGGGCAAGCCCGAGCGGGTCGACTTCTCGCTCAAGTAGCGGGCTTGCGCAGCGCCCGGTCGCGCAGCGCGCTCTTCAGCACCTTGCCGGTCGAGCTCGCAGGCAGCACCGGCAGCACGACGATCTCGGCCGGCTGCTTGTACGGCGCGAGCCGTTCGGCGGCGAACGCCGCGAGCGCGGCGGGCGTCGTCGCGGCGCCCTCGCGCAGCTCGACGAACGCGACCACCTCCTCGTTCCCGGGCACCGTGCGCCCGACGACCGCGCACTGGCGGACGTCCGGATGCTGCGTGAGCACGCCCTCGACCTCGACCGGATAGACGTTGAACCCCGAGCGGATGATCAGCTCCTTGCTGCGCCCGGCGATGAAGAGGTTGCCATCGTCGTCGGCGCGCGCGAGATCGCCGGTGTTGAACCAGCCGTCGGGGCTCACGACCGCTGCGGTCAGCTCCGGGGCGCGGTAGTAGCCGAGCATCACGTTCGGACCGCGGATGTGCAGCTCGCCGACCTCGCCCGGCGGCAGCACGCGGCCGTCGCCGTCGGCGATCCGGACCTCGATGCCCGGCACCGGCGGGCCGATCGAGAGGTCGGCGCGCGGCGCGTCGATCCGGGTCGAGGCGACGCTCGGGGAGGTCTCGGTCAGGCCGTAGCCGTTGTGCAGGGGCTGGCTGAAGACGCGCTCCACGTCCGCCTTGAGCTGCGGATCGAGCGGCGCGCCGCCCGCGTACAGGAAGCGCGCGCGCGGCGCGACGAGCGGCTGCCCGGTCCGCTGCGCATGGTCGAGGAGGCGCGCGTACATCGCCGGCACGCCCGGAATGATGCTCACGCCCTCGCTCGCCAGCGCGCGCGCGAAGCCCTCGGCACTGAACCGCGGCACGAGATGCAGCGCCGCCCCGGCGAAGAGCGTGCTCAGCGCGACCGAGGCGAGGCCGAACACGTGCGAGATCGGCAATGCCGCGTACACCCGGTCGCCGGGACCCACCCGCCGGAGCGTCGCGCCGGAGCGCGCGGCGAAGAGCAGGTTCGAATGCGAGAGCATCACGCCCTTCGGCGCACCCGTCGTGCCGGAGGTGTAGATCAGCGTCGCGACGTCCGCACCGGGATCGTCCCGCACGATCTCGGGCACGGCGGCCTCGTCGGACGCGGCGACCGCGACCGTGCCGGCGCCCGGCAGAACGAGCGGCTCGCCGCCGAGCCGCGCCGCGTGCGCGGCCGCCTCGGGCGACACCTCCACGGTGCAGAACGTCCGCCGCGGCACGCAGTGGCCGCGGATCGCGTCGATCTCGCGCGCCGACAGGCGGGCGTTGACGAGCGCCGGCCAGGCGCGGCAGCGGTTCGCCGCGAGCGCGAGCACGATCGCCGCGGCGCAGTTCTCGTTGACGATCAGGGCGCGATCGCCGGGGCGCACCCCGAGATCGACGAGCAGCGCCGCGGCTGCCGTGACCGCGTCCGCGAGCTGCTTGTAGTCGAGCGTTCGCCCGGCCTCGACCAGGGCCGGGGCATCCCGGAAGACCTGCGCGCCGCGCGGCGCGAGCTCGTCGACCCGGCGCAGCGTATCGCGCCCGGCCGGGGGGTCGATCAAGGCGCGAGCGCCACCAGCAGGCTGCAGGGCGAGTAGTCGAGGAGCGTCGCCCCGACCGAACCGCGCCACCAGCGGGCGGCGAACGACTGCTTCTGCTTGTGGCCCACGACGATGAGATCGCACTTCATCTCGGACGCGAGCCGGCAGATCTCCTCGACCGGCTCGCCGACCGCGAGGTGGCCGGCCACCGAGAAGCCGCGCTCCTTGAGGGTCGAGAGGCCCTCGTCGAGCACGCCCTGCATGCGCTTCTTCTCCTCCTCGATCAGCTCCTCGGGGAGGAAGCCCTCGGTGAGGAACATGCTCGAGGGCATGCTGGCGACGGCGAGCAGGTGCGTCTCCGCGTGCCCGAACGCCGCGATCTCGGCGCAGGCGAAAAGCGCAGTCCGGCCCTCGCGGGTGCCGTTGTAGGCCATGAGGATCCGCTTGTACATCAGCCCCTCCAGTTTCCTGTGGAATCGCGCCTCCCCGCGCGCCGGCGGAACGCGGGCCGTGGGCGGCCTCTTCGTCTCGCAGCCGGCGCACCTCGCGAAATGGAGCGCTCGCGTCGGAGATTGCCGAAAACCCGGCCGAGCGTCAATCGCGCGTGCCGGCCGGCCCCGCGGCGCTAGAATCCGCCGGGCACGCCACCTTGCGGGCCCGGGCCAGGGAGAGACCACGTCATGCCGCTCGACATCCAGCGTCCGGACCTCGCCCTCGGCATCGTCGGCACCGGCATCATGGGGCGGGGCATCGCGCAGATCGCCGCGCAGGCCGGCATCCGCGTCGTGCTCTACGACACGCGCTCCGACGCCGCACCGGCGGCGAAGGACTACATCGCCGGCACGCTCGCCAAGCTCGCGGAGAAGGGCCGGATCCCGGCGGAGGCGGCGGCGCGGGCGACCGCGCTGATCGAGATCGCCCACGTGCTGACGCACCTCTCCGCCTGCCAGATCGTCGTCGAGGCGATCGTCGAGGACCTGGCGGCGAAGCGGGAGCTCTTCCGCCACCTCGAGGCGGTGGTGACGGACGATTGCCTCATCGCGACCAACACCTCGTCGCTGCAGGTGACCGCGATCGCGGCCGCGTGCAAGCGGCCCGAGCGCGTAGGCGGCTTCCATTTCTTCAACCCGGTGCCGCTGATGAAGGTGGTCGAGGTGATCGGCGGCGTGCTGACCGCGCCGTGGGTGACCGAAGCGCTCACCGCGCTCGCGCGCCGGTGCGGCCACACGCCGGTCCGGGCGCAGGACACGCCGGGCTTCATCGTCAATCACGCCGGCCGCGGCTTCGGGACCGAGGCGCTGCAGGCGCTGCGCGAAGGCGTCGCCGAGTTCTACGAGATCGATCGCTGCCTCCGCGACTGCGCCGGCTTCCGGATGGGCCCGTTCGAGCTCTTCGACCTCACCGGCCTCGACGTGTCGCACCCGGTCATGGAGTCGATCTACAACCAGTACTACCAGGAGCCGCGTTACCGGCCCTCCCCGCTCACCGGGCAGCGCGTCGTCGCGGGCCTGCTCGGCCGGAAGTCCGGCAACCGCGGCTTCTACGAGTACGCCGACGGCGCGGCGAAGCCGATGCCGGTGACCCCGGTGCCGAACGCCACGGTGCCGAAGGTCTGGGTTGCGGCCCACGGGCTGCACGACGACGTCGCTGCGACCGCGGCGAAGCTCGGTGCGAGCCTCGACCGCGGCGACCGTCCCGGACCGGATTCCCTCATCCTCGTCGCCCCGCTCGGCCGGGACGCGACGACGGCAGCGCTCGCGGAGCGGGTCGACCCGACCCGGACGGTCGGCGTCGACGCACTCTTCGGCCTGACGAAGCGCCGGACGCTGATGACGACCCCCGCGACGACCCGGGCGATGCGCGACGCCGCGCACGCGCTCTTCGCGCGCGACGGGGTGCCGGTGTCGGTCATCCGCGACAGCCCCGGGTTCATCGCCCAGAGAGTCGTGGCGCACGTGGTCAACATCGGTTGCGACATCGCGCAGCAGCGGATCTGCTCGCCGCAGGACCTCGACCTCGCCGTGACGCTCGGGCTCGGCTATCCCCGCGGGCCGCTCGCGTGGGGCGACGCACTCGGTCCTAACCGGGTGCTCGAGATCCTCGACGGCCTGCACGCCACAACGGGCGACCCGCGCTATCGGGCAAGCCCCTGGCTGCGGCGGCGCGCCGCCCTTGGTCTATCATTGCTTCACTCCGACACGTGAATCCCGGGGAGGCAGCCATGAACGCGCCCGACGTCAAAGCGAAGCCGGTGTTCCAGTGGGACGACCCCTTCCTCCTCGAGGACCAGCTGAGCGAGGACGAGCGGATGGTGCGCGACAGCGCACGCGTCTATTGCCAGGAGCGGCTCCAGCCGCGGGTCCTGGAAGCCACGCGCAAGGAGAAGTTCGACCGCGAGATCATGAACGAGCTCGGGAGCCTCGGCTTCCTGGGCTCGACGATCGAAGGCTACGGCTGCGCCGGGGTCAACCACGTCTCCTACGGCCTCGTCGCGCGCGAGGTCGAGCGCGTCGACTCCGGTTACCGGTCGGCGATGAGCGTGCAGAGCTCGCTCGTCATGCATCCGATCCACGCCTACGGCACCGAGGCGCAGCGCAAGAAGTACCTGCCGAAGCTCGCGACCGGCGAATGGGTCGGCTGCTTCGGGCTCACCGAGCCGAACCACGGGTCCGATCCCGGCTCGATGCAGACGCGCGCCGCGAAGGCTTCCGGCGGCTACGTCCTCAAGGGCTCGAAGATGTGGATCACGAACTCCCCCATCGCCGACGTCTTCGTCGTGTGGGCGAAGACCGAGGACGGGGTGATCCGCGGCTTCGTGCTCGAGAAGGGGATGAAGGGCCTCTCCGCACCGAAGATCGAAGGCAAGATGTCGCTGCGCGCCTCGATCACCGGCGAGATCGTCATGGACGAGGTGCTCGTCCCCGAGGAGAACCTGCTGCCCGGGGTCAAGGGACTCGCCGGCCCGTTCGGCTGCCTCAACAAGGCGCGCTACGGCATCGCCTGGGGCGCCCTCGGCGCCGCCGAGGACTGCTGGCACCGCGCCCGCCAGTACGTCCTCGACCGCAAGCAGTTCGGCCGGCCGCTCGCCGCGAACCAGCTGATCCAGCTCAAGCTCGCCAACATGATGACCGAGATCACCATCGGGCTGCAGTCCTGCCTGCGGGTCGGCCGGCTCATGGACGAGGGCCGCGCGGCGCCGGAGATGGTGTCGCTCATCAAGCGCAACTCGTGCGGCAAGTCGCTCGAGATCGCGCGCATCGCGCGCGACATGCACGGCGGCAACGGCATTGCCGACGAGTTCCACGTCATCCGGCACGTGATCAACCTCGAGACGGTGAACACCTACGAGGGCACGCATGATATTCACGCGCTTATCCTCGGCCGCGCGCAAACCGGCATCCAGGCTTTTTCGTAGCCTCATGCCGTCCAGACGCGCCCCCGTCGCGCCGGCAGGCGCTCGGGCGTCCGCGGCGGCGAGCAGTGCTCGCCGAAACCCCGCGAACGTCCTCGGCCGGGCGCAGACCGGCATCCAGGCTTTTTCGTAGCCTGAGCGCCCGAGGGTGCCGCCGAGGCCCGCCGCCGCCCACTCGCGGGAAACTGCGGGCCGGAAGCGCTGCCCCTGGTGTCTTGCCAGCCCGGAGTACGTCCGGTACCACGACGAGGAATGGGGGCTGCCGGTCCACGACGATCGCGTGCTCTTCGAGTTCCTGATCCTCGAAGGCGCCCAGGCCGGCCTCGCCTGGTCGACGATCCTCGCGAAGCGCGAGAACTACCGCCGGGCGTTCGACGGCTTCGACGCGGCGCGCGTGGCGCGCTATGGCGCGCGCGACGTGGCCCGCCTCATGGCCGACGCCGGCATCGTGCGCAACCGGCTCAAGATCAGGGCCGCCATCGAGAACGCCCGGGCGGCGCTCGCGATCGTCGAGCGGCACGGCAGCCTCGACGCATACCTCTGGCGATTCGTCGACGGTCGTCCGCTCCAGCACCGCCGGCGCAGCCTCCGGCAGGTCCCGGCGCGGACGGCGGTGTCGGATGGTTTGTCAAAAGACCTGCAACAGAACGGTTTCCGGTTCGTCGGGTCCACGATCTGCTACGCTTTCATGCAGGCCGTGGGCATGGTGAATGACCATCTGGTAACCTGCTTTCGACACCGCGAAGTGGCCTCGCTACAATGGGGGCGTTCGGTCGAGCAGCAACGAAAGGTGACGTGATGAGAATGGTTTTCAGTCTGGTCGTCGGCATCCTCGCGCTGGCCGGAGCGCTCCTTCAACCGGCCGCGGCGCAAAGCGCACCGCCGCCCAGCGCCGACCAGGCGGTGTTCCTGATCGCCGCGCCCGCCTTCCGCGATCCGGAGTACCGGCAGAGCGTGCTCATCGCCAGCCCGACCGCGAGCGGCGGCCACATCGGCGTGATCCTCAACAAGCCGACGCGGCGCTCGCTCTCGAGCCTCTTTCCCGAGCACGAGCCGTCGAAGAAGGTCACGGAGCCGGTGTTCTTCGGCGGTCCCTTCTCCACCAGCGCGCTCGTCGCGGTGGTCCGCGGCGACAAGAGCCCGGGCGCGGGCTCGCTCCTGGTGATGGCGAACCTGTACCTCGCGATCAACGTCAACACCATCGACAAGATCATCGAGGAGCGGCCGAACGACGCCCGCTACTACGTGGGCTACGTCGGTTGGCGGCCGGGCGAGCTGCGGCGGGAGATCGATCGCGGCCTGTGGCACGTGATGAATCCCGACGTCAACACCGTCTTCCGCAAGGACACCGACCAGCTGTGGGACGAGCTCCTGCGGATGGCCCGGCAGATCAACGCCGGCGCGCCGGTCGACGGGGCGTCGGCGCTCGACTGAAGGATCGACCCGCGTGCGCGCCGCCGCCCTGCTCGCGGCGGCGCTTGCGCTCGGTGCTGGCGCGTCGCACGCGCAGATTCCCGAGCGCGGCTTCTTCCTGGTCGCGAAGCCGACCATCCTCGATCCGAACTTCAGCCGCACGGTCGTGCTCGTCGCGCACGCGCCGGACGGCGGGACGGTCGGCGTCATCCTGAACCGGCCGACGAAACAGTCCCTCGCCGACGTCCTGCCCGGCAACGCCCAGCTCGCGCGGTTCACCGAGCCGCTCCACTTCGGCGGGCCGGTCGAGCGCGCCGGTCTGTTCGCGGTGTTTGAGGCGCCCGCAAGCCCGGGGCAGTCGTTCCCGGTGATCGACGACGTCCACCTCGCCCTGCACCCGGAAACGGTCGAGCAGCTCCTCATCAAGCCGCCGGCCGCGGTGCGTCTCTTCGTCGGCTATGCCGGCTGGGCGCCCGGGCAGCTGCAGGCGGAGCTCGCGCGCGGGGACTGGTGGACCGTCGCGGCGGACGCGGACACGATCTTCCGGAAGAACACGGCAACGCTCTGGGACGACCTCGCCCGTCGCGCGCGCTCGGTCACTGCGGATGCGCCGCTGCCGCTGCCGCCGAGCGCCGGGGCCACCGGCCTCCGGCTCCCCGGCGGCTAGCGCCGTCAGGCCGCCGCGCGGGCGGTGGGCTCGGCGCCCTTCTCGAACACCATCTCGTTCCGCCGCCAGTCGACGCGGATCACGTCCTTCGGCCCGAACCGCCCTTCGAGGATCGCCTTTGCGAGCGGGTTCTCGATGAGCTGCTGGATCGCGCGCTTGAGCGGCCGCGCGCCGTAGACCGGGTCGAACCCGACCTTCGCCAGCTCGGCCAGCGCCGCGTCGCTGACCTCCAGCCGGATCTCGAGCTTCGCCACCCGCTCGGCGAGATAGCGCAGCTGGATCTTCGCGATGTCCTTCACGTGCTTCTCGTCGAGCGCGTGGAAGACGACGATCTCGTCGACCCGGTTCACGAACTCCGGCCGGAAGTGCGTCTTGACCTCGGCCATCACCGCGGTCTTGATGAGCCCCGGGTCGTCGCCCGCCATCGCCTGGATCATCTGCGAGCCGAGGTTCGAGGTCATGACGATGACCGTGTTCTTGAAGTCGACCGTGCGGCCCTGGCCGTCGGTCAGCCGGCCGTCGTCGAGCACCTGGAGCAGCACGTTGAAGACGTCGGGATGCGCCTTCTCGATCTCGTCGAGCAGGATCACCGAGTAGGGCTTCCGGCGGACCGCCTCGGTGAGGTAGCCGCCTTCCTCGTAGCCGACGTATCCCGGCGGCGCGCCGATCATCCGCGCGACCGAGTGCTTCTCCATGAACTCGGACATGTCGACCCGGATCAGGTGGTCCGCGGAATCGAACAGGAAGGCCGCGAGCGCCTTGCAGAGCTCGGTCTTCCCGACGCCGGTCGGACCGAGGAACAGGAACGAGCCGTACGGCCGGTTCGGGTCCGAGAGCCCGGAGCGCGAGCGGCGGATCGCGTCCGAGACGAGCCGCACCGCCTCGTCCTGGCCGACGACGCGCTCGTGCAGCTTCTTCTCCATGAACAGGAGCTTGTCGCGCTCGCCCTGCATCATCTTCGACACCGGGATGCCGGTCATGCGCGAGACGACCTCGGCGATCTCCTCCGCGCCGACCTGGGTGCGGAGGAGCTTCGGCTTCGTCGCGCCCTTCTCTGCCGAGTCGGCCTTCTTCAGCTGCGCTTCGAGCTCCGGGAGCTTGCCGTACTGCAGCTCGGAGACCTTCTGCCAGTCGCCCTTGCGCTTGGCGGCCTCCATCTCGAGCCGAACCTTCTCCAGCTCCTCCTTGATGTGCTGCGAGCCGAGGACGGCGGCCTTCTCCGCCTTCCAGATCTCCTCGAGGTCGGCGTACTCCTTCTCGAGCCGCTTGATCTCGTCTTCGATCAGCGCGAGCCGCTTCCGCGACGCCTCGTCCTTTTCCTTCTTCACCGCCTCGCGCTCGATCTTGAGCTGGATGATGCGGCGCTCGAGCTTGTCCATCGCCTCGGGCTTCGAGTCGATCTCCATCTTGATCCGCGCCGCCGCCTCGTCGATCAGGTCGATCGCCTTGTCGGGCAGGAACCGGTCGGTGACGTAGCGGTGCGAGAGCTCGGCCGCGGCGACGATCGCCGGGTCGGTGATGTCGACGCCGTGGTGAACCTCGTACTTCTCCTGCAGGCCGCGGAGGATCGCGATCGTCGCCTCGACCGACGGCTCCTCGACCAGGACCTTCTGGAACCGGCGCTCGAGCGCGGCGTCCTTCTCGACGTGCTTCCGGTACTCGTCGAGCGTGGTCGCGCCGATGCAGTGCAGCTCGCCGCGCGCGAGCGCGGGCTTGAGCATGTTCCCGGCGTCGATCGCGCCTTCGGCCTTGCCGGCGCCGACCATGGTGTGCAGCTCGTCGATGAAGACGATGATGTCGCCCGCCTGGGTGATCTCCTTCAGCACCGCCTTCAGGCGCTCCTCGAACTCGCCGCGATACTTCGCCCCGGCGAGCAGCGCGGCCATGTCGAGCGAGAGCACGCGCTTTCCGCGCAAGGACTCCGGAATCTCGCCGTCGACGACCCGCTGCGCGAGCCCCTCGACGATCGCGGTCTTGCCGACGCCGGGCTCGCCGATCAGCACCGGGTTGTTCTTGGTGCGGCGCTGCAGGATCTGGATCACGCGCCGGATCTCGTCGTCGCGGCCGATCACCGGGTCGAGCTTGCCCTGGCGGGCGCGCTCGGTGAGATCGAGCGTGTACTTCTTGAGCGCCTCGCGCTGGCCCTCGGCTTCGGGGCTGGCGACGGACTCGCCGCCCCGGACCGCCTTGATCGCCTGGTCTATCGCCTTCTTGCTTCCACCCGCTTCCTTCAGCAGCCGGCCGGCCTCGCCCTTGTCGTCCGCCACGGCCAGGAGGAAGAGCTCCGAGGCGATGTACTGGTCGCCGCGCTTCTGCGCTTCCTTGTCGGTCAGGTTGAGGAGATTGGAAAGGTCGCGTCCGATCTGGACTTCGCCGCCGTGGCCCTCGACCTTCGGCAGGCGCTCGATCGCCTTCTTGAGGTTCTCGCGGAGCTTCGGCACGTTGACCCCGGCCCGGGAGGCGAGCGAGGCCGTGCCGCCGTCTTCCTGGTCGAGCAGCGCCGCGAGGACGTGCACCGGCTCGATGAACTGGTTGTCCGCGCCCACGGCCAGGCTCTGGGCGTCGGCCAGCGCCTGCTGGAATTTGGTGGTCAAGCGATCGAGCCTCATCACGGCCTCCGTGGTCTTAAAGACCTCGTGTAACTGCGGACAATTGCCGGTTTTTTCAAGCGGGCCGGGCAGTTGCCACGCGGGCCCCGGGGGACCCCGCGGTACACTTTCGAGTCCATTACCCACCCCCGAAAATGATGAAGTTCGAGCTCGAGTGGCGCATCGGCAAGTACCCGATTACGCAGGAAATCGGGCGCGGCGCCACCAGCCGGGTGTACCTCGGCCGCGACCCGTTCGCCGACCGCGACGTCGCGATCAAGGTGTTCTTCTTCGAGGAGAGCGTAAGCGAGCAGACCGCCAAGCTGCTCCGCAAGGGCTTCCTCGCCGAGGCCGCGCTCGCCGGCCGGCTCAACCACCCCCACATCGTCGCGATCTACGACGCGGTCAGCGAGCCCGAGTACAGCTACATCGTCATGGAGTACGTCAAGGGCACGACGCTCGAGACCTACACCGAGATCGACAACCTCCTGCCCCTGTCGAAGGTGGTGGAGGTGATCTTCAAGTGCATCCGGGCGCTCGACTACGCGTTCCAGATGGGCGTGATCCATCGCGACATCAAGCCGGGGAACATCCTGTACAGCCCCGAGGGCGAGATCAAGGTGAGCGATTTCGGAGCGTCCTTCCAGGAGGCGCTCGCCCAGGACACGACCCAGCTCACCGGCATCGGCTCCCCGGCGTACATGTCGCCGGAGCAGATCCGCCTCGAGGAGGTCACGCACCAGACCGACATCTACTCGCTCGGCGTCGTGATGTACAAGATGCTGACCGGGCGGCTGCCGTTCAACGCCTCCAACCAGCTCTCGCTCACCTACGAGATCCTGAACGTCGCCCCGCCGGTGCCGTCGCAGCTCCGGCCGGAGCTCCCCGCCCTGCTCGACGAGATCTGCCTCAAGGCGATGCGGAAGAACGCGACCGACCGCTACGACACCTGGATCGACTTCGGCAAGGACCTCTCGAAGGCGTTCTCGGCGCTGCGGCTGGCGGGCGAGACGATCTCGGACTCGGCCAAGTTCACCGAGCTCCGCACGCTCTCGTTCTTCGAGGACTTCGACGACGTGACGCTGTGGGAGGCGCTGCGGATCAGCGCCTGGCGGACCATCCCCAAGGGGACGGTGATCATCCGCGAAGGCGACTCGGGCGAGAGCTTCTATCTCCTCGTCGAAGGCGGGGTCGACGTCTCGATCAACCGCACGTCGATCAACACGGTGCGCCGGGGCGGCTGCTTCGGGGAGCTGCTCTACTTCAGCGACAAGGTCGCGCACCGGACTACGACCATCACTTCGAACACCGACATCACGGTCGTGGAGATCAAGACGATCGCCCTCAAGGTCGCGAGCTCGGCCTGCCAGGTGAGCTTCCAGAAGGCGTTCATGCGGGTGCTGATCGACCGTCTGACGCAGGCGAACGCCAAGCTGGCGTCCAGGTAGGACCGCGCGCCTCAGCGGCGCGCGACGCGCTTCTGGAGCGGCTCGACCCGCTCCCGCTCCTCGCGCAAGCCCCAGGTGTCGTGCAGGCCGTCGAGGAGCGCGCGGATCACCGGATCCTCGGCGCGTTCCTGCGGGTAGATGAACCAGAGCGTCGTGGTGGCGCGGCCCTGGTCCCACAGGCAGATCTCGCCCGCCGCTTCCCGCTCGAGCGCGACGTCCTCGCGCATCAGCGACAGTCCGACCCCCGAGGCGACGAGCGAACTGATGACCGACTCCTGGTCGGCCTCGACGACTTTGGTCGGCTCGACGCCGTGCTTGCGGAACAGCGCGCTCGCGAGGCGGTTGTGCGAGCTGATCGGCGGCGTGAGGACCCACGGCAGCGCCGCGACGTCCGACCAGCTGGCACCGGCGATCCGCGCGCGCCACGCGGCCGGCGCCGCGACGCGGTAGACAAGCGGGCGGAGCTCGACGCCAGCAACCGCGCCTTGAGCAGGATCGCCGTAGAAGAAGCTCGCGTCGAGCTCGCCGTTGCGCACCTTCTCCAGCGCCGCCCCCGAGATCTCGTGGTGGAGCTCGAGCTGCAGCAGCGGATAGCGCTCCACCATCACGCTCAGGAAATCGCCGACGCGCGAGAGCTCCGGCTCGAGGACCGTTCCCACTGAGGCCTTCCCGGCGACCTCGCCCTTCAAAGCCCGGGCTTCGTTCCGCAGCACCTGGGCTGCCGCCAGGACCTTCTCGGCTTCGCTCAGGAGCCGCTGGCCGCTGGCGGTCAGCATCATCCCGCTCGACGTCCGGTCGAACAGGGGGACACCCAGCTCGTCCTCGAGCGCCCTGATCTGCGCGCTTAGCGCGGGCTGGCTGATGTGCAGCTTCTCGGCCGCCCGGGTGAGGTGCCCGGATTCGGCGACCGCGGCAAAGCTGCGCAGTTGATAGAGCTCCATAAGGCTAGCCGGAAGTATGTCCTAGAAGGCCCGTTCTAAGCCTGAAATTGTGCAACGCAATGTTGACTTAGACACAGTATAGCCGAGACCGATCGCCGGTATCCAAACATGCGATTGGCTTCCCTGGCCGGGCCCATATATGTTGAATGTGTGCACTGCAAAAAACCATTTCGGTCAGCAGTGTAGAAAGGATTTCTCAATGAGATTTGCAACTCCCATGTATGACGGCGACAGCATCATCCGGCCTGGTCCGGACGCCTCGGTTGAGGCTCCGGAAACTGTGATTCCGACTGATTCTACGCCTAAAATGGTGCATCGCAAGATCGACCTGCCTGAGGCCGACCCCATGGTGTTCGACAGCTTCGAGATCGAGCGCCGAGCACGGGCCCTCCGGGCCGCCGCGGTGCGTTCCGCGCTGGTCAGCCTCTGGAGCTGGGTCGAGCGCTCGTTCGAGGCCGCCCGCCGGCGCCGCGAGGAGCAGTACCTCGCCCGGGCGCAGTCGATCGTCGAGCTGGAGGCCCGCCTCCGCAAGCTCGAGCGAAGCGGCCAGCTGGTGCGCATCTAACCCCTACCCCCAGTCCTCACCGCGTCCCTGCGCGCTGGGCTGAGCCCGGCGGGCGGCCAACCTCCTCCTCCTCCGGCCGCCTCCGGGCCAGCCCAGCGCGTTGTGGGGCAGGCCCTCCAAGGGCCCGCGCCCCCTGCCCGTTAGCCCGGGTTTCCTGGATACTCCCTCCTTCGTGGTGCAGTGCACACTTAGCACTGCGCCCGGCACCGTTCGTGCACTGATCCAGGAGGACTCATGCTCAAGGGCAAGTCAGCGCTCGTCACCGGCTCCACGAGCGGGATCGGGCTCGGCATCGCGCGTGCGCTCGCGGCCGAGGGCGCGAACGTGATGCTCAACGGCTTCGGCGACGCCGCTGCCATCGACACGCTGCGCCGCGGCCTCGCGGAGGAATTCAGGGTGAAAGTCGGCTTCAACGGCGCCGACATCTCGAAGCCGGCCGAGATCCACGCGATGGTCCGCGCTGCGCTCGCCGAGTTGGGCGGCGTCGAAATCCTGGTCAACAACGCCGGCATCCAGCACACCGCTCCGGTCGAGAGCTTTCCGCCCGACCGCTGGGACGCGGTGATCGCGATCAACCTGTCGTCCAATTTCCACGCGATCCAGGCGGCGCTGCCCGAGATGAAGCGCCGCAACTGGGGGCGCATCATCAACATCGCCTCCGCCCACGGCCTCGTGGCGTCGCCGCAGAAGGCGGCCTACGTCACCGCGAAGCACGGCGTCGTGGGCCTCACCAAGGTCGTCGCTCTCGAGACCGCGACCACCGGCATCACCTGCAACGCGATCTGCCCGGGCTGGGTCCTCACGCCGCTCGTGCAGAAGCAGATCGACGACCGCGCCGCGCGCGAATCGATCCCGGTGGCGAAGGCGAAGCTCGATCTCGTCTCCGAGAAGCAGCCGTCGCACGAGTTCGTCACGCCCGAGCAGATCGGCGCGCTCGCCGTCTTCCTCTGCTCGGAGGCGGCGGCGCAGATCCGCGGCACCACGCTCTCGATCGACGGCGGCTGGACGGCACAGTAGCGCGGCCGAACGCTAGAATTCACGCCTGCCCGACGGCGCGGTTCGCGCCGCAATCCTGAGGAGGATCAGCATGAACGTCACCCTTCGCGCCGCCGCACGGCTCGCCGTCGCGCTCGCCGTGGGCCTCGCCGCGGCGGCCGCGCACGCCTACGACGGCATCGTCCAGAAAGAGGTCTTCACGCTGCCGTCGTATGCGACTGCCGGCGGCAAGACCATCAAGAACGTCCGGATCGGCTACGAGACCTACGGCAGACTGAACGCCGCCAGGGACAACGTCGTCGTGATCTCGCACTTCTTCACCGGCACGTCGCACGCCGCGGGCAGGTACTCGCCGGACGACAAGGCACCCGGCTACTGGGACTCGATCATCGGTGCGGGGCGCGCGATCGACACCGACCGGTTCTTCGTGATCGCGACCGACACCCTCGTCAACCTCAATACCAAGGACCCGAAGGTCACCACCACCGGGCCGGCAACCATCAACCCGGACACCGGCAAGCCCTGGGGCCTCGCGTTTCCGGTCGTGAACATGCGCGACTACGTCAACGTGCAGAAGGCGCTGCTCGACTCGCTCGGGATCAGGAAGATCTACGCCGTCGCCGGTGCGTCCGGCGGCGCGATCCAGTCGGTCGAGTGGGCGGCGGCCTATCCCGAGATGGTCGAGCGGGTGATCGCCGTGATCGGACCGGGGCTCGAGATCGACGCGTACATGATCGGCATGCTGAACGTCTGGGCGCTGCCGATCACGATGGATCCGAAGTGGAACAGCGGCGACTACTACGGCCGGGACGAGCCGCTCGAGGGGATCGCGCAGGCGCTCAAGATCGTCACCCTGACGGCGAGCGGCAGCGGTGCGCTCGACAAGCGCTTCGGACGCAAGTGGGCGGTCGACGGCGAGGATCCGTTGCAGGGCAAGGCCTATGCGATCGAGGACCAGTTCTACAAGACCGGCCATGCCCGCGCGAAGACGGTCGACGCAAACCACTATCTCTATACCGTCAAGGCGAACCAGCTGTTCTCGGTGATGGACCGGGTGAAGACGATCCGCGCGAAGTTCCTGTTCTTACCGGCACGGACCGATCTCATCTTCCCGCCGTCGATGTCGGAGAAAGCCGCGGCGACGCTGCGTGCGCAGGGGAACCAGGCGGAAGTCTTCGTGATCGAGGGCGACAACGGCCACTACGACGGCCTGTTCCAGATCACGAAGGCGGACAAGGCGATCCGGGACTTCCTCGCCAAGTAGTGAATCTCGCGCACTTCCTCGCCCGCTCGGCCCGGGTCTTCCCCGGCCGGGCGGCAGTCGCGTCCGGCGAGCACGTGCTGGCCGACTACGGGACGCTCGGCCGGCGCTGCGCAGCGATGGCCTCGGCGCTGCGCACGACGCTCCGCCTGGAGCCGCGGCGACCGCGTCGGGCTCCTGATGACCAACTCGCCCGAGTACGTCGAGATCCTCTGGGCGGCGTGGTGGGCGGGGCTCGCGGTCGTGCCCGTCAACGCCAAACTCCATCCGAAGGAAGCCGAGTACATCCTCGAGCACTCGGGCGCGCGCGTCTGCTTCGTCACGCCCGACCTCGCCGGCCCGGTCTCCGGCCTCGAGCGGATCATCGTTGCGGGCAGCGAGGAGTATCGGCGGCTGCACGCCGGCGAGCGACCAGCCGGCGATCGCCGACGCTGCGCCCGACGACCTGGCGTGGCTCTTCTACACGAGCGGCACGACCGGACGGCCGAAGGGCGTGATGATCACGCACCGGAACCTGCTCGCGATGACGCTCTGCTATTTCGCCGACGTCGACGAGATCGGTGCGGACGACTGCATCATCCACGCCGCGCCGATGTCGCACGGTTCCGGGCTCTATGGGTTGCCGCACGTCCTGCGCGGAGCGAAGCAGGTGATCCCGGCGAGCGGCGGCTTCGACGCCGCAGAAGCCTTCGATCTCGCTCGCGCGCACGCCGGCGTCACGATGTTCGCCGCGCCGACGATGGTCAAGCGCCTGGTCGATCACGCGCGCGCGGCGAATCCGCCGCTCGACGGCATCAAGACAATCGTCTACGGCGGCGGGCCGATGTACCTCGCCGACATCCAGGACGCGCTCGCGCTGATGGGGCAGCGCTTCGTCCAGATCTACGGCCAGGGCGAGAGCCCGATGACGATCACCGCGCTCGGACGGCATCACTTCGCCGACGGTGCGCATCCGCGGCACCTCGAGCGGCTGGCGTCGGTGGGCGTCGCCCAGTCCGGGATCGAGGTCCGCATCGCCGATGAGAACGACCGCGCCGTGCCGGCCGGAACGCCGGGGGAGGTACTGGTTCGCGGCGATGCGGTGATGAAGGGCTACTGGCGCAACCCCGAGGCGACGGCGGCGACGCTCCGCGGCGGGTGGCTGCATACCGGCGACGTCGGCGCGCTCGACGCGGACGGCTTTCTCACCCTGATGGACCGCTCGAAGGATCTCATCATCAGCGGCGGCTCGAACATCTACCCGCGGGAGGTCGAGGAGACGCTGCTGCGTCACCCGGACGTCCACGAGGTCTCGGTCGTCGGCCGTCCGCACCCGGAATGGGGCGAGGAGGTGGTGGCGTTCGTCGTGCCGCGCGCGGGCGCGAGCGTCGATGCGGAAGCGCTCGATCGCGTCTGCCTCGACCAGATCGCGCGCTTCAAGCGGCCGCGCGTCTACCGGTTCGTCGACAGCCTGCCGAAGAACAACTACGGCAAGGTGCTGAAGACCGATCTCCGCGCGCAGCTCGCGCGCGAGCGCGAGGCCGGCGGCTAGCCGAGCCGGCGGACGGTCTCGATCCCGGCGATCGTCGCAAGGATCGACCCGCCGAGGTGTGACACGATGTGGAGTCGCCGCCCAGCCGTAGCGACCGGCGTACAGCAGCGCGGTCGCCTCGCCCGAGAAGGCGGAGAAGGTCGTGAGCCCGCCGAGGAAGCCGGTGGTGACGAGCAGGCGCAGCTCCGGGGACGCGCCGTGCGCTTCGAACCAGGCCACCGCCACGCCGATCAGATAGCCGCCGATCAGGTTCGCGGCGAGCGTCCCGAGCGGCAGGTTGGGCACGGTCGCGTTCAGCGCGACCCCGAGCCCCCAGCGCACCCACGCGCCCAGCGCGGCGCCGATCCCTACCGCGGCGACCGCACTAGGCGACATCGGCGCGCGGTGGCGTCCAGCGCTCCGCAGCGTCGTCGTCCGAGGCGCGCGCCTCGACCCAGCGTGCGCCTGCCGGCGTCTCTTCCTTCTTCCAGAACGGCGCGCGCGTCTTCAGGTAGTCCATGATGAACTCGCACGCCGCGAACGCCTCGCCGCGATGCGCGCCCGCCACGACGACGAGCACGATCTGGTCGGTCGGCTTCAGCTCGCCGACCCGGTGGACCACGGTGACGTCGATGATGTCCCAGCGCGACCGCGCTTCGGCGACGATCGCCTCGAGCGCCTTCTCGGTCATGCCGGGATAGTGCTCGAGCGTCATCCTGCGCGACGCTCTCGCCGTCGTTGAGGTCGCGCACGACGCCGATGAAGCTCGCGACCGCGCCGATCTTCGGGTTCGCCGCGCCGCAGCCGCGCGATCTCGGCGCCGGCGTCGAAGTCCTCGGTCTGGACTCTCACCGGCATCCTCAGCCTCCGGTCACCGGCGGGAAGAACGCGACTTCGTCGCCGGACTTCACCGGCGTCGTCGGTTGCGCCATCTCCTGGTTGACCGCCACGCGGACCGCCTTGCCCTGCGCGAGCGAGGTGCCCCAGGCGCCGCCGCGCGCGGCGAGATGCGCGCGCAGCGCCGCGACCGTGCCGACGCCCGGCGGCAGCGCGAGCTCCTCGGCGTTCGTCGCCGAGGTCTTCGCGCAAGCGCGCGAAAAAGACGAGCTTCAGGTTCCCGTTCAATGCAGCAGCTCCGCAAACGGCAGGAACCGGACGGTGTCGCCGCGGCTGATCGCGTGCTTCGCCGGATTGTCGACCAGGCCGTCGCCCCACACCGTCGAGGTCAGGACGCCCGAGCTCTGGTTCGGAAAGAGATCCAGCCCGCCCGACCCGTTCAATCTTACGCGCAGGAACTCGCGCCGGGCGATCGGGCTTCGGCCAGTCGAAGTCGGCGCGCATCGCGTAAGCGTGCGGCGTCGACCGCGGTCGCGCCCTGGAGCCGCAGCACGAACGGCCGCACGAACAGCACGAACGTGACGAAGCTCGAGACCGGGTTCCCGGGCAGGCCGATGAAGCTCGCTTCGCCGCTCGCCCGCCGCGTCGCACCGCGCCGAACGCGAGCGGCCGGCCCGGCTTCATCGCGATCCGCCAGAGGTCCAGACGTCCCTCGGCGTCGACCGCGGGCTTGACGTGATCCTCGTCGCCCACCGACACCCCGCCCGAGGTCACGATCACGTCGCTCGTCGCGGCCGCGCTGGCGCAGCGCTTCGCGCGTCGCGTCCAGCGTGTCCGGCACGATGCCGAGGTCCTCGACTTCGCAGCCGAGCATCCGCAGCAGCCCGGTGAGCGTGAAGCGGTTCGAGTTGTAGATCGCGCCGGGCGGCAGCGGCTCGCCCGGCATCACGAGCTCGTTGCCGGTCGAGAAGAGCGCCGCCCTCACCTTGCGGTACACCGGCAGCCGCGCGATGCCGACCGATGCGGCGAGCCCGATCTCCTGCGCCCGCAACCGCGTGCCCGCCTCGAGGATGGTCGCGCCGGCGCGGATGTCCTCGCCCGCGCGACGGATCCACTCGCCCGGCTGCGGCGTGTGCTTGACGACGACGTGATCGCCGTCGGCCGCGGTCTGCTCCTGCGGCACCACGGCATCCGCGCCCGGCGGGATCGGCGCGCCGGTGAAGATCGCGCGCCACGGTGCCCGGCTCGAGCGGCTTGCCGACGGCACCCGCGGCGATGCGCTGCGCGACGCGCAGCCGCGCCTCGCCGGAGGCGCAGTCGGCGCTGCGCACGGCGTAGCCGTCCATCGAGGTGTTGTCGAGCGGCGGTACGTCGAGCGTCGAGGTCTGCGCCTGCGCCAGCACGCGTCCGGTCGCGGCGATCGTCGGCGACGCTCTCGGTTTCGGCGACCGGGCGCGCACGGCCGCAGCAGCCGCTCGAGCGCTTCGTCGACGGACAGCAGGCCGTTGCTCATCGTTCCGGACTCATCGTTTCAGCTGGCAGTGGGCAAGGATGAACGCCGCGATCCGATCGTACTCGTCGAGGTCGAACCGCGGCAGCTTCGTCGGGACCGGCACGTCGGCAGCGATGGCGACGATGTGCGGATCCTCCGTGTGCAGGAGCGGCTTGCCGTTCGCTTCCCGGTAGATCTCGATCTTCGGCATCGGATAGTGCTTGTAGCCTTCGATCAGCAGCAAATCACAGGGCGACATGCGTTCGATCTGCTGGTCGAGCGCGGGTTCCGGGTCGCCGCGCAGCTCGTGCTGGATGACCCAGCGCTTCTCCGAGCTGACCATGACCTCCTTGCAGCCCGCTTCGCGGTGCCGGTACGAGTCCTTGCCCGGCTGGTCGACGTCGAAGCTGTGGTGCGCGTGCTTCACCATCGACACGGTGAGCCCCGCGCGCGTGAAGCGCGGAACGAGCTGTTCGATCAGCGTGGTCTTGCCGCTGCCGGACCAGCCGGCGAAGCCGAACACCTTCATGGCACGGGTGCGCAGGAGACGGGCCCGCACCTTCGCTGAGCCTCGCCAAACCTCTTGATTGGAAAGGATGAATTCTAGCAGGGCGAGCCAGCGCTCCGGGGGGGCGTTCGGCGTACTGCGGCGCGAGGGGTCAGGGCACGACGCGCTTGGTCATGCAGACCGAGTTCGACGGACAGAGCCCGGCGAACTCGGCCGTCGCCTGGATCTCCGGCGGCGCGGTCTCCCGCGGCGTCACCGCGTAGCCGTGTGCGGCGAAGAACCGCTCGGCGGTCGTGGTGAGCAGATAGAGCGCGTCGACGCCGAGCGCTGCGGCCTGCGATTCGGCGTGCGCGAGCAACGCCGCGCCGAGCCCATGACCCCGCCCATCGGCCCGGACCGCGAGCGACCGCAGGAGCGCCGCGCGTCCGCGCGGCTCGATCCCCACGACCCCGACGAGCCCAGCCGGGTCCCGGCGAACCCAGAACGAATCCAGGTGCGCCGGCGTCAGATCTTCGCCCGGCAACCCGCTCGCCGCGAGCAGCGCGCGGATCGCCGGCAGGTCCGCCGGCTGCGCCGGCGCGTTCATCCGCAGCAGGCCCGCTCCGCTTCCTGTTTGGCGGGCGCGCAGCACGCAACCTCCTTGCCGTCGCCGCTCGGGCGCGCGCCGGTGCCGTACACCGGGATCTCCGCCAGCGTGTGCCAGGCCTCCCAGGCGATGCCTTGCGGATCCTGGACCCAATACTTGTTCGACTTCGCGTAGCAGCAGGCCGCGTCCTTCTGCGTCACGTATACCTGATCCGCCCGCGCGAGGCGGGCATGGACGTCCTCCAGCTCGGCCTCGTTCTCGGCCTGGATGCCGACGTGATCGAGCCCCGCCGTCTCGACCCGTGTCGAGATCGCGAAGTTGACGCGCGGGTCATCGAGCATCCACTTCGCGTAGTCGGGCTTGTGCACCGTGGGCGCAGTGCCGAAGAGCGTCGAGTAGAAGCGGACGTTCTCTTCGAGATCCTTGACTGCGACATGCATGTGAAACCGTTTCATCTCCTGACTCCTTTGCGATGGATCTGGATCGTTGCGCGCGCCGGCGCGCACGTGCCGCGCGCACAGCAGTTCTTGGTGAGGAAACCCAGCAGGCCGTTCATCGCCGCGAAGTCGGGTGCGTAGTAGATGAACCTGCCCTCCTGCCGTCCGCGGACGAGCCCCGCGTTCGCGAGCTGCGCGAGATGGAAGGAGAGCGTCGCCGGCGGCAGATCGAGCTCGGCGGCGATCTCCCCCGCCGGCATCCCCTCGGGACCCGCCTCCACGAGGAGGCGGAAGACTGCGAGACGGGTTTCCTGGGCGAGCGCGGCGAGTGCCTGGACGGCGGTCTTCGTTTCCATATTTCCAATAATATGGAATCGATGTGTGGCTGTCAACCTGCCGTAGAGGCGTTCACCCGCGCGCGGTCAGGCAGACCCGCCGCCGCGCTCCGTCCGCAAGGGACACCTCCGTCACCTCCACCTCCACGCCATAGAGCTCACGCAGGTGCTCCCGCGTCAGCACCGCGTCGGGCGCTCCGTGGGCGATCAGCTCTCCCCCGCGCAGCAACGCCACCCGGTCGGCGCACTGGAACGCCTGATCCGGATCGTGGGTCGAGAGCAGCACCCCGATCCCGGAGCGCGCCAGCGCGGTCACCTGTTCGAGCACGCGCACCTGGTTCCCGAAGTCCAAGCTCGCGGTCGGTTCGTCCATCACCAGCAGCGGCGCCGCCTGCGCGAGCGCGCGGGCGATCAGCGTGAGTTGCCGCTCTCCGCCGGAGA
Source organism: uncultured beta proteobacterium (assembly GCA_963762785.1). GTDB lineage: Bacteria > Pseudomonadota > Gammaproteobacteria > Burkholderiales > SG8-39 > DATEDA01. Next base: position 30,388 of record CAVXND010000014.1, read on the forward strand.
TCTGTGTGTAGACCGCGTCGGCCAGCCGCGACAACCCGAGCTGTGACAACGCCTCGTCGGCGAGCTCGCGGTCCCGTCGAGACGGCCCTGCGAACGCCGCGAGATGAGCGGTCCGCCCCATCAGCACCACGTCGCGCACGGTGAACGGAAAGTAGCCGATGTGCGCCTGCGGCACGTAGGCGATGCGCTTGGCCACCTCCCGCCGCGGCAGCGCGCGCAGGTCCGCGCCGTCGAGCGTGACTTGCCCGCCCTGCGCCGGCAGCAGCCCGAGGAGCGTCCGGAACAGCGTCGTCTTACCGCCGCCGTTCGGCCCCAGCAGGCACATGACCTCGCCCGCCGCGAGCGCAACGGACACGTTCCGGCCGACCGGATGCTTGCGATAGCCGAACGCCAGCGCGCGCGCCTCGAGCTTCACTGCCAGCTCCGGCGCGCGGTCGCGAGCAGCCAGAGAAAGAGCGGCGTGCCGACGAAAGCGGTGAGCACGCCGAGCGGGATTTCGATCCGCGCCGCCGTCCGCGCCAGCGTGTCGACCCCGAGGAGGAAGCCGGCACCGAGGAGCACCGCCACCGGCAGCAGCCGACGGAAGTCCGGACCGACGAGCAGCCGCGCGACGTGCGGAATGATCAATCCGATCCAGCCGATGATCCCGGAGATCGACACGACGGCGGCGGTGACCAGCGTCGCGGCGGCAATCACGACCGCGCGGATGCGTCCCGCGCGGATCCCGAGCGAGGCGGCCTCCTCGTCGCCGAGGGACAGGACGGTGATCCGCCAGCGCAGCAGCCAGAGCACGACGAGGCCCAGCGCCACCGGCAGCAAGGTCGAGCGCACGTCACCCGGATTCGTCGCCGCAAGGCTGCCGAGGAGCCAGTAGGTGATCGCCGGCAGCTGGTTGTACGGATCGGCCAGATACTTCACGAGCGCGATGCACGCACCGAGGAGCGAGCCGAGCACGACGCCCGCGAGCACCAGCACCAGAATGGGATCGTGCCCGCGCAAGCTCGCAGCGATTGCGTACGCGGCCCCGACCGCCGCAAGGCCGAATACGAACGCGAGCCCCTGGATCGCCCAGACGTCGAGCGACAGGAAGATGCCGAGCACCGCCCCGAACGCCGCGCCCGCCGACACGCCGAGGATGTCGGGCGAGACCAGCGGATTGCGGAACAGGCTCTGATATGCGGACCCCGAAGCCGCGAGTGCGGCACCGACGAGCAACGCGGCGAGGATGCGCGGGCCGCGGATGCCGAACACGACCGTCTCGACAGTCGCCGGCAGCGCGTGCGCGGTCCCGGTGAGCTTCGATTGAACAAGGATCACCAGCTCGCCCGGGCTCACCGGGTAACGCCCGACCGCGAATGCCGCGAGGACGGCCACCGCGAGCAACGCGAGCGCGCCGGCGACCGCGAGGCCGGTGCGCCCCACTCTCAGCCCTTGCGCGGCTCGGCCGTCCGGACGAGCGCGTCGAGCTGCTCCTGGGTCGGCGTCTGGTGGTAGGCCCGCGTATAGAACTCGCGCACGAAGGGCCGCAGATCCTCCGGAAACGCATCCGGGTACAGGCTGCGGCCAAGCCAGCGCAATCCCACCAGCCGGTTGATCGACGGTGGGAAGTCGATCCAGCCGTACGGCACGTTCGGCGAGAGGATACACCCGCCCCGCCTGCACCGCCTTGAGCCCTTGCCACAGCGGGTCGCGCCAGAGGCTCGCGTAGAACGTGCGGTCGATCGTCACGATCGCGTCCGGGTCCCACGCCAGCACCTGCTCGACCGAGACCTGCACCAGCCCGCCCTTGCCGAGCGCCGCGGCGACGTTCGTCGCGCCCATCCGCTCGATCGATTCCATGTTGATCGAACCGGCGAGCCCGGTGTCGAGTCCGCGCGGCCCGCGCCCGTAGTAGACCCGCGGGCGGCGCTCGCGCGGGATCTTGGCGACGCGGGCAGCGACGTCGTCGAGGATGCCCTGCGCGTACCGGGCCCACTCCTCGCCGCGCGCCGGCTCGCCCAGTATTCCGCCGAGACGCCGCAGCGATTCCGGAATCCGGTCGAAAGCGCCGTCGAGGAGGAGGTACGGGATCCCGGTCTGCGCCTGCACGCGGTCGGCGAGCGAAACGAAGGTCGGCCCGACCGAGCCGTAGTCGACGATCAGGTCCGGCTTCGCGGCGAGCACGACCTCGACGTTCGCGGTGTTGCCGCGGCCGGTCAGGCGTCCGAGCGTCGGCAGGTCGGCGTACCTGGGCGGGATGAACGGCCGCTCCTCGGGCCGGAACGGCGAGGTCCAGCCGAGCAGCTTCTCCGGCGCGAGCGCGAACACGAGCATCGACGCCGGCGGGCCCGCGGCGTAGACGCGCTCGACCTTCGCCGGGACCTCGGCGCGGCGGCCGGTGTCGTCGGTGACGGTGCGCGTCGCCTGCGCCCGCGCGAGCGACGGAACGAGCGCGAACGCGGCGGCGCCGGCGAGGAAATCGCGTCGCGATCGCACGCCGGCCGCGCCTACTTGCCGACGATGACTTCGGAGGCCTTGATGATCGCCGTCACCTTGTCGCCCGGCTTGAGCGCGAGGTCGTCGACCGCTTCGACGGTGATCGACGCGGTGATGGCGTTGCCCCCGCCGATGTCGATCTTGACGTGGGCGGTCGTCTGGCCGCGGTTCACCGCGGTGACCGTGCCGGCGAGCTGGTTGCGTGCGCTGAGCTTCATCTGGAGTCCTTTGCTGGAGTGGCGGCAGCGAAGCCGTGGCGGACGAGGATACCCCGCCCCTCGCCCGAAAGCCGCGCATCACCCGCCCCTGTAGTTCGGGAAGAAGAGCTGCTCGCCGCCGACCTTGTAGTCCGCGATCGCCTTCTGGCCAGCGGGCGAGGCGACCCAGTTGACGAACGCCATCCCCAGGTCCTTCTTGACGTGCGCGTGCTTGGCCGGGTTGACGAGCATGATCCCGTACTGGTTGAAGAGCTCCTTGTCCCCCTCGACCAGGATCGCGAGGTCGCCGCGGTTCTTGAACGCGAGCCAGGTGCCGCGGTCGGTGAGGATGTAGGCGTTCATCGACGAGGCGGTGTTGAGCGCCGGCCCCATGCCGGATCCCGTCTCCTGGTACCAGGCACCCTTCTGCGCAGCGACGTCGACGCCAGCCGACTTCCAGTAGCGGAGCTCGGCGGCGTGGGTGCCGCTCTTGTCGCCGCGCGAGACGAACGGCGCCTTGCGCCGCCTCGATCTTCTTCAGCGCCGCGAGCACGTCCTTGCCGCCGGCCACCTTCGCGGGGTCCGACTTCGGTCCGACGATGACGAAGTCGTTGTACATCACCTGCTTGTAGTTCGACCCCGTAGCCCTCCTCGACGAACTTCTTCTCCGCCGCCGCGTCGTGCACGAACACGACGTCGGCGTCGCCGCGCCGCGCCATGTCGAGCGCCTGCCCGGTGCCGACCGCGACCACGCGCACCTTGATCCCGGTGTCCTTCTCGAAGATCGGCAGCAGGTGGCCGAAGAGGCCCGACTGCTCGGTCGAGGTCGTCGAGGCGACGGTGATGAACTTCTCCTGCGCCGGCGAGCGGCACGGCGGCGACGGCGAGCGCCGCGGCGAGCACGATTCGACGTTTCAGGTCCATGGCAGTTCTCCTTTGATGAACGCCTGCGCTTCCGCGGAGGCCGGTGCGTTGAAGAAGCGTTCGACGGGCGCGCGCTCGGCGAGGCGCCCCTGGTTGAGGAACAGGATCTCGTCGCCGAGGCGGCGCGCCTGGCCGAGGTTGTGGGTGCACATCACGATCTTGGTGCCGGCGGCGTGGATCGCCTGGATGATCCGCTCGACCTCCGCGCTCGCGCCCGGGTCGAGGCTCGCGGTGGGCTCGTCGAGGAACAGCACCTCGGGCCGCAGCGCCCACGCGCGCGCGAGCGCGAGCCGCTGCTGCTCGCCGCCGGAGAGCACGCGCGCCGACCGCTCCGCGAGGTGCGCGAGCCCGACGCTCTCGAGCGCCGCGCGCGCCTGCTGCGTACGCTCGACCGCGAGCACGCCGGCGAGGCCGAGCGCGTACTCGACGTTCGCGATCGCCGATCGCCGCAGCATCACCGGCCGCTGGAAGACCATCGCCTGGCGCCGCCGCTCGCCCGGCCGCTCCGGCGCCGCCCACTCGATGCGCCCCGAGGTCGGCGCGAGCAGCCCGTGGCAGAGCCGCATGAGCACGCTCTTCCCGGCGCCGTTCGGCCCGAGGATGATCGTCCGCGGCCCGGCCGTCGAGCTCGAGCGAGACCCGATCGACGATCGGCCGTCCGCCGGCGACGAACGAGACCTCCTCCAGACGCAGCGGCAGGATGGACGTCGGCGCGCGCATCGGTTCGTCACCCATAGCGCCGCTGCGCAGCTTCCTTGAGCGTGTACGCAGCCGCGTTCAGCAGCAGCACCAGCGTCACCAGGATGATCCCGAGCCCGAGCGCGAGCGCGAGATCGCCCTTGCTCGTCTCGAGCGCGATCGCCGTCGTCATGACGCGCGTCACGCCGTCGATGTTGCCGCCGACGATCATCACCGCGCCGACCTCGGCCGCGGCACGCCCGAGCCCGGCGAGCACCGCGGTCAGGAGCGAGAAGCGGATGTCCCACACCAGCGTCAGCGCGGCGCTGCCGCTGCCGGCGCCGAGCGAGCGGAGCTGCTCCTGGTACTCGCGCCACGCGTCCTCGACCGCCTGCCGCGCGAGCGCGGCGATGATCGGCAGGATCAGGATCGTCTGCGCGATCACCATCGCCGTGGGCGTGAAGAGGAGCCCCATCGCGCCGAGCGGCCCGGCGCGGGAGAGGAGCAGGTAGACGAGCAGGCCGACGACGACCGGCGGCAGTCCCATCAGCGCGTTCAGGATGACGATGACCGTCTGTCGCCCGCGGAACTTGGAGACCGCTATCGCCGCCCCGAGCGGGAGGGCAAGCGCGGTCGCGAACAGGACGGCACTGAGGCTCACCTTGAGGCTCAGGCCGACGATCTCGACGAGCTTGGGGTCGAGCGCGGCCATGAGCCGGCCGGCGTCGCGGAGCGCGTGCAGGATCGTCTCCATGCGCGCTTCAGGCGGAGGCCGATTGCCGGCCCGAGCGCCGGCAGGCTAATATGCCGATGCCTGCATATTGGGTGACCATTCTAGAGGATGGTAACTGCCTGTACAAGGTGAGCTAAATATGCGATCTCCTGCAACTTTGCGGCTCGAGCCCGAGGTCAGCTGGCGCGCCGCCGGGCGCGCCGCGCCGCCGTTCGACCGGCGGCTCGCCCCGCTGCTCGCGGCGATCCGCATGCGCTCCACGCTGCGTGCTGCGGCGCAGGAGGTCGGTCTTTCGTACCGCGCGGCGTGGGGCCTCCTCAGCGACACCGGCCGCGCACTCGGCGTGCCGCTGGTCGAGCTTCAGCGCGGACGGGGCACGCGGCTCACGCCGGCCGGAGAGCAGCTCGTCGCCGCCGATGCCCGGGCCGTCCGGCGGCTCCGGGAGTCCGCGCTGGAGATCGACATCGGCCCGCAGCGCGCAGCGCGCGCCTCCCGCCGAGGGCTCGCGGTCGTCGCGAGCCACGATCTCCTGCTCGCCGCCCTCTGCGATCACTGGGCACGGCCCGAGGGGCTCGTCGGCGAGATCGCGTTCAAGGGCAGCCTCGAGAGCCTCGGCGCCCTGGCGCACGGCGACGCCGACGTCGCGGGCTTCCATGCCGGCGCCCACGCCGGTAGCGACGCGACCGCAGCGCTGCGGCAGCTGCTCGACCCGCGACGCGACGTGCTGATCCGCTTCGCGGAGCGGGAGCAGGGGCTCATGGTGAAGCGCGGCAACCCGAAGCGCCTGCGCTCGCTCGGCGACGTCGCGGCGAAGGACGCGCGGTTCGTCAACCGGCAGCGCGGATCCGGGACGCGCTTGCTGATCGATCAGTTGCTGAGCGACGCCAAAGTCGCGCCGGCCGCGATCCGCGGGTACGAAACCGAGGAGTTCACCCACCTCGCCGTGGCAGCTACCGTCGCTGCCGGCCGCGCCGACGCGGCCCTCGGCCTGAAGGCGGCCGCGAACCGCTTCGGGCTCGACTTCGTCCCCGTGCGCCGCGAGCTGTACTGGCTCGCGGTGCGCTCGCGCCGTCTCGACAGCGAGGCCGTGCAGGCGCTCTGCCGGGGCATCGCCGGCGAGCCGCTGCGGCGCGCGGCGCGCGGCCTGGCGGGCTACTCGATCCGCGGCGCCGGTACCGTGATGCCGGTCGGAGCCGCGCTCGCATGACGACCCCGCGCGACGCGGTCAGGGCGCGCGGGAGTGCCCTTGTGCGACCATCGCGAGTCTCTTGAACAGAGGACAGCCGATGCCCGCCTACATCATCGCGATGGTGACCGTCACCAAACCGGACGCCTACGAAGGCTACCGCACGCTCGCCGGCGCCGCCGTCGCGAAGCACGGCGGCCGCTTCCTCGCGCGCGGCGGAAAGTACGAAGTGCTCGAAGGCGGCTTCCCCGGCAGCCGCGTCGTCATCCTGGAGTTCGAGAGCTTCGACAAGGCCAAGACGTTCTACGACTCGCCCGAGTACCTGGCCGCGCGCGAGCAGCGGCGCGGCGCCGCGGAGTTCAACCTGCTCGTCGTCGACGGCGCCTGACGGCGCGGCGTCAGTTCTTCTGGATCACCCCGCAGGCGACGCGCGCGCCCGCATTGCCGGTCGGCTGCGTCTTGTAGTCGTCCGGCTGCGCGTGGACGATCAGTCCGCGGCCGACGACGCTGGTCGGGCCGTCGGTCACGGTGATGACGTCGAGCTCGACCGCGACGCTCGCGTTGCCGGACGCGTCCGCCTTGAGCGCCGGCATGTCGCCCGCGTGACGGTCGGTCGTGGTGAAGTGCGCGTGCGGCTTGCCGAGCGGGATTGAAGTGCCCCCCGGTGCTCATGCCGTCGCCGGAGCTGCAGTCGCCCTTCTCGTGGATGTGGAACCCGTGCTCGGCACCGGGCGAAAGACCGGAGACCTTCACTTCGACGAGCACCTTGCTGCCCCGCTGGGTGAAGGTGACCGTCCCGCTCGCGGTGTTGCCCTTCGTGGGCTGCAGCTGTGCCGTCGCCTTCGCGCTGCTCTGCGCCCATGCGGCTCCGGCAACCAGCGCACCCGCCGCGGCGAACGCAATCACGCGCCTTTTCATTCTCCTCCTCCCAAAAAAACGCCCCGGTGCGGGGCGCCGAAGCCCTCCCTTACCCTCCTCACTGTTTCTTCGCTGCCGCTGCCCTTCGGCGCCATGCGGCGACAAGCGCACCCGCCTGGTCCATCCGTCCGCGGCTGGACGCTCTGACGTCGCCCGCGGCGGGTCAGCGCGCTACGGTACACTCCGCCGCTCCTGGGAGACCGCGCGTGACCCGTCCCGCCAGCCACGCGATCGCCTCACCCGGCCCGCTCAAGGCTTGGTGGATCGCGGCACGCCCCCCCACTCTCACGATATCGATCACGCCGGTACTCGTCGGCACCGACAGTCGCCTGGCACGAAGGCGCGATGATCGAGTGGTTCGTCGCGGCGATCGCACTCTCTGCGGCGGTGCTGATTCAGGTCGGCACGAATCTCTACAACGACGTCGGCGACTACGAGCGGGGCGCCGACGGCAGCGACCGCCTCGGCCCGCCGCGCGCGAGCGCCATGGGCTGGCTCGCGCCTGCCGACGTGCGCCGCGCAGCCGCGGCGAGCTTCGGCCTCGCCATGGTTCTCGGCGCGTACCTCGTCTCGGTCGGCGGCTGGCCGATCTTCGTCGTCGGGCTGGCGTCGGTCGCGGCTGGCGTCGCGTACACCGGCGGTCCCCGACCGATCGCTTACACGGCCTCCGGCGAGCTTTTCGTATTCGTGTTCTTCGGGTTGGTTGCGACCGCCGGCAGCGCGTTCCTCCAGGCTGGCCATCTCTCGTGGGCCGCCGCCGTCGCCGGCGCGATGATCGGCGCCATCGCCGCGGCGGTGCTCGTCGTCAACAACTACCGCGACCTCGAGAGCGACCGTCAGGCGGCAAGATAACGCTCGCCGTACGCATCGGCCGTCCCGCAACCCGGGTCGAGTTCGCGGCGCTGTTGGCTCTGGCGTTCGCGGCGCTGCCGCTCTTCGCCGTGCTGACCGGCCGGGGTGCCTGGTTGCTGCTGCCGGCCGCCGCCGCGCCGATCGCGCTGCGACTCCTGCGGGATCTGGCCCGTGCACCGATCAGTTCGGCGCTGAACCCACTCTTGAAGCGGACCGCGCAGTTCGAGCTCCTGTTCGGACTGCTGCTGTGCCTCGCGCTCGCGCTCTAGGCCGCGCGGCGCGGGCGAAGTGAGCCGCGCCCGGCGCGCCCGCGGCCTAGTGAAACCGGTAGTAGTAGGAGACGCCGAGGAAATTGACCTTCTGGAGCGGCTCCTGCGTCACGGTCGTGCCGTCCGTGTAGACCCACGTCGTCCAGGTCCAGTCGTTGGTGTCGAAGCGGTCGTAGATGTAGTCGACCCGGATCCCGGAGTGCTTGTCGAGCCCGTACGTGCCCCACAGCTTGATCGTGGTGAGCTTCGTGTTGATGTCGGGCAGCGGTTCGACCACGGCGGTGCTTGTCGTCGGGGCGACCAGGAATTGGTTGAACTTGTCGACGAGCGACTGGTACTGCAGGTCGGCGCCGATCGCGATCCGGCTCGTGGGCTTGCCGCGCAAGCCGACCCCGACCGCGTTGCTGGTGTTCTTCAGGTCCGCTTGCCACAACGCGGCGGTCGTGGGGCAGGCGCCGCCGGTCGAGTTGGCGCTATTGCACGACACCTGGTTCGCGCTCGTGGTGTTGTACGAGTACCAGGCGGTGAGCTGCCAGTCCGGCGAGAACGCGTAGCTCGCGTCGATCGAGTAGTTCTGGAACTTGCCGTCGAGCAGCCCCATGCCGGTCCCGCGGGTATCGTAGTCGTCCTTCGCGACGTCGACGAAGAACGTGATCGCGAGCGGCTCGATCGGGGCCCAGTTGAGCGTGAAGCGCACCCGGTCGCGGTCGCGGTCGGATATGTGCAGCGGTGCGATGTTGTTGCTGCCGAGCGTGAAGGTCGGGGGCGGCGTCCCGAACAGCTGGTTCGTGAGAAACGCCGAGCCGTCGCGCTGGCTGTAGATGTACGCGAGCGATCCGGTCAGGCCTTCGGCGAACGACCGGCGCACCTCGGCGCGGTAGGAAGTCTCCTCGGTCTTGCTGCGGAAGCTGACCGAGCGCACGGCGTAGGCGTTCCGATCGATCGACGCGTAGTCGATGGCGCCGATCGCCCGGAACGCCATCGGCAGCTGGTAGCTCGCCTCGATCTTTCCGAACCATTGCTCGAGGGACCGGGGTTCGTTCGTGCCGTCGAAGGTCTGCGGGCTCGCGACGGTCGGCGGCGGGATGTACTGGGCGATCGGCGTCCGGTCGTTGCGGTCGACGTAGCGCAGATCCGCGTTCAGCGTGAGCTTGGGGATCGGCCGGGAGGACACTCCGATCTGCGCCAGCGTGGTGTCCACCTCGCCGCCGAGGTTGGCGCGCCCCGTCGGGCTCGCCACGATGAAGCCCTCGGTCTGGGTCTGGTGCTCGTAGGAGACCTTGAAGTTGCCGCGCGTGGTCGGCGTGAAGTTGTAGCCGCCGCCCAGGAACGCCTGCCACGACTGGTTGTCCGGGGGCAGCGCCATCGGCGACAAACCCGTGACGCCGTTGGTGACGTTGAGGGCCGGATTGGAATTGTTGAACCACGTTCCGTAGTAGCCGCCGCGGAGCTGCAGCTTTTCGCTGGCGTAGCCGACGGTCGCCTCGAGGAGGTTGGTGTCGTAGTCGATCGGGTCGGTCAGGAAGTTGATGCCGCCACCGGGCGGGCCGCCGAAGGCCCCCTGGCCCCAGAGCCGCGACCCCTCCTTCTTCTGGTTCTGATAGTTCACCTGCAGATCGAAACCGGCCGGCAGGTCCTTGCCGAAGCCGAGCGTCCAGTTCTTGCGCTTCGTGTCGAGGTCGTAGCTCGCGGGCGCCGTGCCATTGATGGTCTGGTTCGCGCTGCCGATCCCGGCGAGACCGGTGGTGACGGTGAACGGGATGAAATTGGGAATCTGGTTGAAGTCGACGAAGAACCGCCAGTTGCCTTGCTGCTCGACGCTGAGGCGCAACGCGCGATTGTCGAGCCCGACGTTGCGTCCGTAGAACTTGAGCCAGCCGGTGTCATCGAAGCGCTTGATCAGGTTGAAATCGAACAGCCCGTACCAGCCTTTGTCGGTCAGGCCGTTGAACTGGCCGAAGCGCTGGTTGTCCTCGAAAACGTACCCCGCGCCGACCGAGACCTCGCTCGGCGGCGCGAAGAACCCGGCGGCCGCGGGGTCGTCCGCGCGCGCGGACAGCGGGCCGAAGGCGGCGAGCACCGCCGCCGCTGTGATCGTGAGTCCACCACCGTAGCGGGTGCGCAGTCTCATGGTGTCTCCCCTCGGCTCGGGTCAGCGCCGGAAGGACCGTTCGTTCGTGACCGATGCCGGGTTGTTGCTCCCGTGGATGTTGGTGTGGCAGTTCATGCACCCGCGGGCGAGGATCACGGCCCGGTTTGTCCCGGTGCCGGACCCGGAGACGTTCCCCGGCACCGTGCCGCGATGGCTGGTCGGCTCGTGGCACTCCTGGCACAGGTACGGCGAGCGCTGGCGCAGCATCGCCGCGATGGTCGAGCCGTGCGGGTTGTGGCAGATCGCGCAGTTCTCCTGGACCGGCGGATGATTGCGGACGAACGGCCCGCGCTTCTCCATGTGGCAGACGTAGCAGGTGTCGCTGATCGTGTCGCGCTTGACCATCGCCGGGCCCACCGTGCCGTGCGGGTTGTGGCAGTCGGAGCAGCTGATCAAGCCCTCGCGGATCGGGTGGCGGTAGGGCCGGTTGATCTGGGCGCGCTGGTCCTTGTGGCAGGTGAAGCACACGGACGGCTCGTCGAGCTTGTTGCGAACCCGGTCGTGCGGGGTGTGGAGCTGGTGGCAGGTCGCGCAGGTCACGTCGCGGGTGGCGTGCATGCTGCCCTGCCAGTGGATGCGCCCGCCAGCCTGATGGCAGGTGAGGCACACCTGGTTCTGCGCGTCCGCCGGCCCCTGCGTCTGGAGGAACCGCTGCGGCATCGGGTTCTTGGCCGGGTTCTTCAGGTGCTCGGACGCATCGCCGTGGCAGGCCTGGCACTCGCGGCCGGTTCCGGACGGCGTGCGCGGGTCGCCCCGGACCGCATGCTTGGTCAGCGAGAACCCCTCCCAGGCGCCCTTGTGGCACTTCACGCAGACCGGGGGCTCGGGTGCTTGCTTGGGAGGCTCCTGCGTGAAGACTGGAACGGACAGGGCGACCGCCGCCACGGCCGCGATCCAGACGGCTGCCGACGATAGCCTCAGCCCCATGAATCCCCCCTTGCTTTCGCGCCGGTAGCGGTCTCGTATCGTCCGGCCGGCTCAGCCTTTCTGCTGCTCAGCCAGACTAGAATCGCGTCCCAACGCATGTCAACAGTACTAAAGTAGGAGTGTGCGCGCGTCGCCGGCACGTCTCAATCGTCAACGCAACGCGCTCGCCTTCGCTGGCGGCGCGGGCTCCTCGGGCTCCTTGTGCGCGATTCCCTTGTGGCAGTCGATGCACGTGCCTTTCTTCTGGAGCACCATCTTGTGCATCTGCTGCGCCGCGGCCTTCTGTTTGGCAACCGTGTCAGCCGTGATCTGGTGACAGTGCCGGCAATTGGCCGAGTCGTTCGCCTTCATCTCGGCCCAGACTGCGTTCGCCAGCCGCCACCGCTCCTTCTCATACAGCTCGGCCGTCGCGATCACGCCGCGCGACTCCTGGATGATGTCGCGGATGCCGGCCTTCGCCTTGTACCAGAGCTTCTGCGGGTAGGCGTGCGGCACGTGGCAGTCGGCGCAAGTCGCGGAAACGCCGCTGTTGTTCGCGAAGTGGGCGCTCTGCTTGTACTCCGGCAGGGTGAACGCTTTCATCGAGTGGCAGGCGCCCCCGCAGAACTCCACCGTGCCGGTCTCGGCGACCATGACCTCGGTGCCGATCACCCCGATGGCGCCGACAAGGATGCCGAGCACGAGCAGCGTCAGCACCGACCACCTCGCGCTCGGGGAGGTCAAGCGGCGCCAGGTGCGCTTGATCAACCCGGGTTGCGACCGGGATGCGGATGGACCCGCCATCGTCCGACTCCTCCCTCCTGTCCCGCGGCCGGGCGAACGCGCTCCGACGCACTTCTCAGGGCCGCCGGGCCGCTACTCGATGCGCGTGGCGCTACAGCGAAGCGATCCAGTTGGCGATCAGTTTCAGATCGTCGTCCTTCGCGCCCTTGACCACGTCGGCATGGGTCTTGTCCGCCTTCACGGCGGCGAGAATCTTGTCGCCCTGTTTCCCAAACTTCTTCGCCACATCCCTGAACGAGGGGCCGACCTTCGCGCTCCCGACGGCGTGGCAGCCGAGACAGCCGGCTTCCTTCGCCTTGGCTTCGGCCATCTTCGCATCCTGCGCGTGAACGCTGCCCGCGGCCAGCACGAGCCCTGCGCCGATGATTGCTGCGGTAAAGCTGCCCTTCATTCGGTCCTCCTTGACAGGTGCACGTCCGTCAGTCCCGTTGCGCATGCTACTTGCCCCCCGGGAACAGAGAGCGGCTTGGTTGCGGCGCGGCGGCACTGCGTTACCAAAAAAACCCGCCCCGGTGCCGGGGCGGCCAGCCTACCTCCCCTCCCCGCTATTTCTTCGCTGCCGCCGCCTTCGGCGCCGGCGCGGCGGCCGCTGCCGCTTTCGGCGCTTGCGCCTTCTTGTACTTCTCGGCGGTCAGGTCCTGATACTTCGCGAGCAGCTCGGCTTCCTTCTTGGCTCCCTCGGCGGCCTTGGCGGCTTTAGCCGCGGCGGCCGCCTTCTGCGCGTCGTCCAGCGGCGGCGGTGCCGGCAGCTTGGCCCACAGGGGCCCGCCGATGAATGCGAGGCAGATCGCAGCGACGATAGCGGCTCTCATTGCTCCACCCCTCCTCAGTGTTGTACCTGAGCCGACTGCGGCGTTCCGGTCGCCTTGCCGGCCTTCACTTTGCCCGACTTGACGTCTTCGTACCAGAGCCCGTGATGCTCCCCCGCCCAAGACTCGTCGACGTAGCCGTTGCGCATCGCCCTGTACGCACCCTCGACGCCGATCGTACCCAGGTATATGTGGCCCATCGACATCGCGACGACGAGCACCGCTGCGATCGCGTGGGTGATGTTGGCCAGGATCATCACCGCGCGCACCTGGTCGAAGTTAGGGAAGAGCAGGATGAGCCCGGTGATGCACACCACGATCGAGAGCACGACGACCCCGGTCCAGAACCATACTTTCTCGCCGCCATTGAACTTGCCCGACGGAACGTGCTTGCCGCCGAACATCCCGCCTGCGCTCTTGAACCACTTGAGGTCGTATGCCTTCGGCAGATTGTCCTTGGCAAAGAGAACGATGAAGACCGGCAGGCTGATGACGAAGATCGGGCCGACGAAGTTGTGAACGTTCTTTGACAGGCTCGTCAACCACGCGAAAATGGTGTAGCCGATCACCGGCAGCAGCACGTACTTGCCGAGGAGAATGATGACGCCGGTGATCGCGAGGATCACGAAGCTGATCCCCACCACCCAGTGGACGTACCGCTGCAGTGGGGTGAAGCGCTCGATCAGGCGCCCGGTCGGCTTGTCGTGCACCTTCACCGGCCCCTTCCAGGCGTAGAACGCGCCGATCAGCACGACGACCCCGGCCAGCAGCCAGCCGCCGATCGGCGTGATCACGCCGTTCCGGAAGAGCCGCCACGCCTCGCCGCCGGTGAGCGCCGGCTGTCCCGGCAGCTTCATCGTCGGCTGAATCAGCACGTTCACCTCCGGCCCGGGGATGGAGGTGTACCCCGGATCACCCGACCGGACGTCGCGCCACACCGGCGCGTTGTTGCCGGGCTGGGTGACCTGGCGCTCGGCCTGCTGCTTGGCGGTGTCGTCCTGGCTCTGTGCGACGCCCGTGACCGGCAGGGCGAGCGCCGCAGCTAGAACGATCCCGCCCGCGAGCCGTATGAAGCTGCGGGACATTAGCGTCATCCTCTATTGAATGCGGGAGTACTCGTTCTGGTTCTGCGTGCGGGCCTGGATGGCGCGCTCCCATTCGGCCTGCTTGCCGCCGAACTCGGGGCTGTCCCAGGGCACCGTGTCCGGCTTGCCCTGATACTTGCCGGTCTTTGCACCACCTCCTGCGACTTCTCGCCGCACCCGGCAAGGCCGAGTGCAGCGATCGCGAGGAGCGCAAGCAGGTTCGCGCGCATGGCTCAGCTCTTCGGCTGCGGCGCCGCCGGCTTCTGCTGTCCCGGCGCGCCGTAGGCGGTACCCCAGCCCCAGACTTCCGAGCCTTTGCCGCGCTTGAGCACGCGCTGGCGGTAGATGTCGGCGACGACGTCGCCGTCACCGCCGAGCAGCGCTTTGGTCGAGCACATCTCGGCGCAGGCCGGCAGCTTGCCCTGGGACAGGCGGTTCGCGCCGTACTTCCGGTACTCCTCGGCCGAATTGTCCTTCTCCGGGCCGCCGGCGCAGAACGTGCACTTGTCCATCTTGCCGCGCAGACCGAACGCGCCCGCCTGCGGGAACTGGGGCGCGCCGAACGGACAGGCGTAGAAGCAGTAGCCGCAGCCGATGCACAGGTCCTTGTCGTGCAGGACGACGCCCTCCTCGGTGCGGTAGAAGCAGTCCACCGGGCATACCGCCATGCACGGCGCATCCGAGCAGTGCATGCAGGCGACCGAGATCGACTTCTCGCCCGGCACGCCGTCGTTGATCGTGACCACGCGGCGGCGGTTCACCCCCCACGGCACGTCGTTCGTGTTCTTGCACGCGGTCACGCAGCCGTTGCACTCGATGCAGCGCTCGGCATCGCACAGGAATTTCATTCTCGCCATGGCTCGACTCCTCTAGGCCCGCTCGACCTGGCACAGCGTCGTTTTGGTTTCCTGCATCATCGTCACCCGGTCATAGCCGTAGGTCGTGGCGGTGTTGACCGCCTCGCCGCGCACGATCGGCGCCGCCTTGTCGGGATAGAAGGGCAGCATGTCGGTGCCCTGCCACCAGCCGGCGAAGTGGAACGGGACGAACACCGTGTCGGGTCCGACCCGCTCGGTGACGAGCGCCTTCACCTTGATCCTGGCGCCGGTCGGGCTCTTCACCCAGACGTACTCGTTCGGCCGGATGCCGCGGTCCGCCGCCGCCTTCGGGTTGATCTCCACGAAGTTGTCCTGCATCAGCTCGGCGAGCCACGGGTTGGAGCGCGTCTCGTCGCCGCCGCCCTCGTACTCGACCAGGCGGCCGCTCGTGAGGATGAGCGGGAACTTCTCGGCCACGCCCTCCTTGACGTTGCGTTCCTGCACCGACTTGAACAGCGTCGGCAGCCGCCACAGCACCTTCACGTCGTCGTGCGTCGGGTACTTCGCGACGAGGTCGGGCCGCGGCGAGTACAGCGCCTCGCGGTGCAGCGGCACGCCGTCGGGGAAGTTCCACACCAGCGCCCGCGCCTTCGCGTTGCCGAAGGGGTGGCAACCGTGGTTCTTCATGAACACGCGGATCTGCCCGCCGGAGAGGTCGGTCTTCCAGTTCTTGCCTTCCGCCTCCTTCTTCTCGTCCTCGGTGAGCTCGTCCCACCAGCCGAGCTTCTTCAGCAGCACGTGGTCGAGCTCGGGGTAGCCGAACTGCAGGTCGGCGCCCTTCGAGGCCGAGCCGTCCTCGGCGAGCAGGCTCACGCCGTCGCGCTCGACGCCGAAGTTGGCGCGGAAGTTGCCCCCGCCGTCCATCATCGTCTTCGAGGTGTCGTACAGGTTCGGCGTGCCGGGATGCTTCAGCTTCGCGTCGCCGTAGCACGGCCACGGCAGGCCGAAGTAGTCGCCGGTGAGGTCATACCCCGTCTTCGCGTCCTTGCCGCCCTTCGCGCGCAGCGTCTTCACGTCGAAGACGTGCATGTTGCGCATGTGGGCCTGGAGTCGCTCGGGCGACTGGCCGGTGTAGCCGATCGTCCACGTGCCGCGGTTGATCTCGTTCGCGAGGATGTCCTCGACGTTCGGCTCCTCGTAGTTCTTGACCTTCTGCAGGCGGATGTTCTGCTTGCCGTCCTTCTTGCCGAGCAGCTGGTCGGCGAAGCCCCACTTCTGCGCGAACGCGTACATGATCGCGTGGTCGGAGCGCGCCTCGAACAGCGGGTCGATCACGCGCTCGCGCCACTGGATCGAGCGGTTCGACGCGGTGCACGAGCCTTCGGTCTCGAACTGCGTCGCCGCCGGCAGCAGGTAGACGTCGCGGTTGGGGTTCACCTCGTACTTCGCGTCCGCGGCCTTCGGCATCGCCGCCATCGCGGCGGTCGCCGACGGGTACGGATCGACGACGACGAGGAGGTCCAGCTTGTCCATCGCCATCTTCATCTCGGGCCCGCGGGTCTGCGAGTTCGGCGCGTGGCCCCAGTAGAACATCGCGCGGAGGTTGGGGTCCTGGTCGATCAGGTCGTTCTTCTCGAGCACGCCGTCGATCCAGCGGCTCACCGTGATGCCCGGCTTCTCCATCATCGCCTGGTTGGCGAACTTGCCCTTCAGCCACTCGTAGTCGACGTTCCAGACGCGCGCACCAGTGCCGCCACGCGCCGGTGACGATGCCGTAGTAGCCCGGCAGCGAGTCGGGGTTCGGCCCGACGTCGGTCGCGCCCTGCACGTTGTCGTGGCCGCGGTAGATGTTGGTCCCGCCGCCCGACACGCCGACGTTGCCGAGCGCGAGCTGCAGGATGCAGCTCGCCCGGACGATCGCGTTCCCGTTCGTGTGCTGCGTCTGGCCCATCGCCCAGATGATCGTGCTCGGCTTGTTCTTCGCCATCGCCTCGGCGACGGCGCGGACGTGCGCCTCGGGCATGCCGGTGACGTTCTGCACGACGTCCGGCGTCCACTTCATGATTTCTTCCTTGACCTTGTCCATCCCGTAGACGCGGGCCTGGATGTACGCCTTGTCCTCCCAGCCGTTCTGGAAGATGTGGTACAGCATCCCCCACAGGAACGCGACGTCGGTGCCCGAGCGGATGCGGTAGAACTCGTCGGCCTTCGCCGCCGTCCGCGTGAAGCGCGGGTCGACGACGATCACCTTCGCGCCGTTCTCCTTGGCGTGCAGCGTGAAGAGCATCGACACCGGGTGCGCCTCGGCGGCGTTCGACCCGAAGAAGAGGATGCACTTCGAGTTCTGCTCGTCGTTGTAGGAGTTGGTCATCGCGCCGTAGCCCCAGGTGTTGGCGACGCCGGCGACGGTGGTCGAGTGGCAGATGCGGGCCTGGTGGTCGCAGTTGTTCGTGCCCCACATCGACACGAACTTGCGCAGCAGGAACGCCTGCTCGTTGTTGTGCTTCGAGGAGCCGACGAAGTACGCGGCGTCGGGGCCCGACTCCTCGCGGATCTTCATCATCTTCTTCGTGATCTCGTCGAGCGCCACGTCCCAGCTGATGCGCTGGTACTTGCCGTTCACGAGCTTCATCGGATACTTCAGGCGGTGCGAGTCCTCGGTGATGCCGTGCTCGCGCACCGACGCGCCCTTCGCGCAGTGCGAGCCGAGGTTGAGCGGCGAGTCGAACACCGGCTCCTGGCGCACCCAGACGCCGTTCTGCACGACGGCGTCGATCGCACAGCCGACGGAGCAGTGCGTACAGACGGTGCGCTTCACCTCGAGCTTGCCCTCGGCGACCTTCTTCTCCTGCGCCTCGGCCTTCCCGATCATGTTGAACGGCAGCTGGCTCGCGAACGCGCCGGCGCCGACCGCGACACCGGACCGCTTGAGGAACGCGCGGCGATCGATCGTGCGGGCGAGCGCGCCGGACAGGCTGCGCGCGAGACGCGATTGCGGTGCCGCCGTGCCGGATGATTTTCTCGTGAGCAACATGGCGCTCTCCTTCGCTCTAGACCAGCGTGCTGCGGTAGTACTTGCGGACGTGCTCGGAGAGCTGGTAGCCCGAGCCCTGCTCGTCCTTCTTCGCAGCGGATGCCTCTTTTTGGGGCACGGTCTTCGCGGCGACCGCGGCGATCGCGACGCCGCTTCCGGCGCCGACCGCGATCAGGAAGCTTCTGCGGCCCGTTTTTTTGCTGGAGTTCTCCATGATGCGCTCCTTGTGGCAGGTGTTAGAGCATGTCGAACGACGCGGCCTCGGTATCGCAGAACGCTTTCGTGAAGCGTGCGACATATCCGTAGAGGCTTGTTTTGGTGGAAACCATCACCTGATCGGTAAGCGGATTGTAAGCGCGGTGCATATAGCGAGTGAAGAAGTTCTTCTGTCGCTGCAGCGCAGCATCGGAAGAGCCTGCCGCGACCAGATGCCGCATGACTTCGAGCAGCGCGGCAAAGTGATCTTCCGGCTCGTGAGTCGCCTGATTCCGCTCGAGTCCGAGCTCCATCAGCTCGTCCCGCAGCGCAACAAGGAGTCGTTCCCTGGCCGTTTCGGTCAAGTAATGTGACGCGTACGGCGTGACCGCCGCTTTACCGGTACCGACGAAAAGCGCCTCGTGCTCGGCGTGTGCCGTCTCGGCGTCGGTCGCCGCCGCGGCCGCCTGCAAGCTGCCGCCACGCGTCGGCCAGCCCGGCCTGGTCGCCCTCGGCGGCGATCTCGTCGGCCGCAGCGATCGCGGCGAGGAGTCCTGCGTCCGGCCCCGAGTGCCAGAGCCGGGCGAGCAGCGCGTATAAGTCCGCCCGCGCCGCGTCCTCCGGCGCGAGGTCCGTCACGGAACGCCCTCGCGCCAAGGCCGCGCTCGGGATTCGCGCTTGGGGCGGCCCGGCGCGCTCATGGCTTCGGGCCGAGGATCGACGCCTCGTTCTTGTTCTCCATCATGTCGATCACCCGGCAATCGGCGCACATCATCAGGCGGCGGGTCCCGCCTGCAAACATCGAATGGGCGGCAAGCCTTCCCACCATGCTGTCGATCATCTGCTTCGTGCCGAACGGCTTGCCGCAGCGGACGCAGTCGAACGGCTCGGCCTGATTCAGCACGACCTCTTGCTTGGCCTGGGGTGTCAGCAGCAGCCGGGGCACCAGGGCGAGGGCATCTTCGGGACAGGTTTCGACGCACAGCCCGCACTGCACGCAGTTCCGTTCGATGAGCTTGAGCAGCGGCGCCTCGCGGCCGTCGAGCAGCGCCGACTCGGGGCACGCGCCGACACAGGCCATGCAAAGCGTACAGGTCGCCTTGTTGACCTCGACCCGCCCGAACGGCGCCCCGGCGGCGAGCGGGACCTCGTCCCGGGGTACCGGCGCCTGCCGGGCGAGATGGTCGACGACGAAGTCGAGCGTGCCGCGCTTCCCGTTGGAGAGGTTGAACGTCGCCGCGGCCGGGACCGTCGCGGCCGGCTCGAGACCCCAGACCGCGCGCTCGAGCCCGGCGGGTTCGGTTGCGCGGACAAGCTGCAGGTGGGTGCCCCGGTAGCCGAGACCGGCGAGGATCGCCTGCGCATAGCCCATCTCGCGTTCGACCGCCGCCCCATACTCCTCGGCGTCGGCGTCGCCGGAGAGCACGAGCACCTGGCTCGCGCCGTACGCGATCGCGCCGAGCATCGTGTCGATGCCGACCGAGGCGATATGGAACACCTCGAGCGGGATCACGCGTGCCGGCAACCCCCTCCCCCGCCGTGCCAGCCGCGCGACCAGCTCGCGCCCGTCGGCCGCGTTGTGGAACAGGATGGCCGCGTCCTTGCCGCCGGCGCGGGCGTACACCGCAAGCAGCCGCTTCAGCCGCGCGCCGAGCTCGGCAACGCGCGGGCTGGCGTAGGTCATCGCGCCGGACGGGCACACCGTCGCGCAGCCGCCGCAACCCGCACATAGGTGCGATTCGACCTTGACCTTGTCGCCGGCCGACGAGATCGCGCCCGTCGAGCAGACCTCGATGCACTTCGTACAGCCCACCTTCCCCGACCGGCCGTGGGCGCAGATCCGCTCGTCGTAGACGAAGAACTTCGGCTTCTCGAACTCGCCGACGAGCCGTGCGATGGCGGCTGCGGCGAGCGCCTGCTCGAGCGGATCCCGGCCCGGCGCGAGATAGCCCTGCGGCTTCCGCGGCGTCTTGATCACCGGCTCGGGCGAGAGATCGAGCACCAGATCGAAGCGCTCGCGCCGCGCGCGATCACCGCGCTCGAAGTTGATCGCGTTCACCGGCCCGCACGCCTTGACGCATTCGCGGTGCGCCTTGCATTTGCCGAGGTCGACCTGGTAGGTGAAGTCGATCGCATTCTCGGGGCAGGCGCGGAGACAGGCATTGCACCGGGTGCAGACATCGAGATCGATCGGATTCGCCTGCTCCCACTCGACCTCGAATGCGCCGAGCCAGCCCTTGATCGCGCCGACCTTGCCCGACCAGACGGGATAGCGCCGCTCGATCGGGAGGTCCCCGCCGCGCGCCGTGGTGATCAGGACGCTCACCTCGAGCTCGCCCGCGAGCCGTTCCGCCCACTGCACCGCGGCCTCGGCCGGACCGATGACGAGCACGTGTCCGTTCGATTTGTACGACACGCTCGGCACCGGCTCGGGCGCGGGCAGATCGGCGAGCGCGAGCAGGGCGGCGATCTTCGGGGTGGCCGCGGCCCCCTCGGCCGACCAGCCGGCGGTCTCGCGGATGTTGACGAACTTGAGCTCGCTCTTCGCGCCCGCGCTCTCGTTCAGCTCGGCGAAGAGCGGCGCTTCCTGGGTACAGGCGACGATGCACTCGCCGCCCGCGGCGATCGCAGCACCGAACCCGCCGACCTCGCGCCGGCAGAGCTCGGTATGAATCGTGAGCGGCGCGCTCGACTGCAGCGCCGCCGCGAGCGCTTTGCCGTCGAGCGCCATCGTGCGGTTGCAGTTGCAGACCTTCAGCGTCTTCCCGTCGAGCGCCATGTCAGGCCGCGTCGGATTTTGGGGGTGTGACCGGTTGCAGCTCCGCGTCGGCCGACGGTTGGGGGAGCTCGGTCGCCGGTTGCGGGCGCTCGGCTGCCGCGGGCGCCGGCCCTTCGACCGACGCGACCGCCGCCGGCGCAGCAGTGGTGTCCGCCGCCGTTTGCTCCTGCTCTTTCTCTTCGTCGTCGAAGAGCCCGAGCGACCGCGCCTGGTTCATCGCCCGCAGCATGGCCGGGGGGATCGGGTCTTCCTTGGTGTAGTCGTCGATGTAGATGTCGAGCCGGTCCATCTGGTTGAAATGCGGATCGCCGAAGAGCTTGCGCAGCGCCGCGCTCTTCGTCGCCGGGTCCACGTCCGGGTGCAGGAAGTCCTTGTAGTCCGACTCGAGCCCCTTCAGCGAGTCAATGGGCGGCAATTCGGGCGGCGCGCTTGCGGCGGGGGCCGGTGGCGGCACGGGCTCGGCGGCGCTCGCTTCGGCGGGCGCGGGCTCCGCCGGCGTCTCGCCGCGGCGCACCGCGTGCTTGCGCTTCGACCAGCGCGCGAGGAAATTGTCGTCGTCGCTCGACATCAGGGTCAGCCGCGCTTCGCGCCCTTGAACGACGGCGGCTTGATCTTGCCCTTCTTCTGCTCCGGCTTGTAGTGCGCGCGCACGAACTCGTCGAGCCAGGCGAAGAGCGCCGGCGGCAGCGGCACGCCGTCCACCAGCTCGCCGCCGTCCATCATCCGGCCCGCCTCGTGGTAGCTCACCGTGACGAGCTTCGGCACCGCGAGCTCGTCCACCATGCGCCAGTTGACGAATATGTACGGCGTCGCCGTGGTCATGTTCAGGTAGTAGCCGTCGGCCTCGTCGCGATGCAGCTCGATCGCGAATCCGGGATGCAACCAACGCGCGTGCTCGCTGTCCTCCTCGAGGAGACGCGGCTCGCGCGGCCCGCCCTCATCGGGTACGACATCCACCGGCGCCCACCGTTCGGACTGCCAGCGGTTGGCGAGCGCACGCCGCTCCATGATCACTGCGACCGGCAGGGATGGAGCAGGCATGCGTTTGTCACTAGAATCCGTGTCATGCGACTGATTATGAACCGGCGTTCAGATCCGGCCCGTATGATGCGTGGCCCCGGTACCCGGAAGCAAGCTTCGACATGACCGACCGCGTCATCCCGCTCGTCGATGCGCGCCGCGCAATGCCCCTCCCCGGCGTGGGGAGTTGGGACGCGGCCGCGGGCAAGGTCGTGGACACGCTCGCGCGGCCGCTCCACGACCTGCGGATCTCGGTCACCGACCGCTGCAACTTCCGCTGCACGTACTGCATGCCGAAGGACGTCTTCGGCCCGGACCACGAGTTCCTGCCGCGGAGCGAGGTGCTGAGCTTCGAGGAGATCACGCGGCTCGCGCGAATCTTCAAGGAGCACGGCGTCGAGAAGATCCGCCTCACCGGCGGCGAGCCGCTGCTGCGGCGAAACCTCGAGCGCCTGATCGAGATGCTGGCAGGCCTCGGCGGCCTCGACCTCACGCTGACGACGAACGGCTCGCTCCTCGCGCGCAAGGCGCGGAGCTTGCGCGACGCCGGCCTCGAGCGGGTGACCGTGAGCCTCGACTCGCTCGACGACGAGGTGTTCCGGGCGATGAACGACGTCGACTTCCCGGTCGCGCGCGTGCTCGAGGGCGTCGAGGCCGCGGCGGCAGCCGGGCTCGCGCCGATCAAGATCAACATGGTGGTGCAGCGCGGCGTCAACGACCACACGATCGTCGCGATGGCGCGCCGCTTCAAGGGGACCGGCCACATCGTCCGGTTCATCGAGTTCATGGACGTGGGCGCGACCAACGGGTGGCGGATGGACGACGTCGTGCCCTCGGCCGAGGTCGTCGGCCGGATCAGCCGCGAGCTGCCGCTCGAGCCGGTCGATGCGAACTACTACGGCGAGGTCGCCGAGCGCTGGCGCTACCAGGACGGCGGCGGCGAGATCGGCGTGATCTCGTCGGTCACGCAGGCGTTCTGCCGCACCTGCACGCGCGCGCGGATCTCGACCGACGGGATGCTCTACACGTGCCTGTTCGCGAGCGCCGGTTACGACCTGCGATCGCTGCTGCGCGGCAGCGGGTCCGATCGCGACGTGCACGACGCCATCGCGCGCATCTGGCGCGCGCGCGGCGACCGCTACTCCGAGGTCCGCACCGCCGAGACGGCGAAGGCGCGGAAGATCGAGATGTCGTACATCGGCGGATGAAGACGCCCCGCAAGCCCGCGATCACTCGCGCCTCCCGCCCGCTCACGTTCGACGTCGAGGCGCTGAACGAGCGCGGCGAGGCGCTCGCGACGCCGATCGCCGGCGAGCACCCGCTGACCCTTTACGTGGACAAGCGCGAGATCGTCACCCTGATGACGCTCGGCCAGGCGCCCGAGGCGCTCGCCATCGGCTACCTCCGCAACCAGCGGCTCGCCCGCTCGATCGAGGAGATCGCCGCGGTTCAGGTCGACTGGGAAACCGACTCGGTCGTGGTCACGACGCGCAAGGGCATCAAGGGGCTCGCCGACAAGATGAAGAAGCGCACCGTCACCACCGGCTGCGGCCAGGGCACGGTGTTCGGCGACCTGATGGACGAGATCGAGTCGATCGAGCTCCGCGACGACGTCACCTTGAGCGAGGACACGCTGTACGCCCTGCTCGACCTCGTCCGCCGGCACGAGACGATCTACAAGGCCGCCGGCGCGGTGCACGGCTGCGGCCTGCTGACAAATGCGGCGACCTCCGACACCCGCGCACCTGAGATCCTGACGTTCGTCGAGGACGTCGGCCGCCACAACGCGGTCGACGCGATCGCCGGGCAGATGTGGCTCGACGACATCGACGGCTCGGACAAGATCTTCTACACCACCGGGCGGCTCACTTCCGAGATGGTCATCAAGTGCGCGCAGATGCGCATCCCGTTCCTCGTCTCGCGCTCCGGCCTCACGCAGATGGGCTGGCGCATCGCCGAGCAGGTCGGGCTCACGATGCTCGGCCGCGCGGTCAACCGCCACTATCTCCTCTTCACCGGCAAGCATCGGTTCGTCAAGACTACGATGCCGACGATGATGGCCTGAGCGCCGATGGACATCCGCGACCCGGCCCGCGTCACCGGACTCGTCCTCGCCGGCGGCCAGGGTCGCCGGATGGGCGGCGTGGACAAGGGCCTGCAGCCGCTCCGCGGCCGGCCGATGGTCGAATGGGTGCTCGAGCGCCTGCGCCCGCAGGTCACCGAGATCGTCATCAACGCGAACCAGCATCTCGCCGACTACGCGCGCTTCGGCCACCGCGTCGTGCCGGACGAGATCGGCGGCTTCGCCGGGCCGCTCGCCGGCCTGCACGCCGGGCTGAAGGCGAACGTGCATCCGTTCCTGGTCACCGTCCCCTGCGACTCGCCCTTCCTGCCGCTCGACCTCGTCGCGCGGCTGCACGCGGCGCTCGTCGCCGCGCACGCGGACCTCGCGGTGGCGAAGACCGGCGACCAGCCGCACCCGGTGTTCGCGCTCGTGCGCGAGTCGCTCGCTTCGCACCTCACCGGGTTCCTCGAGTCGGGCGGACGCAAGATCGACGCGTGGTACGCCTCGCTCAAGGTGGTCGAGGTGTCGTTCGACGACCAGGCCGAGGCCTTCTCGAACATCAACACCCCGGACGAGCTGGCGGCGCACGAGAAACGGACATGAGCTCGCCGGGCCGCCCCAAGAGCGAATCCCGAGCGCGCAGCGCGAGGGCGATCCAGTGAGCTCGCTCAAGCAGATCGTCAGCTGCATCGACGGCTACGATCCCGACGCGCTGCCCGTCGACACGGCACGCGCGGCGATCCGCTCGGTCCTCACGCCCGTCGGCACCAACGAGCGCGTCGCGGTGCGCGCGAGCCTCGGGCGCGTGCTCGGCGAGGACATCGTGTCGACGGTGAACGTCCCCGCGCACGACAACTCGGCGATGGACGGCTGGGCGGTGCGCTCGAGCGACCTGAAGTCCGACGGCGAGACGACGCTGCGCGAGGCCGGCGTCGCCTACGCGGGCCGGAAGTTCGACGGTAGCGTGCGGCCGGGCGAGTGCGTGCGGGTGATGACCGGCGCAGTGATGCCGCCGGGCACCGACACCGTCGTCATCCAGGAAGTGGTCCGCGCCGAGCGCGACCGGATCGTCGTGCCGGCGGGGCAGCAGGCGGGCCAGAACCGGCGCCTCGCGGGCGAAGATCTCGCGGCCGGGAGAGTCGTGCTGCGCGCGGGCCGTCTGCTCCGACCGGCGGAGCTCGGGCTGATGGCTTCGCTTGGGCTCGCCGAGGTCGCGGTGCGGCGCAGGCTCCGCGTCGCGTTCTTCTCTACCGGCGACGAGCTCGCTTCGGTTGGCACCCCGCTGCAGGAAGGAGAGGTCTACGACTCCAACCGCTACACGCTCTACGGGATGCTGGCGCGGCTCGGCGTCGAGCTGATCGACATGGGCGTCGTGCGCGACGACCCGGCGGCGCTCGAGCGCGCGTTCAAGGAGGCGGCCGCGAGCGCCGACGCGATCGTCAGCTCCGGCGGCGTCTCGGTCGGCGAGGCCGACTTCACGCGCGAGCTGCTCGGACGACTCGGCGAAGTGCTGTTCTGGAAGATCGCGATGCGCCCCGGCCGACCGATGGCGTTCGGCCGCATAGGCGGCGCTTCCTTCTTCGGCCTGCCGGGGAACCCGGTGGCGGTGATGGTCACGTTCTACGGGTTCGTCCGCGACGCCCTGCTCGCGCTCTCCGGCCGCACCGACGACTACGCGCTTCCGCTGCTCCGCGTCCCGAGCGCGACGGCGCTGCGCAAGAAACCCGGCCGGACGGAGTTCCAGCGCGGCATCCTCGAGCGCGGCGCCGACGGCGAGTGGACGGCGCGCATCACGGGTAGCCAGGGCTCGGGCGTCCTGCGCTCGATGTCGGAGGCGAACTGCTTCATCGTGCTCGAGCACGAGCGCGGCGACGTGAAGCCCGGCGATCTGGTGAGCGTGCAGCTCTTCGACGGACTGGCCTAGGGCCCGTCCCTAGTCGGACGTCTCTACCCCGGGCGCCGGCAGGAGATCATCCGCCCGCACTTCCCGCGGCAGCACGTCGATCGGTGCCGGCGAGTCGAGCAGCACGTCGCCGCCCACCGCCTTCAGGTCGCGGAACTTGCGCGCCGTGACGAGGACGCGCGTCTCCAGCGAGCCCACCGCCAGGTTGTAGGACTTCACCGCCGCCTCCAGCCTCGCGCCGACCGCGGCGAAGTGGTCGCCCATCGTCGCCAGGCGCCCATACAACTCGGCGCCCAGCTCGCTCACCTTCTTCGCGTTCTCGGCGAGCGTGTCCTGCCGCCAGCCGTACGCAACCGCGCGCAGCAGCGCGATCAGCGTCGTCGGCGTCGCGAGGATGACCCGCTGCTCGACGCCGAACTCGAGGAGCTCGGGGTCCTGCTCGAGCGCGGCGCTGAAAAACATCTCGCCCGGCACGAACAGCACCACGAACTCGGGGCTCGGCTGGAACTGGTCCCAGTAGGACTTCCGGCTGAGCGCCGTCAGATGCGTGCGGAGCTGGCGTGCGTGATCGGCGAGCCGGGCGCGGCGGGTCTCGTCGTCGGGCGCTTCGAGCGCGTCGAGGTAGGCCGCGAGCGGCGCCTTGGCGTCCACCACGAGGTTCTTGTTGCCGGGCAGGCGGACGATCATGTCCGGCCGCAGCCGGCCGTCGTCGGTGTCGACGCTCGTCTGCTCGTAGAAATCGCAGCGATCGAGCATGCCCGCCATTTCCACCACGCGCCGCAGCTGCATCTCGCCCCACCGGCCCCGGACGTGCGGCTGGCGCAGCGCCTTGACGAGGTTCGACGTCTCGCCGCGGAGCTGCGTCTGCGTCTCGGCGAGCGAGCGCACCTGCTGGCTGAGCTCCGCATACGCGCCGACGCGCGATTTCTCGATCTCCTGCACCTTCGCGTCGAACTTGTCGAGCGTCTCGCGCATCGGCTTCACCAGCTCGTCGATCGCCTGCTGGCGCCGCTCCAGCTCGCCCTTGGCGGTCTCCTGGTGCTTCGAGAGCGTCTGCTGGGCGAGATCGATGAACGCCTGGTTGTTGCTCTTCAGCGCCTCGGCCGAGAGCGCGCTGAATGCCTGCGTCAGCTGCTCGCGCGCGCGTTCGATCTCCGCCAGCTTGCCGGTCGCCGCCTCGCGCTCCATCCGGAGCGCGGTGGAGAGGCTCTCGGCCCGGCCGTGCAGTTCGGTGACCGCGGCACGTTGCTCGTCGAGCTTCGCGCCTTCGGCGGCGAGCTGCGCGCGCGCCTCTCCGAGCTCCCGCTCGGCGGTCCCGGCGCGATCGGTGAGCTGGGCGCGCGTGACCTCGAACCTGAGCGCCGCCTGCTCGAGGGCGTCGGCGCGCCGGCGGCTCGCCAGCAGCGCGGTCACGACCGCCCCGAGGACGAGGCCGGCGGCGAACACGGCGAGGACGACGATCAGCTGCTCGGTCGACATCGTTTGAGTATAGCGAGCGGGTGGCTCACTGCGCGAGCCCGAGTACATGAGTAACATTCGCCGCGCCATGCACTGGACCGACGTCCCCGCCCTGCGCGAAGAGACGCATTTCGGCCGGAAGCTCCGCTGCTTCGCCGAGCGGCCGCGGAACGTGAACGCCCTCTTCGCCGCGACCGCCGGGCGCTACGGCGATCGCGAAGCGCTCGTCACCGACCGGTACCGACTCGACTACGGGAAGCTCGACCGCGTCGCCGACCGGCTCGCGGGCCACCTCCACCAGCTCGGCGTCGCGCGCGGCGACCGGGTGGTGCTGTTCCTCCCCAACGACCGCGAGTTCGTCTACGCCCTGCTCGCCGTGCTGCGGCTCGGCGCCGTCGCCGTTCCGGTGAATGTCCGCGAGCAGCGCCCCGAGCTCGCTTTCATCCTCGCTCAGTGCAGTGCGAAGGCGATCGTGTTCGACGCGGCGCTCGTCGCCCGGCTGCCGCCCCCGGCGGAGGGGCTGCCGCTCGCCGTGCGCATCAGCGCCGGCCCCGCACCCGGGGCCACGGGGCTCGACGAGCTCCTCGAAGCACGCTCGCCCGCCGCGCCGGCGGCCGACCCCGGCGAAGAGGAGCCGGCCGTCATCCTCTACACGTCGGGGACGACCGGTCGCCCCAAGGGCGCGATGCTCACGCATCTCAACCTGATTCACTCGGTGCTGCACTACCGGGCGTGCATGCGGCTCACCGCCGCCGACCGGTCGCTGCTCGCGGTGCCGGCGAGCCACGTCACCGGCCTGGTCGCGATCACCCTCGCGATGTTCGCGGTCGGCGGCTGCGTCATCGCCCTGCGCGAGTTCAAGGCGCGGGCCTTTCTCGAGCTGGCGGCGCGGGAACGGATGACGCACACGCTGGTGGTGCCGGCGATCTACAACCTGTGCCTGCGCGAGGCGGACTTTGAGCGGTTCGACCTCTCAGCCTGGCGGATCGGCGGGTTCGGCGGCGCGTCGATGCCCGAGGGTACGATCCGCGCCCTCGCGGAGAAGCTGCCCGGCCTGACACTAATGAATGCGTACGGCGCGACCGAGACGACCTCCCCCACGACGATCATGCCGATGGGGCTGCAGGCCGCCAATCTCGACAGCGTCGGCGTCGTGGTGCCGTGCGGCGACGTGCGGGTGATGGACGATGCCGGGCGCGAGGTCGCGCCGGGTGAAACCGGCGAGATCTGGATCGCGGGTCCGATGGTCGTGCCGGGTTACTGGGACAACCCCGAGGCGACCGCGCGCGAGTTCGAGCGCGGCTACTGGAAGTCGGGCGATCTGGGTGCCATGGACGCGCAGGGCTTCGTGCGCATCTTCGACCGCAAGAAGGACCTGATCAACCGCGGCGGGTACAAGGTCTACAGCGCGGAGGTCGAGAGCGTCCTCAGCCTGCACCCGGCGGTGCTCGAGTCGGCGCTGATCCCGGTGCCCGATCCGGTGCTCGGGGAGAAGGCCCGCGCGATCGTGGTCGCACGCGCCGGCTGCGACGCCGAAGCGCTGCGGGCACATTGCGCGCAGCACCTCGCGGACTACAAGGTGCCCGACTTCTTCGTTTTCCGGTCCGAGCCGCTGCCGCGCAACGCGAACGGCAAGCTGCTCAAACGCGAGCTCCGCTAGTCACGTTTCCCCGTCCGCCGCTCGAGCGTCCGCCGCGGCGGCTTGCGGTACTCGGCGAGTTCCTCGGCCGTCGGCCGCGGCAGCGTCCGCCACTCGCGCAGGTCGTGCGCGAGCTCGTCGGCGGTCTGGTAGCGATCGTCGGGATGCTTCGCGAGCGCCCGCGCGAAGATCCGCTCGAACACCGCTGGAACGCGCGAGTTGTGCAGGCTCGGCGGCGCGTGAATGTAGTTCAGCACGTTGTAGAGCAGCTGGCCCACGCCGTCGCCGCGGAACGGCACCGCGCCGGCGAGCATCTCGTAGAGCACGATGCCGAGCGAGAAGAGATCGTAGCGCCCGTCGATCGGGTGGCCGACGATCTGCTCCGGGGCGATGTAGGTCGGCGACCCGAGCACGAGGCCGGTGCGGGTGCGCATGCCTTCGGGCAGCCGCGCAATGCCGAAGTCCATCAGCTTCACCGCGCCGCTCGCGTCGACCATGATGTTCGCCGGCTTCACGTCCCGATGGACGACGCTCTGCCGGTGCGCTGCCGCCAGGCCCGCGGCGACCTCGCACGCGATGCGGCAGGCGGTGTCGACCTTCAGCGGCGCGCCCGCGTCCATGACCTCCCGCAGCGTCTTGCCCTCGACGTACTCCATCGTGATGTACGCAAGCCCGTCCTGCTCGCCGACGTCGTAGATCGTCACGACGTTCGGATGCTGGACGCGCCCGGCGGTGCGCGCCTCGCGGACGAAGCGCTCCTTGAACTCCTCGAGCTGCGCCGGATCGAGGTCGACGTTCAGCGTCTTGATCGCGACGGTGCGCCCGATCGCCGGATCGAGTGCCTTGTAGACGCGGCCCATGCCGCCCTCACCGACGAGCGTCACGATCTCGTAGCGGCCGAGCGTCCTGGGGGTCATCGCGATCAGCCTGCGGCCGTCTTCGCCGGCTCCGTGGCGGGGACGGCAGGCACCTCGCCCCCCCGCTGCATGTTCCGGCGCACGAGCCCGATGTGCTCGCGCAGGATGTAGAACTGGTTCGCGTACGCGAGCGGGGTGCGGATCCGGTTGGCACGCGACTCGAGCTCGTCGAGCTCCTTCAGCCACTCGTCGCGCGGCCGCGCGGCCGGGTCGTGTCGCCACGCCTCCTCGAGGAACTTGAGCTGGCCGTACCACTTGTAGATGCGCGAGCGGACCTGCCACCCGTACAGCGACGGCAGGATGCGCGAGAGCGGGATCGCCAGCGCGAAGAGCGGGATGAGCAGCACCAGCATGCGGTCGATCAGCGTCGCCGCCCAGAACGGCAGGTAGCGCTGCAGGAACCGCCGGCCCGACTGGTAGAACCGCTGCGCCTCGGCCGAGATCGGGAAATCGGCCTGGCGCGCGTTCGGGAACTCGCCGGCGCGCTGGAAGAGCCCGGGCTGGCCGTGCACCGCGGTCGCCGTCTCCAGCAGCACGTCGATGAGCGCCGGGTGGATCTCCTCCCGCGCGACAAGCAACGCCACGGGCGCGACCAGGGTGACGTCGGCGCCCGGGATGTCGCGCACGAGGTCGATAGCCCCGCGCGGCAGCACGAGCTTCGACAGGAACGGCCAGCGGCGCACGTACGCGTCGGCATGCGCGAGGCTCATCAGCCGGAAGCCCGGGCGTGAACAGGGACGCCCACACCGCTCCGGTGTTCGCCGATCCGACGAGGAAGATCGCGTCCACCTTCCCGGCCTTGAGCGCCTCGACCGCCGCGAGCCCGCCGAGCGGGAGGAGCTGCGTCGGCGCGGTTGCCGCCCCGCTCGCCTCGAGGAGATCGACGCCGAGCTTGCGCGTCCCGCTGCCCTCGCCGCCGACCGCGATCCGCTTCCCCCTGAGCTGGGTCAGGTTGTCGAGCTTGGCGTCGGCGCGGTAGAACACCCACAGCGGCTCGAAATAGATGCTGCCGAGCGAAACGAGCCCCTCGTTCTCCTCGCCGGCGCCGATGCCGCCTTGCATGAACGCGACGTCGAGCTCCTTCCCGCGGTCGCGGAGCCAAGCGAGGTTCTCGACCGCCCCGGCCGAGGGCAGTTCTACGACCTCGATGCCGAAGCGCTCGAGGAGAGGGCGGTAGGCCGCGCCGAACCGCTCGTAGGCGCCGCCTGCGCCGCCGGTCGCGATAACGATGCGCTTCGGCGGCGCCGGCTTGATGAACTGCGCCGCGTACCAGAAGCCGGCGAACACGAGCGCGACGACCGGAATACCGACGATCAGCGCGTCGCGCAGGTGGATGTCGCGCAGGCGATAGCGCATGGCGGGGAATCAGGCCTCGCGCAGCGCCGCGATCGGCGGGCGGCTGAGCGCCGCCCGCGCGCCCGCCCAGACGTTCACCGACACGCATGCGAGCCCGAGCGCCGGCCCGGCGAGCCACACCCAGTGGTTCACGGTGTAGGGGAACTGGAACACCTGCTGCGCGATGGCGAACCCGATTGCCGTCGCGCCGACCGATGCGAGCGCCCCGGCGACGAGCCCGAGCGCGAGGAACTCGGCGCGCTGCGCGGCGAGCACCTGGGCCCGGCTCGCGCCGAGCGCGCGCATGACGGCCGCCTCGTGCACGCGCTCGTCCTGCGTCGCAAGCAGGGCCGCGTACAGCACCAGCACGCCGGCGCCGAGCGCGAACAGGAACACGAACTGCACCGCGCGAATGACCTGGTCCATCATCGCGTTGACCTGACGCAGGATCGCGCTCGTGTCGACGACCGTCATGTTCGGGAAGCGCTGCGACAGGCGGCTCACGAACCCGGCCTGCGCCTCCGGCAGGTGGAAGCTCGTCACGTAGCTCGTCGGGAAGCCCTCCAGCAGCTTCGGCGTCGTGATGACGAAGAAGTTCACCTGCATCGAGTCCCAGTCGAGCTTGCGGACGCTGGTGATCGGCGCGGTGAATCGCTGACCGGCGACCTCCCAGGTCAGCCGGTCCCCGAGCTTCCAGCCGAGCGATTTCGCGATTCCCTCCTCGACCGAGAGCGCGCCCGGCGCGAGGTCGCCGGATGCGAACCAGGCCCCGCCGGTCACGTGGTTGTGGCCCGGCAGGGCGCTCATGAACGAGAGGTTGAACTCGCGCTCGACCAGCCGGCGCTCGCGGTCCTTGAACGCGTCGGCATCGACCGGATTGCCGTTGAGCGCGACGTACCGGCCGCGGACCATCGGGTAGGTCGTCGGCGTCGCGATGCCGCTCGCCGCGAAAAGCGCGGCGAGCGGCTCGCGCTGCTCGGGCTGGATGTTCACGATGAACCGGTTCGGCGCGTCCGGCGGCGTCTTCGACCGCCAGGTGTCGAGCAGGTCGCCGCGGGTGAACGAGAGGAGCAGGATCGCGGTCAGTCCGAGGCTCAGCGCGACGATCTGCACCGTGTTCGTCCGTGCGCGCCGGCGCAGGGACGCGAGGCCGTAGCGCCAGCTCAGGCTGGCGGACGGCGCGAGCGCGGCGGCCGCGTGCAGAGCGCCGAAGCCGACGACCCCGAATACGAGGAGCCCGGCCCCGAACCCGCCGAGCACGATCAGGCCGAGCTTGGTATCGCCGGCCTGCCAGACGAGGAGCGCCGCGACCGCGGCCGCGCCGAGCCCGTAGGCGGCGAGCGCGCCCTGCTTCGGCGGCCCCACGTCGCGGCGGATCACGCGCAGCGCGGGCACGTTCTTGAGCTGGAGGAGCGGCGGGAGTGCGAAACCGAGGAGCAGCGCCATCCCGGTGAGGAAGCCCTGCACCGCCGGCAGGAGCGAGGGCTGCGGCAACGCCACGATCATCAATCCGGCGACGAACTGCGCGATCACGAGCTGGGCGAGATAGCCGGCGAGGCAGCCGACGGCGCAGGCCGCCGCCCCGAGCGCCACGAACTCCCACGCGAAGAGGCGCGTCAGCTGGCCTTGCGTCGCGCCCAGGCAGCGCATCACCGCGTAGCCGTCGAGGTGCCGCCGCGTGTAGCGGCGCGCGGCAAGCGACACCGCGACTGCCGCCAGGATCACCGCGAGCAGCGCGGTGAGACCGATGAATTTCTGCGCGCGCTCGATCCCGGCCCGGATCTCGGGCCGCGCGTTCGCGAGGCTCTGCAGCGCTTCGCCGCGGCCGAGCCGCGGCCCGACCCACGCTTCGAAGCCCGCGACCGCCTCCCGCTCGCCGGCAACGAGGAGGTAGTACCAGATGCGGCTGCCGGTCTGGACGAGCTTCGTCTTCGCCACGTCGTCCCGGTTCATCATCAGGCGCGGCGCGATGTTGAAGAAGCTCACGCTCCGGTCGGGCTCGAGCGTCAGGATTGCGCTCACGGTGAGCTCGGTCTCGCCGAGCTCGATGCGATCGCCGATCTTCGCTTGCAGCGCGGGCGCGAGCCGCTCATCGAGCCAGACCGTGCCCGGGCGCGGCACGCCCTCGGCGCGGGCGTCGGGCACGTTCGGGCCCGGCGCAGTGCGCAGATTCCCGCGCAGCGGGTAGCCGTCGGTCACCGCCTTGACGCCCGCCAGGTGCGACTGCTCGCCAAGCCGCGCCATGCTGATGAACGTCGTGGTCTCGGCCAGCCGCAGGCCGCGGCGTGCGATCTCGTCCCGGATCTCGCTCCGCCACGGATGGTCCGAGCTCAGCACGACGTCCGCGCCGAGCAGCTGGTGGGCCTCGCGCAGCAGCGCCTGCCGCACGCGGTCGGCGAAGAACGCGACGCTGGTGACGCTCGCGACCGCGATCACCAGCGCCACGGCGAGGATCCGCAGCTCCCCCGCGCGCCAGTCACGGCCGAGCATGCGCAGCGGGAGGGCGAGGTTCATGGGCTCGGACTCTACTGGATTCGCCCGCCGGCGAGGCGGACGGTGCGGCCGCACCGGCGCGCGAGCGCTTCGTCGTGGGTCACGAGGACGAGGGTCGTGCCCTGCTCGGCGTTCAGCTCGAAGAGGAGGTCGATGATGGCCGCACCGGTGGCGGCGTCGAGGTTGCCGGTCGGCTCGTCGGCGAAGAGCAGCTTCGGCCGCATGACGAACGCGCGCGCGAGCGCGACGCGCTGCTGCTCGCCGCCGGAGAGCGTCCGCGGGTACTGCCGCAGCCGCTCGCCGAGGCCCACGCGCCCGAGCATCTCGCGCGCCTTGCGCTCGGCGTCCGGGTCGCCGCCGAGCTCGAGCGGCAGCATGACGTTCTCGAGCGCGTTGAGCGGGGGCAGGAGCTGGAACGACTGGAACACGAACCCGACGAGGCGCTTGCGCAGCACCGCGCGGCCGTCCTCGTCGAGCGCGAAGAGCTCGGTGCCGTCGAGTTGAACCGATCCCGCGGTCGGCGTGTCCAACCCCGCGAGCAGGCCGAGCAGGGTCGACTTGCCGGAGCCCGAGGCGCCGACCACCGCGACCGCTTCTCCGGGCATGACCGCGAGGTCGATATCCTGCAGAATCGCGAGCGGCTTCGCGCCGGCGGCGCGCTCGCCCGCGAGCGGCACGATCTTGGCGATGCCGCTCGCTTTCACGATCGGTTGAGTCGCGGGATTTTCGAACACGGTCTGATCCATGCTGAGAGCTCTGCTTTTCGCGCTATGCGTCGCCGCGAGCACCACGTCCGCGGCGACCGGGACGGTCCTCGTCTACGGCGACAGCCTGTCGGCGGCTTACGGGATCGGCCAGAAGGACGGCTGGGTGAATCTGCTCGGCGGACGGCTGAAGCAAAGCAAGGCCGATTATAACGTCGTGAACGCGAGTATCTCGGGCGAAACGACGGCCGGCGGCGCCGCCCGCATCGACGCCGCGCTCGGACGCTTCAAGCCCGACGTGGTGGTGCTCGCGCTCGGCGGCAACGACGGGCTGCGCGGGCTGCCGGTGGGCGAGATGAAGGCGAACCTCGGCAAGATCGCGCGCGCGGCGCGGGCGCACGGCGCCCGGGTGCTCGTCGTCGGCATGCGCATCCCGCCCAACTACGGACCGAAGTACACCCAGGCCTTCTACGACGCCTTCGCGGAGGTGGCGCGCGAGACGAAGAGCGGCTACGTGCCGTTCCTGCTCGAGCGCATCATCGACAAGCGCGACCTGTTCCAGCCCGACCAGATTCATCCCACGGCCGAGGCGCAGCCGCTGCTGCTCGACACCGTCTGGAAGGGGCTGGAGCCGCTGCTCAAGGCAAGATAGCCAGTCGCGCGGGGCCGGCGACCATCTCGCCGATACGCTGCGCCTCGCCGAATCCGTCGTGGCGGAACTCTGCCAGCACCTCGCCGACCGCGTCCGGCGCACAGGCGACTAGGAGCCCCCCGCTCGTCTGCGGGTCGGTGAGGAGGTCTTGCTTCCACTTCGGGAAACCCGCCGGCAGCTCGACCTCGCGGCCGTACCCGGCCCAGTTGCGGCCGGACGCGCCGGTCGCGGTGCCCTGCTCCGCCCACGCCTTCGCCTCCGCGATCAGCGGGAGATCGTCGAAGCGCACCCGCGCACCGAGCTTCGAGCCGCGGCAGATCTCGAGCAGGTGGCCGGCGAGACCGAAGCCGGTCACGTCGGTCAGCGCGTGCACGCCGGCGAGCTCCGACAGCCGCGTACCGGGCGTGTTGAGCTTCGTCGTCGCTGCGAGCATCTCGCCGTAGCCGGCCGCGGACAGCACGCCCTTCTTCAGCGCCGCGGAGAGGATCCCCACGCCGAGCGGCTTGCCGAGGACGAGCGCGTCGCCGGCCTGCGCGCGATCGTTGCGCTTGACGCGTTCGGGGTGCACGAGGCCGAGCGCGACCAGGCCGTAGATCGGCTCGAGCGTGTCGATCGAGTGCCCGCCGGCGATCGGGATGCCGGCCGCCGCGCACACCGACTCGCCGCCCGCCACGATGCGCTGGATCACCTCGACCGGCAGCTTCTCGAGCGGCATGCCGACGATCGCGAGCGCGAAGATCGGCCGGCCGCCCATGGCGTAGATGTCCGAGATCGCGTTGGTCGCGGCGATGCGACCGAAGTCGTACGGGTCGTCGACGATCGGGGTGAAGAAATCGGTGGTCGCCACGATCGCCTGGCTGTCGTTCAGGCGGTACACCGCCGCGTCGTCGCTCGACTCGATGCCGACGAGCAGCTCCTTCGGGATCGCCCGCACCGGCGTCTGCGACAGGATGTCCGAGAGCACCGCGGGCGCGATCTTGCAGCCGCAGCCGCCGCCGTGGCTGAACTGGGTGAGGCGGATGAGTTCGGAGGGTGCGTTCATATTGTGGGCCCGCGCAGGTAGAATCGTTGCCCGCAGTCTGCCAGAAGTGCCGCCCAGAAAGCAGGCGCCAGTGAAGTTTCCGGATGTAGCCGGCGTGCGCGAGATCGACCTCTTCGACGAGGTGATCGACGTGCGCTCGCCCGCGGAGTTCGCCGAGGACCACGTGCCGCGCGCCGCGAGCTTCCCGGTGCTCGACGACGCGGAACGCGCCCGCATCGGCACGCTGTACAAGCAGGTCTCGCCGTTCGACTCGAAGAAGCTCGGCGCCGCGCTCGTCTCGCGCAACATCGCCCGGCACCTGGAGGCGAGCTTCGCGCAGCGCGACAAGGGCTGGCGGCCGCTCGTCTACTGCTGGCGCGGCGGCAAGCGCTCCGGCGCGATGACGCACGTGCTGCGCGAGATCGGCTGGCAGGCGGCGCAGCTCGACGGCGGGTACAAGGCCTACCGGCGGGAGGTCATCGCGCAGCTCGCCACCCAGCCGCGCGAGTTCCGCTATCTCGTCCTCTGCGGCGAGACCGGCAGCGCGAAGAGCCGCCTGCTCGAGGCACTCGCGCGCCAGGGGGCGCAGGTGCTCGACCTCGAGCAGCTGGCGGCGCACCGCGGCTCAGTCCTCGGCGACCTCCCCGGCGCGCCGCAGCCGTCGCAGAAGATGTTCGAGACCCGCGTCTGGGACGGCCTGCGCAAACTCGACCCGCTCCGGCCGGTCTTCGTCGAGGCCGAGAGCAAGAAGATCGGGCAGCTGCAGGTGCCGGATGCGCTCCTCGATGCGATGCGGGCCGCCGAGTGCGTCCGCGTCGAGGCGCCGGTCGACGCGCGCGTGCGGTTCCTGATCGAGGAATACCGCCATTTCCTCGCCGATCCGGCCGCGCTCAAGGCGCAGCTCGACTGCCTGACCGCGCTGCACGGGCGCGAGGTGATCGGCCGCTGGCGGACGGCCGCCGACCGCGGGGAGTGGGAAGCGCTCGTGACCGACCTGCTGGCGAATCACTACGACCCGGCGTACGCCCGCTCCACGCACAAGAACTACGTGCGGCTCGCGGAAGCGCCGGTTCTGCGGCCGCGCGATCTCTCCCCGCCCGCTATCGCGGCGCTCGCCGCCGAGCTCGCCGGGCGCGAGGCCGTACCGGCCGCGACCTAGGCGTTACATCCGAGAGAGAATCGCCGCCGTAGCGGCGATTCTCCTGGTCTCGGGGAGCACGAGGGGGTGTGCCCCCTCCCCCTCGTATGACAACTTAAAACTCGCCGAGCACCCTCAGGTGCTGCACGACGCTCCGGCCGAGCGCCGAGAGCGCATAGCCGCCCTCGAGCACCGACACGATCCGTCCGCCCGCGTGCCGGTCGGCGACGGTCTTCACCTGCTGCGTCACCCAGGCGTAGTCCTGGTCGACGAAGCGCAGCATCGCCATGTCGTCCTCGACGTGGGCGTCGAAGCCGGCGGAGAAGAAGATCATCTGCGGCGCGAAGTCGTCGAGCGCGGGCAGCCAGCAGCGCTCGACCGCGTCGCGGAAGCCCTGGCTGCCGGTGCCCGCCTGCAGCGGCACGTTGACCATGTTCCGCGCGGGGTGATCGGTGCCGCTGTACGGGTAGAACGGGTGCTGGAACGTGCTCGCCATCAGCACCCGCTCGTCGTCCTCGAAGATCTCCTCGGTGCCGTTGCCGTGGTGGACGTCGAAGTCGATGATCGCCACCCGCTCGAGGCCGTGCGCCTCGAGCGCGTGCATCGCACCGACCGCGACGTTGTTGAAGATGCAGAAGCCCATCGCGCGCGTTCGCGTCGCATGATGACCCGGCGGCCGCACGCTGCAGAACGCGCTCTCCGCCTCCCCCTTCACCACCAGGTCGGTGGCGAGCACCGCCGCGCCGGCGGCCCGCAGCGCCGCATCCCAGGTGCCCGGGTTCATCGCCGTGTCGGGGTCGAGGTGCACGATCCCGTGCGCCGGCCGGGCGGCGCGGATCGCCTCGATGTAGTCATCCGGGTGGACCCGCGCGAGCTGCTCGACCGTGGCGAGCGGCGCGTCGTGGTGCGCGAGATAGGACGCGATCCCGGAGGCGATCAGCTGGTCGTCGATGGCGGCGAGCCGCGCCGGACACTCCGGGTGATAGGCTCCCATGTCGTGCTTCATGCAATCGCCGTGGGTGATGAATGCCGTCGCCATGAATATTCCTCACTCCCTCCCGGTTCCGATGGAAATCATAGCCCAACCGGGCATAAAATTAGCTTTGTTCCAGGCGCCGCAGCCGGTAACCGCATGTCGTCGTCCCTCCACCGCGTGATCCACCAGGCCGGCCGGGTCATCCTCGGCAAGGAGCGCCAGATCCGCATGGCGCTCGCCTGCATGCTCGCGCGCGGCCACCTGCTGATCGAGGACCTGCCCGGGGTCGGCAAGACCACGCTCGCGCACGTGCTCGCGCGCTCGCTCGGCCTGGGGTTCCACCGCATCCAGTTCACGAGCGACATGCTGCCGGCCGACATCCTCGGCGTGTCGATCTACGACCGCGACTCGAGCTCGTTCAAGTTCCATCCCGGGCCGATCTTCTCGCAGCTGATCCTCGCCGACGAGGTCAACCGCGCGACGCCGAAGACGCAGTCGGCGCTGCTCGAGGCGATGGAGGAGCACCAGGTCACCGCCGAAGGCGAGACGCGGCGGCTGCCGGAGCCGTTCTTCGTCGTCGCGACCCAGAACCCGTCGCACCAGGTCGGCACGTTCCCGCTGCCCGAATCGCAGCTCGACCGCTTCCAGATGCGCATCGAGCTCGGCTATCCCGACCACGAGGCCGAGCGCGCGCTGCTGCAGGGCGTCGAGCGCCGGGACATGATCGCGACCCTGGAGCCGTGCCTCAACCCGGGCGAGCTCGTCGAGCTGCAGCAGCTGGTGAAGCGCGTGCACGTCTCGCCGGCGCTCTTCGACTACATCCAGGCGATCACCGCGCACACGCGCCGGTCGCCCGAGTTCGTCACCGGCCTCTCGCCGCGCGCCGCGCTCGCGCTCACCGCCTGCGCGCGGGCCTGGGCGCTGATCGAGGGCCGCGACCACGTGCTGCCCGAGGACGTCCAGGCGGTGCTGCCGGGCGTCGCCACCCACCGCCTGCACCCGGTGGTGAACGGCACGCGCCGGACGAGCTCCGACATCGCCGTGGGCCTCATCGAGGCGGTGCCGATTCCCTGAACGGCGCGGGACTGCCGATGGATTCGCGCCGGCTGCTCGACCGCTCCCGGGCGTATCAGTTCTGGCGCCTCTTCTCCGGCCGCGCGGCGCCCGAGCGCGGGCCGGTGTTCCTCTCGCAGCGGCGCGTCTACATCCTGCCGACGCGGCAGGGCGTCCTCTTCGGGGCGGCGCTGCTGCTGATGCTGATCGGCTCGATCAACTACCAGCTGTCGCTCGGGTTCATCCTCACGTTCCTGCTCGCCGGCATGGGCATGGTGGCGATCCTGCACACCTACCGCAACCTCGCCCATCTCAGCGTGAGCGCCGGCAGAGTCGAGCCGGCGTTCGTCGGGGGCGCCGTCCGCTTCCACCTCCACATCGACAATGCCACGCGCTTCGACCGCGTCGCCATCGATGCGCACTGCGGCGGGGGCGCGGCGACGGTCGATGTACGCAAGGGCGGCGGGGCGAGCCCGACGCTCGCGTTCGCCGCGACGCGCCGGGGCTGGCTTCGGCTGCCGCGCGTGACCGTCGAGACCCGCTACCCGGTCGGGCTCTTCCGCGCCTGGAGCTACGTTCGGCCCGACGCGCGTGCGCTCGTCTACCCGCGCCCCGACGACTCGTCCCTGCCGCTGGCGACGTTCGTTCCGGATCGCGGGGACGCGGCGCACGCCGGGGTCGGCAGCGACGATTTCGCCACGCTGCGACCGTACCAGCTCGGGGACTCGCCGCGCCACATCGCCTGGAAGTCCGCGGCCCGCGACGGCCAGCTGCTGACCAAGGTATTCACCGGGCGCGGCGCTGCCGAGCTCTGGCTCGACTTCGGTGCGCTGCCGGCGGTGCTCGGCGTGGAGGGGCGCCTCTCGCGGCTCACGCGGCAGGTGCTGCTCGCCGAGGAAGCGCACGTGGCGTACGGGCTGCGGCTGCCCGGCCGCGAGCTCGGGCCCGACCTCGGCGAAAGCCACTGCGATTCGTGCCTGAAAGCGCTCGCGCTGTTCGACCTGGCCGCCGATGCGCACTAGCGCGAAGCCGATCGTGACGACCGGCGCGACGATCCCGTTTCCGCCGCTCGCGCTCATCCTCGCGGGCGGGGCGCTCGCGGCTGCGCCGCACGCGCAGCGGCTGCCGTGGTGGGTGACGGTCATCGGCGCGGCGATGATCGTGTGGCGCGCCTGGGCCGCATGGAAGAACGAGCGCCTGCCGCGGCGCTGGCTGCTCGCCTTGCTGGTGATGGTCGGGATGGCCGCCGTCTACCTCAATTTCCGCACCATCTTCGGACGCGACGCGGGCGTGACGCTGCTCGTCCTGTTCCTGTCGCTCAAGCTCATGGAAACGAAGGAACGCCGCGACGCGGTCGTGGTGACCTTCCTCTGCTACTTCCTCGCGCTGACCAACTTCTTCTACAGCGAGAGCATCCCGACCGCCGCGATCATGCTCGTCACGGTGCTCGCGCTCACCGCCGGGCTGGTCGGCGTGAACGGGCCGCAGCGGCCGCTCCGCGAGAGCGCCCGCCTCGCGGGCGTGCTGCTCGCGCAGGGCGTGCCGGTGATGGTGCTCCTCTTCTTCCTCTTCCCGCGTGTCCAGGGCCCGATGTGGGGCGTCCCGACCGATGCGTTCGCCGGCACCACCGGGCTCTCGGACTCGATGGCGCCGGGGAACATCAGCCTGCTGTCGCAATCCGACGCGGTCGCGTTCCGCGCGCACTTCCCCGACGGCGCCCCCGAACGCAAGCGTCTCTACTGGCGCGGCCCGGTGTTCTGGCAGTTCGACGGCCGCACCTGGCGGCCGGGCGAAGTCCGGCTCTCCGAGTTCGCGAAGTTCGAGCCGCTCTCCGCGCCGATCCTGTACACGGTGACGCTCGAGCCGCACGAGCGGGCGTGGCTCTTCGCGCTCGAGATGGCGGGCCGGGTCCCGCCGGGCGCCGGCGCGACCGGCGATTTCCAGCTCCTGTCGCGTCGCCCGGTGATGGCGCGGCTCCGCTACGAGATGAGCTCGTTCCTGCAGTACCGGGCCATGGGCGGCTCGACGCCGGCCGAGCTCGCCGCGGCGCGCGAGCTCCCCCCCGGCTTCAATCCCCGCACCATCGCGCTCGCACAGGGCTGGCGGCGCGAGCTCGGTTCGGACGAGCGCATCCTCGAGCGCGCGGTGGACTGGTTCAAGCGCGCCGGGCTGGAGTACACGCTCGCCCCGCCGCCGCTCGGACGCGACTCGGTCGACGAGTTCCTGTTCGAGACGAAGAGCGGGTTCTGCGAACACTTCGCGTCGGCGTTCGTGGTCATGATGCGCGCCGCCGGCGTCCCGGCGCGCATCGTGACCGGGTACCAGGGCGGCGAGATCAACCCGATCGACGGCTACATGATCGTGCGCCAGTCGGACGCGCACGCCTGGGCCGAGGTCTGGGTCGCGGACGAGGGCTGGGTGCGGGTCGACCCGACCGCGGCGGCAGTGCCGATGCGGGTCGAGTCGGGGCTCGCCGCGGCGGTGCCGGCCGGCGACCCGCTGCCGTTCCTCGGGCGGGCCGACCTGTCGTGGCTGCGGGCGCTCCGGTTCAACTGGGAGGCGCTCGCGAACTACTGGAACCAGTGGGTCGTCGGCTACAACGTCGACCGCCAGCGCGAGCTCCTGTCGCGGCTCGGAATGCCGTCGCCGTCGTGGGAGAGGAT
This sequence comes from uncultured beta proteobacterium, assembly GCA_963762785.1. GTDB lineage: Bacteria > Pseudomonadota > Gammaproteobacteria > Burkholderiales > SG8-39 > DATEDA01. Next base: position 72,239 of record CAVXND010000014.1, read on the forward strand.
GGCGATGACGCTCTTCTGGCTGGTGGGGCTCGTCGTCGCCGTGCTCTCGCTCTGGATGCTGCGGCGTGCGCGCGAGCAGGACCCGGTGGCGCGCGCCTGGCGGGGATTCTGCCGCAAGCTCGCACGCCACGGCACCGCGCGCGGCCGCGCCGAGGGGCCGCGCGCCTTCGCCGCGCGCGCCTCCTCCGAGCAGCCGCACGTCGCCGCGGAGGTGGCCGAGATCAGCGAGCTCTACGTGCGCCTGCGCTACGGCGCGGCGCCCGACCTCAAGAGGGTCGCGCTCCTCCGTCAGCGCGTGCGCGAGTTCAAGGTCTGATGGATCGCGCGCCTCGCCCGGCACCCGATCGGCGCGCTGCTGCAAGCCCTCGCAAGATCCGGCATCTCGTCGGCGACGTTGCCGGGGTCGTGCGTGGCGGCCTCGGTGCTCTGCTCGCCGCCGCGCTCGCGACGCCCTGCGCCGCGCAGACCTACGCCGATCGCGCCGAAGTCCGGGCGTTCGCGGCCGAGATGGTCGAGCGGCACGGGTTTCGGCCCGGCGAGCTCGAGCGGGTGCTCGGCGGAGCCCGCTACCTCGACTCGGTGGTGACGCTGATGACGCCCCGGCCGGCGGGCGAGCGGTCGTGGCAGCTCTACCGCGCCAATTTCCTCAACCCGCGGAGAGTCGAGGCCGGCGCAGCCTTCTGGCGCCAGCACGCCAAGGCGCTCGAGCGCGCGGCATCGGTCTACGGCGTGCCGCCGGAGATCATCGTCGCGATCATCGGCGTCGAGACCGAGTACGGCCGCAACACCGGCAGCTTCCGCGTCCTCGACGCGCTCGCGACCCTCGCGTTCGACTACCCGCGGCGGGCCGAGTACTTCCGCTCCGAGCTCGAGCAGTTCCTGCTGCTCGCGCGCGAGGCGCGGGCCGACGCCGGGACCTACCGCGGCTCCTACGCCGGCGCGATCGGCATCCCGCAGTTCATGCCGGGCAGCATCCGGCGCTACGCGGTGGATTTCGACGGCAACGGCCGGATCGACCTCCGCGGGAGCCCGGCCGACGCGATCGGCAGCGTCGCCAACTTCCTCGCCCAGCACGGCTGGCTCGCCGGGGCGGCGATCGCGGCGCCGGCGGAGGTGACGGGCGACCGCTACACGGCTGCTGGTCGACGGCGGGGTGGACCCCGAGCGCTCCGCGGCCGAGTTGCGCGAGGCGGACGTCGTGTTCGACGATTCGATCGGCGACGAGACGCCGAGCGTGCTGATCGAGCTCGAGTCGCCCGGCGGACCGAGCGAGTTCCTGGTGGGACTGCAGAACTTCTACGTGCTCACGCGCTACAACCGCTCGAGCTTCTACGCGGCGGCGGTGCGCGAGCTTGCCGCGGAGGTGAAGGCCGCTTACGCTCCACGCTAGCACTCAAACAGCGTGGAGCCACAATGCCAGAGTCGCTCACAATCCGCGCCGCTGCGCGCGCCGACATCCCCGTTCTGCTCGACCTGATCCGCGGGCTCGCCGAGTACGAGAAGCTCACCCACCTCGTCACGGCGGACGAAGCGCTGCTCGAGCGCGAGCTCTTCGCGCCCGGAAGCCACGTCGGGGCGGTCCTCGGTTTCGCCGGCGGCGCCGCGGTCGGGTTCGCCGTCTACTTCCACAACTTCTCGACGTTCCTCGGCCGCAAGGGGCTCTATCTCGAGGACCTCTTCGTGCGACCGGACCGGCGCGGCCGCGGCTACGGCCGCGCGCTGCTCCTCCACGTCGCGCGCATCGCGCACGAGCGCGGGTGCGGCCGGTTCGAGTGGATGGCGCTCGACTGGAACGAGCCGGCGATCCGGTTCTACAAGGCGCTCGGGGCGGCGGAGCTGCCGGAGTGGCGGCTGTTCCGCGTCACGGGCGACGCGCTCGCGCGGCTCGCCTCGATGCCTTCCGGCTGAAGTGGTCCAGCGGGTTCGCCTGCCGAATCGCGGCTGACGGGCCCAGGTGAATTCGTCACAACCCTGCGGTTAAGAGTACGGCCCGCGCGCCTCCCGCGGGACCTACCCTGTCGTCAGAGCTGGATCGGCCAGCGATGCACAAGGAGGAAGTTGCAAATGACGAAGACTTTGCCGAAGGGGCACGTCTCGTGCCTTTCGAACACCTTCCAGTACACCCCCGCCACCCACACGAACGTCGCGAACACTTTCGCGCGGATCAGTCGGGAGCTTAAGACGCCGAATGCGCCTTCCCCCGGCATCCGGACCTCGACCGAGCCCCGCCCCGCTCGCAGACCCTTTCCGGTCGAGACAGTTGAATTGGCGCGGCGCCTGCTGCGCGCAGGCGGGCTCCGGCTCGTCCGCCCGTAGCGGTTGCCCGCTATCGAATTGGAGGATTACACATGGCATCCGGTATCCGAGTGGTCGTAGACGAGTCGAAGCGGGGTCTTACCATCCGGTGGCTCGAAGAAGGCTTCGAGCGCCACGTCTGGGTGGACCAGCAGTCGTTCGAGCGGTTTCTCGCGGCGGGTGAGACGTTCTACGTCGATACGCCGGTGGTGGCGATAGCGCACGCGTCCAACGCCTGAGTCGGGCTACGCCCGGCATCACCCGCACGCCGAACTGGTCGGGCCTCTAGCCAGTCCAACCCACTGGCCGCTTCCGGCCCAGATGCAGACCTTGGCGCAGTGGAGCAGTCGCTCGCAAACGCCGGAACCGTGTCGGCGTATGGGTGCGCTGATGGCGGCTACAGGCCAACCGCCGCTGGCGAAGAGGCTGTAGCATCGTTCGCCCATGGGCAAGCCGGCTGAACGGAGCGCACCCTCTGTGTTCGTGTCTTATGCGCGCGAAGACGAGCAGTTCGTGCAACGGCTGTGCGGTGCGCTGGCAGAACGGAATCACCAGGCCTGGATCGACCAGATCGACCTCCATCCCTTCGATCCCGATTGGGCTGTCAGCGTCTGCTCGGCGATCGAGGCCTGTGCCACCTTTCTCATGGTCATGAGCCCCGAGTCGGTGGCGTCGGAAGCCTGCGCGGTGGAGTTGGCCCACGCGGTCGCACACAACAAGCGGCTGGCGCCGATTCTCCATAGAGACGTGGGCGCCGCCGCATGGAAAGAGACGCTTCCGGCGCTGGGCAAGCCGAACTGGTTCCTGCTTCGTGATTCGGACGACTTCGACCGCTCGATGCACCGGTTGATCGACGCGATCGAGGCGGACCTGGATTGGGTCGACATACACTCGCGTCTACTCGTCCGGGCGAAGGATTGGGAGAGGAAGGGTGCAGGCGTTCTGGGCCTAGCAGAACTGCGAGAGGCCGAGCGCTGGCTAGCGGGTGCAGGGGACAAACAACCCGCGCCGCTGCCGCTTCACTCGGCGTTCATTCGCGCTAGTCGCGAACGAACCGACCGGGACATAGCCAGCAGGCTCCTGACCCTCGCAGAGCGCGAAGCAAGAGGTCCCGCAAGGAATTTCGTGACGAGCATCCTTCTGGCGATCGAGTCGTATCGACTGGTTCCGTCGACCGGCGCGCAGCTGGCACTTCGCCGTGGCCTTCTCCTTCCGCGGCTGGTCAAGGTGCTGCATCAGCCCGCGCGCAGCAAGTCTCACTGGGCGCGGATCAAGATCAGCCCGGACGGGCGGTTCGTCGCCATTCGAGAGAAGCGCACTCTGGACGTTTTCGAGGTGTCAACGGGGGATAGGGTCTGCTCGCTGGAGCTAGCGTCCGCAGTGGACGAAATGTGCTTCAGTCCCAGCGGTCGTCAACTCGCGACATGGTGCAACGTTAAGGAGCTGACCGAAGACGATCCGTTTGAGCGCGGGCCGCTTGAAGTGTTTCGGATTCCTGAAGGTCATCGCGTGGCCCAAGCGCCGCAATACAAGATAATGGCTTTCGCGTTCAGCCCGGACGAGCGATATTTGCTCGCTGGGGGATATGGCCGGAGTGCGTCGATCATTGACCTCGAGTCGGGCGATGTGAAGCCTCTTGATCACGGGGCGGCGGTCTTCGCGCTCGCCTTTCATCCGGATGGCCGGATGTTGGCGGCCGCGGCCGGAGACTACCTCTGGATCTGGAGCTTTCCGACGCTGAAGCTGCAAAACCGTCTCAAGAAACCCAGCCTAGTTGACATCCTGTGCTTCAGCCCCAACGGGTATTACCTGCTGGCCGCTGAACAATCAGGTATCGGATATCTGCACTTGTGGACCGTGGAGCGGCGCTGGTGGGGGCGCTGGCAATTGCGACCCGTGCCGAAACTGACCCTCCCCGCGAAAATCACCGCTATTGCGTACCACACCGTCTCATGGGCGGATTTTGCCGTGGCAACCGAGGACGGCACCGTGCATGTCTGCTGGGCGGGCCACAGCGGCGACAGGAAGTTCCGGATCGACGAGACTTACCGCAACTCGCACGAAGAAAAAGTCACGTCTCTTGCGTTCAGAGTCTTCGACAAGTCGCAGACGCAGATTCCCGGGTTGGCGACGGCCAGCCGGGACGGCACCGTGCGGGAATGGGTGGGCACGAACGAGATCGCGCGTGCCGTGCACACGTCCGGTGTCGAGTCGGTGCAGTACAGTTCGGACGGACGGCATCTCGTCTCCTGTGCGACCGACGGCGGAGTCTACGCGTGGGAATCGAATTGGCTCGATGAATATCAGGCGTCCCGAGGAGCTGGGCGAGATGTGAAGCGAAAGGACGAGACATTGCCGTGGATGGTCGACCGGTGCGAACTCGAGGGCGAGGCGTTGCTGGACGAACTGTGTCGACGCCTGCCTCGGAATCTCACGATCGATGAGTGGCGAAGCGCCTTTGGTGACGAGCCCTATCGATTGACCTGCCCGAACCTACCTCCCGAAACGGAGCAATGACACGAAACAGTTCGGTCTTAGCACGACCAATTCCGAGCCGGGGACGAAAACGCCGACGCACGACCGACTGAGGCTCGGCGACGGTCCGCTTGGCTTGGGCACGATAGGCCGCTCACGGTCGACTGCAGCCATTCGCGCGACGGATCGGTGATCCGCTGGTCATTGGATGTCATTGGACTAGCAGTGCGTCGATCGAGCGGTACGGAAAAGGCCGACAAGGCTCGGACGCTGAAAGTCTGGGACCTGATCACGCGTCCGGCATCACCCGCATCACGAACCGCGGCCTGAGCGCCGGGTGATCCGGCCAGCCGGGCTTGCCCGGCTCAGGCACGTTCCGCTCCTCGTCGAGCAGCGCCTGCGTGAGCTGCGCCATCCGCTCGAGCTGCTCTTCGGTCAGGCCGACCTCGGCCGGCGGCTGGAGGAAGCCGCCGGTCTTGAGCGCACCGTCGATCGCCCGCTCCCCCGCTACGGCGGTCCGGCCGGAGCGGAACCCGGTCTCGAAGTCGTCGATGAAGCGCGCCGCGAGCTGCATCGCCGCGATGTACCGGATTGCGCGATGCTCGGTCCAGCCGGCGGCGTCGATCTCTGCGAACCGCGCGACGAGCTTCTCCCCGGCCTGCGTCCCGTACTGCGCGAGGCGACGGATCGCCGCGGAGTCGGTGTCGACGTTGAACGCCCCTTCCGCCTCGTCCAGGCACACGTGGGCGACGCGGTCGCGGCAGGTCGCGAGGCGCAGGTGCGCGCCGTCGACCCAGCCGATCGCGGTCCCGAACATCGCGCCGAGCAGGCGCTTGAGCTGCGAGGCGGCGGGTACGTCCCGGTGAAAGCGTGCCGGCTCTCCGGCGATCGCATCGACGTCGATCCGCTTCCACCACTCGCGCAGCCAGCCGTACGCCGGGCTGGACGCGAACTCGTGATCCATCCAGACGCGGAGCGGCCCGCGGTCCGCGCCGTGCGCGTCGGGATGCGTGCGGCGAAGGTTCACCGCAAACGTCGGCCAGCGCGGCATCGGCTTGTCAAAGAGGTGGATCGGCAGGCTGGTGCAGACGCCGCCGTCGACAAACCAGCAAGGCTCGAGTGCCGCTTCGGGCGGTTTCTCGCCGGCGGCTCGCTCGACCGGACGCCGGGTCGCGTCGCGTCTGTACAGCCGCACCGCGCTGAAGAGGACCGGCAGCGCGAAGCTCATCCGCACACCGACGATCACCGGCACGCGCGACATGCGCGGGAACCGCAAGAAGCGACCGTTCTCGCCGCCGGGCTCGACCTTGGCCGCTGCAACCATCGCAGCGACGACGTGCTTCGGGAACAGTCGCTCGAAGTCCGCCGGATCGAACCAGTATTCCTCGTCCTCCTCCAGCGCTTGGCGCTCGTCGTCGCAAGTGATGCGCACCGGTCGCCCGAGCGACAGGTTGACCGCCATCAGGTTGAGGCAGATGCCGCGCTCGCCGTCGCGCCGCGGCGCGTCCCATAGATCGCCGAACGTGAGCGGCGTGTCCAGGGGCTTGCCCGCGAGCTGCTGGTAGAGCCCGTACAGCCAGCCGGTCATCCGATCCGGAGTCTCATCCAGCTCGGACTTGGCGCTGCACAGTCCGAAGTGGTTCGCCGCCAGCACGACCGTCGCATCTTTCCAGACGGCATACCCCACGAAGCCGAGCGCGAGCAATAGACCGGCGAGGCACGCGAGCCCGACGATGACAACAGCCGGGGCAAGCGATGGCCCGAGGAGCCAAAGGAGCCACCCTGCGGCGGCCGCGGCGATCGCAATCCCGCCGGCCGTTCCGAACCAGTACCCCCGGAGTGCGGCGAGGAGCGCTTTTTTCAGTCCGCCCTCGCCCGCGGTGAACGGCGCGGAGACGACCTCGTACAGCCGCGCGGTTTTCGGATCGGGACCGAACAGATGCTTCAGCCGCGTCCAGCCGTTTGCGGTCTTCTCGGCCGCCCACTCGGGCACGTGCTCGATGCCTGCGAAGCCCCACGCCTCGGGATTGCCAGAACGACGCCCGTACTCCGCGGCGGCGGCCACCCCCGCTGCCCCCGCGCCCGCGGAGGTGCCCCCGATCGACTGAAGGCGATAGGTGCGCGCGAGCTCGACGATCGTCCCGGAGTAGACGAACCCGCTCGCCGCACCGCCTTTGAGCACCAGGTCGCACGGCTTGGCTGCATCCGCGAACGCGCGGTTTCTCTCGCGCAGCTCAGCTGCGGACTTCGGTTTTGGCATGGCCCCTCTCCCCGGCGCGAACAGCGCGCGGTGCCGTGACTAGAGCAAGACGTCCTTCGAAAACCCGCGCCGCTTCACCACCCGGCGCAGCTGCGCCAGCGCCTCGATCTGGATCTGGCGCACGCGCTCGCGCGTGACGCCGAGCCGCTCGGCGAGGCTTTCCAGCGTGCAGGCTTCGTGCCCGTTCAACCCGAAGCGCTCCTCGATCACGGTGCGCTGCTTGTCGTTGAGCTGCCCGAGCCACTCGTGCACGAGCCCCTCGATCTCGCTCGTCGCGAGCAGGTGCTCCGGGCTCGCGCCCGCTTCGTCCGGGATCGACTCGCCGATCGAGAGCATCGGGTCGATGTCGAGCGGCGCGTCGAGCGACGCGAGGTGCTCGTTGTGCCCGAGCGCGCGGCGTATCTCGTCGGGATCGCGGCCGAGGAGATGCGCGATGTCCTCGACCCGCGGCTCGCGCTCCGCCGACGCCTCGAGGTGCCGGCGCGCGCGCAGGATGATGTTGATCTCCTTGATCACGTGCACCGGCAGCCGGATCGTGCGCGACTGGTTCATGATCGCGCGCTCGATGTTCTGGCGGATCCACCACGTCGCGTAGGTCGAGAAGCGGAACCCGCGCTCGGGGTCGAACTTCTCGAGCGCGTGGATCAGCCCGAGGTTGCCCTCCTCCACCAGGTCGAGCAGCGGCACGCCGCGATTGAGGTACTGCTTCGCCACGCTGACGACGAGCCGCAGGTTGTGCTCGATCATCTTCTGGCGCGCCGCGAAGTCGCCGCTCGCCGCCCGGCGGGCGTAGGCGAGCTCCTCCTCCGGCGCGAAGAGGCGGTTCAGGCCGATCTCGTGGAGATAGAGCTGGGTGACGTCGGCGACGAAGTCGTTCGCCTCCGGCGCGGCCTGCTGCGGCGACGGCTCCTCGGCCGCCTCCTCCGGGGGAGGCGTGGCGTCGAGCTCGGCGAGTTCTTCGGGCGGGATCGAGTCGGGATCGGCGGCGGTCATCGGCTCGGCAGGTATTGCATCGGATCGACGGGCTTGCCGAGCCGGCGGATCTCGAAGTGGAGCCTGGGGCTCTCCGATCCGCTCGACCCGACCTCCGCGATCTTCTGCCCTTTCGCAACGGTCTGCCCCTCTTTTACCAAGATCTGGCTGTTGTGGGCATAAGCCGAAAGGTAGGTGCCGTTGTGCCGGATGATCACGAGCTTGCCGTACGCAGGAATTCCTTCACCGCTGTAGACCACTTTCCCGGGCGCGGAGGCATAGACCGGATCGCCGGCCCGGCCTGCGATGTCGACGCCCTTGCTCGACGCGCCGTTGAACGTCGCCACCACCTTCCCGGCCGCCGGCCACGCCCAGTCGACGCGCTCGTCGCCGCCGTCGGATTCGGGCCTCGCCGCAGGCGGGGGCGCCTCGGGCTTTGCGGCCGGCGGGGGCTCGGGCTTGACCGCGGCGACCGGCGGCGGTGCCTCGGGCTTGGGCGCGATCGCCACCCGCGGCGCGTCCGCGCGCTGGACAGCCGCCAGATTCTCGTCCGAGTACGGGAGCCGCAAACCCTTCGGCTCGGTCTTGAGCCCGCCCGTCGCGGCGGCGGGCGGCGCGGTCACCGGTCCCTCCGGGCCCAACGGTCGCGCCGCGATCGGGGGTGCCTGCTCGACGGGGCTCACCACGACGCCGTCCGGACCGGGCGGCGGACGGACCCGCAGCACCTGGCCGACCTGCATCCGGGACGGATCGGTGATCTGGTTCCAGCCGGCGAGCTCGCGCCAGTCGAGGCCGTTGTCGAGCGCGATGCTGTAGAGGGTGTCGCCGCGCTTCACTACATAAGTGTCGGCCGCGGCAGCCGGCGCGGGGGCAGTCGCCGCGGACGGTGCGGCCGGTGCCGGCTTCGCCGCCGCCGGCGACCGCCCACGGTCCTCGACCGGGGCGGGCCGCTTGGCCGAGCACGCCGCAAGGCCGAGCGCGAGCGCTGCGACGAGCAGCGCGACGGCCAGGCGGGATCCGGCCGTCATCCCTTCCCTGCCTTGAGCGGCACGAACCGCGCGGCGTCGAGCCGTCGCTCCTTCACGCCGCCCCCGGTCCGCTCGAACACGCGCAACTCCTGCTCGTCGGTGCCGACGGGGATGACGAGGCGCCCGCCGCGGGCGAGCTGATCGAGCAGCGCCTTGGGCACCTCGGGCGCCGCGGCGGCGACGATGATCGCGTCGAACGGCGCGACCTCGGGCAGGCCGCGGTAGCCGTCGCCGTGCAGCAGGCGAAGGTTGGCGATCCGCAACGGCCGCAGGTTCGCGCGCGCCTTCTCGCCGAGCGCCGCCAGGCGCTCGATCGAGTACGCCTCGGTCGCGATGCGCGCGAGGAGCGCCGCCTGGTAGCCGCACCCGGTGCCGACCTCGAGCGCGCGCCCGAGCGCGCGCCCGGCGCGCGCCGCCTCGAGCATCCGCGCGACCGTGTAGGGGCGCGAGATCGTCTGCTCGAAGCCGATCGGCAGCGCGTCGTCCTCGTACGCCCGGCTCGCGAGCCCCTCCTCCACGAAGGCGTGCCGCGGCACCGCGGACATCGCCCCGAGCACCGTTTCGTCGGCGACGCCCTGCTTGCGCAGCCGCGCCACCATCCGGTCGCGCGTGCGCTGCGAGGTCATGCCGACGCCGCGGGGCAGCGCGGCCGTCATTCGAGCCACTCCTTCACCATCGAGATCTGCTGCGGATGCGTGAGGTCCATCTGCAACGGCGTGATCGACACGCGGCCCGACGCGATCGCGTTGAAGTCGGTGCCGGGCCCCGCGTCCTGGGCCTCGCCCGCGGCGCCGATCCAGTACACCGTCTGTCCGCGCGGGTTGGTCGTCTTCACCACGCCCTCGGCCTTGTGGCGCTTGCCGAGGCGCGTGACCTCGCGCCCCCGCAGCGCCTCGCGCGGGAGATCGGGCACGTTGACGTTGAGCAGCACCGGTTGCGGCGCCGGCCGCCGCGCGAACCGCTCGACCAGCTCGCGCACGACCTCGCCCGCCGTCTCGTAGTACCGCCCCTCCTTGCTCGTGAGCGACACCGCGATCGACGGGATGCCGAGGAGGTAGCCCTCGGTCGCCGCAGCGACCGTGCCGGAGTAGATCGTGTCGTCGCCCATGTTGGCGCCGAGGTTGATCCCGGACACCACGATGTCCGGCAGCGCCTCGAGCAGCCCGGTCACGGCGAGATGCACGCAATCGGTGGGCGTGCCGTCGACGAAGAGGAAGCCGTTCGCCGACCGGCGCACCGAGAGCGGGCGATCGAGCGTGAGCGAGTTGGAGGCGCCGCTGCGGTCGCGCTCGGGGGCGACCACCGTCACGGTGCCGAGATCGTCGAGCGCCGCGGCGAGGACCGCGAGCCCGGGGGCGAAATAGCCGTCGTCGTTCGAGAGCAGGATCCGCATGAACTTCCCAGCCGATTATATGCCACCGGGTTGGCCGCGCCGTCAGTCGACTTTGAGCCCGATCGCGCGCACCACCTCGCCCCAGTCCTTCACCTCGCTTGCCAGGTACGCCGCGAGCTCCGCCGGCGTCATGCGCCCTGACTCGGCGGCGCTGGCGGCGAACGTCTCCTTCACCTTCGGCTGCTCGAGCGCCCGCATCGTCTCCGCGTGCAGACGGTCGATCGCCTCCCGCGGAGTGCGCGCCGGCGCGAAGAGCGCGGTGTAGAAACCCATGTCGAAGCCCGGCACCTGGTCGGCGAGCGGCGGGACGTCGGGGAGCTGCGGGAACCGCCGCGCGAACGACACGCCGAGGAGCACGAGCTTGCCGCTCTTCGCGTGCGGCACGACGCCCGGGATGGTGCCGAACGCCATCGCCGTGTCGGCGGACAGCACCGAGGTGATCGCCGGCACCGTCCCCTTGAACGGGACATGCACGAGGTCGATCCCCGCCATCCGCTTCATGCGCTCCATCCCGAGGTGCGTGATCGAGCCGTTCCCGGAGGACGCGTACGAGAGCTGTCCGGGCTTCGAGCGCACGAGCTGCAGGAACTCCGTCATCGTCTTCGCGTTCAGCGCCGGCTGGGTCACCAGAACCATCGGCGAGCCGGCGACGAGCGCGATCGGGTCGAAATCCTTCACCACGTCGTAGGGCAGCTTCGGGTAGAGCGTGGCGCTGATCGCGTGGCTCGGCACGTCGGTCATTACCAGCGTGTAGCCGTCCGCCGGCGCCTTGGCGACCGCGCCGACACCGATCGTGCCGCCGGCGCCCGGGCGATTTTCGACCAGCACTTGCTGCCCGAGCTGCTCCCCGAGCTGCGCCGCGACCGTGCGCGTCAGGACGTCGGTAACCCCGCCGGGCGGCCACGGCACGACGATACGGATCGGCTTGGACGGGAACGGCTGCGCGGACGCGGCGGTGGCGCAGACGAGGCCGGCGGCGAGCGCGGCGATCCGGACGATCGATCTCATCCGAGCGTGCGCGTCACATCGTCGAACAGCTCGTCGACCGTGAACCGCCGCGGGATCGAGCCGCTGCCGGACCACGCAGTCGATCGCGACTTCGAGGTTGCGCCGGTTCGCCTCCAGGCCGAACGGCGTCGTGTCGAGCTCGCCCGGCACCGGCAGGCCGGCGGCGCGCTTGCTCTCGGCGAGCAGGCGATAGGCTTCGCGCACCGCGTCGGGCGCGGCGCGCGCAAGCGCCTCCGTGACGACCACCATGTGATTGATCTGTATCGCTCCGTGCCGGCGCTGCCAGTCGCGCGCCGCGGCCGCCGGATCAGGGATCAGCGGTTTGAGCGGCGAGTCGGCGGCGGGCACTTCGCCGAGGATCGCGGCGTCGATTGCCCCCTCGCGCAGCATCGTCGCGAGATCCTTCCCGGCCGGCGCGCGCTCGACGTTGGGCGGGTCGCGGAACTCGGCGACGTGCGCCTCCTCCATGGTCACCCAGGTCACGCGGTCGAGGTCGACCCCGTGGTCGTCGGCGAGGATGCCGCGGACCCACGCGCCGGTGGTGACCGAGTACGAGCGGATGCCCACCCGCCGGCCGGCGAGATCGCCCGGCGCGAGCGCGCCCCGGGCCGGGTTGTAGACGAGGTACGGGTGCTGGAAGCGGCCCATGACGACCGCCGGCAGCAGGACGAGCGGCTTGCCGTGGGCCTTCGCGATCAGGAAGGTGACGATCGCAAGCTCGGCGAAATCGAATTCGAGATCGCGCACCACCCGCTTGAACGCGGTGCTCGCCGCTTTCACGTCGGCGATCTCGAGCTCGATCCGCGGCGAGCGGAGCTCGCCCCTGCGCAGCGCCGCGGTGCCGGGGTGCTCGCCGAGCAGCGTCTTGAGCCGGACGGGTTTGGAGGCGCTCATCTTCGTGCTCCGCTATCGCGTGTCCGGGCCGCAGGATAACCGCGATCGCGGTCACGTGACAGCCGGCAACCCCGTCGCACGTACAATCGCCCTGCCCACGACCACGACGAGGCTCGCACCCCGATGAAGCGCAGCACGGACCGGATACTCACCACCCACGTCGGCAGTCTCCCGCGCCCTGCCGACCTGCTGCCCCTGATCCGCGCGAAGGAGCGCGGCCAGTCCTACGACCCGACGGCCTTCGCCGCGCGCGTGCGCGGCGCGGTGACCGACATCGTGCGCAAGCAGACCGAGCTCGGCGTGGACGTCGTCGACGACGGCGAGATGGGGAAGCCCGGCTTCATCCACTACGCGAACGACCGCCTCGCCGGGTTCGAGCTGCTCGAGGAAGCGGTCGGCAGCCCGTGGAAGGACTCGCGGGAGGTGAAGTCGTTTCCCGAGTTCTACGAATGGTTCGGACGCACGTATCCGAGCCCGGCGATCGCGGCGCGGCACATGGTGTGCACCGGGCCGATCACCTACAAGGGCCACGAGCACGTTCAGGCCGACATCGCGAACCTGAAAGCGGCGCTGATGGGCCGGCCGGCCGCGGACGTCTTCATGCCGTCGATCTCGCCGACGAGCGTCGAGGACTGGCAGCGGAACAGGCACTACAAGACGCAGGAGGAATTCGTGTTCGCGATCGCCGAGGCGATGCGCGAGGAGTACAAGGCGATCGTCGACGCCGGGTTCATCCTGCAGATCGACGACCCGCACATCCTGACGCACTACGTCGTCCACGCCGACAAGAGCCTCGCGGAGGTCCGCAAGTGGGCCGAAGTGCGGATCGAGGCGCTCAACCACGCGTTGCGCGACCTGCCGCGCGACCGGGTGCGCTGGCACAGCTGCTACGGCATCAACATCGGCCCGCGCCTCCACGACCTCGAGCTGAAGGAGATCGTCGACCTCGTGCTGCGGATCCGCGCCGGCGCCTACTCGTTCGAGGCCGCGAACCCGCGGCACGAGCACGAATGGCGGGTGTGGGAAGGCGTCAAGCTGCCTACGGACGCGATCCTCATCCCGGGCACGATCACGCATTCGAACGTCATGGTCGAGCACCCGGAGGTGGTCGCCGACCGGATCGAACGGTTCGCGAAGATCGTCGGGCGCGAGAACGTCATCGCCGGCGCCGATTGCGGCTTCGGCACCTTCGCCGGCTCGGACGAGATCCACGAGAGCGTCGTCTGGGCGAAGTTCGAGGCGCTGGTCGCGGGCGCGCGGATCGCGACGAAGCGGCTGTGGGGGCGCGCAACTGAGCGGTGTGTCGGCTGACACTTTCGTTGATCTTAGCTGGATGCGGATTCCATGGACACCAGACTGTCACCGCTCGCCTACCCACGAACTCACCGAAAGCTGGACGCTTCGCCAAACACCGCAATCGCCCGAGAGCGGGATCGTGAGAAGCGATAGCCTCGTACCTCGCGCTCAACGAGACACGCCACCGCCTGACGCTGAAGCGCTAGCCGACGTGGATGCCGGGCGGCTGATCGATCACGCGGAGATGAAGCGTGGGTCGGCGCGGATCGAGCCGAAACGACGCGGCAGCGGCGAGCGTAGGTCAGTTCACCCGCGCCCGACTCCTGCACGACCCGCCGCCACTTCTCGAACTCGCTGCGGACGTAGGCCCCGAACTCTTCGGGGCTCTTCGGCACCGGCTCGACGCCGGCCGCGGCGAAGCTCGCCTGCACCTCCGGGGAGCGCAGCAGCCGGACGACTTCCCCGTTCAGCTTGACGACGATGTCCCGCGGCGTCCCGGCCGGCGCGAACACGCCGACCCAGACGATCGCTTCGAACCCGGGGACGCCTGCCTCCGCGATCGTCGGCACGTCGGGCATCTGCGACGACCTGGCGGCGGTCGTCACGCCGAGCGCCTTGAGCCGTCCCGCGCGGACATGCGGGATCGCGATCGGCGTGCCCGGGAAACCGACCTTCACGACCCCGGCGATGAGATCCGCGGTCGCCGGCCCGCTCCCCTTGTAGGGGACGTGCGTCAACTCGATCCCCGCCATCGTGGTGAACAGTGCACCGACCAGGTGCTGCGCGCTGCCGTTGCCGGAGCTCGCGAAGTCGATCTTCCCCGGCTGTGCCTTGGCGTGCGCGATCAGCTCGCGGACCGAATCGACGCCGAGCGACGGATGGACGACCAGCACATAGGGTCCGGCGGCGACTTGCGCGATCGGGGTGAAGTCGTCGAGCACGTGGTACGGCAGGTTCTTGTAGAGGTTCGCCGAGATCACGTGCGGCGTCCCGTTCAGGAGCAGCGTGTGCCCGTCGGGCTTCGACTTCGCCACGTACTCGGTGCCGATCGTGCCGCCCGCGCCGGGGCGGTTGTCGACGAAGAACTGCTGGCCGAGCGCCTCGCTCAACCCTTGCGCGAGAATCCGGCCCGGCGTGTCGGTCGTGCCGCCCGGGGAAAACGGGATCACGATGCGCACCGGGCGCGCCGGATAGCCTTGCGCCGCCGCCGCGACGGCGAAGAGCCACGCGACAGCGGCGACGATCGCCCGCATCCGCGCCTACCGCGCCGGTGGCGCGACCGCTGCGTCGACCTGCCCGCTGCGCTGCAAGCCGGCGGCGACGAAACCCGAGGCCTTCATCTCCTCGACGAACTCGCGCAGGTAGCGCGCTCCGGCTTCGCGGCCCCGCGGCGTGCCCATCGCCTGCTCGATCGCCATGAACCGCCCGTCCATCACGCGCACGTTCGGGTTCGTCTTCGCGAATTCGACCAGCGGCTGCTTCACTCCCGCCGCGACCTCGAGCTTCTCCTTCACGAACAGCTCGATCGCCGCCGGCGACGTGGGCGCACGCACGAGCTGCGCGCGTTTCAAAGTACGGGTGAGATAGAGGTCATAGGCGCTCTTGTTGCCGACCGCGACCCGGACGCCCTCACGGTCGACCTCGGCGATTGAGCGAAGCGGCGAGCCCGCCGGCACCATGTAACCGCCCTCGATGATCACGTACGGTGCCGTGAAGTCGATCTCGGCGGCGCGTGCCGGGTCGATCGCGAGGAACGCCACGTCCCACGCGCCGCTGCCGAGCGCGTCGAACACCTTGCCGGCGGCATCGAAGGTGACGAACTCGACCGGGACGCCGAGACGGGCCCCGAGCTCGCGCGCGAGGTCGGCCGAGATGCCACGCGGCTCGCCCGTCGCCGGATCGCGCTGCGCCAGCACGGTGTTGCCGTAGTTGATCGCCGCGCGGAGCTTGCCCGTCGGCGCGAGCACCTTGACCGCCTCGGGCGGCGCGGCGGTCGTGGCGCAGCCACCGAGGAACGCGACCAGCGCGAGACACGCGACGAGCTTCGCCATGGATTTTCTCCCTCCAGGGCGGGCAGAATACCGCCTTTGCCGCCCACCGCGAGACTGACATGACCGCTCTTCCCTGCGCCGACGTCCTCGGCGGCCGCGCGCCGAAGGACACGCCCGTGACCGTCAAGGGCTGGGTGCGAACCCGGCGCGATTCCAAGGCCGGCATCTCGTTCGTCAACGTCGCCGACGGGTCCTCCTTCCACCCGGTCCAGGTCGTGGCGCCCAACACCCTGCCCAACTACGCCGACGAGGTACAGCACCTGACGGCCGGCTGCGCAGTGGAGGCCACCGGCACCGTCGTGCCCTCGCCCGCCAAGGGGCAGCCGTTCGAGCTGCAGGCGACCGCGATCAGGGTGCTCGGCTGGGTGGACGATCCGGACTCGTACCCGATCCAGCCGAAGCCGCACACGCTCGAATTCCTCCGCGACGTGGCTCACCTGAGGCCGCGGACGAACGTGATCGGCGCCGCGACGCGGGTGCGCCACACGATCGCGCAGGCGATCCATCGCTTCTTTCACGAGCGCGGCTTCTACTGGGTGAACACGCCGATCATCACGACGTCTGACGCCGAGGGTGCCGGAGCGCTCTTCCGCGTGTCGACGCTGGATCTCGCCAACCTCCCGCGCACGCCCGGCGGGAAGATCGACTTCGCCCAGGATTTCTTCGGGCGCGAGACCTTCCTCACCGTCTCCGGCCAGCTCAACGTCGAGTGCTACTGCCTCGCACTGTCGAAGGTCTACACTTTCGGCCCGACCTTCCGCGCGGAGAACTCGAACACGAGCCGGCACCTCGCCGAGTTCTGGATGATCGAGCCCGAGATCGCCTTCGCCGACCTCGCCGACGACGCGAGCCTCGGCGAGGCGCTGCTCAAGCACGTTTTCCGGACGGTGCTCGCCGAGCGCCCCGACGACATGGCCTTCTTCGAGGAGCGCATCGAGAAAGGCGTGATCGCGAAGCTGCAGGGCATCGTCGATTCGGAGTTCGTCCGGATGGACTACGGCGAGGCGATCGCGATCCTCGAGCGGGCAAAGGAGAAGTTCGAGTTCCCGGTCAAGTGGGGCATCGACCTGCAGTCGGAGCACGAGCGCTATCTAACGGAGCGCCACGTGCGCAAGCCGGTGATCGTCATGAACTACCCGAAGGGCATCAAGGCGTTCTACATGCGGCTCAACGACGACGGGAAAACCGTCGCCGCGATGGACGTGCTCGCGCCGGGCATCGGCGAGATCATCGGCGGCAGCCAGCGCGAGGAGCGGCTCGACGTCCTCGACGCCCGCATGGTCGAGAGCGGGCTCGACAAGGAGCACTATGGCTGGTATCGCGATCTCCGCCGCTACGGCACCGTCCCGCACGCCGGATTCGGCCTCGGGTTCGAGCGGACGGTGGCCTATGTGACCGGGCTCTCGAACGTACGCGACGCGATCCCGTTCCCGCGGACGCCGGGGCACGCCAAGTATTAGGCGCGCGAACGCCTTGTGCTTCGCGCGCGGCTCAATTCGGGGAAACCGGTCATGACAGCACTGCCCGCCACGCACCGCCGTGAGCTCGTCTTCGCCCTCGGATCCGCCCTTCTCGTCGCGGCCGGCACCGTTTGCGCCCAGGGCTTCCCGTCCAAGCCGGTGCGCGTGATCGTGCCGTTCACTGCCGGCAGCGCGATCGACGTGAACGCGCGGGTGATCGGACAGAGGCTCTCCGACTCCTGGGGTCAGCAGGTCCTGACGGACAACCGCCCGGGCGCGAACACCATCATCGGCACCGAGGCGGCCGCGAAGGCCCCCGCCGACGGCTATACGCTGGTGCTCGCAAACGATGCTGCGCTCGCGATGAACCCCGCGCTCTACCCGAAGCTCCCGTACGACCCGCTCAGGGACTTCGCGCCGGTCACGCTGATCGGATCCAACTCGCTGCTGCTCGTCGTGCCGGCGTCGAGCCCGGTCAAGAGCGTCAAGGACCTGCTCGACCTCGCCCGCGCGCGCAACGGCGAGCTCAACTACGGCTCCGGCGGCAACGGCAGCGCGCAGCACATTCCGATGGAAATGCTGATGGCGATGACCGGCACGCGGCTCACCCACGTGCCGTACAAGGGCGTGGGCCCGGCCCTCAACGACGTGATCGCCGGGCAGATCCCGGTGATGTTCGCCGGGACGCCGGGGGCGCTGCCGCACGTCAAGTCGGGGCGATTGCGGGCGCTCGCGATCGCGAGCAGCCAGCGCTCGCCCGCGGCGCCCGAGATCCCGACCGTCGACGAGAGCGGCGTACCCGGCTTCGGCTATGCCGCCTGGGTCGGCTACCTGGCGCCGGCCGGGACCCCGCGGGAGATCGTCGCGAAGCTGAACGCGGACATCATCAGGGCGATCAACGCGCCCGAGGTGCGCGACAAGCTCGCCGCGGTCGGGTTCGAGGTCCAGACCACGAGTCCCGACGAGTTCGCGCAGATGATCCAGCGCGAGATGGCGCGGATGGCGAAGCTCGTGCGCGACGCCGGCATCAAGGCCGAGCCCTGAGCGAGCCCGCGGCGATGCGCGTCGTCATCCCGGACGATTACCAGGATTGCCTGCACACGCTCGACTGTTACGCGGCCTTGCGCGTGCACGAGGTGGCGCGTCATCGCACGCCGGCGCGCGACGAAGCGCATTTCACCGAGCTGCTGCGCGATGCCGACGCCGTGGTGGCGGTGCGCGAGCGAAGCGCCTTCCCGCGCTCCCTGCTCGAGCGCCTGCCGCGCCTCAAGCTGATCAGCCAGGTCGGCCGCAGCACCCACCACGTCGACCTCGCCGCGTGCGCCGAGTTCGGCATCACGGTGTGCGCCGGCACGACGGCTTCGCCGATCGCGCCGGCGGAGCTCACCTGGGCACTGATCCTCGCCGCGCGGCGCAACGTCGTGGTCGAAGCCGAGCGGATGCGGCTGGGCGAATGGCCCACGACGCTCTCGCACCGGCTCGCGGGCAGCACGCTCGGGATCTTCGGGCTGGGGACGATCGGCGAGCTGGTCGCCCGCGTCGGGCCGGCCTTCGGGATGCGCGTCCTGGTGTGGGGTCGGGAGAGGTCCCTCGGGCTGGCGCGCGCGCACGGCTACGAGGCGGCGACCTCGCGCGCGCAGTTCTTCGCCGAGTCCGACGTGCTGTCGCTGCACGTGCGGCTGACCGGGTCGACGCGCGGCATCGTCACTCGCGCCGACCTCGCCCGCATGAAGGCGACCGCGCTCCTCGTCAACACTTCGCGCGCCGGCCTGATCGAGCCGGGTGCGCTGGAGGAAGCGCTGCAGGCCGGCCGCCCGGGCTACGCCGCGGTCGACGTCTACGACCGCGAGCCGGTGACCGGCGGCGATCACCCGCTGCTGCGCATGCCGAACGTGGTGTGCATGCCCCATCTCGGCTGGGCCGATCGCGAGACGTTCGAGCTGTACTTCGGGGAAGCGTTCCGGCAGGTCGCCGACTTCTTCGCCGGACGGCCGGTGAACGTGGTCGGAAGCGACTTCCGGGGCGCGGCGCCGGGCGGCTAGCCCGGCGCGGTCGTCGCGCCCTGCCTAGGACGGGGACGCCGCCCGCCACGCCCCCGCCACCTCCGCCGCCCGGCCCTCGTCGCGCAGCTTCAGCAGATGCGCGAGCAGCGAGCGGCTCGCCACCGGATGCATCCGCAGCGGGACGTCGTCGTAGACGCGCGGCAGGAGTGCCTCGAGCGTCGCGGGCCCGCCCTCGGCGAGTTGCGCCAGCACCTTGTTCTCCCGCTCGCGGCGGTGGATGAGAACGCGCTCGACCATCTCGTGCGGACGGGCCATCAGGAAGCCGTGCCCGGGCGCGATGTAGTCGAGCCGCTCGGCGAGCAGCATGCGCAGGCTCGCGAGGTAGATCGCCATGTCGCCGTCGGGCGGGTTGATCACGACCGTCGAGCCCTGCATGAGATGGTCGCCGGTGAACAGCAGCCGCTCGCCCTCCTCCAGAAAGCAGAGCTGATTCGACGCGTGGCCCGGCGTGTGCAGCACGCGCAGGGCGAACCCGGCGACCTCCAGCCGCTCGCCGTGCGCGAGCTCCCGGTCCGGCGCGAACGTCGGATCCTGCCGCTCCGGGTATCTCGCCCGCATCCCGAGCACCGTCGCGCCCGTACGCGCCTTGAGCGGCGCCGCGGCCGGCGAATGGTCGACGTGGGAATGGGTGCAGAGGATCCACTCGATCCGGCCGCCCGCCGCAGCGACGATCCCGTCGATGTGCGATTCGACCATCGGGCCGGGATCGATCACCGCGATCCCCGAGACGTCATCGCCGAGCAGATAGGTGTTCGTGCCCGGCCCGGTCATCGCACCCGGGTTCGGCGCGGTCAGACGGCGGATGCGCGGCGCGATCTGCACGGCCGTTCCGGGGACGATCTCGTACGACGCCGTGCCACTGCCTTCCGGATCGAGCTTGCCGATCTCGGCATAGGCGTAGTCCCCGGGCACGAGCAATTTCGGGCCGGCGCGCCCCAGGGCCGACCGCGGCGCCATGGGCGGCATCGGCCGCGGCGAGCGGGCGTACTCGATCGCATCCGCCACGCGTCCGAATCGCGCCAGCAGCTCGAGCGTCTTGATCGTCGGGAACAAGAGGTGAATCTGGCCCTGGGCGTGCCGCTCGAGCGCGACCCGCGGCGCGATCCAGTCGTGATCGACCGCTTCGCTCCCGTCGTGCATCGACTGCTGGTGCTCCGGCGCGGCGGCGATGAAGAAGCGAGTGTCGTAGCGTCGCGGCCGCCCGGCCTGGGTGATCCAGTGGGAGAGATAAGCGAGCCGGTCGGCGGCAAGGCGCAGACCGCGCGCGGTCACGATCGCGCCGAAGGTGCCGGCGTCGCGAGCAGGCGTGTCGAAGCGCGCCAGATCCTCGCCCGCATACGCGTAGAGCAGCCCCGCCTCCTCGAAGCACTCGCGCATCGCGCAGATCCAGTAGGCGAGCCCGCCTTCCGGGACACCGAGGTGCCGGCTCGCTTCCGGGTCGTCGAGCCCGGCGCACGCCGCGGCGAGGGCCGCGTCGCTGTCCGCGGGATCGACCGCGCCGCCGGGAAAAACGTGCGCGCCGCCGGCGAACTCCATCGCGCGCGTCCGTCGCACCAGGAGCACTTCGATCCCCCGGTTCGCCTCCCGCAGGACGACGATCGTGGCGGCGGGACGTGGAATTGCGGGCGAGCGTGGCGCGTCCATGCGCGGGGACTATACGTGCCTCACCGCCGGCCGGCGAGCACGCGGTCGACCATCTGCGGCGCCATGCCGAGGTAGTTCGCCGGGTCGGTCAGCCGCTCGATCGCGGCGCGATCGAGCCGGCCGGACACTTCCGGCATGCCGGCGAGGACGTCGGCGAGCCGGCCGCCCTGCTCGTTCACGACCCGGCACGCGGCGTAGACGACGTCGTGCGCCTCGTTGCGGCCGAGATGGGGCGCGAGGCCCATCATCACCGCCTCGGCGACGATCAGGCCCGCGGTCATGTCGAGGTTCGCGCGCATTCGCCGCTCGTCGACGATCAGGCCGTCCAGCATGAACTTCGCCTGATGGAGCGCCCCGGCGGTCAGGACGAAGCTCTCGGGGAGCGCGATCCATTCCGCGTGCCACGGGCCGGTGGCGCGCTCGAAGTCCTGGATCATCGCGTCGAGCATCAGCCCGGCGTGCTGCCGCACCGCCTTGGCGGCGGCGAGGATCAGCTCGCTCGAGATCGGGTTGCGCTTCTGCGGCATCGTGCTGCTCGCGCCCCGGCCCTTGACGAACGGTTCGTAGACCTCGGCGACCTCGGTCGACGCCATCAGCATCACGTCGTAGGCGACCTTGCCGAGCGATCCGGTCAGGAGGCCGAGGAAGTTCACCGCCTCGGCCAGCCCGTCGCGGGCGACGTGCCAGGTCGCCGTCGGCACGCCAAGACCGAGCTCCTCCATCACCGCCGCCTGGACGCCGAGCCCACGGTCGCCCAGCGATGCGAGCGTCCCCGCGGCGCCGGCGAACTCGCCCACGAGGACCCGCGGCCTCAGCTGCGCGAGCCGCTCCGCGTGCCGGTCGAGCATCGCGAGCCAGACGGCGACCTTGTAGCCGAACGTGACCGGCAGGGCCTGCTGAAGGTGGGTGCGGCCGGCCATCGGCGTATCGCGATGCTTCGCGGCGAGGCGCGCGAGGATGGCACGGACGTCCTCGAGCTCCGACTCGACGAGCCGCAGGGCATCCCGGACCTGCAGCACGACCGCGGAGTCCATGATGTCCTGCGTCGTCGCACCCCAATGGACGTAGCGGCCTGCCTCCCCGCACATCTTCGCGAGCTGCTGCACCAGGGGCAGGATCGGATAGCCCACGATCTCGGTTTCCTGTCGCAGCAGGTCGAAGTCGAGCGCGCCCGGGTTGGCAAGGGCGGCGATCTGCAGGGCCGCGTCCGCCGGGATCACGCCGCAACGGCCCTGGGCGCGGGCAAGCGCGACCTCGACCTCCACGTAGCGCGCGACCAGTGCGCGATCGTCGAAGATCTCGCGCATGCGCGGCGTGCCGAACGAATCGCGGAAGAGTACCGAGTCGAGAACGGTCGTCGCCACGGGCGGGGCTCCTTCGGCGATCACGCGGGACCGAACATCGGCACCGGCGGTCCGCCCTCGGTCGGCTTGAACACCACGCGCACCTTCTGCCCGATCCGGATCGCGTCGAGGTCGCAGTCGACGATGTTGGTGATCATCGACACCCCCTCGTCGAGCGTCACGTAGGCGAGGCAGTAGGGAACCGGGACGCCCCGCCGCAGCACGCTCCACGTGTAGATCGTGCCGGTGCCTTTCGCCTCGCGCCACTCGGTCCGGTCGGAGAAGCAGTGCGGGCAGATCGCGCGGGGATAGTGGTGGTATTCGCCGCACGCGGCGCAGTACTTGATGAGCAGCTTCCCCTGCGCGGCGGCGTCGAAGAACGGCTTGTTCTCGGCGTTCAGCGCCGGCGCCGGGATCTTGCGTTCCTGATGGGGCGTCGCCATCGCGCTACTCCCGTTCCATGATCAGCGTCGCGCTTCCGTGCCGCGTGGCGAGCTGGCCGCCGGTGCCCTGCGCGAGGGCAAGGTCGCAGCCCGCGACCTGCACCTTGGGATGCGCCTCGCCGCGCAGCTGGCGCACCGCTTCGATCACCTTGGTCATGCCGCCGCGGTTCGCGGGATGGTTGTTGCAGAGACCGCCGCCGTCGGTGTTGAACGGCAGCTTCCCGGTGCCGGAGATCAGGTTGCCGTCGGCGACGAACTTGCCGCCCTCACCCTTCCGGCAGAAGCCGAGATCCTCCAGCTGCACGATGACGGTGATCGTGAAGCTGTCGTAGATCGACACGTACTTGACGTCCGCCGGCTTGACCCCGGCCTCCTCGAACGCGATCGCGCCCGACCACGCCGCGCCGGAGACGGTGAGATCGAGCTTGCCGCCGCGCTGCCCTTTCGGCGATTCGCCCGTGCCGATCACCTTCACGCGCGGGCGCTGCAGGCGCCGCGCGATTTCCGGCCGCGCCACGATCACCGCACCGCCGCCGTCGCTCACCACGCAGCAGTCGAGCCGGTGGAGCGGATCGGCGATGACCGGCGAGTCGAGGACATCCTTCACCGTCACGACTTCCCGCAGCATCGCGTGCGGGTTGTGCTGCGCGTGGTGCGAAGCGGCGACCTTCACCCACGCGAGTTGCTCGGAGGTCGTGCCGTACTCGTGCATGTGGCGCATCGCGACCAGCGCATAGCTGTTCGCCGTCACGATGCCGTACGGCGCTTCGAACGGGCCGTCGGGTACGGCGGCGCCCCAGCTTCGCGGCTGCGTGCCGCTCGAGCCTTCCGAGCGCGGCCGCCCGGCGAGCGTGACGAGACGCGACGTTGCACTTGCCCGCCGCGATCGCCTCCGCCGCGTGCGCGACGTGCACGATGTAGGAGGAGCCGCCGGTGTCGGTCGAGTCGACGTGCCGGACCTTGAGGCCCATGTAGTCCACCATCGAGAGCGGCCCGAGGCCGGGCGCATCGCCGGCGCAGAAGTAGCCGTCCACGTCCTGTTTGGTCAGCCCGGCGTCCTCGAGCGCGCCTTTCGCGACCTCGGCGTGCAGCTGCGCGACCGACTTGTCCTCGGCCTTGCGGGTCGGGTGCTCGTAGGCACCGACGATGTAGGCCTTGCCTTTGACCGTCATAGCGGCCCGAACCCCCACGAGAACAGCGGGCGCCCGCCGTCCTTGCCGATCACCACGACCTCCTCGACCCACCAGCGCTCGCGCTCGCCGCCCGGATACAGAAGATGCATCGGGGCGACCATGCCCGCCTCGAGCGTCCAGTCGCCGTTCGGCTTGCCGTCGGCGGTCCGCTGCTCGATGTCCATGTGCGACAGGCCGAGTCCGTGGAAGAAGATGACGGCGGCGTCCGGGTCGGGCACGCCGGCCTTGCGGTAGGTCTCGCGCGCCCGCGCCTGCAGCTGGCTCACCCGGACCCCGGGACGCATGGCATCGAGCAGGTCCGCGGCAACGGTCGCGGTCGCGGCGGCGAAGCGCTTCCCTGCGCCCGCCGGCTCGCCGTTCACGACCCAGGTCTTGCCGCCGTCCCAGCAGTAGAGATCGAGCGTACCGTGGCAGTCGAACATCACGTGCGTGCCGGCCGCGATCTCGTCGTTCTCGAGCCCGGTCTGCAGCATGATCGCCGCGTCGTTCCCGCGCGGATGGCCCCACACCATGCCGCCGGGGTCGCGCACGAAGCCGCCGAGGTCGATCACCGCCCGCGCGTAAGACCGGTTGAGGTCGCGCCACGTGGCGCCGTTGTCCCAGGCGGCGACCGTCTGCCTGATCGCCGCCTCGTTGAGCCGCGTCGCGCGCTCGAGCAGCCCGATCTCCGCGTCGGTCTTCACCGCCCGCGCGAACATCAGCGGATCGTAGCCGTCCGCCACTTCGACGCCGTCGAGGCCGAGGCGGAGCCCGAAGCCCACGTCGTCGAACGCGACCCGGCCCCGGTCGAGCTTCAGATCCTTCAGCGCGCCGCGCAATGCGCTCGTCATGTCGAACGTGTAGCTCTCGCGAGACCGCTGGATCCACTCGACCGCCGCGCCGCCTCGCGGGATGAACCGGTCGATGTCATCGCGCTTCGGCGGGAGATCGAGCGGCATCATCACGGCCCGGAACGGCCGGATGTCCTCGACCCACGTCGGCTGGCTCAGGAAGGTCGCGAGGTAGTAGTCCGCGACGACGAGCACCGGGTGCTCCGGCGCATGGCGCGAGATCAGCACGGCATAGGGCCGCGGCTCATCGGACTTGTGGGCGACGGCGTTGAAACCGGAGAGATAGAAGACGTTGTAGGGGAGCGACGCGACGATGCCGTCGAGTCCGCGGACCTTCAGCGAATGCAGGAGGCGATCGAGATTGCAAAAGCGCTTCGGCAGCGGTTCACGTGCGAACGTACGATCCGATCGGGACGCGTGCGTATTGGCCATCACTCCGTACTCTCCAGGTTGTCGTTCGAATCAAAGCGCGAGCGTGAGGATCTCGACGAGGTCCTTCGTGCCGCTCACCGGCCGCGGGTTGGCGCTCAAGGGGCCGGCACCGTCCCAGGAACCGGCGATCGCCGGCAGGTCGTCCCGGCCGATGCCGACCTGGCCGAGCCGCGTCGGCAAGTCCGAGCGATTCGACGAACGATCGCACGCCGGCGCTCGCGCTCTCGCCCGGCCGGCCGAACGCCGCCGCGACCGCGCGCTGCCGCTCCGCGTTGACCGGCTCGTTCCACGCGAGCACCGCGTGCAGCGTGAGACAGGAGGTGATGCCGTGCGGCACGCCCTTGTATGCGCCGAGCAGGTACCCGAGGCCGTGGCTCGCACCGTACGGGATGCCGGCCATCGTCACGAATCGGGACAGCCACATGCCGAGCTGCGCGTCGAGCCGTGCCGTCATGTCCGCGGGATCGCGCTTGATCGCCGGCAGCGAGCTCGCGAGCATCTGCATCGCACGCAGGGTGGTCGCCTCCGCGAGCGGCGCGGTCCGCGTCGCGCACCAGCCCTCGACCGCGTGATCGACCGCGCGCATGCCGGTCGAGAGCATGAGGTCGAGCGGCGTCTCGCGCGTGGCCTCGGGATCCAGGATCACGCATTTCGGCACCGACAGCGGGTGCTGGAATCCCTCCTTGACCCTGCGCCCCGGATCGGTGATCCCGGCGTGCGGCGAGAACTCCGCTGCCGACAGCGTGGTCGGGATCGCGATCATGCGGAGCGCCTGCGGGTCGTCGTCCCACGCGCTCGCCTCGGGGATGCGGTTCGCGGCCTCGCTCAGACGCGCCGCGGTCTCGAAGTTGCGCCATAGCGCGATGAGCATCACTTTCGTCGCGTCGATCACCGAACCGCCGCCGATCGCGACGACCAGGTCGGCGCCGGCGGCGCGGATCGCGTTCGCCCCGGCGATCACCGCCTCGCGCGGGCTGTGTGCGGCGATGTCGTGGAACTTGCCGGCGAACCGCTCGCCGAGCTCGGCGACCACGTCCGCGACCAGTTTGCCGCCGGTCAGCGATTTCGTCGTGGTGACGAACACGCGGCGTGCGCGCGAACGCTCGAGCTCCCTGGCGAGCGCCTCCCGGTACGGCACGCCGTAGACGACGCGCTGCTGCGCCGGCCAGTGATGCGTACCGGCGGCTACCGGTATCGGCTTCGTTTCGTCGCGCATACGGTCGCTACTTCCGGAAGATCACGCCGGCGTCCCCCTGGTTCTCGTCGAACATCCCCTCCAGGACGAACCCGAACCCCTCGGCTCCCACTTCCTCCCGCGTCGAGGGCACCTGCAGGGTGCGGAAGTGAGCTCGCCGGGCGCGAGCCCTTGATCTTGTCGCGCAGGAACGGGCTGACGTGGCTGGTGGTCATGCACTGGCTCCGGCGGCGAGAAGGCGACCGCGTCGAATGCTACCGCCTCCCTGCCCGCGCCGCCTCGTCGCCGAACCGTTCTCGGGTGAACGCCGTGACACACCCCGCGACGCGAAGCGTATCCTACGGCGCGCGCCGCCGAGATGCGGCCCGCCAAGGAGGCGAGACCAATGAGAATCCGCAGCCCCCACCTGCTGCTCACGACGCTGACCTTGATCGCCGCGCTGGCCGCCTGCTCCACCTCGCCGCCGGCACCCGTTGCGGGCGCGCCGGGATCGAAGGAGAAGCCGCTCGAGCTCATCGTCTTCCCGGGCGGATTCAACTGGCCGGTGTGGGTCGCGCAGGACAAGGGTTTCTTCGCGCAGCACGGCGTCACCGTGAAGATCACCCCGACGCCGAACTCGGTGTTCCAGCTCACCGGGCTGATCCAGGGCAAGTTCGACCTCGGCATGACCGCGATCGACAACCTGATCGCCTACCGCGAAGGCCAGGGCGAGGCGCCGATTCAGGGCCCCGATCTGGTCGCGGTCATGGGCGGCGACAACGGGTTCCTGCGCCTCACGTCCGTCCCCGAGGTGAAGACGATCGGCGAGCTGCGCGGGAAGACGGTTTCGGTGGACGCGCGCACGACCGGCTACGCCTTCGTGCTGTTCGAGATCCTCGACCGCAACGGCCTGCGCGAGCCGGCGTACTCGGTCGAACGCGCCGGCGGCGTGCTGCAGCGATACCAGGCGCTGCTGGAGAAGAAGCACGCTGCGACGCTGCTGCTCTCGCCGTTCGAGGTGCAGGCGCAGGCGCGCGGGTTCAACGTGCTCGCCGACGCGGTCACGGTCATCGGGCCGTACCAGGGCCTCGTTCTCGGCACGCGCAAGTCGTGGGCCGACGCGAACCGCGGCGCCGTGGTCGGGTTCATCCGCGCCTACGCGCAGGCGGTCGAGTGGCTGTACGACCCTGCCAACCGCGCCGAGGCGCTGCAGATCTTCATCCGCAACCAGCCGAACGCGACGCAAGCCTCGGCGGAGACGGCCTACCGGGTCCTGCTCGATCCGAAGGACGGCTTCCAGCGCCGCGCGCAGATCGATCTGCAGGGCGTTGCCGCCGTGCTTGCGATCCGGTCGAAGTGGGCCGAGCAGAAGAAGCAGTTCCAGCCCCCGGGTGCGTACTACGACGGCAGCTTCTACGAGCAGGCCGTCCGCTGATGCGCGCGATGCGACGGTCGCTCGCCCGCGATGAAGCGGGGTAGTCGCGGGGCGGCACGGCGCCTCGGCCTGCGCGAGCAGAAGAAGCTCGAGACCCGCGACCGCATCCGCACCGCCGCCGCGGACCTCTTCACCCGCCACGGCTACGGCGCCGCCACCATGCGCGAGATCGCGCAGCGCGCGCACGTCGGCCTCGGCACGCTCTTCAACTATGCCGAGGACAAGCGCGACCTCGTCTTCCTGATCTTCAACGAGGAGTTGAACGCGGTGACCGACGTCGCGCTCGCGGCGCCGCGCCCGGGCCGGCCGCTCGTCGACCAGCTGATCGCCGTGTTCCGCGTGCACTACCGCTGGCTGGCGGGCAAGCCCGCGCTCGCGCGCATCCTGCTGCAGGAGCTGACCTTCTACTCGAGCGGCAAGCAGGCGGCCACGTTCCTCGGCATCCGCAAGCGCCTGATGGACGGCCTCGAGACCCTGGTGCGGGCCGCGCAGCGCGCGCGGCAGATCGGCTCGCGCGAGGACGCGGCGCTGATCGCGCGGTACATTTTTTTCGTCTACTCGGCGTCGCTGCGCTGGTGGATCGCGGCGCCGCGCCCGAATCCCGAGCAGGGCGTCGCGGACCTGCGCCGGCTGCTCAAGCTGCTGTTCGAGGGGCTGCGCTAGGACCGCGCCGCGGCGATCGCCGCCCAGACGCGGGCCGGCGAGAACGGGAAGTCCAGGTGATGGATGCCGAGCGGCCGCAGCGCATCGATCACCGCGTTCGCGACCGCGGGCACCGCGCCGGTGGTCCCGGCCTCGCCCGCGCCCTTCACGCCGAGCGGGTTGCCTGGCGACGGCACCGAGTTGTCGTAGAGGCGGATCTCGGGCTGCTCGTCGGCGCGCGGCATCGTGTAGTCCATGAACGTCCCGGCCACCAGCTGTCCCGTGGCCGGGTCGTAGTGCGCGTACTCGCCCAGCGCCTGCCCGATGCCCTGGACGATGCCGCCGTGGATCTGGCCTTCGAGCAGCGTGTGGTTGATGATCCGGCCGCAGTCGTCGACCCCGGTATAGCGCAGGAGCTTCAGCTCCCCGGTCTCGGGATCGATCTCGACCTCGGCCACGTGCGCCCCGCCCGGGTACGAGCGCGGCTGCGGCAGGTCGCCGCGCGAATCGAGCGGATGCGGCGACTGGCCGGCATGCAGGCGCACGACCTCCTCGAAGCTGATCGTCAGGTCGGTCCCCTTCACGCGATAGCGGCCGTCGGAAAACTCGACGTCGGTCGGCCCGACCTCGAGCGCCTTTGCGGCAAGGTCCGTCCCCTTGCGCACCGCTTCGCGCACCGCCATCGCGACCGCGCCGCCCTGGGCCATCATCGAGCGCGAGCCGATCGTCCCGTCGCCCATCAGCGGCGGTCCGTCGGGATCGCTCGCCCGCAGCGTGATCTTCTCCGGATCCATGCCGAGGATCTCGGCGGCGACCTCCGGGTACACCGTCTCGTGCCCCTGGCCCGAGCTGCCTGAAACGGTGAAGAGCTCGGCGTTGCCCGACGAGCCGAAGCGGATCTCCGCCTCCTCCTTCGGGCTGCCGCCGGCGCCCGCCGGCTCGACGAACACCGCGCAGGCGATCCCGCGCAGCTTGCCGCGCGCCCGGGCCTCGGCGCGGCGAGCCTCGAAGGCCTTCCAGTCGGACTTCTCCAGCGCCATGTCCACGTGGCCGTGCGGATCGCCGCTGTCGTACTTCGACATCGGCAGCGGCGTCTGGTACGGGAACTCGTCCTTGCGGAGCAGATTCCGGCGGCGCAGCTCGATCCGGTCCACGCCCGTTTCGCGCGCCGCCTCCTCGACCAGGCGCTCGGCGATGTACGAGACGTTCGGCCGTCCGGCGCCGCGGTAGGCGGTCGTGGGCGTGGTGTTGGTCAGCACCAGCCGGTGGCGGCCGTAGAGCGCCGGGATCCGGTACAGGTTGGTGGCGTGGAAGCCCGGCAGCAGCGTGTTGATCAGCGGCCCGGGATGCGAGAGGTAGGCGCCGGCGTTGACGATCCACTGCAGGCGGAGTGCGAGGAACGTCCCGTCACGGTCGAGCGCGAGCTCGCCGATCAGCCGCGCCGCGCGTCCGTGATGGTCGCTGACGAAAGTCTCGGCGCGCGAGCCGACCCATTTCACCGGCTTGCCGAGCGTCTTCGCCGCCAGCATGAGCGTGCAGTACTCGGAATAGGCGTCGGAGCGCACGCCGAACCCGCCGCCGACGTCGCGCGCGTGCAGGCGGATCTTCGCGACGGGGTGGCCGATGATCGCGCTCAGCCCCCCGAGCATGAGCGTCATGCCCTGGCTCGGCGCGTAGAGGTCGAACGTGTCGGTCGCGGCGGCGTAAGCGGCCACGCACGCCTTCGGCTCCATCGGGTTGCCGACGAGGCGCTTGCTTTCCAGCGTGACGCGGGTCACGTGTGCGGCGTTCGCGAACGCGGCCTCGACCTTGGCCTCGTCGCCGTACTCGAAGTCGAACGCAACGTTGCCGGAAATCCCGTCGTGGAGCTGCAGCGCGCCCGGTGCGAGCGCATCGTCGACCTCAACGAGAACCGGGAGGTCGCGATACTCGATCTCGATCATCTCGGCCGCGTCCTGCGCGGCCGCCGGTGAATCGGCGACTACGAGCGCCACCTCCTGCCCGACGTGACGGACGCGGCCGACCGCGAGCGCATCGCGATGGGGCTCGAGCAACTTCATCCCACCCCGGCCCGGGAATCTGACGAGCGGCGGCGCTTCCTTGAAGCCCGCCTTGCGCACGTCCTCGCCAGTGAGCACCGCCCTTACGCCCGGCGCGGCGCGCGCCGCCTTCGCATCGAGCGACACGATCTCGGCATGCGCACGATCGGCGCGCAGGAAGTGGCCGTAGAGCTGCCCGGGCAGGTTCCAGTCGCCGGTGAACCGGCCCTGGCCGGTGATCAGCCTCTGGTCCTCCCGTCGACCCTTGAATACCCGGCTCAAGTCGTAATCCTCCTAGAGACCCAGGATCCGCTCGGCGTTGCCGTGGAAGATCTTCTCCATCACCGTGTCAGTGTAGCCGAGCTCCTGCCACTCCTTGAGGATGCGCGCGTACGGCATGCTCGGGTAGTCGCTGCCGAACATGATCTTGTCCTGCAGCCGCGCGCGCATGTCCACCTTGAGATTGCCCGGGAAGTACTTCGGCGCCCAGCCGGACATCTCCCAGTAGACGTTCCCCTTGTGCAGCGCGACCGCCGTCGTCTCGTCCACCCACGGCCAGCCGGGGTGCGCCATGATGATCTTGAGCGTCGGGAAGTCGGCCGCGAGCTGGTCGATCGACGCGGGATGCGCATGGCGGATCACCGCGCCCATGCCGCCCGGCAGCCCGGCGCCCATGCCGGTCGTGCCGACGTCGATCATCACCGCAGCGCCGAGCGCTGCGATCTCCTCGAACAGCGGGTAGTACCGACGGTCGTCCACCGCGAAGTGCTGCATGATCGGATGGAAGTGGAAGCCGAGCAGGCCGAGCTCGCGCACCGCCTTGCGCACTTGGTGGATGGCGGTCTCGCCCTTCGCGGGCTCGACGGCCCCCCAGGCCTGGATGATCCGCTGCGGGTGCCGCTTCCACATCGCGTGGACGTACTCGTTGGTAACCGGCGGCGTGGCGATCGTCGTCTCGAGGTCGAGCGCGACGAGCACCGCTTCGACGCCGGCCGCGGTGAAGTCCTGCAGGACCTCGTCTTCGGTCTTGCCGACCCATTGACGGTTCCAGTACTTCGCGAGCGCTTCGACGTACGGTCCCTGGCAGGCGATCCATTCGGGCGTGCCCGGATAGCAGTGAAGATCGATGATTCGCATCACTTGGACCTGCCTTGCTTCGCGAGCTGCACCAGTGCGGCGGCCGCCTCGCGGTCGGCCTTCAGGAACGACGCGAACTCCGTCGGCGTGCCCGGCGCCGGCTCGGTGAAGCGGGTCTCGAGAAACTCGACGAACTTCGGGTCGCGGAAGAGCGTCGTGAAGTCGGCGTTCAGCCGTGCCACGATCGGCGCGGGCGTGCCCGCGGGCACGGCGAGCCCCCACCACGGCCGG
Source organism: uncultured beta proteobacterium (assembly GCA_963762785.1). Taxonomy (GTDB): domain Bacteria; phylum Pseudomonadota; class Gammaproteobacteria; order Burkholderiales; family SG8-39; genus DATEDA01. The sequence goes on from CAVXND010000014.1 coordinate 103,977, forward strand.
CTGCGAAACCCACCGAGGCCGGCCTCGGCCATCGTCGGCACGTCGGGCAAGGCCCGCGAGCGCTGCCCGGCCGACACCGCGAGCGCGCGCACCTTGCCGCCCTGGATCGCACCGAGGAAGTTGCCGACGCCCATCTGCGCCACCTGGATCTCGCCCGCGGTGAGCGCGGCCGCGATCGGCCCGCCACCCTTATAGGGGATGCCGGCGATGGCGACGCTCCACTCGCGGTTGAGCCACGCGAGCAAGAGCTCCTGCAGCGAAGCCTTCGCCCAGCGTGCCGAAGTTGAGCGCCGCTGGCTTGCCCTGCGCGTAGCTCCGCAGCTCGGCCACGGATCCCACCGGCAGGCCGCCGGTCACCATCAACGCCTCGGTGACGAAATAGAGGTTCGTGACCGGCGCGAAGTCGCGCTGCGGGTCGTACGGGAGCTTCTCGTGGGTCAGCGGATTGAACGACATGATCGAGTGGTACACGGCGCAGATCGTGTAGCCGTCGGGTGCCGCCCTGGCACACGCTTCTGCGCCGACGATGCCGCTCGCGCCGCCGCGGTTGTCGATCACGAGCGGCTGGCCGAGCTTCGGCGCGAGCTCCTGGCTGGCGGCGCGCAGCACGATGTCCGTCACGCTCCCGGTGGCGATCGGCACGATGAATCGGATCGGCTTGGACGGGTAGTCGGCCTGCGCGAGCGCCGCCGTCGCAGCAAGCGCGAGCAACGCTCCGATCAGTGCATGCATGACGCCTCCGGGGGCAACACCGCGATGACGCGGCCGAACTGCCTGTCGTCCTGTTCCATGTAGCCTGCGAACTCGTCGGCAAACCGCCAGCGCACGGTGAATGCGCTCGCCGCGGCCTCGGCCTGAAATGCCGCGTCCGCCGCGACGCGCTGCAGCGCCTCGAGGTACCGATCGCGAACTGCGTTCGGCAGGCGAGCCGGCGCGACGATCCCCCGCCAATGCGCGACCTCCCACGCCACCCCGGCCGCCTCCTGCACGGTCGGGATCTCGGGGAAGCGCGGATGGCGAGCGTCCTCCATGGTCGCGAGCGCGCGCGCCCGGCCGTCGAGGAGCGGTCCGCGCGCGTCGGTCATCGTGATCGGCGCGACGTCGGCGGCACCGGCGAGCACCTTCTCCAGCCCCTGCTCGCCGCTCAGCGTCTCGATCCAGTCGAGGCGGGAGAGGTCGCAGCCGACCGCGTCGAGCAGCCCGGCGAGCGCGAACTTCCAGACGCCGAAGTTCGGGCCGCCCGAGCCGCGGATCCGGCGGGCCCGGCACGCGTCGAGGAATTCTGCCAGGGTGCGCCACGGCGCGTCCGCGCTGACGATGACCGCCGCGGACTCCACGTACGGCACCGCGAGCGGCGTGTAGTCCCGCCACGTGAGTTCGGTGAGCCCGCGGTGCCAGTGCATCATCCCGATCTCGCCGGTGATCAGTCCGATCGTGCGCCCGTCGGCGGGAGCGGTGGCGATCGCGGTGTGCCCCGCAATCGCCCCGGTGCGGTTGACGACTTCCACCGCCTCGCCGAGGAATCGGGAAAGGTGGCGTGCGGCGAGGCGGGCGCGCTGATCGCTGCCACCGCCCTGCACGTAGGGCACGATCAGCTCGATAGGCCGGGGCATCGTTCGGGCCGTTCAGCCGGCGGTCTTCTGCGCGACCGCGTCGGCCAGCGCCTTCTTCGACACCTTCCCGAAGGTCGACATCGGGAAGTCGTGGAATACCTCGAGCCGCTCCGGCAGCTTGAACTTCGCGATCTCCTTCTCCTTCAGGAACGCAACCAGCTCCGCGAGCGACAGGCCCGCGCCCGGCCGCAGGATGACGCACGCGCACATCTTCTCGCCCAGGTCGGGGTCGGGCGTCGGCACGCAGGCCACGTTCTGCACCGCCGGGTGCTGCAGGATCAGGTTCTCGATCTCCTCGGCGCTGATCTTCTCCGCGCCGCGGTTGATCAGATCCTTCTTGCGCCCCTCGACCACGTAGTTGCCCGAGGGATGCAGGCGCATCAGGTCGCCGGAGCGGTAGAAGCCGTCGGGCGTGAACTGCCGCGCGTTGTACTCCGGCACGCCGTAGTACCCGCGGAGCGTATAGGGGCCGCGGCAGGTGAGCTCGCCCACCTCGCCCGGCGGCACTTCCCGGCCCTCGTCGTCGCACAGGCGCACCTCGTCGTCCGGGCAGATCGGCCGGCCGCAGGTCTCGAGCTTGACCTCCTCGGGGTCGTCCAGGCGCACGAAGAAGAGCATCCCCTCCGACATCCCGAAGTTCTCCTGCACGAAAGCGCTCGGGATCAGGCGGTGGGTCTTCAACCGGACCTCGGGCTGCATCCGCTGCCCGCCGCTCTGGATCACCTTGACCGAGGACAGGTCGTACCCGCCGATCTCGGGGCTGTTGATGAGGCGGATCAGGAGCGCCGGCACCACCTTGATGTGAGTGACCCGGTGCTTCGCCGCGAGCCGGAGCATGTCTTCCGGGCGCGTAGTCGGGCTGAGCACCACCGTGCCGCCGCTGAAGAAGTAGCCCTGGATGCCGGGGCAGGCAAGCGGCAGGTTGTGCGCGATCGGCAGCGCGAGGAGCAGCACGGAGTCGCCGGTCACGCCGCACACCGGCGCCGCGGTCTTGGAGTTGTACGCGTAGTCGTTGTGCGTGCGCGGGATCAGCTTCGGGACGCCGGTCGTGCCGCCCGAGAGCTGGAAGATGCACGGGTCGGTGGGGTCGATCCGGATCCGCCGGAGCTCGGCGGCCGGCAGCGCGGGCTCGCGTTCGATCAGCTCGCGCAGGGCGCCGAGTCCGATGCACAGCGTCAGGCACGGGCTCTCCTCCTGTACGCGGCGCACCATCGGCGCGAACTCGAAGTCGCTCTGCCGCTCGGGGTAGAAGCACGCCGCCGCCCCGGCGATGCGCACGAACTGGCTGATCTCGGCGTAGCGATGGGTGGCGAGCGCGGCGATCGGGATGGCGCCGATCTTCTGCAGCGCGAAGTAGAGGATCACGAACTCGCCGACGTTCGGCAACGCGAGCACGGCGCGATCGAGCGGCTTCATCCCGAGCGCAAGCAGGTTGAGCGCCAGGCGGCTGCTCAGTCGATCGACGTCGGCGTAGCTGTACCGGCGGTCGCCGTCGATCAGGGCGATCCGGCTGGCGTAGCGCTCGAAGACGATTGCGAACTCGTCGGCGAGCGACCTGCCCTGCCAGTATCCCTTCGCGCGCCAGCGCTCCGCGTCCGCGGCCGGGAACGGGACGACGCCTTCGAGCATTACCGCCTCGTCACCCCGGTGCAAGCCGGGGTCCAGGACCGTGCGCGGCGGGCGATCATCACACCCTGGATTTCGGCTTCCGCCGGAATGACATGGTCACGTGGAGCTGCTGAAGCCACCGTCCACCACCACGATCTCCCCCGTCACGAAACGGTTGGACTCGATGAGGCTCATCATGGTCTCGGCGACGTCGTCGGCGGTCACGACGCGCCGGAGCGGCGTGGCCTTCGCGCGCTTGCCCATCAGGTCCTCGTACTTGTCCTTGAGCATCCGCTCCATCCAGTCGCCTTCCATCCACCCGGGCGCGACCGCATTCACGCGGATCTCGGGCCCGAGGTTCCAGGCCAGGGTCTTGGTGAGGTTCACCACCGCCGCCTTGCTGGCCGCGTAGGGCAGCGGCTGCGGGCCGGGACGCAGGCCGACGATGCTCGCGGTGTTCACGATGCACGGCCGCTCGCCCTTGCGGAGCAGCGGCAGCGCGGCCCGCGTCACCTGGAAGAGTCCGCGCACGTTCACCGCGAACACGCGGTCCCACTCGTCGAGCGACAGCGTTTCGAGATCCTTCGGCTTCCAGGACGCCGTGATCCCCGCGTTGTTGACGAGGACGTCGAGGCGGCCGAACCGCGCGCCGATCGCATCGATCATCGCGCGCACGCCCGCCTCGTCGCTCACGTCGCACTTGACGAGCAACGTCTGCGCCCCGGCCTGGTGTGCCTGCGCCGCGGTGTCCTTTGCCTGGGCTTCGCTGCGGCTATAGTTGATCGCGACGTCGAAGCTGGCGCGCGCCAGCGCCACCGCCGCGCTGCGTCCGATCCCGGTCGCCGCACCGGTCACCAAGGCGACCCGCTTCGCCGTCAACGGTCTGCTCCCATGTCCTTGCTGCGCCGCGCAACCGGGCGCCGCCCGCGCGTTGAGTGAACATGTTCATGTTCGATTCGAACACCGGCCGCTGTCAAGGCCTACGAACCTTTGGACAATCGCGAGGCGATGTCTCTAGTGTTCGCATCGAGTCTCGACCGGAGGAGGACGACGATGAGAAAACTCGCGATCGCGGCGCTTGCCCTCGCGGTGCTCGCCGGTGCAGCCCACGCCCAGCAATGGCCGGCAAAGCCGGTCCGGGTGATCGTGAACGTCGCCCCGGGCGGCGTGGCCGACATCACGGCGCGCGTCCTCGGGGCCCGCCTCGGCGAGACGCTCGGGCAGCCGTTCGTGGTGGAGAATCGCCCCGGCGGGGACGGCTACATCGGGTTCGAAGGCGTCGCTCGCGCCGACCCGGACGGCTACACCCTCGTCTACGCGCCGGGCAGCACCATGATGATCGCGCCGCACCTCGTGAAGCGGGCCGACTTCGACCCGGTGAAGGTCCTGACGCCCGCGGTGGCCACCGGCAGCGTGTCGCTCTACGTGATCGTGAAGCTCGACCTCCCGGCCAGCAACTACCAGGAGTTCCTCGCCTACGCGCGCGCGAATCCCGGCAAGCTGAACTACGGCACGCCCGGCAACGGCACCTCGCCGCACATCGCGGTCGAGGTGTACAACCGCGAGGCCAAGGTGAAGCTGAACCACATCCCGTACAAGGGCGCGGGCCCGGCCCTGAAGGACCTCCTCGGCGGCGTCATCGACCTCGCGTTCGATCCGGGCGTCGGGCTGCCGCAGGCCAAGGCCGGCAAGCTGCGCCTGGTCGCGATCGCGGGACCGAAGCGGCACCCCGACTTCCCCGACGTGCCGACGCTGGAGGAGAACGGCATCAAGGGCGTGGACGGCGGCCCGTACTTCGGGTTCTACGCCCCCAACGGCACGCCGCCGGCGGTCCTCGACCGGCTCAACCGCGAAGTGCAGAAGGTCATGCAGGAGCCGGCGGTGGCTGACCGCTTCCGCATCCTCGCGGTAGACGTCGCGCCGCCGATGACGCCGGAGGCGTTCGCCGCGTACGTGCGGAGCGAGTACGCGCTACGGCAAGCTGCTCAAGGAGCTCGGCATCGAGCAATGAGGATCGATTTCCACGTGCACATGCTCGACGAGCATGTGTTCCGGGCGTCGACGAACAAGACCGTGTTCACCGGCTTCGGGGCGAGCCCCGCGGCCGCGCCGCGGCCGGGCGCGCTGGAGCTCATCCAGCGGATGATGCAGCCGGAGACCGAGATCGAGGATCTCGACGCGCGCGGGATCGACATGGCCGTCGTCACCGCGAGCACGGTGCTGCAAGGCACGTCGTGGGCCGATCCGCAGACCGACCTCGAGCTGTGCCGCGGGTGCAACGACACGACGGCGGAGTGGGTGGCGCGGTACCCGAAGCGCTTCGTCGGCTCGATCGTGTTGCCCCTGCAGGACGTGACGCTTGCGCTCGGCGAGCTCGAGCGCGGCGTCGGGCAGCTCGGCCTGAAGATGGTCAACGCCGGGTCGAGCTACAACGGCGTCTACCTCGGCGATCCGGTGTTCGATCCGTTCTGGGCCGCGGTAAACGAGCTCGGCCTCACGGTCTGGATCCATCCGGAAGGCGTGCGCGACCCCTGGTTCCAGCGCTACGCGCTGTGGAACTCCGCCGGCCAGTCGATCGAGGAGACGAAGGCGATGGCGTCGCTGATCTACGAGGGCGTCATGCACCGGTATCCGGAGCTCAAGGTAGTGATCGCGCACGGCGGCGGCTACTTCCCGCACTACCTGGGGCGCATGGACCGCAATCACGCGAACCGGCCGGACACGGTCCGCAACACCGGCGGCAAGCGGCCGAGCGAGTTCCTGCGGTCGTTCCACTACGACACCTGTGTTTACGACCCCGAGGTGCTCAAGGTCCTGCTCGAGCGCGTCGGCGCCGATCGCCTGGTCATGGGCAGCGATTACCCGGTGGGGAGAAGGGCCCGGCCGGCTTCGTCGAGCGCTGCGGCGTGTCGCCGGCGGAGCTGGCGATGATCTGCGGCGGGAACGCCGCGCGTCTGCTGGGGATCCATTGAGCACCGCACCGAGCGGCGCGGAAGCGCTGCTGCGCGGCCTCCGTGCGATGGGTGTGGAGCGCATCTTCGCGTCGCCCGGCTCCGACTGGGCGCCGGTGTGGGAGGCGCTCGCCGCGCGCCAACGCGGACCGCGACTTTCCGCAGTACGTCTCGTCGCGCCACGAGGAAACCGCGGTGGCGATGGCGATGGGCTACGCGAAGGCGACCGGGAGGCTCCCGGCGGTCTTCCTGCACACGACGGTGGGCTCGCTGCACGCGACCATGATCGTGCGGGCGGCGCTGCACGAGCGCATTCCGATGGTCGTTCTGGCCGGCGAATCGATCGGCTTCGCCGAGCCGCCGGGGCCGACGGTCGGCCGGCAATGGCTTCGGTTGCTCACCGACACCGGCGGTCCCGCGCGGCTCATGGAGCCGTGCGTGAAGTGGAGCTTCGCGCTGAACCGGAGCGCACTCCTGCCGCACACGGTGCAGCGCACCTGCCAGCTCGCGATGGCGGCGCCGAGGGGGCCGGTGTTCGTGTCGGTCCCGACCGAGTACCTCATGGAGAGCGATGGTGGTCAGTGCGCCGGCCGTGGCGGCGCTGCCGCGGCCGGCGGAGGTCGCGCCGGCCGTCATCGACGAGATCGCGCAGGCGCTGTGCCACGCGAAGCACCCGGTGATCGTCACCGAGGAGGCCGGCAAGGATCGCGCGGCGGTGAGCTCGCTCGTCGCGCTCGCCGAGTCGCTCGGCGCGCCGGTGCTCGAGGCCTGGCAGCCCTACTACGTCAACTTCCCGCGCACGCATCCGCTGTACGGCGGGATCGTGCACGAGGACATCCCCGATGCCCTCTCGCAGGCGGACGTGATCTTCCTCGTCGAGGCGGTCGCGCCGTGGCACCCGCCGTCGGCGGCGCCGCGCGACGGGACGCGCGTGCTCGTCCTGGGCGAGGATCCGCTGCATTCGCGGCTGCCGTTCTGGGGCTTTCGCGCCGACCTCGTCGCCGCCGGCGAGGTCGGGCCGTCGCTCGAGCGGCTCGTGGATCGCGTGCGGCAGATCGTGCCGCCCCGCTCGCGCGCGGCGCAGCTCGCGCAATGGGGCGAGCGGCACGATCGCGAACGGGCGGCACGGCGCGAGGCGGCGCGCGCCGCGGGCAACGGCGCCGCGCTCGAGACCCGCTGGATCGCGCACGAGCTGAGCGAGGTGCTCCCGGACGACGCGATCCTCGTCGAATGGAGTGCGCGCACCGGCTCGACGTGGTGCGGCTGCACGAGCGCGCGGCGCCGGGAGCTTCTTCGAGTCGAGCTATGGCGGCCTGGGCGTAGGCCTCGGGCTGGCGCTCGGCGTGAAGCACGCGCAACCGGACCGGCCCGTGGTCTGCACGATCGGCGACGGCGCGTTCCACTACAACCCGGTAGTGGGTTCCTTCGGCGCCGCGCAGGAGCACGGACTGCCGATCATGATCGTGCTCTTCGACAACGCCGGCTATCTCTCGCAGAAGGGCGACGTCGCGACCTACTACCCGGGCGGCGCCGCGGTGCGGACCGGACGCTTCGCCGGCACTTCCATCGCCCCGCGGCCTGACTACGTGATGCTCGCCCGCGCGTTCGGCGGC
>CAVXND010000015.1:0-21107 GCA_963762785.1 uncultured beta proteobacterium
ACCGCGCCGGGACCGAGGCGCGCATCGCGACGCTCGCCACGCGAGCGCGAGGTGATGCAGTTCGTGATCGAGGGCAAGCCGAACAAGGTGATCGCGACCCGGCTCGGGCTCTCGACCGCACGGTCGAGGTCCATCGCGCGAAGGTGATGGAGAAGATGCAGGCCGCCTCGCTCGCGGAGCTCGTGGGGACGGCGCTCGCCGCGGCCTGTCGGCCGCTGACCGTCCCCTCCCGCTCGTCGAGGGGGTGAACCCCGGCGCGGCCGGGGGGGCGGCGAGGGGCGCGCTGTAAGCACCGACCGCGCCGCCCGACCAACGCTGGAGCTCAAGGCTTCGAGGGCTCTCGACAACCCACCACGTACAGGAGACTGACGATGAACCGCATGAAAGTCGCGCTCTCGACGCTCGCGCTCGGATCGCCCTCGGCCTCGGCCAGGCGGCGAACGCCCAGCCGACGCTCGAGCTGGAAAGCAGGATCATGACCCAGATGAAGGCCATGAAGATGGTCGACAACGACGGCATGATCACCAAGAAGGACGCCCTGACCGTGCTCGAGAAGAAGTTCGACGCGATGGCCAAGGGCAAGGGCCGGATGACCGCCGCCGAGTTCGCCGCGTTCGCGAAGTCGATCGGCGAGGGCAACGTCACCCCGTAACCCGCACCACGCCCGGCCGGCCGGGGTCGCGCGCTCCTCCCGCGCGGTCCCGGCCGGCCGCGTCGCGCTTTTCCGGCGCCCTTGACCCGGGTGCTCGGCCTTCAATACCATCCCATCGCTTCCCACGACCAGACCCGCCGCCGAATGCGGGACCGCTGCACACGCAACGTCTGGAGGAGGTCCCATGCTCGCGCACGCCGTACGCCCGCCGGTCCTCGCGCTTTCGTCGCCGCGTTTCTCGCCGCCAGCCTCCCTGCTGCCGCGCAGCAGGCCGTCAGGATCGCCTACGTCGACCCGCTCTCGGGCGCGTTCGCCAACACCGGCGAGCACGGGCTCAAGCACTTCCAGTTCACCGCCGACGAGATCAACCGCAAGGGGCTCGCCGGCCCGTTCAAGGTCGAGATCGTCGGCTTCGACAACCGGGTGAGCCCGCAGGAGACCCTGAACCAGCTGAAGAAGATCATCGACGGCGGCATCCGCTACGTCATCCAGGGCCAGAGCTCGGCGGTCGCGCTCGCGCTCGTCGACGCGATCGAGAAGCACAACGAGCGCAACCCGGGGAAGGAGATCCTCTACCTGAACTACGCCGCGGTCGACCCGGATCTCACCAACTCGAAATGCAGCTACTGGCACTTCCGCTTCGACGCCAACAGCGACATGAAGATGGAGGCGCTCACGACCTTCCTCGCCCAGAACAAGGACATCAAGAAGGTCTACCTGATCAACCAGAACTACTCGTTCGGGCAGGCGGTCGCGCGCGCGGCCAAGGCCGACCTCGCGCGCAAGCGCCCCGACATCCAGATCGTCGGCGAGGACCTGCACGCGCTCGGCCAGGTGAAGGACTTCGCGCCCTACGTCGCCAAGATCAAGGCGGCGGGCGCCGACACCGTCATCACCGGCAACTGGGGCAACGACATGACGCTGCTCATCAAGGCGGCGCGCGATGCCGGGCTCAACGTCACCTTCTACACCTACTACGCCGGCGCGATCGGCGCGATCACCGCGCTCGGCGAGGCGGGCGTCGGGCGCGTGAAGCAGATCACCGAGTGGCACGGCAACGTCCCGGCGAAGAACACCGAGCGGATCGCCGCCGAGTTCAAGAAGAAGTACAACCAGGACTACTACTTCTTCCGCGCCAACACCGCGCTGCTGATGGTCGCCGAGGCGATGAAGCAGGCGAAGTCGGACGACCCGAAGGCGGTGGCGAAGACGCTCGAGGGCATGCGCTTCGCGACCGAGCTCGGCGACGTCGAGATGCGCGCCGCCGACCACCAGCTCATCCAGCCGCTCTACATCTCGACGATCGAGCGCACCGCGGCGAAGGGCGGCCCGAAGGACGTGCGGCACGACATCGAGAACAGCGGCATGGGCTTCCGGACCGACGCGAAGATCGAGGGCTGGATGTCGGCGCAGCCGACCTCCTGCCAGATGAAGCGGCCGTAGCCGGCGCGCCGCCGGCGAAGACGACGCCACCGGGGCCCGCGCGGCCCCGGTTTTTTTCCGCGCCCGCGTCGAGCCGCGATGGAGTTCTTCCTCGTCACGCTGCTGAACGGCGTCAGCTACGGGCTGCTGCTGTTCATGCTCTCCTCGGGCCTCACGCTCATCTTCTCGATGATGGGCGTGCTCAATTTCGCGCACGCGAGCTTCTACATGCTCGGGGCGTACTTCGCCTACTCGATCAGCGTCCGCATCGGGTTCTGGCCGGCGCTCGTGCTCGCGCCGCTCGCCGTCGGCGCGGTGGGCATGCTGGTCGAGCGCTGGGGCCTGCGCACGGTGCACAAGCACGGCCACGTCGCCGAGCTCCTCTTCACCTTCGGCCTCGCCTACCTGATCGAGGAGTTCGTGCACCTCGTCTGGGGCCGGCCGCCGGTCGACTACCGGGTCCCGCCGGCGCTCGACGGCGCGCTCTTCACGCTGTACGGGACTTCGTTTCCGATCTACCGCGGCTTCATGATGCTGGTGTCGGTCGGCATGCTCGGCGCGCTCTGGCTCGCGCTCACGCGCACCCGGATCGGGCTCGTGATCCAGGCCTCGCTCACCCATCCGCACATGGTCGAGGCGCTCGGGCACGACGTGCCGCGCGTCTTCATGCTGGTGTTCGGCGGCGGCGCGGCGCTCGCCGGGCTCGCCGGCGTGATCGGCGGCAACGCGTTCATCACCGAGCCGGGGATGGCGGCGCTCGTCGGGGCGGTCGTGTTCGTGGTCGTGGTCGTCGGCGGGATGGGCTCGCTCCCCGGCGCGTTCCTCGCCTCGCTCCTGATCGGCTGCCTGCAGACGTTCTCGGTCGCGCTCGACTGGTCGGTCGCGGGCGCGCTCGCCGGGGCTCGGCGTCCAGCTCGCGCCGGGCCGCTTCTTCACCGAGCTCGCGAGCATCACCATCTCGCAGGCGGCGCCGGTGCTGCCCTACCTGCTGATGGTGCTGATGCTCATCTTCCGGCCGCGCGGTCTCATGGGGACGCGCGACTCGTGACCGCCGGGACGCCTCCGCTTCAGGCCGCTCGACCTCGGCCGCTGGCTCGTCTGGGGCGGGACGGCGGTGCTGTTCGTCGTGCTGCCGCACGTCTTCACCCAGGGCTTCGCGCTCACGCTGATGAGCCAGGCCGGGATCATGGTGATCTTCGCGCTCTCGTACAACATGCTGCTCGGCCAGGGCGGGATGCTCTCGTTCGGGCACGCGGTCTACTCGGGCCTCGGCGCCTACTTCGCGGTGCACGCGCTCAACATGATCGGCAAGGGGCAGCTCGCGCTGCCGGTGGCGGCGCTGCCGCTCGTCGGCGGGATCGCGGGGGCGTGCTTCGGCGTCCTCTTCGGCTGGGTCACGACGAAGAAGTCGGGCACCACGTTCGCGATGATCTCGCTCGGGATCGGCGAGATGGTCGCCGCATCCTCGCTCATGCTGCCCGGCTTCTTCGGCGGCGAGGGCGGCGTCACGGCGAACCGCACCGCCGGCCCGGCCTTCCTCGGGATCACCTACGGCCCGGCGACCCAGGTCTACTACCTGATCGCCGCCTGGACCTTCGCCGCGATGGTGGCGATGTTCGCGCTCACGCAGACCCCGCTCGGCCGGATCGCCAATGCGGTCCGCGACAACCCCGAGCGCGCCGAGTTCGTCGGCTACGACACGCACGTCGTGCGCTTCCTCCAGCTCGTGCTGTCGGCGTTCTTCGCCGGCGTGGCGGGCGGGCTCTCGGCGATCAACTTCGAGATCGTCACCGCCGAGAACGTCGGCATCATGCGCTCGGGCGGGGTGCTGCTCGCGACCTTCATCGGCGGCGTGGGGTTCTTCTTCGGGCCGGTGCTCGGCGCGATCGTCTTCACGTTCTTCGTCGTCTGGATCGCCAACGTGACCAAGGCGTGGCTCCTGTACCTCGGGCTCTTCTTCGTGGCGATGGTGCTCTTCGCGCCCGGCGGCATCGCGAGCCTCATCGTCGCCAACCTGCAGGCGGCGAAGACCGGGCGGCTGCAGCGGCTCGCGCCGGCGTACGGCGCCCTGCTCGCGGCGGGCGTTGCGGCGCTCGCCGGGTTCGTCGCGCTCGTCGAGATGCTCTATCACCTCAAGCTCGAGGCGGTGAACAACCCGGTGCTGAAGGTCGCCGGTCTCGGCCTCGACGTGAAGACCGCGCCGCCCTGGATCGCCGCGGCGGCGGTGCTCGCGGCAGGGAGTGCGCTGTATGCACTCGCGTGGCGGCGCGTGCGCGCGCGCCGGGACGAGGTGCACGGAACATGACCGCAGCAGACATGACCGCAGTAGAGTTGCGCGGCGTCGAGAAGAGCTTCGGCAAGACGCCGGTGATCACCGGCGTCGACCTCGCGATCCGGCGCGGCGAGCGGCACGCGATCATCGGTCCGAACGGCGCCGGCAAGTCGACGCTCTTCAACCTGATCAGCGGCCGGCACGCGCCGACGCGGGGCACGGTCCTCCTGAACGGCGAGGACGTCACCGGCCTCGAGCCGTTCCGGATCAACCGCAAGGGCCTGGCGCGGAGCTTCCAGGTCACCAACATCTTCCACCGCCTGTCGGTGTTCGAGAACATCCGGTGCGCGGTGCTGTGGTCGCTCGGCTACCGGTACTCGTTCTGGCACCGCCTGAGCGGGCTCGCCGATGCGCGCGAGCGCGCGGAGCGCGTGATGGGCGAGATCGGGCTCGCGTCCCGCCGCGACACGCCTGCGGGCGTGCTCTCCTACGCCGAGCAGCGCGCGCTCGAGATCGGCATCACGATCGCGGGCGGGGCGAGCGTGATCCTGCTCGACGAGCCGACCTCGGGGATGAACCGCTCCGAGACCGCGGCGGCGGTGGCGCTGATCCGCAAGGTGACCGAGGGGCGGACGCTCGTCATGGTCGAGCACGACATGAGCGTCGTCTTCGACCTCGCCGACCGGGTGACGGTGCTCGTGTACGGCGAGATCGTCGCGAGCGACACCCCGGCGGCGATCCGCGCGAACCCGCGCGTCCAGGAAGCCTATCTGGGGACTGCGCATGCTTGAGGTCCGCGACCTGCACGCGTGGTACGGCAAGAGCCACATCCTGCAGGGGGTGAAGCTCGACGTCGCGGCGGGCGAGTGCGTGAGCCTGATCGGCCGCAACGGCGTCGGCCGCTCGACGACGATCAAGGCGATCATGGGCATGGTCGACGCACGCGGCTCGGTGCGCTTCAAGGGCGAGGAGATCGTCGGCGTCGAGACCTTCCGGATCGCGCACAAGGGGCTCGGGTACGTGCCGGAGAACCGCGACGTGTTCCCCACGCTGACGGTGGCGCAGAACCTCGCGCTCGGGCTGAAAACGGGCGGCGCGAAGGGCCGCTGGTCGGCGGCGGACATGTTCGAGCTCTTCCCGCGGCTCGCCGAGCGCCGCGATACGCAGGCAGGCGTGCTCTCCGGCGGCGAGCAGCAGATGCTCACCCTCGCGCGCACGCTGATGGGCGACCCGGATCTCGTCATGGTCGACGAGCCGACCGAGGGGCTCGCGCCGAAGCTGGTCGAGCTCGTCGCCGGCCTCTTCCGCGAGATCAAGCGCCGCGGGGTGGCGCTGCTGCTGGTCGAGCAGAAGCTGGCGATCGCACTCGACCTGTCGGAGCGCCTGTACGTGATGGGCCATGGCCGCATCGTGTTCGAGGGGTCGCCGGCGGCGCTGCGCGGGTCGAGCGTGGTCCGGCGGGAATGGCTGGAGGTGTGATGGACACGACAGGCAGAGTCGCCGTCGTCACCGGCGCCGCCCGCGGCATCGGCCTCGCCGTGGCGCGCCGGTTCCTCGGCGACGGCTACGGCGTCGCGCTGCTCGACATCGACGCCGAAACGCTCGCGCGGACGGCCGCAGCGCTGGTGCCCGGCGAGCGGGTGCTCGCGATCGAGTGCGACGTGGCCGAGCCGCGCGCCGGTGCAGGCGGCGATCGACCGGGTGGCGGCGCGGTTCGGCCGCATCGACGCGCTCGTCAACAACGCCGGGGTCGCGGTCTTCAAGCCGATCCTGGAGACGAGCTACGAGGAGTGGGCGCGCGTGATCGCGGTGAATCTCACCGGGCCGTTCCTCTGCACGCAGGCCTGCGCGCCGGTGATGCTCGCGAACGGCGGCGGCGCCGTGGTCAACATCGGCTCGATCTCTGGGTTGCGGGCGAGCACGCTGCGCGTGGCCTACGGCACCAGCAAGGCAGCGCTCATGCACCTGACGAAGCAGCAGGCGGCCGAGCTCGGCGGGCGCGGGATCCGCGTCAACGCGGTGGCGCCCGGCCCGGTCGATACCGCGATGGCGAAGCAGGTTCACACGCCCGACATCCGCGCCGACTATCACGACGCGATCCCCCTGAACCGCTACGGCAGCGAGGACGAGATCGCGGCAGCGGTGGCGTTCCTCTGCAGCGACGCGGCGAGCTACGTCAACGGTCAGACGCTCGCGGTCGACGGCGGGTTCGACGCCGCGGGCATCGGGCTTCCCGGCCTGCGGGCCGGGCGCTGACGACGCTACTTCTTGAAGATTCCGATCGCCCGCAGGATCGCGATCAGGATGATCGCGCCGGCCAGCGAGACGAGCCACCCGCCGATCCCGCCGGCGCTGATCCCGAGCTGCCCGGCCACCCAGTGCCCGAGCGCGGCACCCACGATCCCCACGAGCACGTTCGCGATGATGCCCATCTGGGCGTTGGTCTTCATCACGATGCTGGCGAGCCAGCCGATGATGCCGCCGATGACGAGCGAGATGATCAGGTCCATGTGAGCCTCCCAGGGTGGTCGGGACGGTACGGCGCGGTTGCGTGGGCGAACGTACCACGGCCGGGCACTGCGGGTGAGGCTACAATCGAGCGCTCCGCCCCCGCTCCGCAAGCCCAATGAACTGGATCCTTCTCGTCGTCGCCGGCCTCTTCGAGATCGGCTGGGCCATCGGCCTCAAGTACACCGAGGGCTTCACGCGGCTCTGGCCGAGCGTCTGGACGGTCGCGTCGATGGTGATCAGCCTCGGCGCTGCTCGGCGTCGCGCTGAAGACCATCCCGGTCGGGACCGGCTATGCGGTCTGGACCGGCGTCGGCGCCGCCGGCACGGCGATCCTCGGGATCATCCTCTTCGCGGAACCGGCGACCGCGCTGCGGCTCGGCTGCATCGGGCTCATCGTCGCCGGGATCGTCGGGCTCAAGCTCGTATCGCCGAACTGAAGAGGTCGCCCATGCCCACCGCCGGATACGCCGTCCACGGCGAGCATCGCCGTCGTCACGCTCGAGAACCCGCCGGTCAACACGCTCGCGCACGGCGTGCGAAAGGGCATCGCGGAGGGCCTGGAGAAGGCGCTCGCCGACCCGAACGTCAAGGCGGTCGTCCTGACCGGCGCGGGAAACGCGTTCTCCGGCGGGGCCGAGATCCGCGAGTTCAACACGCCGGTCGCGATGGCGACGCCGCACCTGCGCGAGGTGATCGCGATGCTCGATGCGAGCACGAAGCCGGTGATCGCGGCGATCCACAAGGTCGCGATGGGCGGCGGGCTCGAGCTCGCGCTCGGCTGCCACTACCGCATCGCCGCGCCGGGCGCGCAGCTCGCGCTGCCCGAGGTGAAGCTCGGCATCCTGCCCGGCGCCGGGGGCACGCAGCGCCTGCCGCGCGCGATCGACGTGAAGGCGGCGCTCGACATGATCGTCTCGGGCAACCCCGTCGCCTCGGACAAGGCGCCCGCCGGCCTGGTCGACGAGATCGCGCAAGGCGACCTCCTTCCGGCGGCGCTGGCCTTCGCGCGCAAGGTCGTCGCGGAGAAGCGCCCCTTGCGCCGGCTGCGCGACGAGAAGGCGAAGCTCGCCGGGGACGCCGCGGCGTTCTTCGCCGAGGCGAGGAAAGGCCGTGGCGAAGGCGTCGCGCGGCTACCCTGCCCCGCCGAAGATCGTCGACTGCGTCGAGGCGGCGGTGAACCTGCCCGCCGAGGAAGGCCTCAAGTTCGAGCGCGCGCGCTACGAGGAGCTGGTCGTCACGACCGAGTCGAAGGCGATGCGCCACGCGTTCTTCGGCGAGCGCGCGGCGGCGAAGATTCCGGACGTGCCCGACATCGACGCCGGTGCGCGAGGTGAGGAAGGTGGCGATCGTCGGCGCCGGCACGATGGGCGGCGGCATCGGCATGGCGTTCGCGAACGCCGGGTTCCCGGTGACGCTCCTCGAGGTCAAGCAGGAGGCGCTCGATCGCGGCCTCGACACCATCCGCAAGAACTACGCGGCGACCGTGTCCAAGGGCCGGCTCGCGCAGGACGAGATGGACAAGCGGATGGCGCGCTTCTCCACCGCGCTCGACTACGGCGCGATCCGCGACGCCGACCTCGTGATCGAGGCGGTGTTCGAGGACATCGGCGTGAAGGAGGCGGTGTTCGAGAAGCTCGACGGCACGATGAAGCCCGGCGCGATCCTCGCGAGCAACACCTCGACGCTCGACCTCGACCGGATCGCCGTCGTTCACCAAGCGCCCGGGCGACGTGATCGGCATGCACTTCTTCAGCCCGGCGAACGTGATGCGGCTGCTCGAGGTCGTGCGCGGGAAGGCGACGTCGAAGGACGTGCTCGCGACGGTGATGCAGCTCTCGAAGAAGATCCGCAAGCTCGGCGTCGTCTCCGGCGTCTGCGACGGCTTCATCGGCAACCGGATGCTCGAGGAATACCTGCGGCAGGCGTACTTCCTGGTCGAGGAAGGCGCGTCGCCGCAGGCGGTGGACAAGGCGCTCCAGGACTGGGGCCTCGCGATGGGCCCGTTCGCGATGATGGACATGGCCGGGCAGGACATCGGCTGGCACATCCGCAAGCGCCGCCGCGCGGAGGACCCGGAGCGGCAGGTCTACCCGGCGTGGGTCGACCGCATCTGCGAGCAGGGCCGCTTCGGGCAGAAGACCGGCAAGGGCGTCTACAAGTACGAGGCCGGCTCGCGCGCGCCGGTTCCCGACCCCGAGGTCGAGAAGCTGATCGCCGACTACTCGAAGGAGGTCGGGCGTCCAGCGCCGGGCGGTGAGCGGCGAGGAGATCGTCGAGCGGTGCATGTATGCGCTCGCGAACGAGGGCGCGAAGATCCTCGACGAAGGCATCGCGCTAAGGGCGAGCGACATCGACATGGTGTATCTCACCGGCTACGGCTTCCCGCCGTATCGCGGCGGGCCGATGTTCTACGCCGACACCGTGGGCCTGCAGAACGTGGTCGCCGCGATGGCGCGGTACGCGAAGGGGCGGAACGGACAGTTCTGGAAGCCCGCGGCGCTGCTCGCCCGCCTCGCGGCGGAAGGCAAGACATTCAACTGAACCTCCGGAGCAAACGATGACCGAAGCAGTGATCGTATCGACCGCCCGCACCCCGCTCTGCAAGTCCTGGCGCGGGGCGCTCAACATGACCCACGGCGCGACGATGGGCGGACACGCCGTCAAGCACGCGATCGAGCGCGCGCAGCTCGACCCGGCCGAGATCGAGGACGTGATCATCGGCTGCGCGAACCCGGAGGGCGCGACCGGCTGGAACATCGCGCGCCAGGTCGCGATCCGCGCCGGCTGCCCGATCGAGACCTCCGGCATCACGGTGAACCGCTTCTGCTCCTCCGGCCTGCAGACGATCGCGTTCGCGGCGCAGCGCATCCTCACCGGCGAAGGAGAAATCTACGCCGCGGGCGGAGTCGAGTCGATCTCCTGCGTCCAGAACGAGATGAACAAGCACATGTTCACCGAGGACTGGCTGACGAAGAACAAGCCCGAGGTGTACTGGCCGATGCTGCAGACGGCCGAGTACGTGGCGAAGAAGTACGGCATCCCGCGCGAGGCGCAGGACCGCTACGGCGTGCGGAGCCAGCTCCGCGCCGCCGCGGCGCGCGAGGCCGGCAAGTTCAAGGACGAGATCGTCCCGATCGCGATGAGGATGAAGGTCGATCGACAAGAATACGAACGTCGAGACGGTGAAGGAGACGACGGCATCGCAGGACGAGGGCATCCGCGCCGACACGACCTACGAGGGCGTGTCCTCGATCAAGCCGGCGATCGAAGGCGGCGTGATCGCCGCCGGCAACGCGAGCCAATTCTCCGACGGGGCGTCGGCCTGCGTCGTCATGAGCGACAAGGTCGCGGCGAAGAAGGGGCTGAAGCCCCTCGGCGTGTTCCGCGGCTTCGCGGTCGCCGGCTGCGAGCCGGGCGAGATGGGGATCGGGCCGGTGTTCGCGGTGCCGAAGCTGCTGAAGCAGGCCGGGAAGAAGGTCGAGGACATCGACCTCTGGGAGCTGAACGAGGCGTTCGCGGTGCAGGTGATCTACTGCCGCGACAAGCTCGGCATCCCCGACGACCGCCTGAACGTCAACGGCGGCTCGATCGCCGTCGGCCACCCGTACGGCATGACCGGCAGCCGGCTCACCGGCCACGCGCTGATCGAGGGCAAGCGCCGCGGCGCGAAGTACGTCGTGGTCACGATGTGCATCGGCGGCGGGATGGGCGCGGCGGGTCTGTTCGAGGTGGTCTGAGGGCCAGTCCATGAAAATCGCGATTCTCGGCTGCGGCGCGATGGGTTCGGTGTACGCGGGGCTGCTCGCCTCCGCCGGTCACGAGGTCTGGGCGGTCGACACCTGGCGCGAGCACGTCGACGCGATGCGCGCCAAGGGCCTCCACCTCGAGGGCGCCTCCGGCGATCGCACGGTCAAGGTGAACGCGACGATGACCGCGTCCGACGCCGGCGTGTGCGATCTCGTGATCATCGCCACCAAGGCGCGCGACGTCGAGACCGCCGCCCGCGCCGCGAAGCCGCTCCTCGGCCCGCAAACGCTCGTGCTCTCGATCCAGAACGGCCTCGGCGGCCCGGACGTCACGGCAAGCGTGCTCGGGCGCGAGCGCGTCGCCGTCGGCGTGGTCGGCGGGTTCGGCGCGTCGATGCGCGGCCCCGGCCACGCCCATCACAACGGCATGGAGCTCGTCCGCCTGGGCGAGCTCTCGGGCCCGGCCTCGCCGCGCCTCGAAGCGGTCGCGGAAGTCTGGCGCTCGGGCGGCTTCAAGGTGAAGTGCTTCGACGACATCGACCAGCTCGTGTGGGAGAAGCTGATCTGCAACGTCTGCTTCTCCGGAACCTGCGCGGTGACCGAGCGCACCGTCGGCGAGGTCATGGAGGATGCGGACGCGTTTGCCGTCGCCTCGGGCTGCGCGGCGGAGGCATACGCGGTCGCGCGGAAGCGCGGGATCAAGCTCGGCTTTGACGACGTGGTTGCGTACGTGCGCAACTTCGGCTCGAAGATCCCGAACGCGCGCCCGTCGATGCTGCTCGACCTGATGGCCAAGCGCCGCTCCGAGGTCGACGCCATCAACGGCGCGATCCCGCCGGCGGCGAAAGCGCTCGGCCTCGCGGCGCCGTACAACGAGGTGATCTCCGGGCTGGTGCGGGCGAAGGAGCGGCGGCTCGGGTGCGCGTAGCTCCTGACGCTGTCGGAACTCTGCTGGATCCCGGCTTGCGCCGGGATGACGACTTCACGCGACCGCGTAGAAGTCGATGATGACGCGGTCCGGCGTGCGCATCGCCGAGCAGACGGCCACCGTACGGTTCAGCCAGTCGTACTGCGGCGCCGCGGTCTCGAACACCGGCGCGGTGCGGAAGTAGTAGAGCGCCGGATCGACCTCCTCCCCGTTCGCGATCCGCGCGAGCACGTCGCGCGGGCCGTGCCGGTAGCCGTAGTTCCGGACGTAGACGAGCGCCCCGTCCGCCGCCTCGATCGTGTAGCGCGCTTCGAGCACGGCGGTGCCGTCGTCGCG
The DNA here is from genome assembly GCA_963762785.1 of uncultured beta proteobacterium. Classification (GTDB taxonomy): domain Bacteria; phylum Pseudomonadota; class Gammaproteobacteria; order Burkholderiales; family SG8-39; genus DATEDA01. The sequence goes on from CAVXND010000015.1 coordinate 11,868, forward strand.
TACGATCTGCCAGTCCGCGCCGCCGGGAAGGATCCGGCCGGCGAGCTTCGGGCCCGACACCTCGCCGCCGGTGATGTCGACGATGCGCCGCTCGCCCCCGGCGACACGCCCGAGGCTGCGTGGCGCCGCGACCGCGACGCGGGCGTTGCAGATCGGCTCGAGCCGGGGCAAGGTCGGCGAGGCGTTCATACGAGGAGGCTCCCAGTCATGAGCTTGCGAAAACTGCTCGATCTTACCGGCAAGGTGGCGCTCGTCACCGGCGGCTCGCGCGGCCTCGGGCTGCAGATCGCCTCGGCCCTGGGCGAAATGGGCGCGCGGCTCGCGCTGACGGCCCGCAAGGCCGAGGAGCTCGACGCGGCGCGCGCCGCGCTCGCGCACGAGCATGTCGAGGCGCTGCCGGTCGTCTGCGATCTCTCCCAGTCGGCCGCCGTCGACCCGATGGTCGAGTCGGTGCTGAAGCACTACGGCCAGGTCGACATCCTGGTGAACAACGCCGGCGCGACCTGGGGCGCGCCGGCCGAGGACCATCCGCTCGAGGCGTGGCAGAAGCTCGTGAACCTCAACCTCACCGGCACGTTCCTCGTCACGCAGTCGGTCGGGCGCCGCTCGATGATCCCGCGCCGCTACGGCCGGATCGTCAACGTCGCCTCGGTGGCGGGGCTGCAGGGCAGCCTGCCCGAGCGGATGCGCTCGATCGCCTACAACACCACGAAGGGCGGTGTGGTGAGCTTCACGCGCGCGCTCGCGGGCGAGTGGGGCCAGTACGGCATCACGGTGAACGCGATCTGCCCGGGCTTCTTCCCGTCGAAGATGACGCGCGCGACCCTCGAGAAGATCGCCGACCGCGTGATCGCCGAAGCGCCGCTCCGCCGTCTCGGCGGCGACGAGGACCTCAAGGGCATCGCCGCGCTCTTCGCGTCCGACGCCGCGCAGCACATCACCGGACAGATCGTCGCCGTCGACGGCGGGTCGACGGTGGTCTAGACTGCGCCGGCGAGGTATCGGGTTGAACAGCGAAGAGATCGAGATCGTCACCCACCTGCTGATCGCGACCGTCGCGGGCGGGCTGATCGGCATCGAGCGCAGCTTCCACGGGCGGCCGGCGGGGTTCCGCACGCACACGCTGGTGTGCGTCGCCTCGAGCCTGCTGATGCTCGTCACCATCTACGCCGGCCGCTGGTTCCCGGCCGGCGCGCTCGAGCGCGTGGCGGTCGACCCGACCCGGATGGCGCAGGGGATCATGACCGGCATCGGCTTCCTCGGCGCCGGCGTCATCGTGCGCGAGGGCCTCACCGTGCGCGGTCTGACGACCGCCGCGTCGATCTGGATCACCGCGGCGATCGGCATCCTCGCCGGGATCGGCTTCTACTTCCCGGTCGCGGTCGCCACCGCGCTCACGCTCGGCGTGCTCGGCGTCTTCCGGTGGATCGAGGTGTGGATGCCCTCGCAGTTCTACGCCCTCTTCCACGTGCGCTTTCCGCGCGACATGATCATGCCGGAGGGCGAGCTGCGCGCGCTCGTCGCCGCGAACGGGTTCACGATCGCCAACCTCCTGTACCGCCTGGACGACAACGGGCGCTACTTCGAGTACCGCATGACGATTCGATCGAAGACCCGTGAGCAGGCGGGAGAACTCGCCCGCGCGCTCGAGCAGACGCACTCCGTGGTGGAGTTCCGCATCGCCCCGGCCGGGGACTGAGGAGCGCCGGCAGTTGAGCCGCGCCGCGCGGCATGCCATGATCCGTCCATGAACCAGCCGCTCACGCGTGTCCGCGTCCCGTTCGTCGAGCACCTCGGCATCAAGGTGACCGAGCAGTCGAAATCGCGCGCCGCGATCGTCCTCGACCGGCGCCCCGAGCTCCTGAACAGCTGGGGCGCAGCGCACGGCGGCGTCGTCATGACGATGCTCGACTACGTGATGAGCGCCGCGGTGCGCGGCCACTACGGCGTGGACGCCGGGGTGCTCACCGTCGACATGAGCGTCGGCTTCATGAACGCGGGCGTCTCCGACCACATCCACGCCGAGGCGCGCGTCCTTCACGCCGGGCAGTCGACCGCGTTCTGCGAGTCCGAGGCGCGCGACGACGCCGGCAAGATCCTCGCCAAGGCGATCGGCACCTTCAAGCTGCTCGGCGAGAAGAAGTAGCGCCCGGCTACCGCTCGGGTAGCTGCAACGTCACCACCAGCAGGTCGGCCTGCTTCCGGATCGTCTCGGGCAGCGGCGGGAACGGCGTCGCCCGCCGGACCGACTCGCGCAATCCACGGTCGAACGCCGCGTCGCCCGAGCTGCGGTCGAGATCGACCGCCTGCAGCGTTCCGTCGGCGGCGAGCGTCAGCGTGACGAGCGCGGCGCGTCCCGGCTCATGGCGCGCCGTTAGCGGCGCGGCGACGCCCGCCACGCGCGACCTCAGGGCGGTCACGTACTCGACCTCGTCCCGGCCGCTCACGAAGAGCTTCCGCGGCCGCTGCTCGTAGCGCGCGATCCGCTCGGCGAGCTTCGCCTCGAGCGAGCGCGCATCGCGCACCGCCACCTGCACGCTCGAGCCGGCCCGCTTCTCGTAGCCGACGCGGAACGGCAGCGGCTCGGGATCGGCCTGGCGGTACGCGCTCGCGAGCGATTTCTGCGACCCGGCCGCGAAGATGCGGTTCGGACCGCTGAATCCGCCGTAGAGCCGCACGTCGAACGCGCCCGCGAGCCGCGCGTAGTCGATCCCCGTCTCGTCCTGCCAGACGCTCGGCGCGTTGGCGAGCACCGCTTCGCGCAGGATCGAGAAGTGCGGCCGTTGCGGAAGATGGGACGCCGCCTTGAGCACGGTCGGGTTCGCCGCCACCCGCTCGACCCAGGCGCGGGCCGCGCGATCGGCGGCGAGGTTGCCGTCGGCGAGGTTCAGCCGCACGTAGTCGAGCTGCACGGTGCGTCCGTCCCGCACGAGCGTGAGCCGCACCGAGTCCCAGGTGTCGCGGCGCGCACGGTCGCCGGGATGCGGCTCGAGATCGGCGCCGCCCGCGCTCAATCGCACCGGCTCGACGGCGGCGACCTCGTAGCCGAGCCGCGCGGCGAACGCCATGAGGAACGCGGTCGCGCCGAGCCTGGCCGCGCTCGCGTCGAGATCCTTCGTGTTGAAGAACCCGCTCCGCGCGAACTTCTCCAGCCCGCGCCGGAGCCCGGCGAGGGTCTCGGGCGAGCGACCGTCGAGCACGGGCGGAGGCTCCGCGCGCTGCGCGGCGACGAGGACGAAGCGTGCCGCGTCCGGGTAGAGCCGGGCGACGGTGGGGAAGTCCGGGCCGGAGAACGGATAGAACACGGTCGCACCCGGCGCGGCCGCGAGCTCCGCATCCGCCCATTCCCGCATCGGCCGGCCGATGCGCCGCTCGTAGTCCTCCCAGCGGTCGGCGACTGCGCGCGCGTGCTGCGCGAATGCCGGGGCGGAATCGAGCCCGCCGAGAACGCGCGCAGTTTCGTTCGCCGGGAGCGCGGCGGCCGACGCGGAACAGAGCGTGGCCGCAAGCGCCAAGGCCCGGGTCGTTACCCGGTCCCTGCGCGCTGCGGCCGCCTGCCGCGCCATCGTCAGTCGGTCTCGGGAGCGAGCCGCAGCTCTTTGCCGCCGACGTACAGCCGGTTCCACGTCGGCGTGATCACGATCTCGTTCAGGCAGACGTGCGGCGGCATCTCCGCCACGAACCGGATGGTCCGGCCGAGGTCCTCCTGCTTGAGCATGCGCGCCAGGTCCTCCGGCGCCGGCGGTACCGGCCGCGTCTTCAGGATCGGCGTCGCCACCTCGCCGGGATAAATCACCGTGCCGCGGATGCCGTGATGACCTTCCTCGAGGTTGAGGTGATGCGTGATCGTCGCGAGCGCGTGCTTGCTCGCGCCGTACGCCGGGCCACCGAGGTAGCCGATCCAGCGGCCGAGCCACGACGAGATGTTGATGACGAGCCCGCTGCCCTGCGCCCGCATCGCCGGCAGCACCGCGGTCATGCAGTACAGCGCGCCGTTGAGGTTGATGCTGATGACCTTGTCCCAGTCGTCGGGGACGAGGTCCTTGAGGTAGCGCTTCGGCACGTTGAGCCCGGCACTGTTGACGAGGATGTCGCAGCGGCGGTGGCGCTCGAGGAGCTCCTTCGCCGCGTGCGCGACCTGCTTCTTGTCGGCGACGTCGAGCGGGAGCTTGTGCACCTCGCCGCCGGCCGCCGCGACGAGCGCGCGCGTGTCCTCCAGCGCCTCGGCCCGGCGCCCGGAGATCACCACCGTCGCGCCCGCCTTCGCGAGCTCCACCGCCCCCGCCTGGCCGATGCCGCTGCCGGCCCCGGTGATCCACGCGACCTTGCCGCTGAGCGCTGACATGCGCGTTCTCCCTAACGCCGTTCGTACTGCTTCGCCCCGAACATCACCTCGCGCTGCTCCGGCGTGAGCGGCGTCGTGCGCCGGCGATCGGCGAGCACCTGCAGGCCGCGCTTCACCGCCGGGCGCTCGTTGATCTTGTCGAACCAGCGGCGCACGTTCGGGTAATCGTCCATGTTCACGCCCTGCCGCTCGTACGAGCGCAGCCACGGCATGATCGCCATGTCGGCGATCGTGTACTCCTTGCCGGCGACATAGGGCACGTCCTTCAGCCGCCGGTCGAGCACGCCGTAGAGCCGGTTCGCCTCGTTGCGGTAGCGGTTCATCGCGTACTCGATCTTCTCCGGCGCGTAGCCGAGGAAGTGGTGCGCCTGGCCGAGCATCGGGCCGATGTGGCCCATCTGGAACATCACCCACTGCATCACCGTCCACCGGTCGCGGACGTCCTGCGGCAGGAACTTGCCGGTCTTGGAGGCGAGGTAGAACAGGATCGCGCCCGATTCGAACATGGACATCGGCTTCCCGCCCGGTCCGTCCTGGTCGACGATCGCGGGCATCTTGTTGTTCGGGCTGATCTTCAGGAAGTCCGGCTTGAACTGGTCGCCGGCCTGGATGTCGATCGGGTGCACCGTGTACGGGAGCCCGGTCTCCTCGAGCATGATGTGGACTTTGTGGCCGTTCGGCGTCGGCCAGGTGTAGAGGTCGATCAAGGCGTGCGCTCCTGGTTAAGGTCGTATCGAGGGCACGCCGATTATAAGCGGCGCGCCCCGACACTCCGCGGAGCGCAAACGAAAACCGCCCGGGGAGCGCCCGGGCGGTGGAGGTGGGATCTGCGGTGGGACTCTAGCTGCCCTTCCCGGGCTTCTTGCCGCTGTTGCGCGCGACGTCCTTGATCTCGTCGATCGGGAAATCGGGCGGGATGACGCTGCGGACGTGGTAGCGGCCGTTGTGCGCGAAGAGCCAGGTCTCGAGGAACCGCACCGACTCCTGGCCCTTGAGCACCTCGGGCGACGGCGCCGGCAGCTTGCCCGCGCGCTTCACGCTGTTGATCGCGATCTGCTCGAGATCCTCGTAGCCGTTCGACCGCCACATCGCGACGCGGGCGATGTTGCCCTCCCGGTCGACGGTGATGTCGAGCACCACCACCGACTTGAGAATCGGCGGCAGCGACTCCGCAAGCTCGTTCTTGCTGACCGCGATGATGTGGGCGGCCGCATGCTTCTTGTAGTCGTCGATGTTGAGCGCCTGCGACCGGAACGGCGTGATCGACGGCGACGCCGACGCGAGCGGCGACGGCACGAGCGCCGGCGTCGCGGCCGCCTGGTCCTGCGCGGGCGCCGCCGAGGCGGCGAAGAGAAGCACTGCACCAATTGCGGCGCTGCGAGCGAACGTTCGGGTGCGCATGAGTTTGCCTTTCGTGCGAGACGTCGATGCGAGGCAAGCTAGCACGCGCAACTGTTATGTCGTCGTCATAGCCGTGAAGGAGTTCTCGCCGCCGGCGGGGGGAATGGCGGCGGCGGCTACGAATGTGAACGAATGCTCGGCGCTGTCGGACCGCGGACGGTCAGCGGGCACTCGCCGCCAGTTCCTCTTGACGGAGGGCGCCGACGGCGCAAGGGAAGCGAGTCGCGGTCTCGCACTGCTTCGCGCCCCTCCGGACTTCGTCTGCCGCTTTCGTCGCGGCCGATTCCCCAGGAACAGGTCGTCGGCTCGCGTCGCCCCAATTGACAGTGCCATTCCGAACCGCGCCCAACGCACTGATTTCATGAGATGTCCAAACCCGGCACATTTTATGCGCCGCGCGAAGCGTTTCTGGCCGGCGGGAAGGCAACGCCGTCAACCGGGAGAGAGGCTCCGAATGAGATCGTCGATGCGGAATTTGTGGTTCGCGTTGTTGGCCGCCTGCCTGCTCCTGCCCACCGATGCCAGCGCGTTCGTGGTCTTCTCAGCCGCTGGCGCCAACGCAGGCGCGATCCAAAGCACTGTGGATGCTTATCGAAGTGCCCTGGGTAATCCGAACAACGGCAACGCCGCCGGTCCTCTGGCCACGGGTCGCCGCGAAATCAACTGGGACGGTGGGGGCCCGCCCACCATCGATGGCACAGCTCCCGTCACGCCGTTCACCGTCTTCCAGAACAGCCGCGGGGCCACCTTCACCACGCCGGGCATCGGCCTGACGCAGGCTGCCGCAACCGGCGGGCTGCTCAGCCTGGATCTCATCAATCCCGCGTATGCATCGAACTTCGCGCCCTTCAGCCCGAACCGGCTGTTTACTCCCCTGGGCAGCAACATCACGGAGGGCGTGTTCTCGATACCAAGCACCGGGGGCACTGTGCTCGCGGGAGTGAGCGGTTTCGGCGCGGTGTTCTCGGACGTGGATATCCAGGGTTCGACCGGGATCGCGTACTTCGACAGTCTCGGCAGTCTGATTGGCGAGTTCACCGTGCCAGCGTTCACCGGCAACCAGACCTTCTCGTTCCTGGGGATCGTCCTGGGCCCGGCTGAGGGTTTGATATCCCGGGTCGTGATCACGACGGGCAGCACGGCACTCGGACCCAGCGAGACCCCAACGCTCGATCTCGTGGTGATGGATGACTTCTTGTACGGGGAACCCCGGAGGCTCGTTCCCGAACCCCAGGTGCTCGTCTTGCTGACCTCTGCCCTGGTCATCATGTTCGCCATGTCTTGGAGCGGGAGTCGCCGCCGTCGGAGTTTGCCCCGCTAATCCGGTTCGCCGGCTGGCGAACCGGTACCGCCGGCGGGCCGCCGCGCCCACCCGCTCGACGCTCAGACGAGCTTGACGACCTGCTTCCCGAAGTTCTCGCCGCGCAGCATCCCGAGGAACGCCTGCGGCGCGCTCTCGAGTCCGTGCGCGACGCTCTCGCGGTACTTGATCTTCCCGTCCGCGACCCACTGGCCGAGATCCGCGAGCGCGCGCGGCCACAGCTCCATGCGGTCGCTCACGATGAAGCCCTGCATCCGGATGCGGTTCGTCAGCACCGAGCGCAGGTTCTTCAGCCCGTACGGCTCGGTCGCGTTGTACTGCGAGACGAGGCCGCAGATCGTGATCCGCGCGAACGGATTCATGAGGCGGAGCTCGGCGTCGAGCACCGGCCCGCCGACGTTCTCGAAGACGACGTCGATGCCCTTCGGCGCCGCCGCCTGAAGGTCTTCGTAGAGCCGGCCGGCGCGATGGTCGACGCAGGCGTCGAAGCCGAGCTCCGCCAGTGACGTAGCGGCACTTCTCCGGCCCGCCGGCGATCCCGACCGCGCGGCAGCCCTTGAGCTTCGCGATCTGCCCGACGACGCTGCCGACCGCGCCGGACGCGGCGGAGACGGCCACCGTCTCGCCGGGCTTCGGCTGCGCGATGTCGAGCAGCCCGACCCAGGCGGTGACGCCGGGCATGCCGAGCACGCCGAGGTAGTAGGAGAGCGGCGCCTTCGCGCCGTCCACCTTGCGCACGCCCGCGCCGTCGGTGACGGCGTACTCCTGCCAGCCGAGCGCGCCGTTCACGAACTCGCCCGGCTTGAAGCCGGGATGCCGCGACTCGACCACCTCGCCCACGGTGCCGCCGGTCATCACGTCGCCGAGCTCCACGTACTTCGCGTAGGACTTCGACGCGTCCATCCGCCCGCGCATGTACGGGTCGAGCGAGAGCCAGTGGTTGCGGACGAGGAACTGGCCCTCCTCCGTCTTCGGGACCGGCGTCTCCTCGAGCTTGAAGTTCGCTGCGGTCGGCCAGCCTTCGGGACGGCTCGCCAGCAGGATCCGGCGGTTCTTCACGACGCGGCGAACCGCTCGGTGTGCCAGTCCGAATCGCCGAGCCAGAAGTCGATCATCGTGAGGCGCTTCGCGTAGTGCGCCGCCGGCAGCTCGTTCGTCACGCCCATCCCGCCGTGCATCTGCACCGCCTCCTTCGCGACCGCGCGGCCGGCGCGGCCGGCGAGCGATTTGGCCGCCGACACGGCGCGGCGGCGCTCGGCGGCGTCGGCCGACTGCGACTTCACCGCCGCGACGCAGGCCATCGACTTCAGCTGCTCGGCATGGATCAGCATGTCCACCGCGCGGTGCTGCAGCGCCTGGAAGCGCCCGATCGGCTGGCCGAACTGCTGGCGCGTCTTGAGGTACTCGAGTGTCGCCTCGTTCAGCGCCTCGATCACGCCGACCGCCTCGGCGCAGAGCGCGGCCGCGCCGAGGTCGGCCGCGGCCTCGAGCGTCGCGAACCCGCCGTCGACCGCGCCGATCACCGCTTCCGCGCCGACGTGCACGCCGTCGAGCGCGACGTCGGCCGCGCGCAGGCCGTCGACCGTGCGCGCATCGCTCAAGCCCACGCCGCGCGCTTTCGCATCGACGAGGAAGAGCGTGATCCCCTGCGCATCGCGCTGCCCGCCCGCCGTGCGCGCCGAAACGACGAGCGTGTCCGCGGTCGCGCCGTGGAGCACCACCGATTTCTTCCCGTTCAGGACGAAAGCGCCGCCGTCGCGCTTCGCGGTCGTCGCGACGTCGTGCAGGTCGTAGCGCGACTGCGGCTCGCCGTACGCGGCGGCGAGCAGCCACTTGCCCTCGGCCACGCGCGGCAGGATGTCCTGCTTCTGCGCGCCGCTCCCCGCGAGATTCACCAGGCCGCCGCCGAGCACGACCGTCGACAGGTAGGGCTCGACGACGAGCCCGCGGCCGAGCTCCTGCATCACGACCATGACGTCGACCATCGACCCGCCGAATCCGCCGTGCGCCTCGGCGAACGGCACGCCGAGGAGGCCCATGTCGGCGAGCTGCGCCCACACGGCCGGGCTCCAGCCCTTCTCCGACGCGACGATCTTTTTCCGCTCCTCGAAGCCGTACTCGTTCGCCACGAAGCGCGCGATCGAGTCGCGCAGGAGGTGCTGCTCTTCGCTGA
>CAVXND010000016.1:0-7235 GCA_963762785.1 uncultured beta proteobacterium
AGAATAGCGCCCGAAATCAAGCGCCTTTCGCCATGCAGCTCTTCACCGTCGGCCTGAACTACCAGAGCGCGCCGCTCGCGATCCGCGAGAAGGTGGCGTTCAACGCCGACGGCTTGCGGGCGGCGCTCGGCGCCGTGGTGCAGGCGCGGCCGGCCGAGGAGACGGCGATCCTCTCGACCTGTAACCGCACCGAGCTCTACTGCGCCGCCGGGGAGCCCACCGAGGCGCTGGCGTGGCTCGTCGGCTACCAGCAGGTCGACCCGCAGGACCTCAAGCCCTACGTCTACACGCTGCCGCGCGAGGAAGCGGTGCGCCACGCGTTCCGCGTCGCCGCCGGTCTCGACTCGATGGTGCTCGGCGAGCCGCAGATCCTCGGCCAGATGAAGGACGCGGTGCGCCTCGCCGAGGAGGCGGGCACGCTCGGCACCACGCTCTCGCGCCTCTTCCAGCGCTCGTTCGCGGTCGCGAAGGAGGTGCGCACCAACACCGGCATCGGCGCGAGCATCGTGTCGATGGCCGCCGCGGCGGTAAAGCTCTCCGGGCGCATCTTCCCGTCCCTGCGCGAGACGAACGTGCTCCTCATCGGCGCGGGCGAGATGATCGACCTCTGCGCGACGCACTTCGCGGCGCAGCGGCCGCGCGCGATCACGGTCGCGAACCGCACGCTCGAGCGCGCGCAGCATCTTGCGCACCGGTTCAACGCCCGGGCGATCGAGCTGCGCGAGCTGCCCGACCGGCTGCACGAGCACGACATCGTCGTGTCCTGTACCGCGAGCTCGCTGCCGATCCTCGGCAAGGGGACGATGGAGCGCGTCATCAAGGCGCGGCGCCACGCCCCGGTGTTCATGGTCGACCTCGCGGTGCCGCGCGACATCGAGCCCGAGGTGGGCGAGCTCGACGACGTCTACCTCTATACCGTCGACGACCTCGGCGAGATCGTGCGCGCCGGCCACGACGAGCGCGCCTCGCACGTCGCGCAGGCCGAGGCGATCATCGACACCCAGGTCGGATCGTTCCTGCACTGGATGGACGCGCGCGAGATCGTCCCGACGATCCGCGCGCTGCGCGAGACCGGGGAGAGCGCACGGCAGCACGAGCTCGAGCGGGCGCTGCGCATGCTCGCCCGCGGCGACGACCCGAAGGCGGTGCTCGAGGCGCTCTCGCACGGCCTTACCAACAAGCTGCTGCATGCGCCGACGCAGGCGCTGAACGAAGCCCAGGCCGCGGACCGCGAGGCGTTGCGCGCGATCGTCGCCCGGCTCTACAGCCTGCGCTCCGGGCGTTAGCTCGGGGTCTGGGCGCCGCGACGGCAGACCGCCGCCATGAAACCTTCCATTGCCAAGAAGCTCGACCAGCTCGCGCGCCGGCTGGAGGAGCTGAACGGCCTGTTCTCGACCGAAGGTGCGACGCGCGACATGAGCGAGTACACGCGCCTGCGGCGCGAGCACGCGGAGCTCACGCCGATCGCCGAGCGCTATGCGAAGTACCGCGCGGCGGAGGCCGACCTCGCCGCGGCGAACGACATGGCGGGCGACCCGGAGATGAAGAGCTTCGGCGAGGCCGAGGCGAAGAGCGCGAAGGAGCGCATGGCCGCGCTCGAGGACGAGCTGCAGCGCCTGCTGCTCCCGCGCGACCCGAACGACGAGCGCAACATCTTCGTCGAGATCCGCGCCGGCACCGGCGGCGACGAGTCGGCGCTCTTCGCGGGCGACCTCTTCCGGATGTACTCGCGCTATGCCGAGCGCAACGGCTGGGGCGTCGAGGTGCTGTCCTCGAGCCCGTCCGACCTCGGCGGCTTCAAGGAGGTGATCGCGCGGATCGCCGGCAAGGGCGCCTACTCGAAGCTCAAGTTCGAGTCGGGCGGCCACCGCGTGCAGCGCGTCCCCGCGACCGAGACGCAGGGGCGCATCCACACTTCGGCGGCCACGGTGGCGGTGATGCCCGAGGCGGACGAGGTCGCCGACGTCGAGCTGAACCCGGCCGAGATCAAGGTCGACACCTATCGCGCCTCGGGCGCCGGCGGGCAGCACGTCAACAAGACCGATTCGGCGGTGCGCATGACGCATCTGCCGACCGGGATCGTGGTCGAGTGCCAGGACGACCGCTCGCAGCACAAGAACCGCGCACGGGCGCTCGGGCTCCTGCGCGCCCGCATCAAGGACGTGCGCGAGCGCGAGCAGCGCGCGAAGGAGGCGGCGACGCGAAAATCGCTCGTCGGTTCCGGCGATCGCTCCGACCGCGTGCGCACCTACAACTTCCCGCAGGGCCGCGTCACCGACCACCGCATCAAGCTCGACCTCTACCGGATCGCCGCCGTGATGGACGGCGATCTGGACGAGGTCGTCGACGCGCTCGCCGCCGAGCACCAGGCCGAGCTGCTGGCGGCGCTCGGCGAGAGCGCGGCGGCTTGAGCGCAACGCTCGCCTCGCTCCTCGCCGCGAGCGGCCTGCCGCCGATCGAGGCGCAGGTGCTCGCCGCGCACGTGCTGGGGCTCTCGCGGGCGCGGGTCCTCGCCGACGCCCAGCGCGCGCTCGACGCCGAAACGGTGCGCGCGATCGAGCGGCTGTTCCTGCTGCGCCGCGCCGGTGAGCCGGTGGCCTACCTCACGGGCGAACGCGAGTTCCACGGCCTCTCGCTCGAGGTGACCCACGACGTGCTGATCCCGCGGCCGGAGACCGAGCTTCTCGTCGACCTTGCGCTCGAGCGCCTGCCGAACCGCGCCGGCCGGGTGGTCGACCTCGGCACCGGCTCGGGCGCGATCGCAGTGGCCATCGCGCATGCGGCGCCCGACGCGGAGGTGTTCGCGGTCGACTCTTCGGCCGCGGCGCTCGCGGTCGCGCGCGAGAACGCCCGGCGCCACGGCGCCGCGATCCGGTTCGTGCGAGGGCGACTGGTTCGCCGGGCTCGCGGGCGAGCGCTTCGACGTCGTGGTCTCGAACCCGCCCTACGTCGCCGCCGGCGACGGACACCTCGGCGAGGGCGACCTTCGCTTCGAGCCGCGCACCGCGCTCGTCGGCGGTCCGGACGGGCTCGACGCGATCCGGACGATCGTCGCCGGCGCGAAGGCGCACCTCGTGTCCGGCGGGTGGCTCCTCTTCGAGCACGGGTTCGACCAGGCCGAGCGCTGCCGGAGCCTGCTCGCAATCTACGGCTACGCGGGGATCTCGAACTGGCCGGATCTGGCGGGGATCACGCGCGTGGCCGGGGGACGCGCACCCTGAGTGATCAAGGCCGGCGGCGAAGGCTGCGCTTGAGCGCGGCGAGATCGCCCGCCGCCGCCTTCGACGCGCGCCGCTCCATCGCCCGGTAGCGGTCAAGGACCTCCACGCCGAGCGCGGTAAGTCCCGCGCCGCCGCCCGACTGTCCGCCCTTGGCGGCCGCGACGAGCGGCGTCCGGAAGCAGCGGTTCATCGTGTCGACCAGGAGCCACGCCCGCTTGTAGCTCATCCCGAGGCGCGTGGCCGCGGCCGAGATCGAGCCGGTCGCGGCGATGCCTTCCAGGAGGTCGGCCTTGCCCGGTCCGATCGCGATGTCGCGGTCGAGCACGACGCGCAGGCGCAGGCCGAGGGTGACGTTGACGGGCTTCATCGGCGACGATTCTAGCGCCGGCGGGAACCGGCACGCCACCGCCTATTTGCGGCTGCGCCGCGGTACGATATGTTTCGCCGGCTATATCGATGGCCGGAGGTTACCGATGCTTGCCCGCGCAACCCTGCTCATGACCCTCGCCGCCGCCGTTCAGGCGGCGGAGGTCCCGAACGTCGCCGTCGCGGCGAACCTCAACTTCGCGCTGCCCGAGATCGCGGCCGCCTTCAAGCAGCGCACCGGCCGGGAGGTGAAGCTCGCGTTCGGCGCCTCGGGCAACTTCTCGCGCCAGATCCGCGAGGGCGCGCCGTTCGAGCTCTTCCTCTCCGCGGACGAGGCGAACGTGCGGTTCCTCGTCGAGGCCGGGCGGACCGAGGGCGAGGGCGTCGTCTACGCGGTGGGCCGACTGTCGCTCTTCGCGCCTGCGACCTCTCCCGTCCAGGTCGATCCCGAGCTCGCGGGACTCGCCGCCGCGCTGAAGGCGGGAACCGTGCGCCGGGTCGCGATCGCGAACCCCGAGCTCGCGCCCTACGGGAAGGCCGCGCGCGAGGCACTGCAGAAGAAGGGACTGTTGGATGCGCTCACGGGCCGGATCGTGCTGGGCGAGAATGTGAACCAGACGGCCCAGTTCGCCCTGACCGGCGGCGTCGAGGCCGCGTTCATCCCCTATTCGATCGTGATCGCGCCGAACTTCAAGGATCGCGGGCGCTCGGTGCTCGTGCCCGAGTCGCTGCACGAGCCGATCCGCCAGCGCATGGTGCTCGTGAAGGGAGCGGGCGAGACGGCGCGCGAGCTGTACGACTTCGTGCGCGGTCCGGAAGGCCGGGCGATCCTCGAACGCTACGGGTTCGGGTTTCCGCAATAGCGGCATGGACTGGACCGCGTTCGCGCTCTCGCTGAAGCTCGCCGCCGCGACGGCGCTGCTGCTGTTGCCGCTCGCGGTGGGCCTCGGGCACGCGCTCGCGTGGCGGAAGTTCCGCGGGAAGAGCGCGGTCGAGGCGATCGTGGCGCTCCCGCTCGTCCTGCCGCCCACGGTGCTCGGGTTCTACCTGCTCGTCACGTTTGCGCCGACGTCGGCGTTCGGGCAGTTCTACCAGCAGCTCTTCGGGACGACGCTCGCGTTCAGTTTCCAGGGCCTGCTGGTCGCTTCGGTGATCGCCAACCTGCCGTTCGCGGTGCAACCGGTGCAGCGCGGATTCGAGGCGATCGCGCCCGAGGTGCGCGAGGCGGCGTGGCTCTGCGGCATGTCGCGGCTGCGCGCGCTGTGGAAGATCGAGCTCCCGCTCGCCTGGCCGGGCCTCCTGACCGCCGCGGTGCTCACGTTCGCGCACACGCTCGGCGAGTTCGGCGTCGTGCTCATGGTCGGCGGGAACATTCCGGGCGAGACGCGCACGGTCGCGATCGCGATCTACGACCGCGCGCAGGCGCTCGACGAGCACGCCGCCGGCGTGATGGCGGCGACGCTGCTCGTGCTGTCGTTCGTTGCGATCAGCCTCGTCTACTGGCTCGATCGCGTGCGGCGCCGCCATGGCTGAGCCCGCGCTCTCGGTCGAGCTCGCGCAGGGCGCGCCGATCCCGCTCGCGGCGCGGTTCGAGTGCGGCGAGGGCGAGCTCCTCGCGCTCGTCGGGCCGTCGGGCAGCGGCAAGACCACGATCCTGCGCGCGATCGCGGGCCTGATCCGCCCCGCGGCGGGGAGCGTGCGCGCAAACGGCGCCGCGTGGTTCGACGACCGCACGTTCGTGCCGCCGCAGGCGCGGCGGGTCGGCCTCGTGTTCCAGCACTACGCGCTGTTCCCGCACCTCACCGCGACCGGCAACGTCCAGGCCGCGCTCCCGCCGACGCTCCCGCGCGAGATGCGCTCGTCGATCGCCGGCGAGCTGCTCGAGTTCGTGCGCCTCGCAGGGCTCGAGGACCGTCTGCCGCGCCAGCTCTCCGGCGGGCAGCAGCAGCGCGTCGCGCTCGCGCGCGCGCTTGCGCGCGACCCGCAGGTGCTGCTGCTCGACGAGCCGTTCTCGGCGGTCGACCAGGTCACGCGCCGCCGCCTGCAGCGCGAGCTCGCGCAGATGCGCCAGCGCCTGAAGATCCCGATCGTGCTCGTCACGCACGACCTCGAGGAGGCGGCGTCGCTCGCCGATCGCATGGTGGTGCTCCACCACGGCCGGACCCTGCAGTCGGGCCCGCCGTTCGACGTGCTGGCGCGGCCGCAGTCGGTCGAGATCGCGCGGCTCGTCGACTACCGCAATCTCTTCACCGGGCGGGTCGTCGCGCACGAGGCGGGCTGCACCCGGCTCGCGTGGCTCGACTACGTGCTCGAGGCGCCGCTCGCGGCAGGCTTTGCAGCGGGGAGCGAGGTCAGCTGGGGGATCCTGCCGGCGCACTGCATCCTGCACCGGCGCGACCGGCCGTCGCGCGGCGAGCATGAGAATCCCGTCGCGGGCGTGATCGGCGAGTTCCTCCCGTTCGGCGAGAACGCCGCCGTCACGCTCCACATGGGCGGCCGCCAGGACGTCGAGCTGCATTTCTCGGTCCCCACGCACGTCGCGGCCCGCAATGGCCTGAGGGCGGGCGTGGAGGCGGGTGTTTCGCTCCTCAAGGAGGGGATCCACCTGATGCCGCACGATCGCGTTGACCCTGCCGCGCGCGCCCGCTAGAATGTTGAGCGTTTTGATCAGGTATTCGAGGAAGGCACATGGACGCCCAAAGCACGATCAAGCAGCAGGTCACCAGCCACCCGGTGGCGCTCTACATGAAGGGCACGCCGCAGTTCCCGCAGTGCGGGTTCTCCGCGACCGCGGTGCAGATCCTGTACGCCTGTGGCGTGAAGGACTTCTTCAGCGTGAACGTGCTGGAGGAGCCGGAGATCCGCCAGGGGATCAAGGAATTCGCGAACTGGCCGACGATCCCGCAGCTCTACGTCGACGGCGAGTTCGTCGGCGGCTCGGACATCCTGCGCGAGATGTACCAGTCGGGCGAGCTGCAGAAGCTGCTCGCGGCGAAGCAGACGGCGTAAGACACGTCGCAGACAGGGCCCGCACGAGACGGTTCGTGCGGGCTTTGCATTTCTAGAGCGGGAAGATCAGGCACGTCTCCGTGCCGTGCGCGTAGAGCTTCCCGCTCGCATCCACCAGCCGTCCCTCCGACGTCGCGATCGTCCGGCCCGCGTTGATCACCTTGCCCTCGGCCCGCAAGGGGCCGGTGTCGGGCATGATCGGCCGGACCAGGTTCAGCTTGAACTCCACCGTCGTGTAGCCCTGGCCGGCGGGCACGGTCGTGTGCACCGCGCACGCCATGCACGAGTCGAGCAGCGTCGCGGTCCAGCCGCCGTGGATCGAGCCGATCGGGTTGAAGTAGGCGGGCTTCGGCGCCCCCTGGAACACCGCTCGCCCGCGCTCGACCTCGACCAGGTAGAAATTGAGCGTGTCGGAGATCGGCGGGCGCGGCACCCGTCCTTCAAGCATACCGCGGAGGAAGTCGAGACCGGACTGCGCGCGCAGCGTCTCGATCGGGCTCACGCCCGGCCCGGTGAAGCGCGCGAGCGCTGCCGTCATTTCGGATTCCCAGTCGTTTCCCGCCATCGCCGCCTCTCTCTCGGGATCGAAGGGGCGAAGGTTGCCAGAGTTCTCGTGCGTGGGCGGTCGTGAAACGGGTA
>CAVXND010000017.1:0-60662 GCA_963762785.1 uncultured beta proteobacterium
AGAGCTTCCATTCTGGTCTCCAATAACGTGCTGCGGCTACTTCTTCTTCGCGCTTGGGTTCAGGCTGGTGATGCGGCCGCTCTCGGTGCCGGCGGTCTCGTCGATCACGGCATTGATGAGCGTCGGCCGGCGCGAGCGGATGGCCTCTTCCATGCCCTTGCGCAGTTCGGCCGGGGTCGTGGCGTTCACGCCCACGCCGCCGAACGCCTCGATGAGCTTGTCGTAGCGCGCGTCCTTGACGAACACCGTGGGCGCCACGTCGGGGCCGCCGGTCGGATTGACGTCGGTGCCCTTGTAGACGCCGTTGTTGTTCATGACGACCACGCACACCGGCAGGTTGTAGCGGCAGATTGTCTCGACCTCCATGCCCGAAAAGCCGAAGGCGCTGTCGCCTTCGATCGCGATCACCTGCTGCTTCGTGGCCACGGCAGCGGCGACGCAGTAGCCCATGCCGATGCCCATGATCCCCCAGGTGCCGACGTCGATGCGCTTCCTCGGCTGGTACATGTCGACGATGCTGCGGGTGAAATCGAGCGCGTTGGCGCCCTCGTTGACGAGCATCGCGTCCGGGTTCGCCTTGACGATGTCGCGCACCACGGCGAGCGCGCTGTGGAAGTTCATCGGCTTCGGATCCTTGGCCAGGGTCTCGGCCATCTTCGCGACGTTCTTCTCCTTACGCTCGGCGATGGCGTCGAGCCACTCCGCCGGCGGCTTGGCCCAGCCGGAGCCCGCATTTGAGTTCATGGCGGCGAGGACTGCGGCGACGCACGAACCGATGTCGCCGACCAGCGGCGCGTCGATGCGGACGTTGCTGTCCGCCTCCTGCGGCGAGATGTCGACCTGGACGAACTTCTGGCGGCCCCACGCCTTGTGGTCCTTGCCGCCCCACGTCTTGCCCTTGCCGTGCGACAGTAGCCAGTTCAGCCGCGCGCCGATCAGCATCACCACGTCCGCCTCGGGCAGGACGTAGGAGCGGGCGGCGGAAGCGCACTGCTCGTGCGTATCGGGCAGCAGCCCCTTCGCCATCGACATCGGCAGATACGGGATGCCGGTCTTCTCGACGAGCGCACGGATGTCGGCATCGGCCTGCGCGTAGGCGGCGCCCTTGCCGAGGATGATCAGCGGCTTGCTTGCGCTCCTGAGCAGGTCGAGCGCGCGCTTCACCGCGTCCGGCGCCGGGATCTGGCGCGGCGCGGGATCCACGACCTTGATCAGCGAATTCTTCCCGGCCGCGGCGTCGATGCTCTGGGCGAAGAGCTTGGCCGGCAGATCGAGATAGACGCCGCCGGGGCGGCCCGACACGGCAGCGCGGATGGCGCGCGCGATGCCGACGCCGATGTCCTCGGCGTGCAGCACGCGGAAGGCGGCCTTCGCGACCGGCCTGGCGACGGCGAGCTGGTCCATCTCCTCGTAATCGCCCTGCTGCAGGTCGACGATCTCGCGCTCGCTCGAGCCGCTGATGAGGATCATCGGGAAGCAGTTGACCGTGGCATGGGCGAGCGCGTTCAGGCCGTTGAGGAAACCGGGTGCCGATACCGTCAGGCAGATGCCCGGCTTCTGCGTCAGGAACCCGGCGATCGAGGCGGCGTAGCCGGCGTTCTGCTCGTGGCGGAACGACAGCACCCGCAGGCCCGCCGCCTGCGCCCGGCGCGTGAGATCGGTGATCGGGATGCCGGGAAGGCCGTAGATCGTGTCGAGGCCGTTCAGCTTGAGGGCATCGATGACGAGCTGGAAGCCGTCGGTAGTCGGTGATTGCTGCACGTCGCTGGCAGTGGAGACTTGAGGTTCGACGGTGCCCATCCGGGACCTCCTCTTAGGGAACGAGCGCGCCGGTCGCTGGCGCCGGGTTGCACGACGAAAAACCCGCGTCTAAACGGGACGTTAGGATAGGCAATCAGGCGCTCCGGCCACCTTGACTGCGGTCAATCATTCCAGCTAACTTGACGCCGGATTCGTCACTCGCAAAAGCCCCGGCTCACCCGATGTCGCACATCGCCTCTCACCCGCAGCGCAACACCCTGCGCCTCGAGCTCAAGCAGAACCCGATTCTGGGCGGGATGAGTGCCGATGCCTGGGAGGCGCTCGAGCCGCGCCTGGAGATCGGCGAGTACCGCAAGGGCGAGCAGCTCGTCCACCAGGGCTCGACCGAGATGGAGCAGTTCTTCATCCTCGAGGGCATCCTCAAGCGCGTGGTCGCCAACGCCGAAGGCAAGGAGATGATCCTGCGCTTCGCGGCGGAGACCGACATGGACACGTCGTACGCGGCCTGGCGGCTGAAGACGCCGGTCCCGTACAGCATCGTGGCGGTGACCCGGGTACGGGCAGCCAAGCTCTCGATGCCCCAATGGGTCACGTTCCTCGACCGGCAGGCGGACGTCAAGGCGCGCTTCGAGTACGAGGTGATGAAGCTGATGAGCGAGGTGATGGCGCACACGATCACGCTCCACCTGCTGGATGCTCCGGGCCGGCTCGCGCGGTTCGAGCGCAAGCACCAGGCGTTGCTCGGCCGCATCCCGAGCAAGGAGCTCGCGTCCTACCTCAACCTCACGCCCGAGACGCTCTCGCGGCTCAAGCACCGCGCACCCTAGCCGCCCTTCGCCTTCTGCATTCCGGCCTGCACGAGCGGCCAGAAGAGCAGCACCAGCGCGAACACCGTCATCCCGCCGACCAGGGCGTTGGAGAAGAAAACCGACATGTTGCCCTGCGAGCCGAGCATCGCCTGCCGGAACGCGCTCTCGGCGCGGTCCCCGAGGACCAGCGCCAGCACGAGCGGCGCGAGCGGGTAGTCGAGCTTGCGCAGCACATAGCCCGCCACGCCGAACACCACCATCAGGTACACGTCGAACATCGAGTTGTGCACCGTGTAGGCGCCGATCGCGCAGATCACGATGATGACCGGCGCGATGATCGAGAACGGGATGCGCAGGATCGCGGCGAACAGCGGCACGCACGTGAGCACGACGATGAGGCCGGCGATGTTGCCGAGGTACATGCTCGCGATCAGGCCCCAGACGAACTCCTTCTGCTCCTGGAAGAGCAGCGGCCCGGGCTGCAGGCCCCAGATCAGCAGGCCGCCGAGCAGCACCGCCGCCGTCGGCGACCCGGGCACGCCGAGCGTCAGCATCGGCAGCAGCGCGGAGGTGCCGGCGGCGTGGGCCGCGGTCTCCGGCGCGACGACGCCCTCGACCATGCCGGTGCCGAACTTCTCGCCGTCCTTGGAGAAGCGCTTCGCCACGCCGTAGGCCATGAACGAGGCGGGCGTGGCGCCGCCGGGCACGATCCCCATGAAGCAGCCGACCGCGGAGCTGCGCAGGCTCGTCAGCCAGTAGCGCGGCAGCTCGCGCCAGGTCTCCAGCACCACGTTCAGGTTGATCTTCGCGCTCGCCCCCTTGAACGCGAGCCCCTCCTCGAGCGTGAGCAGGATCTCGCCGATGCCGAAGAGGCCGATCACCGCGATCAGGAAGTCGAAGCCCTGCAGCATCTCGGTGAACCCGAACGTGAGCCGCAGCGAGCCGGTCACCGTGTCGAGCCCGACCGCGGCGAGCGCGAAGCCCACCATCATCGAGGCGACGGTCTTGAGCGCCTGCCCCTTGCTCATGCCGACGAACGCGCAGAACGTGAGGAGATACACCGCGAAGAACTCCGGCGGACCGAACGCGAGCGCGAAGTTCGCCACGATCGGCGACAGGAACGTGATCACGATCACCGCGACCAGCGCGCCGATGAACGACGAGGTGAACGCCGCCGTCAGCGCAGTGCCGGCGCGCCCCTTCTGCCCCAGCGGGAACCCGTCGAAGGTCGTCGCCACCGACCACGGCTCGCCCGGGATGTTGAACAGGATCGAGGTGATCGCCCCGCCGAAGAGCGCCCCCCAGTAGATGCAGGAGAGCATGATGATCGCCGAGGTGGGCGGCATCGTGAACGTGAGCGGCAGCAGGATCGCGACGCCGTTGGCGCCGCCGAGGCCGGGCAGCACGCCGATGATCACGCCGAGCACCACGCCGACGAACATCAGCATCAGGTTGAACGGCGTCAGCGCGACGCCGAACCCGTGCATCAGTGAGGTGATCTCCTCCAACGCTCCCCCTTAGCGGCCGCTTCGCCCCGGTCCTAGTCGAGCTTCAGCCACGCCTCGAGCGGGCCCTTCGGCAGCGGCAGCTTGAACCAGACCTCGAACAGCAGGAAGAACACCACGCTGACGCCGACCGCGACCGCGGCCGTCGCGAGCCAGGGATAACGGCCGAGCCGGCGCATGAAGAACGCTATGAACACCGTCGACGCCACGTACAGTCCGAGCGGCTTGATCAGCGCGACGTAGACGACCGACGGCACGAGCATCCACAGCACCTGCCGGAACGCGCCGCGCGTGACGAACGTCTTCGCCGCCTTCGCCTTGTCGCCGAGCGCGCGGTACATCACGACCGCGGTCGAGAAGCAGATCAGCAGCCCGACGTAGAACGGGAAGTAGCCGGCCTGCGGCCCGTCGTCCGCCCACCGCGCGCCGAGCCGCACGCTGTCGAACACCACGACGGCGCCGAGCAGGAACAGCAGGCCGGCGACGGCGAGCTCGAGCGTGCGGGTCGTGGCGGCAGGACGGTCGTTGTTGTCGTTCATATGGACACTGCGGTTGGCGCAGCCGCGGCGCGCCGCGCGGCGCACCGCGATCCCCCTAATCCGTTGTCGGTGATGTAGGGCGCGGCGCCGCGAGCCGGCGCGCGCCGTTCACTCTCTACCCCGCCGCTCGCGGGCGGGTTACTCGGGTCACTTGCCGGGCGCGAGGAAGCCGGCTTCCTTCATCAGGTTGTAGTGACGCTTTTCTTCCTGCCCCACCCAGGTGCGGTAGTCGTCGCCGATCAGCGCCGTCTGGTTGAAGGCGCCGCGCTCCATGAACTCCTGCCACTCGGGCAGCGCCCGCACGCGCTTCAGCAGATCGACGTAGTAGTTGCGCTGCGCGTCGGTCACGCCGCCGGGCATGAAGATGCCGCGGAGCATCAGGTAATCGATGTCGAGCCCCGACTCCTTGCAGGTCGGGATGTCGCCCCACGACATCGTGTCGGTCACCTTGCCGGGGTACGGCAGCCGCTTCTCGTCGAACACGCACAGCGGCCGGAGCTTCCCGGCGCGCCACTGCGCCACCGCCTCGATCGGGTTGTTCACCGTCGAGTCGACGTGCTTGCCGACGAGCTGCGTTGCGACTTCGCCGCCGCCCTTGTACGGGATGTAGGTGAACTTCGCGCCGGTCTGCCGCTCGATCGCGACGGTGATGATCTGGTCTTCCTGCTTCGACCCGGTGCCGCCCATCTTGAACTTGCCCGCCCCGGCCTTCTTCGCGGCGTCCACGTATTCCTTGGCGGTCTTGTACGGCGTCTCCGCGTTGACCCACAGGATGAACTCGTCGAGCGCCATCATCGAGACCGGCGTCAGGTCCTGCCAGCTGAACGGCACCCCGGTCGCCAGCGGCGTCGTGAACAGGTTCGACAGGGTGATGATCAGCTTGTGCGGATCGCCCTTGGCGCTTTTCACGTCGAGGAAGCCTTCCGCGCCGGCGCCCCCGCCCTTGTTGATGACGACCATCGGCTGCTTCATCAGGTTGTGCTTCTGCACGAGTCCCTGGATGAAGCGCGCCATCTGGTCGGCGCCGCCGCCGGTCCCGGCGGGAATGATGAACTCGACGGTCTTGGTCGGCTCCCAGCCGCCGCCCGGCTGCGCCTGTGCCGGCGCCGCGACCAGCGCGGCCGTCGACGCGCAGGCGATCGCTGCGGCGCGAAAAGAAAGTGAACTCCTGGACTTGCATACGCTCCTCCGATCCGGTTGTCGCCGCCGCTTGCCTCCGCCCGCCCCGATGCGGGGCGCTTCAGCGGCGGTCTTTTTTCTGTCGTCCGGGATTCTGGCGCGAGATTGTCCGCGGCGCGCTTGATCCGAGTCAAGAAAAGTCCGGCCGAGGGAACTCCGCCTAGCGCTGCTCCTGCGCCGGGTCCGGGACCGGCGCCTCGTGCGGGCCGGCGGCGGCGGTGGCCGCCTCCTTGCGCTTCGCGAGCCACATCCCGAGGATCACCACGAAAGCCGCGCCGACCAGGCCGCAGACGATCTCCAGGCTCAGGCCGGCGATCACCGGCTTGTCGTTCACGTGCGCGAACGTGGCTTTCACCCAGCCGCCGATCGCCGGATCGGTGATCGCCATCTCGCCGGCGACGAAGCCGAGCAGCGCGGCGCCGATCGTGATGATGATCGGCCAGCGCTCCATCACCTTGATCAGCATCGTGGCGCCGAAGACCACGAGCGGGATCGATATCGCGAGGCCGAGGATCAGCAGCGTCAGGCTGCCGCCCGCCGCCGCGGCCACGGCGATCACGTTGTCGAGGCTCATCACCAGGTCGGCGATCAGGATCGTCTTGATCGCCGCGACCAGGCTGTCGCTCGCGCTGACGTTCTCGCCGCCGTGCTCGGGGATCAGCAGCTTCACGCCGATCCACAGCAGCAGCGCCGCGCCGATCAGCTTGAGCCAGGGCAGGGTGAGCAGCGCGACCGCGAACACGGTCAGGATCACCCGCATGATGATCGCGGCGGCCGACCCCCAGATGATCGCCTGCTTCTGCTGCTTCGGCGGCAGCGAGCGCGCGGCGAGCGCGATCACGACCGCGTTGTCGCCGGAGAGGACGATGTTGACGCCGATGATCTTGGCGAGGCCGACCCAGAAGGCGTGGGTGAAGACTTCTTCCACGAGCGAACCCTCCTCCTGGCGTGGGAACGAACGAGGCCGGGATTCTACCCCGGCGCCGCCGGACCGGCCCGCGGCGCCGGCGCCGCGGCCGCTAGAACAGCCCGACGACCTTGCCGTCGACGATGTCGATCTTCTCGGCCGACGGCACCTTGGGCAGGCCGGGCATGGTCATGACGTCGCCGCAGATCATGACGATGAACTCGGCCCCGGCCGCGAGCCGGACCTCGCGCACGTTGACGACGTGCCCGGTCGGCGCCGCCCGTGCCTGCGGGTCGGTCGCAAAGGAGTACTGGGTCTTCGCCACGCAGATCGGATAGTGGCCGTAGCCGTCGTCCTGCAGCTTCTTGATCTGCGCGCGCACCTTCGCGTCCGCGGTGACGTCGCCGGCGCGGTACACGGTCTTGGCGATCTTGTTGATCTTGTCCCAGAGCGTGTCGGCGTCCTCGTAGACGAAGCGGAAGCCCGACTTCTGATCGCACAGCCCGACGACGACGCGCGCGAGCTCGGCCGCGCCCTTGCCGCCGTCGCCCCAGTGGGTCGCGAGGACCACCGGCACGCCGTACTTCGCCATGCGGCTCTTCAGCAGCTCGATCTCGGCCGGCGTGTCCTGGTTGAAGCGGTTGATCGAGACGACGCACGGGATGCCGTAGTTCTTCTGCACGTTCTCGACGTGGCGCTCCAGGTTCGCGAGCCCCTTCTCGAGCGCGGCGAGGTTCTCCTGGCCGATCGTCTTCAGGTCCTGCCCGCCGTGGTACTTGAGCGCACGGACGGTGGCGACGATCACCGTCGCGTTCGGCCGCAGGCCGGTCTTGCGGCACTTGATGTCGACGAACTTCTCGGCGCCGAGGTCGGCGCCGAACCCCGCCTCGGTGACCACGTAGTCGGCGAGCTTGAGCGCGGACTGCGTCGCGATCACCGAGTTGCAGCCGTGCGCGATGTTCGCGAACGGGCCGCCGTGGATGAACGCCGGGTTGTTCTCGAGCGTCTGCACCAGGTTCGGCGCGAGCGCGTCCTTCAGGAGGACGGTCATCGCGCCGTGCGCCTTCAGGTCGCGCGCCGTGATCGCCTTCTGGTCCTTGGTATAGCCGACCACGATGTTGCCGAGCCTAGCTTTCAGGTCCTCGACCGAGGTCGACAGGCAGAAGATCGCCATCACCTCGGAGGCGACCACGATGTCGAAGCCGTCCTGGCGCGGGTAGCCGTTCGCCGTGCCGCCGAGCGCGACGACGATGTCGCGGAGCGCGCGGTCGTTCATGTCGACCACGCGCTTCCACTGGATCCGCCGCAGGTCGAGCCCGAGCTCGTTGCCGTGGTTGATGTGGTTGTCGAGCAGCGCCGCGAGCAGGTTGTTCGCGAGCGCGATCGCGCTGAAGTCGCCGGTGAAGTGGAGGTTGATGTCCTCCATCGGCACCACCTGCGCGTACCCGCCGCCGGCCGCACCGCCCTTCACGCCGAACACCGGCCCGAGCGAGGGCTCGCGCAGGCAGATCACCGCCTTCTTGCCGATGTGGTTGAGCGCGTCGCCGAGGCCGACCGTCGTCGTCGTCTTGCCCTCGCCCGCGGGCGTCGGCGTCATCGCGGTGACGAGGATCAGCTTGCCGTCGGGCTTGCCCTTGAGCGAGTCGAGGTACTTGAGCGAGATCTTCGCCTTGTAGTGGCCGTAGGGCTCGAGATGGTCCTCGGCGATGCCGAGCTTCTCGAGCGCCACCTTGGAGATGCGCTGGAGCTTCGCGGCCTGGGCAATCTCGATGTCGGACGGCATGGTGTCAGTCTCCTGTTTTCGGCGTGGCGGCGCTAGGTTAGGTGTCCGCCCGGCGGGAGGACATTGATTGCAATCAAGTCGGACCGCGCGCGGCCCGGAATTGCGGCAGCGCCGCGCGCCCGGCAAAGCGCGCGTTCGCCCCCTCCGCCTCCTCGATCCGCAGCACCTCGTTCCACTTCGCCATCCGCTCGGACCGGGCGAACGAGCCGACCTTGAGCTGTCCCGCGTCCCACCCGACGGCGAGATGCGCGATCGAGACGTCCTCGGTCTCCCCCGACCGCGCGGACACGATCGTGCCCCACTGCACGCGCTTGCCCGCGTCCAGCGCGGCCCGCGCATCGGTCACGGTGCCCGCCTGGTTCGGCTTCACCAGCACCGCGTTGCACGCGCCCCGCGCCGCCGCCGCGGCGACCCGTGCGGCGTTCGTCACCAGGAAATCGTCGCCGATGACCTGCACGCGATCGCCCACCGCCCGGGTGAACCGTGCGAGCCCGTCGGCGTCGTCCTCGGCGAGCGGATCCTCGATCGAGACGATCGGGTAGCGCGCGAGCCAGCGCTCGAGCATCTCGCCCATCCCGTCCGAGTCGAGCTCGCGGCCCTCGAGGCCGAGCCGGTAGCGTCCGTTCCGGCCGAACTCGGACGCCGCGATGTCGAGCGAGATCGCCACCTCTTCGCCCGGCGTGAAGCCCGCGCGCTCGATCGCGCGCACGAGCCAGTCGAGCGCCTCGTCGTTCGCGTCGAACGCCGGCCACCAGCCGCCTTCGTCGGCGACGCCGGCGAGCTTGCCCGCGTCGCGCATCAGCTCGCCCGCCGCCCGGTAGACCTCGGCGGTCATCTCGAGCGCCTGCGCGAAGCTCGCCGCCCCGAGCGGCATCACCATGAAGTCCTGGACGTCGACGCGGCGCCCGGCGTGCGCCCCGCCGCCGAAGATCTGGATCTCCGGCAGCGGGAGCCGGATCGGACCGGGCCCCATGAGCTGGCGGTAGACGGGCACCCCTGCGCCCGCGGCCGCGGCGTGCAGCACCGCAAGCGACACGGCGGTCGTCGCGTTGCCGCCGAGCCGCGACCGGTCCGGCGTGCCGTCGAGCGCCGCGAGCGCGGCGTCGACCGCGGCCTGGTCGCGCGCATCCATGCCGGCGAGCGCGCGGGCGATCGCGCCGTTCACGTTCGCCACCGCGCCGGCGACGTCCATCCCGCCGAGCCGCGCGCCGCCGTCGCGGAGATCGACCGCCTCGTGCGTGCCGCGCGAGGCGCCCGCGGGGGCGATCGCCCGGCCGCGCGCGCCGCCCGCGAGCGCAACCTCGGCCTCCACCGTCGGGCGACCGCGCGAGTCCCAGACCCGCCTGCCTCTGACGCTGGCGATCGCAGTGCCGCTCACCGGAGTTGCGTCCACTGCCGCCACGCCTCGGCCACCTCGGGCAGTCGCGTCCGCGGGGCAAGGAGCAGCGGTTTCGCGCACGCGCGGATGCGTTCGCGATCGGCCTCCTCGGTGAGGTACTCGACCGGCGACTTGCCGTCGACGCGCGCGAGGAGAAGTCCCGGCAGCAGCCGTGCCGTGCGCGCCTCGAGCACGTCGTGCGGCTCCCATGAAACGCCGGCGAGGTAGGCGTTCGCGAGCGCGCGAAACGCCGCGAGGTAGCCCGCGCGCGACTCCGGCCGCCACGCGCACTTCAGCAGCAGGTGATTGAGGCAGAACGCGAGATCGAACGCCGGATCGCCGTACCAGGCGCACTCGGCGTCGAGGAACACCGGGCCGTGCGGCCCGACGAGGATGTTCTTCGGGCTGACGTCGCCGTGGACGAGCGCGAGCTTGGTATGCGCCGTCGTCTCGGCGAGCCGGCGCAGCGCGCCCGCGCAGTCGGGATGCCGCTCCGCGGTCGCGAGCAGGTACGGCTCGAGCCGGATCGAGTGGAAGATGTCGTCGTTCGCGAAGCGGGCGGCGATGTCCACCCGTCCGGCGGTCGCGGCGTGCACGAGCGAGATCCGGCGCCCGACCTCGGCGGCGACCGCAGGGTCGATCCGCCCGTCGCGGAGCTCCGCCTTCCAGACCGGGTGCGTCTCGGGCGCGAGCCACGACATGGCGAAGAGCCCCGCCGTCCGGTCCTCGCCGATCAGCCGCGGCACCGCGTCCGGGACGATCTCGCCCGCGACGCGGATCCATTCCGCCTCGCTGTGGTTGCGCGCGACCGGCGCGCGCCAGTCGGCGGCGACCTTGAGCTTCGGCAGCGCCTGCTTCACGCAGAAGGAGCGGCCCGCGACGTCGACGCGCGCGATGTCCGAGGACACGCCGCCGGGGAGCGGCGTGACCACGACGTCGGCGCCGCGCGGGACGAGATCGAGACGGTGGAGCGCGTCGAGAAGTCCGGACGTCGGCGCGGGCGTCATGCGCCGATTTGACCACGAACCCGCTGCGCCCGCGCGGGCGGCGGGCGCAGCGAGCCGAAGCGGGAGCCGCCTACGCCGCCGTCGGCAGCGGCGTCTGCCCGCCGCCGTAGCCGTAGCTCACCTGCTTTGGCAGCTCGCCGCCGCGCGTCACGCGCACGGCGCAGTACTTGAACTCCGGGATCTTGCCGAACGGGTCGAGCACCGGGTTCGTGAGCTTGTTCGCGGCCGCCTCGTAGTAGCAGAACGGGATGAAGATCGCACCCTGCGGCGTACCCTCGTCGACGCGCGCGTAGAGCGAGATCGCGCCGCGCCGCGACTCGACGGTGACGATCTCGCCCGGCTTGATCTTCAGGCGCGCGAGGTCGGCCGGGTGGATGCTCGCGACCGGCTCCGGCTCGATCGCGTCGAGCACGCCGGCGCGGCGCGTGATCGCGCCGGTGTGCCAGTGCTCGAGCTGCCGGCCGGTGATCAGCACCAGCGGGTACTCCCGGTCCGGCTGCTCCGCCGCGGGAATGATGTCCGCCGGCACGATCTTGGCGCGGCCGGTCGCGGTCGGGAAGTGCTCGGTGAACACCACCGGCTGCCCGGGGTCGCCCTCGTTCTCGCACGGATAAGTCACCGACGAATCGCGCTCGAGGCGCTCGTAGGTGATGCCGGCGATCGAGTCCATGCCCTTGCGCATCTCGTTGAACACGTCGCGCGGATGCGCGTAGCGCCAGTCGAGGCCCATGCGCCGCGCGAGCTCCTGGATGATCCACAGGTCCTCGCGCGCTTCGCCCGGCGGCTCGACCGCCTTGCGGCCGAGCTGCACCATGCGGTCGGTGTTGGTCACCGTCCCGACCTTCTCCGGCCAGGCGGTCGCGGGCAGCACGACGTCGGCGAGGTAGGCGGTCTCGGTGAGGAAGATGTCCTGCACGACGAGATGCTCGAGCACCGCGAGCGCTTCACGGGCGTGGTCGACGTCCGGGTCGGACATCGCCGGGTTCTCGCCCATCACGTACATGCCGCGGATGTCGCCCTTCTTCGCCGCGTTCATGATCTCGACGACGGTGAGGCCCGGTTTCGGGTCGAGCTCCTGGCCCCAGAGCCGCTCGAAACGCTGCTTCGCCTCCGGGTTGTCGACGCGCTGGTAGTCCGGGTAGACCATCGGGATCAGGCCGGAGTCGGACGCGCCCTGCACGTTGTTCTGGCCGCGCAGCGGGTGGAGACCGCTGCCCGGCCGGCCGATCTGGCCGGTGACGAGCGTGAGCGCGATCAGGCAGCGCGCGTTGTCGGTGCCGTGGATGTGCTGCGAGATCCCCATGCCCCACAGGATCATCGAGCCCTTCGACGTCGCGTAGAGACGCGCGACCTCGCGGATCTTCGCCGCGGGGATGCCGCAGATCGGCGCCATCTTCTCCGGCGAGTACTTCTTGACGTTTTCGCCTGGAGCGCCTCGAAGTTCGCCGTGCGGTCGCGGACGAACGCCTCGTTGACCAGCCCCTCCTCGACGATCGTGTACAGCATCGCGTTGAGCAGCGCGACGTCGGTGTCGGGGTTGAACTGCAGGACGTGGGTCGCGTGCCGCGCGAGGTCGGTGCGGCGTGGGTCGGCAACGATCAGCTTCACGCCGCGCTTCGCGGCGTTCTTCATCCAGGTCGCCGCGACCGGGTGGTTGCCGGTCGGGTTGGCGCCGATCACGAAGATGACCTCGGCTTTCGCCACGTCGCGCACCTGGTTCGAGACCGCGCCGGAGTTGATGCCCTCCATCAGCGCGGCCACGCTCGAGGCGTGGCAAAGCCGCGTGCAGTGGTCGACGTTGTTCGTGCGGAAGCCGGTGCGGACGAGCTTCTGGAAGAGATAGGCCTCCTCGTTCGTGCCCTTCGCCGAGCCGAACCCGGCGAGCGCCCGCGGGCCGTTCCGGTCGCGGATCGCCCGCAAACCGTTCGCCGCGAGGTCGAGCGCCTCCTCCCAGGTCGCCTCGCGGAACGCGTCCTGCCAGCGATCGGGATCGACGACGAAGTCCTTCGTCTTGGGCACGCCGGGCTTGCGCACGAGCGGCTTCGTCAGCCGCTGCCGGTGATTGACGTAGTCGAAGCCGTACCGGCCCTTCACGCACAGCCGCCCGCCGTTCGCCGGCCCGTTGGCGCCCTCGACGTGGAGGATCCGGTTGTCCTTGATGTGATAGGTCAGCAGGCAGCCGACGCCGCAGTACGGGCACACCGAGTCGACCTTCTTGTCGACCTCGACCAGCCCCACCTCGCGCGCCGGCATCAGCGCGCCGGTGGGACACACCTGCACGCACTCGCCGCAGGCGACGCAGGTCGACGCGCCCATCGGGTCGTCGAGGTCGAACACGATCTTCGAGTGGTCGCCGCGGAACGCGTAGCCGATCACGTCGTTCACCTGCTCCTCGCGGCAGGCGCGCACGCAGCGCGTGCACTGGATGCAGGCGTCGAGATTGACGGCGATCGCCGGGTGCGAGACGTCCGCCTTCGGCTGGCTGCGCGCCGGGAAGCGCGGCAACCCGAGGCCGAGGCGCTTGGCCCAGGAATCCACCTTGTTCTGCTTCGTGTACCGCTTCTCCGGCATGTCCGAGAGCAGCAGCTCGAGCACGAGCTTCTGCGACTTCAGCGCGCGCTCGCTTTCGCTCGAGACCTCCATCCCGTCCTTGGGGAAGCGGCAGCAGGAGGGGGCGAGGACGCGCTCGCCCTTGATCTCGACCATGCAGGCGCGGCAGTTGCCGTCGGAGCGGATGCGGCCGCCGTAGCAGAGATGCGGGATCACGACGCCGTTCTTGCGCGCCGTCTCGATGATCGGCTCGTCCGCGCGGCCGACGACCGTGCGGCCGTTCAGCTTGAACTCGACCGGCAGTGCCGCGACTTCTTCCTTGGTGATCGCCGTCATTTCACACCCGTCCCGTCCCGTTAACCACCTGACCACCTGGCCACGCTAACCGCGCTCCTGCGGAAAGTACTTCAGCACCGTCAGCACCGGGTTCGGGGCGGCCTGCCCCAGCCCGCAGATCGATGCGTCCATCATCGCCCCGGAGAGCTCGGTCAGGAGCGCCCCGTCCCACTTCGGCGCGGCCATCAGTGCGAGCGCCTTCGCGGTCCCGACCCGGCACGGCGTGCACTGCCCGCACGATTCGTCCTTGAAGAACCGCATCAGGTTCCGCGCCGCGTCCGCCGCGCGGTCCTTGTCCGAGAGCACCACGACCGCCGCCGAGCCGATCAGGCAGCCGTAGGGCTGCAGCGTGTCGAAGTCGAGCGGCACGTTCGCGAGCGACGCCGGCAGGATGCCGCCCGATGCGCCGCCCGGCAGGTAGCCGTAGAGCGTGTGGCCGTCGAGCATGCCGCCGCAGTACTCGTCGATCAGCTCGCGCACCGAGATCCCGGCCGGCGCGAGGTGCACCCCCGGCTTCTTCACGCGGCCGGAGACGGAGAACGATCGCAGGCCCTTGCGGCCGTTGCGGCCGAAGCCGGCGAACCACTCCGGGCCGCGCTCGACGATGTCGCGCACCCAGAACACCGTTTCCATGTTGTGCTCGAGCGTCGGGTAGCCGAAGAGCCCCACCTGCGCGACGTACGGCGGGCGCAGGCGCGGCATGCCGCGCTTGCCCTCGATCGACTCGATCATCGCCGACTCTTCGCCGCAGATGTAGGCGCCGGCGCCGCGGCGCAGATCGATCGGCGGCAGCGCGCACGGCGGGTCGGCCCTGAGGCGCGCGAGCTCGCGCTCGAGGATCGCGCGGCAGCCGTGGTACTCGTCGCGCAGGTACACGTAACAGGCTCCGGCCTCCACCGCCCAGGCGGCGACCAGCATGCCTTCGATGAACCGGTGCGGGTCGCGCTCGAGGTAGACGCGGTCCTTGAACGTGCCCGGCTCGCCCTCGTCGATGTTGAGCGCGAGGACCTTGGGCTGCGGCTCGGCGCGCACGATCCGCCACTTGCGCCCGGTCGGGAAGCCGGCGCCGCCGAGGCCGCGCAGCCCCGAGTGCTCCATCGTCTCGATGAGCTTTTCCGGCGCGTGCTTGCCGGCGAGGCAGTCGGCGATCAGGCGATAGCCGCCGGCCGCGCGATACGCGTCGTAGCCCACGTACGCCGGGCTCGGGTCGAGCGGCGCGCCCGGCGTGTTCTTCGGATCGACGTAGCCGGCGGGGCTGAACCGCGCCGTGTCCTTCGCCGGCGGATGCTTCACGTCGCGGCGGCGGACGAGGGCCTCGATGCGCTCGACCGTCGCGCACGCCACCGGGTGCTGCCCGACCACGGCCGCGGGCGCCTGCTCGCAGCGGCCGATGCAGGGTGCGGCGAGCACGCGCACCTCCGCACCGAGCAGCTTCGGCAGCCGGTCGAGGAGCGCGCCCGCCCCCGCCAGCTCGCACGCGATCGAGTCGCAGACTCTCACCGTGATCGCGGGCGGCGCGGCTTCGCCGTCCCGGATCACGTCGAAGTGGTGATAGAAGGTCGCGACCTCGTACACCTCGGTCATCGCGAGCTTCATCTCCTGCGCGAGCGCGACGACGTGCCGGTCCGCGAGGCAGCCGAACCGGTCCTGGATCTTGTGGAGATGCTCGATCAGGAGGTCGCGCCGCCGCGGAGCGTCGCCGAGGAGCGCGCGCACGTCGGCGAGCGCCTGCGGGTCGACGCGCCGTCCCTTGGGTGTCCCCCGGACCTTCTTGTCGCGCAGCGGTGGGTTCGACGGGAGGCGGTCGTTCATCCGGTCAACTGATGCGCCGATCAAGCGCAGATCATTGAATGGTCAAGCGTATCACGCAGACTTGACGCGGCGACATTGACCCGCGTCAAGCGCGCGGTGCGGCGGGCGTTGCAGCGCGGAAATCAGCCGCGGCTGAGGAAACCGCCGAGCGCCTTGTTGACCTCGTCCGGCGTTTCCATGTTCGCCATGTGGCCGGCCCCGGCGATCGTCGCGCGGCGCGCGCCGGGAATGTCGCGTTCGAGCCGCTCGGACATGCGGTGGAAGTCGGGCAGGTCGCGCTCGCCGACGAGGACGAGCGTCGGCGCGCGGATGGCGCCAAGCCGTCCCACCGCGGGGGGCGACACCGCCCGCTCGGGGTTCTGGTTGACGAAGTGCCAGCCGGAGTAGTCGTCGACCATCTGCTTCAGGCGCGCCCCGACCGGCGGTTGCGCGCGTGCCGTGGCGAAGAGCGGAAGCCCGAGCCACAGCGACTTGGCCTGCGCCACGTCGCGCTTGCGGCCGGCGTCGACGATCGGCGCATACGCCGAGAGCCACTCCCGGGACCACTGCCAGCCGCCGATCACGCCGTCGATCACCACGAGCGACCGCAAGCCGTCGGGATACGTTACCGCGTAGTCGAGCGCGAACCGCCCGCCCATCGACAGTCCCACGACGTGGGCCCTGCGCGCGTCGAGGTGGTCGAGGAGCGCGGCGAGGTCGTCGGCGTTCGAGTACGCCTCGCCCGGGACCGGCGGCGCCGATTTCCCGAAGCCGCGCGCGTCGTAGCGGATCACGCGGAAATCGCGCGCGAGCACCGCGAACTGGTCGTCCCACATCCGGGTGTCGAGCGTGAACGCGTGCACCAGCACGACCGGCTCGCCGCTGCCGGCGACCTCGTAGTAGAGCCTCGTACCGTTCACCGCGGCGATGCCGGCGGCGGCTTTCGGCGCGACGCCGGGCGCGGCGCACGCCGCGAGCGCGAGCGTCGAGCCGGCGGCGAGGAAGCGGCGGCGATTCACGATGCGCCAGCCTCCACCAGGCGGCGGATCTTCGCGACCGCGGTTTCGGGACTCGTGAGCACTTTGCCGCCGACCGCCGTCGAAACCGGAGCCGCGGCGCGCGCCGTCGAGAACTGGGCGAGCAGGATGGCGTCGTGCCCCGTCAGGGGGCGCACCGCGTCCGCGATCAGGCGATCGTGCTCCCCACCGTCCCCCGCATCGAGCGCCTTCATCGCGCCGGGCACGAAGAGCGGCGTGATCTCCACCTCGACCCCGCGGGCGCGCGCGAGCGCCTGCAGCTCGGCCGTCATCGAGGGGATCGTCGGCGCGAACGTCGCGACGAGCGCGAGCCGCCGGCCGGCGTCCAGCGCGGCTTCGAGCATCGCTTCGTTGGGCTTGAGCACCGGGATCCGGCTCGCCGCGCGCGCCTTGTCGATCGCCGTGCCGAACGCCGAGCAGGTATAGAGGATGCCGTTGGCGCCGAGGCCCGACGCGTAGATCGCGAGGGCGCCGATGCGCTCGGTCATCGGCCCTTCGAGCGTGCCGCGGCGTTCAAGGTCCCGGCTCAGGCCGTCGTCGAGCAGGTTGACGGTCTCGGCTTCCGGCCAGCCGCGCGCGAACGCCGCGGCGATCGGGTCCATCGCCACCCGCACTGCGTGGATCAGTGCGATGCGGGCGCCCACCGTTCAGCGTTTGAGGACCGACTTGAGGAGCTTGCCCATCTCGGCCGGGTTGCGGGTCACCTTGATCCCGCATTCCTCCATTACCGCGAGCTTTTCCTGCGCGGTGCCCTTCCCGCCCGAGATGATCGCGCCCGCGTGCCCCATGCGCTTCCCGGGCGGCGCGGTGACGCCGGCGATGAAGCCGACGACCGGCTTCTTCATGTTGGCCTTCACCCAGCGCGCGGCGTCCTCCTCGTCCGACCCGCCGATCTCGCCGATCATGATCACCGCCTCGGTTTCGGGGTCGTCGTTGAAGCGCTGGAGGACGTCGACGTGCTTCATGCCGTTCACCGGGTCGCCGCCGATCCCGACCGCGCTCGACTGCCCGAGGCCGACCGCGCTGAGCTGGCCAACCGCCTCGTAGGTGAGCGTGCCCGAGCGCGAGACGACGCCGATCCGGCCCTTCTTGTGGATGTGGCCGGGCATGATGCCGATCTTGATCTCGTCCGGCGTGATGACGCCGGGGCAGTTCGGCCCGACGAGCAGCGTGCGCTTGCCGCCCTTCCGCATCCGGTCGCGCACCTCGATCAGGTCGCGCACCGGGATGCCCTCGGTGATGCAGATCACGAGGTCGAGGTCGGCCTCCACCGCCTCCCAGATCGCCGCCGCCGCGCCCGGCGGCGGGACGTAGATCACCGAACGTGTTGACGCCGGTCTTCGCCTTCGCCTCGGCGACCGTCGCGAAGATCGGGATGCCCTCGAAGTCCTCGCCCGCCTTCTTCGGGTTCACCCCGGCGACGTAGCAGTTCTTCCCGTTCGCGTACTCGCGCGACATCCGGGTGTGGAACTGGCCGGTCTTCCCGGTGATGCCCTGGGTGACCACCCTGGTGTTGCGATTGATGAGGATCGCCATCGCTATTTGCCCTTGGCCGCGGCGACGACCTTTTGCGCCGCATCCGCCATGTCCGCCGCCGAGATGATCGGCAGCCCCGACTCGGCGAGGATCTTCTTGCCGAGCTCGACGTTGGTGCCCTCGAGCCGCACCACGAGCGGCACCGTGAGGCTCACCACCTTCGCCGCCGCGACCAGCGCGGTCGCGATCACGTCGCACTTCATGATGCCGCCGAAGATGTTGACGAGGATGGCCGCGAGCGAGGGGTTGCGCAGCATGATCTTGAACGCCTCGGTGACCTTCTCGGTCGTCGCGCCGCCGCCGACGTCGAGGAAGTTCGCGGGCGAGCCGCCGTAGAACTTGATGATGTCCATCGTCGCCATCGCGAGCCCGGCGCCGTTCACGAGGCAGCCGATGTTGCCGTCGAGCTGGATGTAGTTGAGGTCGAACTTCGACGCCTCGACCTCGGCCGGATCTTCCTCGTCGAGGTCGCGCATCGCCACCACCTCGGGGTGGCGGAAAAGCGCGTTGTCGTCGAAGTTCATCTTGGCGTCGAGCGCGATCACGCGCCCGTCGCCGGTGAGGATCAGCGGGTTGATCTCGGCGAGCGACGAGTCGGTTTCCCAGAACGCGCGGTACAGCGCCTGCAGCACCGCCCGCGCCTGCGGCACGCTCGCGTCCGGGATGCCGATCTTGCGCGCCACGTCGTCGGCCTCGGCGTCCTTGACCCCGGTCGCGGGATCGATGGCGAGACGGTGGATCTTCTCCGGGTGCTTCGCCGCGACCTCCTCGATGTCCATGCCGCCCTCCGCCGAGGCCATCAGCGCGACCTTCTGCGTCCCGCGGTCGACGACCATGGCGAGGTAGTACTCCTTCTTGATGTCGGCGCCCTCCTCGATCAGGAGCCGCCGCACCTTCTGGCCCTGCGGGCCGGTCTGGTGCGTCACGAGCTGCATCCCGAGGATCTGGCCGGCGAGCGTCTTCGCCTCGTCGACCGAGCGCGCGAGCTTGACGCCGCCGCCCTTGCCGCGCCCGCCGGCGTGGATCTGCGCCTTCACCACCCACACCGGGCCGCCGAGCGTCTTCGCGGCCTGCACCGCCTCGTCGACGGAGAAGCACGGCACGCCGCGCGGCGTCGGCACGCCGTACTTGCGCAGCAGCTCTTTCGCCTGGTATTCGTGGATCTTCATTGCGTGTCTCCCGAAGGTGCCGCCGCCCGCCGGTACCAGCGCGGATAGTAGCGCCGCACCGTCTCGCCGCGCGTGTCCAGCGCATGGCACTGATCGAGCTGGAACGGCTTGGCGCCGTCGTCCTCGTTGTCGACCTTCTCGCCCGCCATCGCCTGGATCGCCGCGGTCGGGAACTGCGCGAGGACCTCGTTCAGGTGCGTGCAGCCGGCGATGCGCCCGAACTTGGACTGCACGACCATGCGGAAATTGCGTCGCAGGTTGAGGCCCACAAGCTCGCGCCCGTAGTCGGGCCCTCTCACGCTGCAGACGCCGGCGTATGGCCCCGCGTCCGTCACGACGGACGCCTCGATGACCGTGAGATCCCGGTCGACGGTAAGGCGGATCCACATGTCGTGTACCGGCTGACCCGCCGGCCGGATGCCGCTGGAGAGCCGGTAGTCGAATGGCTTGACGTCGGTGAGATGGGCGTCGACGTCCCACAAACCGTCAGCGCGTTTGTAGGCCTCGAATCGGAGGCGGCGCGTGTGCACGAGCGTGCGCGAGACGGATGGCAGCGGCAGCGGCATGACGGACCAAGGATGTTGCAGTGCGGCGATTCTAGCAGGCTGTTGCAAGGCTCCGACCCCAATCGGCGAGGCGCTCATAATCCTCGTCGCCATGCCGTTCGTCCTTGCCCTCGATCAAGGCACCACCAGCTCGCGCGCGATCGTGTTCGACGAGTCGGGCGCGGTGCGCGCGATGGCGCAGGCCGAGTTCCGGCAGATCTTTCCGCAGCCCGGCAGGGTGGAGCACGACGCCGAGGAGATCTGGCGCACGCAGCTCGAGGTCGCGCGCGAGGCGATCGCCAACGCGCGCATCGCCGCCCGCGACCTCGCCGGGATCGGCATCACGAACCAGCGGGAGACGACGGTCCTCTGGGACCGGCGCACCGGCGCGCCGCTCGCCAACGCGATCGTCTGGCAGGACCGCCGCACCGCCGACGAGTGCGCACGCCTCAAGCGCGACGGCCACGCGCCGCGGGTCGCGGCGAAGACCGGGCTCGTGCTCGACCCCTACTTCTCCGCGACCAAGCTCGCGTGGCTCCTCGACGCGGTGCCCGGCGCGCGCCAGCGGGCGGAGCGCGGCGAGCTCGCTTTCGGGACGATCGACAGCCTGGCTCATATGGAAGCTGACGGGCGGAGCGCTGCACGTCACCGATCCGACCAACGCTTCGCGCACGCTTCTCTACGACATCAACGCCGGCGCCTGGGACGACGAGCTCCTCGCCCTCTTCCGCGTGCCGCGCGCGGTCCTGCCGGAGGTGCGGCCGTCGAGCGGCGTGATCGGCACGACCGATCCACGGCTGCTCGATGCCGCGATTCCGATCGCGGGCATCGCCGGCGACCAGCAGGCCGCGCTCTTCGGCCAGGCGTGCCACGCGCCGGGGATGGCGAAGAACACTTATGGAACGGGCTGCTTCATGCTGCTCCACACCGGCGCGAGCCGGATCGAGTCGCGGCACGGCCTGCTCGCGACGCGCGCGGCGTCCGCGACCGGCGTCGCCGAGTTCGCGCTCGAAGGCAGCGTGTTCATCGCCGGCGCGGTCGTGCAGTGGCTGCGCGACGGGCTCGGCCTGATCCGCGCATCGCGCGAGGTGGAAACGCTGGCGGCGAGCGTGCCCGATTCGGGCGGCGTCTACCTCGTGCCGGCGTTCGCCGGGCTCGGCGCGCCGCACTGGGACGCGTACGCGCGCGGCGCGATGCTCGGCATCACGCGCGGGACGACGGCGGCGCACATCGCGCGCGCCGCGCTCGAGTCGATCGCGTTCCAGTCGGCGGAGGTCCTGCTCGCGATGCAGAACGATGCGGGCATCGAGCTGGCGGAGCTGAGAGTCGACGGCGGTGCGACCGCGAACGACCTCCTGATGCAGTTCCAGGCCGACCTCCTCGGCGTCCCGGTCGTGCGCCCGCGCACGACCGAAACGACCGCGCTCGGCGCGGCGTATCTGGCGGGGCTCGCGACCGGCGTGTGGCGGACGAGCGCGGAGATCGCGGCGCAGTGGCAGCGCGAGCGCGAGTTCGTGCCGCGGATGTCGCGCGACGAGGCGCAAGCGCGCCTCGCGCGATGGCGGCGCGCCGTGGAGCGCTCGAAGAGCTGGTCGCAGGAAGACTAGACGGCGTCGGGACCCGCGGCGGGCTCGAGGAACCCCGGCGCCGCAAACTGGTACAGGTAGACTGGCGCCGCGGGCGTCGGCTGTCGCGGCACCCCGAGTCCCCTCGCCGCGCGTACAATTTTGGCGGACTTCCCGAGAGGAACCAGCAGATGACCCAGCATCGCATCGCCGTGATCCCGGGCGACGGCATCGGCAAGAGGTGATGCCGGAGGGCGTGCGCGTCCTCGACGCGGCCGCGCGCAAGTTCGGCTTCGCGCTCGCGTTCGACCACTTCGACTGGAGCTGCGAGAACTACGCACGGCACGGCTACTGGATGCCGCCCGACTGGAAGGAGAAGATCGGCGGGCACGAGGCCGTCTTCTTCGGCGCGACCGGCTGGCCGGCGATCGTGGCCGACCACGTGTCGCTGTGGGACTCGCTCATCAAGTTTCGGCGCGACTTCCAGCAGTACGTGAACCTGCGGCCGGTGCGGCTGATGCCCGGCATCCGCTCGCCGCTCGCCGACCGCAAACCCGGCGACATCGACTATCTACGTCGTGCGCGAGAACACCGAGGGCGAGTATTCCTCGGTCGGCGGCCGCATGTTCGAGGGCACCGACCGCGAGACCGTCGTGCAGATGTCGACCTTCACCCGCAAGGGCGTCGACCGCATCATGAAGTTCGCGTTCGAGCTCGCGAGGAAGCGGCCGCGCCGACACGTCACGTCGGCGACCAAGTCGAACGGCATCTCGATCACCATGCCGTACTGGGACGAGCGCTTTGCGGCGATGGGGAAGAACTATCCCGACGGTGCAGACGAGCCAGTACCACATCGACAGCCTCACCATCCAGATGGTGCTGAACCCGCAGCGCTTCGACGTGATCGTCGCGTCCAACCTGTTCGGCGACATCCTCTCCGATCTCGGCCCGGCCACCGCCGGCACGATCGGCATCGCGCCGTCGGCGAACATGAACCCCGAGCGCGAGTTCCCCTCGCTCTTCGAGCCGGTGCACGGATCGGCGCCGGACATCGCGGGGAAGGACGATCGCGAACCCGATCGGCGCAGATCTGGTCGGGGGCGATGATGCTCGACTTCCTCGGTCACCGGGATGCGCACGACGCGATCATGCGGGCGATCGAGAAAGTGCTCGAACCCGGCTCCGGCGCGCCGCGCACGCCGGACATCGGCGGGAAGGCGAAGACCGCCGACCTCGGCAAGGCGATCGCGGAAGTGCTCTAGCGCGGGAATCGCCGCGACGGCTGGCGAGCCGGGGGACTCGCCAGCCCCGCGGCGGTTGGACTAAGATTCGACGAAGAGGCGGTGCCCACCGCCCGCAGGAACTGGCCACCGCTCGCCCCCGCTCGGGGTGCGGGCACGAAGGAAGACGATCTCGAAGGAGGACACATGGCGAAGTTCAGCACGGAGGCCCTTCGTACCGTCGCGCTGGTAGGTCACGGCGCGTCGGGCAAGACCACACTAACCGAGGCGCTGCTGAAGGCCGCCGGGATGATCCAGGCGGCGGGCACGGTCGAGCGCGGCTCCACCGTCTGCGACTTCGATCCGATCGAGAAGCAGTACCTGCACAGCCTGCGCTCCGCGATCGTCCACCTGGACTACGCGAACACCCGCACCCACCTCGTCGACACCCCCGGATTCCCGGATTTCATCGGCCAGTCGATCGGCGCGCTCGACGCGGTCGAGACCGCCGCCGTGGTGATCAACGCGCAGACCGGCGTCGAGATGATCGCCAACCGGATGATGAACTGGGCGGCGAAGCGCAAGCTCTGCCGCATCCTGATCGTCAACAAGATCGACGCCGAGAACGTCAACCTGCCGCAGGTGCTCGCGAGCCTGCAGGAAGCGTTCGGCAAGGAGTGCCTGCCGATCAACCTGCCGGCGGACGGCGGGAAGCGGGTCGTGGACTGCTTCTTCAACCCGTCGGGCGAGTCGGATTTCTCTTCGGTCGAGGAGGCGCACCGCGCGCTCGTCGACCAGGTGGTCGAGGTGGACGAAGAGCTCATGGCGGTCTATCTCGACAAGGGCGAGGTTTCGCCGGAGCAGCTGCACGCGCCGTTCGAGAAGGCGCTGCGCGAGGGCCATCTCGTGCCGGTGTGCTTCGTCTCGGCGCGCAACGGCGCCGGCGTGAAGGAGCTGCTCGACGTGTTCGTCAAGCTGCTGCCGAACCCGGCCGAAGGGAACCCGCCGCTCTTCTACAAGGGCGAGGGCGAGAAAGCCGAGGAGTTCCGCTCCGCGCCGGATCCGAGGAAGCACGTGCTCGCGCACGTGTTCAAGGTGGTCAACGACCCGTACGTCGGGAAGCTCGGGATCTTCCGCATCCACCAGGGCACGGTCACCAAGGACACCCAGCTCTACATCGGCGAGGAGCGCAAGCCCTTCAAGGTCGGGCACCTCTTCGTCCTCCAGGGCAAGGACCACGTCGAGACGGCCGAAGCGGTGCCGGGCGACATCGCCGCGGTGGCGAAGATCGACGAGATCGAGTTCGACGCCGTGCTGCACGACTCGCACGACGAGGACCAGATCCACATGCGGCCGCTCGAGTTCCCGACGCCGATGTACGGGCTCGCGATCGAGCCGAAGAAGCGCGGCGACGAGCAGCGGATCTCGGACGCGATCCACAAGATCTCCGCCGAGGACCCGACGTTCCGCATGGAGCACGACGCGACCACGCACGAGACGGTGATCCGCGGTCTCGGCGACCTGCACGTGCGCTCG
The DNA here is from genome assembly GCA_963762785.1 of uncultured beta proteobacterium. Taxonomy (GTDB): domain Bacteria; phylum Pseudomonadota; class Gammaproteobacteria; order Burkholderiales; family SG8-39; genus DATEDA01. The sequence goes on from CAVXND010000017.1 coordinate 24,154, forward strand.
GTGCTCGAGCGGATGAACACGCAGTTCAAGGTCGAGGTCAACACCCGTCCGCCGCGCATCCCGTTCCGCGAGACGATCACCGCGAAGGCCGAGGGGCACGCGCGCCACAAGAAGCAGACCGGCGGCGCCGGTCAGTTCGGCGAGGTGTATCTCCGCGTCGAGCCGCTCGCGCGCGGCGAAGGCTTCCAGTTCGTCGACGCGGTGAAGGGCGGCGTCATCCCGAATCAGTTCATTCCGGCGGTCGAGAAAGGCGTGCAGAACGTGCTCGCCTCCGGCGCGGTCGCGGGTTATCCGATGCAGGACCTGCGGGTCACCGTGTACGACGGCAAGCACCACGCGGTGGACTCGAAGGAGGTCGCGTTCGTCTCCGCCGGGCGCAAGGCCTTCCTCGACGCGCTCGACAAGGCGCGGCCGATCGTGCTCGAGCCGATCGTGAACGTCGAGATCATCTGCCCCGAAGGCAACATGGGCGACATCACCGGCGACATCTCCGGCAAGCGCGGGCAGATCACCGGGACGAACTCCCTCTCGCCGGGGGTGGTGACCGTGAGCGGGCTCGTGCCGCTGTCCGAGCTGAACGGCTACGCGAACCGGCTGAAGTCGGTCACCGGCGGACAGGGCTCCTACTCGATGGAGCTCTCGCACTACGAGCCGGTGCCGCCGAACGTGCAGGCGCAGCTCGCCACCGAGTACAAGGCCGCCCGGGGTCAGCAGGAGGAAGACTAGCGACGCGCCCCGGCGCCGGCGTCGGCCGGCACGGGGATCAGGCGACGGTATCGGTCACGCGCTTGCGCCGCCGCGCCGCCTTCTCCCGGCTCGGCGGGTGGTACCACTGGCGGTGCGGCGAGAACTGCTTGCACGCCAGGCACTGGGTCATCGACCAGAGCTTCCGGCACCCCGGGCAGAGCCCGCGCGTCCAGAAGGTGTTCCAGACCGTGCCGCACTTCGGCTCGCACGCCCAGCGGTCCTCCGGCGCCGGGCGCCAGCGGCACTTCGGGCAGTAGATCTCGAGCTCGTCGCGGGCCATGCTTCGTCCTCGGATGTCGCGGTCAACGCGCCTTAACGCGCGATCACTTCTCCGCGATGACAACCGCCTCGGCCAGAAGCTCCCCGTTCGGGCCGGCGAAGCAGACGAGGGTCATCGTTTCCCGGGCGCCTTTCCAGATGCGGTCGGCGCGCGGGTTGCGCTCCTCGGCGACCTTGCGGATCTCGCTCGGGGCGCCGAAGCCCGCCCGCAGCCTCGCCTCGAGCACCTTGCACTTGGGATACGCCGGCCGGGACCCGCCCGGACGCTCGAAGCTCACCCGTACGCTCCGCGGCTTCTTCGCCCCGGGGATGCCGATCCCGTAGACGTGGTCGCGGCTGTCCTTGTCGGCGACGTGCACGTAGTCGCCGGCGAACTTCGAGTTGGGGAACTTTGCCCGCAGATTCGCGGCCGTGGCGTCGAGCCCGATGCCGGCGTAGGCGAACGGCTCGGCCGCCAGCGCCGGAGCGGCCGCGAGGAGCAGGAGAACGCGCAGCATCCTCGCAGTTTCTCACTTCTCTAGAAAGACAGGCTCGCCTGGATGCAGGACTCGGGTTCGAGCGGTCGCGTCCGACCCGTCAGCGCAGGCGCGCGAGGTAGTGGGCCAACGCCCGGATGTCGGCGTCGGACGCGCCGTAGAGCGCCGCCGCCATGATCGTGTCGCCACCGGTGCGGCGATTGTCACGGTAGGCGAGCATCGACTCGACGAGATACTCCTCGCGCTGGCCGGCGAGGCGCGGGATCTGCTGGCGTCCGCGGTAGTCCGGGAGATGACAGCTCCCGCAGTGGTGCTTCTGCGCGAACACCAGCCCCTGCCTGGCGAGCGCTGCGTCAGCCGGCCCGTCCGCGACCGGTCGCGCCGGCAGCGCAGCATAGTGGTCGGCGAGACGCGTGATCTCCTTGTCGGTCAATCCGTTCACCGCCGCCTGCATCTGCGGCGCGACGCGGAGCTCCTCGCGGAACAGGACGAGCTGCGTCTCGAGGAAGAGCTTCGGCTGTCCGGCGATCGAGGGCGTCCCCGCGGTCTGCGAGACCCCGCCGGCGCCGTGGCACGCTTCGCAGAGCGGGAGCCGATCCTGCGCCGTGGCCACGGACACAAAAAGGGCGGTGAGCAACGCCCACCGCCCCGGGTAGGGCTTTGCCGTCACGCCTAGTTCTTGGCGGAGTAGCTCACGCGGAAGATCGTTCCCGTCTGCTCGTCGGACACGAGCAGCGCGCCGTCGGGCATCTGCAGGAGATACGCCGGCCGGCCCCAGAAGTTGTACTTGCCGTCCTTGCCGTCGATGAACCCGGTCATGAACGGCGTGATCTTCGGGTCCTTGCCGTCGGCGCCGACCTTGATGTTGACCACGTCGAAGCCGAACGGCGTCGAGCGGTTCCACGAACCCTTGCGCGCCACGAAGAGCGAGTCCTTGTACTGCGCCGGGAACATGTTGCCGGTGTAGAACAGCACGCCCATCGCCGCTGCGTGCGGACCCATCAGCGCCACGGGCTTGGTGACATCCTTGCACGCGTCGGCCTTCTTGAAGTCCACGTCGACCACGCCCTGCGCGTGGCAGTACGGGAACCCGAAGTTCGAGCCGACCTTCGACAGCCGGTTCAGCTCATCCTGCGGGCCGTTGTCGCCCATCCAGTCGCGGCCGTGGTCGGTGAACCAGAGCTCGCCGGTTTTCGGATTCCAGTCGAACCCCTGGGTGTTGCGGACCCCGCGAGCGATCACCTCCATGCCGGAGCCGTCGGCGTTGTAGCGCCGGATCTGCGCGTATTGCGGCCGGCGGCTCGCAGATGTTGCACGGCGCGCCGAACGGCACATAGAGCTTCTTGTCGGGACCGAACCGGATGTACTTCCAGTTGTGATGCTGCTCGGGCGGCAGTTGGAACTTGTCGGTCAGGTCGACCGGCTGGACGTTCGGGTTCTTCTCGATGCCGTCGAAGCGCAGCACCCGGTTGATCGCCATCACGTACAGCGATCCGTTGGCGAACTCGACCCCGGACGGCTGAACGAGCTTGTCGACGACGACCCGGACCGACCGCCGGTCGCCGTTGTCGGTGATCTCGTACACCCGGCCGATGATCCGCGTGCCGACGTAGATCTTGCCCTGGTCGCCCCGCACCATCGCGCGTCCGCCGGGGAGACCCGTCGCCCAGATCTGGACCGAGAACCCCGGCGGCAGGTTGATCTTGCTGACCGGAACTTCGCCGCGCGCCGTCTCGGTCATCTTGCCCGCGTGCGGGGCGAGCTTGCGAGGCGTCCATGGACGGCGGCTTGCCCTGATGCCACGCGGGCGGCGGCGGCTTGGCCTTGTCCTGGGCATACGCGGCCCCGAAAGCGCTGAGCGCTGCGACGGTCAGGACCGCGAGCGACGCGCGAGAGCGGACGGACGGGTGACGCATGACGTTCCTCCTTTAGTGTTGTGATCCTGCCCCCGTCGGCACCGCGGGAGCTATGCAATCGATTGTAAGCCCACTCGCGCTAGGATGCGCGGTGTGGGAGGTGGGACGATGAAATCCTGGTGGATCCGCTCCGAAGGGGGCAAGACGATTCTCGACCCGCGCGATGTTGCGGCGCCGAAACCCGCTGCGGGCCAGATCCTGGTGCGAATGCGCGCGGCGGCGCTCAACCGCGGCGAGTTCATCGCTTCGCTCGGGCTGCACGCCGCGGGCGCAGCGGCAAAGCCGGCGGGTCAGGAATGCGCCGGCGAGGTGATCGAAGTCGGCGACGGGGTCACGGCCTTCCGGCCCGGCGACCGGGTCATGGGCCGGGCCCCGGGCGGGTTCGCCGAGCAGGCGCTCCTCGACGTCCGCGAGACGATGGCGGTGCCGGCGCGCCTGTCGTGGGAGGAGGCCGCGGCGACGCCGCTCGTCTACCTGGTCAGCTACGACATGCTCTATCCGGGCGGCAACCTCGCACCGGGCGAGTGGCTCCTCGTGATGGGGGCCTCCTCGGGCGTCGGGGTCGCCTCGGTGCAGATCGGCAAGCTCGTCGGCGCGAACGTCATCGGCACGTCGGGGTCGGCGGCAAAGCTCGACCGGCTACGGCCGCTCGGTTTGGACGTCGGGATCCAGGTTCGCGGGGGCGGGTTCCTCGAGGCAGTCATGACGGCGACCGGCGGCAAAGGCGCCGATCTCGTCGTGAACGCGGTCGGCGGCACCGTCTTCGCGGAGTGCGTCCGCGCCCTCGCCTTCCGCGGCCGGCTCGCGACCGTCGGTTACGTCGACGGCGTGATGCGGAGCGAGATCGACCTCGAAGCGCTCCACTCGAAGCGGCTCCGTCTCTTCGGCGTTTCGAACAAGCTGCGCACGGCGCCGCAGCGCGCGGAAACGGTGGCCGGCTTCGTTCGCGATGTGCTGCCGGCGCTCGCCGACGGGCGCATCCGGCCGGTCGTCGACAAGGTGTTCCCGCTCGCCGACCTGCCGGCGGCAAAGGCCTACATGGAGTCCGACGCGCAGGTCGGGAAGATCGTGGTGAGCGCAGGCTAGGCGCTCACTCGAGCCTGGATCCCCGCCTCCTTCACGACACGGCCCCAGGTCGCGAACTCGCGGTCGATGTGCCGGCCGAGCTCCTCCGGCGTCGACGGCTGCGGTTCCATCCCGTTCGCGAGGAGCTGCTCGCGAACGTCCGGCGTGGACAGCACTTTCACCAGGTCGCGGTTGAGCCGGTCCACGACGTCCTTTGGCGTCTTCGCCGGCGCGATGAACGCGTACCAGTTGGTCGCCTCGTAGCCCGGATAGCCGGACTCCGCGATCGTCGGTACGTCCGGCAGAAACGACGAACGCATCGCGCCGGTCGTCGCGAGGGCACGGATCTTCCCGGCTTTCACCTGCGGCAGCGCCGACGGCGCGGAGGCAAAGCTCGCCGGGATCTGCCCGCCGAGCAGGTCGGTCATCGCCGGCCCGCCGCCCTTGTACGGCACGTGCACGATCGGCGCCTGCGCCATCAGGCGGAACAGCTCGCCGGCGAGATGACCGGTGGTGCCGATGCCGGAAGTGCCGTAGCCGATGGTCCCCGGCTTCGCGCGCGCGAGCGCGACGAACTCGGCGACCGTCTTCGCCGGCACGGACGGGTGCACCACGAGCACGTTCGCGAACACCACGCCCATCGTGAGCGGCGCGAGATCGCGGCGCGGGTCGTAGGGCAGCTTCGGGTTGAGGAGCGGCTGGACGGTGAGCGAGCTGATCGTCGCGAGCGAGATCAGGTAGCCGTCGGGCGCGGCGCGCGCGACCGCGCCGGTCGCGATGTTGCCGCCGGCTCCCGCGCGGTTCTCGACGACGACCTGCTGACCGAACTCGGTCGCAAGCTGCTTCGCGACGATCCGCGCCGCGATATCGGTGCCGCCGCCGGGCGCGAAGCCGACCATGAGCGTGACCGTGCGCGTCGGGAACGCAGCTTGCGCGAGCGCCTCCGTCGCCGCGACCAGCGCGAGCGCGGCGACGAACATCCTGCTTCTCATCGCTTCTTCCTCCGTCCTGGATCTCGCCTCGCTAGTGTAGGGTCTTTCCGGCCGCTGCAGCGCACCAGCCCGGAGCGCTGTCCCCTGCACGGACGGCTTGGTAGGATGGGGCGGTTCAAGGACTGACTGCAGCGTGCCGCTTTCGATTGCAATCGTCGGCGCAGGGATGGGCGGGCTCGCCGCGGCCGCCACGCTCGCGCGCGCCGGTTTCGCAGTGCGGGTCTACGAGCAGGCAACCCGCTTCGCCCGCGTCGGCGCCGGCATCCAGATGATGCCCAACTCGATGAAGGTGCTGCGCGGCCTCGGTCTCGAGGAGCGGCTGCGCCGGGTCGCGTTCGCGCCGCGCTCGCACCTCAACCGCACCTGGGACACGGGCGAGGTGACGAACGAGCTCCCGATGCCCGAGACGCTCTACGGCGCGCCCTATCTCTGCATGCACCGGGCGACGCTGCACGACGCGCTCGCGTCGGCGGTTCCGACGGAGCTCGTCGAGCTGGGGAAGAAGCTCGTCGGCCTCGAAGCGCGCGCGGGCAAGGTGACGCTCGCCTTCGCCGACGGGACGCGCGCGACGGCCGACGCGGTCGTCGGCGCCGACGGCGTTCACTCGACGGTGCGCGAGCTCCTGCTCGGCCGGGACGATCCGCAGTGGAAAGGCCGCATCGCCTACCGCGCGGTCTTCCCGGCGGCGCTCGTCGGGCGCGACATCGGCCCGTCCCGGACGAAGTGGTGGGGAACCGACCGCCACATCGTCGTCTACTACACGACCGCCGCCCGCGACGAGGTCTATTTCGTGACGAGCGTGCCGGAGCCGGTCGAGTGGCTGACGCGCGAGTCGTGGTCGGCGAAGGGCGACGTGAGGGAGCTGCGCGCGGCGTACGAGGGCTTCCACGCCGACGTGCGCGCGGTGCTCGACGCCTGTCCCGACTGCCACAAGTGGGCGATCCTCGAGCGCGAGCCGCTCGCGCGCTGGAGCGACGGCCGGGTCGTGCTGCTCGGCGACGCCTGCCACCCGATGACGCCGTACATGGCGCAGGGCGCGGCGACTTCGATCGAGGACGCGGCGATTCTCGCGCGCTGCCTCGCGGAGTCGAAGGGCGAAGACGTCGCCGCCGCGTTTGCGCGCTACGAGGCGCATCGCAAGCCGCGCACCTCGCGCATCCAGGCGATCTCGAGCGCCAACACCTGGCTGCGGCGTGCGGAGGGCGACACCGCCTGGCTCTACGGCTACGATGCGTGGAACACGCCGTTGACCGAGGAGGAAACATCATGATCCCCCGCCTAGTGATCGCCGCCCTGGCGCTCGCCGCCGCCCTGCCGGCAGGCGCGCAGTACCCCGAGCGTCCGCTCAACGTCATCGCCGGCTACCCCGCCGGCGGCATGGTGGACATCGTCGCGCGCGCCGTCTCCGAGGGGATGAAGAAGCGCTACCCCGCCGGCGTCGTCGTGGTGAACCGGCCGGGCGCGGGCGGCGGCGTCGGCATGGCCGAGACGGTCCGGGCGAAGCCGGACGGCTACACGATCATCCTCACGCCGCTCTCCGCGCTGGTCATCGTCCCGCAAGTGAGCGACGTCGCGTACAGGACGCCGGACGACTACGAGCCGTTCATCAACGTCGTGTCGTACTACCCGATGCTCACCGTGCGCACCGAGTCGCCGCTGAAGAGCGGGCCCGACTTCGTCGCCGAGGCGAAGGCGAACCCGGACAAGCTCCGGGTCGGCTCGCCGGGCGAAGGCACGTCGAGCCATCTGAACCTCGAGGACCTGATGTTCAAGGCCGGGATCAAGGTGACGCACGTGCCGTTCGCCGGCTGGGGACAGTCCGCACCGGCGCTGCTCGGCGGGCACATCGAGGCGGTCGTCGCCCAGCCGGGCGAGGTGAAGCCGCAGGTCGACGGCAAGCGCATGCGCCTCCTGATGGTCTTCCAGGAAAAGCGGCATCCGCTCTTCCCGGACACGCCGACCGCGAAGGAGCTCGGGCTGGGACGTCGCGAACGGCGTCTGGTTCCTGCTCGCCGCGCCCAAAGGGACGCCCGCGCCGGTGCTGCAGTACCTGCACGACGCGGCGCGCGCGGCGATGGAAGATCCGGCGTTCCGCGAGGCGATGGCGAGCCGCGGCATCGAAGTCGATTACCGGCCGGGAACGCAGCTCCGCGCGGACCTGTGGCGGGAATACAAGCTCCACACCGAGATCCTGAAGCGCATAGGCATGATCAAGAACTGAGGACGACACGTCGATGAAGCTCTACATCAGCCCCCAATCCCCCTTCGCCCGCAAGGCGCGCGTCGTCGCCCGGGAAACCGGACTCGCGACGCGGATCGAGGAAGTCCTCGCCACGGTATCGCCGGTCAAAGCGAATGCCGAGGTCGGCCGTGCGAACCCGCTCATGAAGGTGCCGACGCTCGTGCTCGACGACGGTTCGGCGCTGTTCGATTCGCCGGTGATCTGCGAGTACCTCGACAGCCTGCACGCCGGGCGGAAGCTCTTTCCGCCGCCGGGCGCGGCGCGCTGGACCGCGCTCCGGTTCCAGGCCGTCGGCGACGGCATCCTCGACGCCGGGATCCTCACCCGCTACGAGACGATCCTCCGGCCGAAGGAACTGCAGTGGGCCGACTGGATCAAGGGCCAGCGCGAGAAGTGGCACGCCGGGCTCGATCTCCTCGAGCGCGACGCGGCCGCACTCGCCGGCGAGCCGACGATCGGCAGCATCACTGCGGGTTGCGCGCTCGGCTGGCTCGACTTCCGCTACGGCGACGACGACTGGCGCACCTCCCGCCCGGCGCTCGCGCGCTGGTACGCAGCGTTCTCGGCGCGCGAGTCGATGCGCGCGACCGCCCCGGTCGCCTGATCGGCGGGCGCGCGTGCGGCGGCGCGGGTGACCGGCGGCAGCAGCCGCTCGAACACCATGCGCTCGAGTCTCGCGACGCTCGCACCGCTCGCGCGCACGCGCTCCGGCGATTCGTTCACGAACGCCGCCGCCCCGAGCCGCAGTTCGGGGACGAGCGCGACGTGCGCGGTGAAGCCGGGCAGACCGCCGTCCTTCCGCACCAGCGTGTACGGGCCGTAGGGCGCGACGAACCAGCCGATCGCGGCCGCCCCGCCGAGCGCGCCGACGGCGGCGACCGGCCGCCACATCTCGCGGATCGTCGCCGGCGCGAGCACCTGCTGCTCGCCGGGCGGCGGACGCCGGAACTGCAGCGCGATGAACCGGCCGATGTCGTTCGCGCTCGAGAGCAGCGTGCCCGAGGGCGCGAACGGGTGCCGGTGGCTCGCGGCGTAGCCCGACCAGCCGTCGCCGTCCCGGTCGAGCCGGAGATAGCCGGCGGCGAGCCGGTCGCCGGCGACCGCGCCGGCGTCGAACGTGCTCGAGGTCATGCCGAGCGGCTCGAAGATGTGGCGGCGGAGGTACGCCTGATAGCGCTCGCCGGCGAGCTCGGCGAGCGCCTGCCCGAGCACGATGAAGCCGAGATTCGAGTAGGCGTAGCCCGCGCCGGGTGCGGTCAGCGCGCGCTCGCGCTCGAGGTAGCGGAACAGCTCGGCCGCGGTGCCGAGGGCCTGCGGGATGTTGCGGGGCAGCCCCGACGTGTGCGACGCGAGCTGGCGCCAGGTCGGGAAAGCGCGCTCGCCGGCCGGCCCGGAGAACCAGACCGCGGGCACCGATTTCGCCACCGGATCGTCGAGCCGCAAGCGCCCGGCGTCGCGCAGCTGCATCAGCGCCGTCGCCTCGAAGAGCTTCGTGACCGAGCCGATCCGGTACACCGTGTCGGGCGTGGCCGGGGTCCCGCGCGCCACGTTCGCGCAACCGTAGCCGGCGGCGAGCAGGACGGTCTCGCCGTGAACGACCGCGATCGCGACGCTCGCGAGCCCGCCGCGGTGGCGATCGCGCTCGATCTCGACCGCGAGGTCGCGGACGGCGGCCGCGACCTCCGGGTGCCGCATGATTCCGTCCGTGGCGATGGCAGGCGGCGGGTTCGTGCAGATCGGCGCCTCGGCGTGGGCGGACGCCGCGGCAAGACCGAGCGCCGCCGCGCAGGCGAGCCGGGGGAGACCGGACGGGGTCATGCACGCCACACTATGTATTCCCTCGTTGTCCGGCCCGGGCGCCCTTGCACTGTCCCGCGTCCTGCGAACGCGGTATCGTCCTCGCCGCTGCCGACCGGTAGGAGAGATGATGCAACGCTTCTTGTCCGTCCTCGCGCTCGCGCTGCTGTCAACATTTGTCACAGCGCAGGAGTTCCCGAACCGCGCCGTGCGCATCGTCGTGCCGTGGCCGCCGAGCGGAAACGTCGACATCACGGCGCGCACGATCGCACCGGCGCTCGGCGAGGCGCTCGGTCAGCAGGTGATCGTCGAGAACCGGGCCGGCGCGGGCGGAACCATCGGCAGCACCGCTGTCGTGAAATCGCCAGCCGACGGCTACACGCTGCTCCTCGGCTCCAGCGGCACGGTCACGGTCGCGCCGGCGGTCTACAGGACGATCGCCTACGACCCGCTCAAGGACCTCACGACCGTCGGTGCGATCCAGTTCGTGCCGCTGGTCCTCACCGCCGCGACCAAGACGCCGGTGGCGAGCTTCGCCGAGTTCGTCGTGTACTCGCGGGCAAAACCCGGCCAGGTGAGCATCGCCTCCGCCGGCAACGGCTCGTCGAACCATCTCGCGATCGAGCTGCTCATGCGGCAGGCGAAGCTCCAGCTCGTCCACGTCCCCTACAAGGGCAGCGGCCCGGCGATCACCGACCTCCTCGGCAGCCAGGTCGAGACGATGATGGACCAGCTGAACGCCTCGATCGGGCACATCCGCGACGGCCGCATGAAGGCGCTCGCGGTCACCTCGCGCAGCCGCTCGCCGTCGCTCCCGAACGTGCCGACGCTCGACGAGGTGGGCGTCGCCGGCTACGAGGCGAGCACCTTCACCGGTCTCTTCGGGCCGGCCGGCATCCCGCCCGCGGTCGCGGAAAAGCTGTACGGGGCGCTCCGCAAGGCGCTCGCGAACGACGGCGTGCGCGAGCGCTTCCGCTCGATGGGGGTGGACATCGCCGAGCTCAGCCAGGCCGAGTTCGCCGCCTACGTGCGCGCCGATTTCGAGAAGTGGCGCACGGTCGCGCGCGAAGCCGGCATCGTCGTCGAATGACCGCGACGCTGCCTCCGGATCCCGCCGTGCGCGCGCCGAAGCGCGCGCTCCCGCCGGGCACGGTCGACTAGCGAATCACCGGTAGCGGTACACCACGAGCTTGTCGGCGGCCGACTCGGGCGTCCAGACCTCGCCCTTGCGGCCGTGGATCTGGCGCACGTTCGCGAGCGCGGTCGAGGACTTGAAGGTTTCGAACTTCTGCGTCGCCGGGTCGAACCGCAGCATCGCCTGCGCCGTCCACTCCGACACCCAGACCCGGTCGGTCTCGTCGACGTACACCGCGTATACGCGCGGGCTCTCGCCCGGCGCCTTCCACTGCGCCCACTGCCCGGTCTTCGGGTCGTACCGGCTGACCTGCCCCGAGTTCCACTCGCTCACCCAGATGCTGCCCTTCGAGTCCGACCAGACGCGCCGCGCGCCCTGCCGCGGCGTGGGCGGCTCGATGACCGCGGCGGCGGACGTCTTCGCGTCGATGCGCGCGATGTGCGAGCCGGCGAGCGAAGCGTAGTAGACGACGCCGTCCGGCGTGACGTGGATGCCGTAAGGGCCGCGGCCCTGCGGCGCGTCGAACACCGTCATTGCGCCGGTGCGCGGGTCGAGCCGGCCGTAGATGCCGCTCTGCCCGGTGAACCAGTGGATGCCTTCTCGATCGAAGATCGCGGTGTTCAGGTTCGCGTACGCGCTCCCTTCGGGCAGCGGCCATTTTTTCACCGCGCTCGTCTTGGGATCGACGCGCACGATCGCGTTCTGGCCGCCGTCGGTGAGCCACGGCGCGCCGTCGGCGCCGGCGATCACGCCGTGCGGCGACGAGCCGGACCCGAGCGGGATGAGGTCGACCTTCCCGGTCTTCGGATCGAGGCGGCCGAGATGGCCGCTGCGCTGCGCCGAGAACCAGACCGGGCCGTCCGGCGCGGGGTCGGCCCACACGTCGTGCGCACCGACGCGCGGCGGCAGCGGATACTCCTGGACGGTGACCTGCGCCGCGGCAGCGCCGGCGGCAAGCAGGCTGGCGAGCAGCGTGGTTCTGAGCATGGCGGCGGACCCCGCGGCGAAAGGACCGCCGGATCGTAGCACCGCGCTACACCGCGTGGCGGGCGATGCGGAGCCGCGTCGCGCGCATGTCGTCGCCGCGGATCTCCCGCAGCGCGTACCCGACGAAGCTCGCGACGACTTCCTTGCGCCAGTAGATGTCGAGATCGGTGTTGTCGAGCGGCTTCGCGCGGGCGGCGACCTTCGTCCCGGCTTCGGCGATCGCCTCGTCGGTAAGCCGCTTGCCGACGAGCACCTCGCCGCCCCTGGTGACGACCGGACGCGACGCCACCGCACCGAGCACGATCCGCGCGTCCTCGACCGTGCCGTCGGGCGCGGTGCGCACCGCCGCCGCGACGCCGAGCACCGGGAAATCGAACGCGCCGCGCCGGCGCAGCTTCCAGTAGCACGACCTCCAGCCCGCGGCGGCGGGCAGCCGAACCTCGGCGAGGATCTCCTCGGGCTTCCGCGCGAGGTAGTCGATCCCGTCGTTGCGGTAGAGGTCGGCCGCGGCAACCTCGCGCTCGCCCGCTGCCGACACGAGCTTCACCTTGGCGTCGAGCGCGATCAGCGCCGGCGCGCAGTCGGTCGAGGACACTGCGACGCAGCGCTTGCTGGCGGTCGCGACCCAGCAGATCGCACCGTCCTTCTTCAGGCAGAAGTCGATCGCCTTCCGCCACTCGTAGTTCTGGTTGTAGTAGTTGCAGCGGGTGTCGAGACAGAGGTTGCCGCCGAGGGTGCCCATGTTCCGGAGCTGCGGCGTGGCGACCTGCGCCGCCGCCTGCCGCAGCGCGGTGTATCCCGCGCGCACCAGCGGCGAATCCACGACCGCCGCGAGCGTCAGCCCGGCGCCGAGGGTGAGCCCGCTGCCGTTCCTGATCGCCTTGAGTTCGTCGACGTGCCGCAGCGACACGAGGGTGGCCGGGACCTGATGCCGGCGCTTCATGTTCGGCAGGAGGTCGGTACCGCCCGCGATCGCCATCGCATTCGGCCCCTCGCCCGCGAGGATGCGCGCGGCTTCGGCCAGCGTGCGCGGCGCGTGATAGCTGAACCACGGCAATCGCATCATGACGCGGGCGCGACCTCGGGTTTGCGCTGCCGCTCTTTCACCGCGTTGCCGTCGCCGCCTTCCCAGGGCGGCGGAACGAACATCGCCTCGGGGTAAGGCACCGCCGGGAAATGCGTCCGGGCCGACGCGCGGCGTTTTCCCCTGGCGCTTCAGCTCGAGCGCCCGCAGCACCTTGTCCGGCGTGATCGGCAGCTCGTCGATGCGCACGCCGATCGCGTCGTAGACCGCGTTCGCGAGCGCCGGCATCACCGGCAGCAGCGGCCCCTGGCCGACCTCCTTCGCGCCGAACGGACAGTTCGGATCGGGATCCTCGACGAGCTCGGTGATCACTTCCGGCATGTCGAGCGACGTGAGGCTCTTGTACTCGAGCATCGACGGGATCTTGTGCACGAGCGCGTTCGAGAGCTTCGGCGGCAGCCGCCGGAAGATCTGCTCCTCCATCAGCGCCTCGCCGAGCCCCATGTAGACGCTGCCTTCGACCTGGCCGCGCGCGAGCACCGGGTTGATCGTGCGCCCGATGTCGTGCGCGATCCAGATCTTCGGCACCGTGATCCAGCCGGTCGCCTCGTCGACTTCGACCTCGATGACGCACGCGGTGTACGAATACGCGGGCGACGGGCCGACACCGCCGCCCTTGTATCGCGCCGGCGGTCGAGGGGGCGTGTACGAGCCGACCGCGCCGAGCGTGCCGAACTTCGCCTCGGCGAGCTCGACCGCCTCGCGGAACAGGAGGCCCTTCGACGGATCGTCGGCGAGGAACACGCGCCCTTGCGCGAGCACGATCCGCTCCGGCGACACGCCGAGCTGCTCGGCCGCCGCGTCGGCGATGAGCTCGCGCACGCGCTCGGCGGCCTGGATCGCGGCGTGGCCCATCATGACCGTGACCCGGCTCGAGTACGAACCGAGGTCGACCGGCGTGAGACCGGTGTCGCCGGTGACGAGCCGCACGTCGAACGCGTCGATCCCGAGCACCTCGGCGACGATCGCCGCCAGCACGTCGTCCGAGCCCTGCCCGATCTCGGTCGCGCCGCAGAAGACGGTCACCTGGCCGCTGCGGTCGACGAGCAGCTGCACGCCCGACTGCGGCATCTTGTTCCAGTAGATCGGGAGCCCGGCGCCGCAGAGATACGCGCCGCACGCGATGCCGACGCCGCGGCCGGCCGGCAGCTTCCGGTGCTTCGCTTTCCAGTCCGACCGGTCGACGACCCTGCGGATGCACTCCGCGAGGCCGATCGTGCCGATGCGGAACCAGTTGGCGGTGAGCGTGTCCGGCTTGGCGACGATCCTGAGGCGCAGCTCCGCCGGATCGAGCGCGAGCTTCTCGGCGATCTTGTCGAGCTGCACCTCCTGGCCGAAGCGCGGTTGCGGCGTCCCGTGGCCGCGCTTCGGGCCGCACGGCGGCTTGTTGGTGAAGACGCGCGCGCCTTCGAACTTGTAGCGCGGCAGCTCGTAGGTGACCGTCTGCAGCGCGCCGGTGTAGAAGGTGCTCGCGACGCCGTACGAGCCGTAGCCGCCGCCGTCGACCAGCGTCTGCAGGTGCATGCCGGTCAGCCGGCCGTCCTTCGTCACGCCGGTGCGGAACTTCATCAGCACCGGGTGCCGGCCGCGGTGCATGTAGAACACCTCTTCGCGCGTGAGGCAGATCTTCACCGGGCGGCCGAGCATCAGCGCCGCCTTCGCCACCACCATCTCGTGGTTGAACAGGTCGCACTTCCCGCCGAAGCCGCCGCCGTTCGGGGCGGCGATGACGCGCACGTGCGCGGCGGGGACCCGCAGCACGCGCGCGAGCATCCGGTGGACGTAGTGCGGCACCTGCGTGCTCGACCAGAGCGTGAGCTTGCCGTCGGCGTCGACCGCCGCGAGCGCGGCGTGCTGCTCGATCGGCAGGTGCGTGTTGCCTTCGAAGAAGAAGAGGTCCTCGAAGACGTGATCGGCCTTCGCCGAGCGCCTCGTCGACGTCGCCGAACTCGAACGCCTGCAGCCGGTGGATGTTGCCGCGCTCGCCGTAGTCGTGGATGCGCGGGGTCTCGGTGGCGAGCGCCTCTTCCGGCGTCGCGATCGTCGCGAGCGGCCGGTACTTCACGTCGATCAGGTCGAGCGCCTCGAACGCGGTCAGCTCGTCCTTCGCGATCACCGCGGCGACCGGGTCGCCGACGTAGCGCACGCGGTCGGGGGCGAGCGGGTACTCGTCCTGCGTCACCGGCAGGATGCCGAACGCGATCGGGAAGTCCTTGCCGGTGAGCACCAGGTGCACGCCCGGCGCGGCCGCGGCCCGCGACACGTCGATCGACTCGATCTCGGCGTGCGGAACCGGCGAGCGCAGGAGCTTGCAGTGGAGCATGCGCGGGAGCGCGATGTCGTCCGCGAAGCGCGTCTGGCCGGTGACCTTCGCGCGGCCGTCGACGCGCCGGCGCGGCTTGCCGATGACGTCGAACCGCTTCCGCGTCGCGCTCATCGTTCTTCCACTCGCATGGAACAAGGGGGCACACCCCCTTGTTGATCCCCCAGATCAGGGTGTCCCTCCTTGATTCGTCGAGCGGCTTCCTCGACCGCCTCGAAGATCTGCTGATACCCGGTGCAGCGGCAGAGGTTGCCGGACAGCGCCTCCTTGATCCGGTCGCGGCTCGCGTCCGGCTCGTTCTCGAGCAGCGCCTTCGCGGTCATCAGGATCCCCGGCGTGCAGTAGCCGCATTGGGCAGCGCCGAGATCGGCGAACGCCGACTGGAGCGGGTGGAGGTCGGGCCCGCGCGCGAGGCCCTCGACCGTTTCGATCGCGCGGCCTTCGCACTCGAGCGCGAGCACCAGGCATGAGAGCACCGGCGCGCCGTCGACGAGCACCGCACAGGCGCCGCACTCGCCGAGCTCGCAGCCGTGCTTGGTGCCGGTGAGCGCGAGGTCCTCGCGCAGCACCTCGAGCAGGGTCTTGTAGGGCGCGACGACGGCGTCGAACTCCTCGCCGTTCACGCGCAGGCGCAGCCGCACGTTGGTGCGGGGGACGGGGACGCGGCTCGCAGTTGCGCTCATGCTCCCGCTCCGGCTCGGGACCGTGTGAGGCCCCAATTGTTTGGTCCCCAAACTATACGCCGGCAGCGCGCGGCGAATCAAAGGGGGCGCGGGCGGTGGGCCGGGAGGCCGACCGATCGCAGCGAGGTACGGCGCCACGCGGCCGGCAAGAAAAAGGGCCAGCCGTCCGGGCTGGCCCCTCTCGGGTCGGGCGGCGGCCGCCTACGCCGTCCCGCCCACCGTCAGCCCGTCGATCCGGAGCGTCGGCTGGCCGACGCCGACCGGCACCGACTGGCCGTCCTTGCCGCAGGTGCCGACGCCGGTGTCGAGCGCGAGGTCGTCGCCGATCATCTTCACCCGGGTGAGCGCGTCGGGACCGTTGCCGATCAGCGTCGCGCCCTTCAGCGGGTAGGTGATCTTGCCGTTCTCGATCATGTACGCCTCGGACATCGAGAACACGAACTTGCCGTTGGTGATGTCCACCTGCCCGCCGCCGAAGTTGACCGCGTAGATGCCCTTCTTCACCGACGCGAGGATCTCGCGCGGGTCGTGGCGCCCGGCCAGCATGTAGGTGTTGGTCATGCGCGGCATCACGACGTGCTGGTAGCTTTCGCGCCGGCCGTTGCCGGTCAGCGGCATCTTCATGAGGCGCGCGTTGAGGCTGTCCTGGATGTAGCCGCGCAGCACGCCGTCCTCGATCAGCGTCGTGCACTGGGTCGGGTTGCCCTCGTCGTCGACGTTGAGCGAGCCGCGGCGCGACGGCAGCGTGCCGTCGTCCACCACCGTGACCCCCGGCGCGGCGACGCGCTCGCCGATGCGGCCGGTGAAGGCGGACGAACCCTTGCGGTTGAAATCGCCCTCGAGCCCGTGCCCGATCGCCTCGTGCAGGAGCACGCCCGGCCAGCCGGGGCCGAGCACGACGGTCATCGTGCCGGCCGGTGTCGGCCGCGAGTCGAGGTTGACGAGCGCCTGGTCCACCGCCTTCGCCGCGTAGTCCTCGAGCACCGCGTCGGTGAAGTAAGCGTAGTCGGACCGGCCGCCCCCGCCGCTCGCGCCCTGCTCCCGGCGGCCGTTCTGCTCGGCGATCACCTGGAGCGACAGCCGCACGAGCGGCCGCACGTCGGCCGCCATCACGCCGTCGGCGCGCGCGACGAGCATCACCTCGTACACGCTGGCGAGCGTCGCCATCACCTGCACGATGCGCGCGTCGCGCCCGCGGCAGATGCGCTCGAGCCGCTCGAGGAGACGCACCTTGTCGGTGTCGACGAGCGAGGCGAGCGGGTCGAGCGCCGGGTACAGCTTGCGCCACTCGCCGGCGCGGGCGACCGGCAGGTTGTTCGGGCCGCCGATGCGCGCGATCGCGCGCGTCGCCCCGGCCGCGTCCTTGAGGGCTGCCAGGCTGATCTCGTCGGAGTACGCGAACGCCGTCTTCTCGCCGGCGACCGCGCGCACGCCCACGCCCTGGTCGATGTTGAAGCTGCCCGACTTGACGATCCCCTCCTCCAGGCTCCACGCCTCGGAGCGCAGGTACTGGAAGTAGAGGTCGGCATAGTCGACGTCGTGGGTCATGATGGCGCCGAACACCTGCTGGAGCTGGGGCGCCTCGAGCGCGTAGGGCGCGAGCAGCGTCTGGCTGGCGGTCTTGAGGAGCTGGTCCTGGGTTTGCATGGTTCCGCCGTGTTGGAAAACCTTAGGGTGGAAAGCCTCAGAGCACGCGGTGCCCGAGCGCGGGCAGGCTTGCCCGTACCTTGTCGGTTACGTTGGGGTCGATCTCGGCCACCACAACCCCGGGGCCGCGGGCGAGGCTCGCCGCCACCCTGCCCCAGGGATCGACGATCATCGAATGGCCGTGGGTCCGGCGGCCGTTGACGTGCTCGCCGCCCTGCGCCGGTGCGATCACCCAGGCGAGGTTCTCGACCGCTCGGGCGCGAAGGAGGACCTCCCAGTGCGCCGCCCCGGTCGTCGCGGTGAACGCGGAGGGCACGGTGATCAGGTCCATCGGCGCGAGCCGCCGGTACAGTTCGGGGAAGCGCACGTCGTAGCAGATCGAGAGCGCGATCCGCCCGAACGGCGAATCGACCGCGACCGGCGCATCGCCCGGCTCGATCGTTCTCGACTCCCGATACTGCTCGCCTTCGCCGGTGAAGTCGAAAAGATGGATCTTGTCGTAGCGGGCCACGCGGCGCCCGGCGGCGTCGTAGACGAGCGAGGTGTTGCGCACTTTCTCCGGATCGCCGGCGAAGAGCGGCACCGTGCCGGCGATCACCCATATGCCGTGCTTCGCCGCCGCGCCGGCGAGGAACGACTGGATCGGCCCGTCGCCGTCCCGCTCGCGGACCGCGAGCTTGTCGCGCTCGGCGAGTCCCATCAGGCAGAACCACTCGGGCAGGACCGCGAGCTGCGCGCCCTTCGCCGCCGCTTCGGCGACGAGCGCACCGGCCGCGTCGAGGTTCGCCGCAAGGGACGGCTCGGACACCATCTGCACCGCGGCGGCCTTGAACGGCTCTCTCACGGCTTCTCCTGCGCCTGCCTGTCGCTCGCCTCCGGCGCGGGGGTCGTGCCGCCGGGCCCCGGAATCGCGGGCTCCGGTGCCCGCACGCGAACCACCTTCGGGTCCTCCCAGCTGCCGCTGACCTGGTACTCGTAGGAGAACATCTGCCCGAGCGGGTCCTTGAACAGGCGCTGCGCGATCAGCGCGCCCGCGCCGATGATCGGGTTGAGCAGCGCCACGCCGGCCGCGACCGCGACGCTGTCGCCGAGCACCGGCACCACGCGCACGGTGAGGTCCTGCGTCTCCTTCGCCAGGTCGGCCCGGCCGGCGATCGCCACGCTCGCCGCCGGGCCGGTCATCGCCAGGTTGTCGGTGGTCGCGACGCCCTGCGTGATCTTCGCCGAGCCGTTGATCGAATCGAACGCGAACCCCTCGCTGAACACGTCGCGGAAGTCGAGCGACATCCGCCGCGGCAGGGATTGCAGCGACAGGACGCCGAGCAGCCTGCCGACGCCCGGCTTCACCTTGACGAATTGCCCCTTCTCGGCCTTGATATCCAGGCTGCCCACGAGCGTGCCGTAGTCGATCCGGTAGACCGGGCCGGCCCATTGCACCGTGCCGCCCAGGGTCGCGGTGCCCCTGGCGACGGTTTCGGGGTAGCCGAACCGCTCGAGGTACTTGCCGACGTCCTTCACGTCGGCCTTCACCTCGAGCTGGGTGCGCCCCGGGCCGCGCGCCGGGTCCCACAACCCGGTCGCGGACAGCGTGCCCTCGGCGGAGGCGAGTTCGAGCTTGTCGAGCCGCCACCCTTTCGCCTCGTTCACCGCCTGCAGCTCCAGCCGTCCGAGATCGTTCCCGTTGAACGTGTAGCTGTCGGCGGTGATCGCGAGCGCGGGCAGCTCGCTCGCGACGTCGTCCTGCGCGGACCCGCCCGGCGCGCGCTCCGGCTGGATCAGGTGCTTGAGGCGCGCGCGCACGATCCCCTGCCCCTCCGCGCTCCAGGCGATCTCGCCGGCGAGTTCCCGCGCGGTGACGTCCGCGCGCCAGGTGCGCCGTCCGTCGAACTGGGCGCGCACCGCCACGTCGTGGAACTCCCGGCCGACGGCGACGAGCGTTCCCGCACGCATGCTGAGCGCGGTCACGTTGAACTCCGCGCTGCCGGCCTTCGCGCCCGCGTCGGTCGCCGCCGCGAGCAGCCGGTCGAAGTCGAGCGCCTTCACGTTCCCGGCGATGAACACGCCGGGACGATCCGGGACCGGTACGCCGACGTCGCCGATGCCGACGCCGGCGCGCTCGACGATCATCTTCCCGCCCTCGTACCGGACCTCGCCGCGGGCGTTCAGCACGGTGCCGAGCGCGAGGGCGACGCTCTCGCGCCGCGGGTTGGCCGCGGTCGTGGTCCGCTCGAGCCGGAACGGCACGCTCTCCGCCGCCGTCTTGGCGAACGGCGCGGGCAGGTCGATCGCGACGCCGGTGAGCGGCGACTCGAGCACGCTCGCCCCGGTGCGCCCGCGGGTCGACGTGATCGTGTGCTTGAAGGGCATCGGCCCGCGCAGGCGGTCGGCGATCGGCAGCTCGACGGTGCGTGCGAGCTCGCGGCTGTCGACGGTGCCCTGGATCACCCCGGTCGTGACCGCGTCGCGCGTCGAGAGCTGCATGCTGATGTTGCCCGCCGAGCGTCTGCGCGGTGAGGCCGCGCGCGGATGCGCCGGCGTCCGTGAACTCGACCCGGCCGTTCACCTGCGCGAGCGTCGGCTCGCCGGGGCCCAGGGCAATCGAGTTGCTCGCGAACTGGAAGCTGCCCGCCACCTTCGACGCGTCGGGCGCGTAGAGCGGGAGGTCGAGGTGGAGCTTCATGCTCGCGTGCCCGTCGCCGCTCCACCGGTCGGTGAGCCCGTCGAGGAGCCCGCGCACCGGGCTCTGGGCGATGAACTTCAGGAACTCGCCGAGCGGCCCGTTCACCTCGCCGTCTACGACCACGTCGGTGCGGTCGCGGTACATGTCGGGCAGCGTGACGACGGCGTTGGTGATCTGCGTCCCGAGCACGTTCGCGCGCTGGCTCGTGATCTTCAGCTTCGGGCCGTCGAACGCCAGGTCGGCGGTGACGTTCGTGAGCTTCGGCCAGCCGTCGGCGTACTCGAGCGTGCCGCCGGTCACCCGCCCGCTGATCTTGAACTCGCCGGTCGCCGGGTCGCGGAACGGGAAGTCGCGCGGATCGCCGCGGAAGCGCCACCGCGCGTCGGTCGACGTCCCGGCCTGGAGCCGGTGCTTCAGAAAGGTCACGACCTCGGCATCCAGCCGGGGGATGTACCGGTACACCTGCGTGCCTTCGATGCGCGCGAGGCGTCCGGTCAGATCGACGCCGCGTGCGCCCTTCCGCATCGTCGCGGTAGGTGCCGGAGATCGAGCCCGCTATGTCCGGGTTCGCGAACGCGACGTCGTCGAGCTTCACGAGCAGATCGCCCTGCGGGAAGGTCCAGCTCACCCGCGCCGCGAGCGAATCGAGCCCGACCACGCCCGCCGGGAAGAGCTTCGCCGACTCGACGGTCGTCGCGCTCGACTGGAGCGTCACCGTCCCGCCCTTGTCGCTGACGTCGAACCCGCCGGCGAACCGCTCGAACCCGGGCACGGCGCCATAGGGCTTCATGCCGAGATCTGCGAACTTGCCGCGGGCGGTGTAGGTAGCGGGCCGCTCGATCTCGCCGGTCCAGGCGAAGCTCGCTTCGCTCACCCGGCCTTTCGGCGTCGCCGCGACGAGCGCCTGGCGCGCCTCCCCGGGCAGCGGCAGGTACTCGCCGATGTGCGCGAGCGGCCCCAGCTCGATCGAGCGCGCGGCGAGCTCGCCGCGCGCAGGCTGCTTGCCCTGGGCGGGCCGCCATTGCGCGGTGAAGTCCGCCGGCGCGACCGCGACGCCGTCCTTCAGCACCAGCGCGAGCTGGCGCGCGAACGCCTCGTAGACGACGTCGGGTACGCCGTCGAGGTCGATCAGCTCGAACCGCGTCGTTTTCTTGGCCCCGAACTGGCCGCGCATCGACCGCGTCTCGAGCAGCGGCAGCTCGGGCGCGAGGCGCCCGGCGACGTCGTCGAGCGCGACGCTGGCGGTGAGCTCGGTGAGCGTGCGGTCGGCGAACCCCAGCCACACCCGGAGCGCGCCGCGTCCGCTCCGCACCTCGAACGGGTAGTCGACCCACGCCTGCCAGACGGCGAGATCCACGTGGTCGAACGCGGCGTAGACCCGGCCGTTCCAGCCCTCGAGCTCGGCCACGGTGCGCCCCACGAGGTCGCCGCGAATCTCGATCGGCGAGCCCAGCTCGCGCGGCGGCTCGGCCCGCAGCGCGAAGCGGTGATGCCGGCCGTCGTTCTGGAGCAGGAAATCGACGCTCTCGAGCCGGAGCGGCACCGCGCGGCGGCGCTCGTCCTGCCACTCGACGGTCGCGGCGCGGATGATGATCTCGCCCTGCTTGAACAGCCAGTCGCCCGCCACGCCGTCGGAGCGCTCCTCGGGCTCCATCTCGAGCCCGGCGACGAAGAACCGGCCCTGCGGATCGCGGCGCACGACCAGGCTCGGCCGGTCGAGGACGATCGACCGGAAGCGCAGCTCGCCGGCGATGAGCGAGCGCCAGGCGAGCGTGACGCCGACGTACTGGAGGCCGAGCGCTTCCTTGCCGCGCCGGTCGAAGATCTTCACGCCCGCGAGCTCGAGGCGGGGATGGAAGCCGGACCAGTCCGCGGTGATCGTGCCGATCTCGACCCGCGCGTCGAGCGCGCGCGAGACCGCGGCCTCGATCTGCGGCTTGTAGTCGGCGACCGCGGGGAGGACCCAGAAGCGCAGGCTCAGCATCGCGATCGCGACGACGAAGTACAGCGCGACGAGCGTCCAGCCGGTGCGGCGGAGCCACTTGAGCCAGCGCCGCTCGTCCGGCGGAAGCTGGGCCTCGATCAGCTCGTCGGTGGCGTCGTGGTGAAGAAGGCTCATCTAGAAGAAGCGGAACGGCGTCGGCGGTCGCTCGGCCCGATTACAATGTGTCGCGACCGCCCGATTGTACTTCACCCCTCGCCTCCGCCGCGCTTTATCTTGACGACTCAGGAGCTTATGTCGGGCCCGGCCGACCCGCAGCCGCCACAGGCCGTCCTCGCCTGGTCGCGCTACGCGGCGCGGCTCGTCGCCGCGCGGCCGGCGCTTGCCGCAGAGGTCGAGCAGGCCGCCGGCGGAACGTGGCACGCGGCGGCGATGCGCGAGTTCCTTGCCGCGCGCGACACCGACGACGACGCGCGGCTCGCGGGCGCGCTGCGCGAGCTGCGCGCGCGCGTGTGGCTGCGCGTCGCCGCGCGCGATCTCGGCGGGCTTGCCCCGCTCGCGGAGGTGGTCGGCACGATGAGCGACCTCGCCGAGGTCGCGCTGGCTGCGGCGCACCGGCACCATCGCGCGCGGCTGGAAGCCGAGCACGGGCCGCCCGCCGGCGCAGGCGACCTCCTCGTGGTCGGGATGGGCAAGCTCGGCGGGCGCGAGCTCAACGTCTCCTCCGACATCGACCTCGTGTTCGTCCATCCCGAGGAGGGCGAGACCGCGGGCCCGCGAGCGCTCTCGAACCAGGAGTTCTTCGTCCGGCTCGGCCAGCGGATCATCCGCACGCTCGCCGACGTCACGCCCGAGGGCTTCGTGTTCCGCGTCGACATGCGCCTGCGGCCGTGGGGCGATTCGGGCGCGCTCGCGTCGAGCTTCGACGCGCTGGAGCAGTACTTCGTCGCCCACGGCCGCGAGTGGGAGCGCTACGCCTGGATCAAGGCGCGCGTCGTCGCCGGCGGCGATGCGCGCATGGCCGACGGCCTGGAGCGGATCGTCCGGCCGTTCGTGTACCGGAAGTATCTCGACTACGGCAGCATCGACGCCGTGCGGCACCTGCACGCGCAGATCCGCGCCGAGGTGGCGCGGCGCGAGCTCGCCGACGACGTGAAGCTCGGCCCGGGCGGGATCCGCGAGATCGAGTTCATCGCCCAGGCGTTCCAGCTCATCCGCGGCGGCCGCGACACCGACCTCCGCCTGCGCCCGACGCTGGCGGTGCTGGAGATGCTGGCCGCGAAGCGGCTGCTCGCACGGGCCGCCGCCGAAGAGCTCGCCGCGGCGTACGTCTTCCTCCGGCGCCTGGAGCATCGCCTGCAGTACATCGAGGATCAGCAGACGCACAAGCTGCCGACTTCCGACCCCGACCGGAGCATCGTCGCCCGCAGCATGGGCTACGCCGACTGGCCGGCGTTCGCCGCCGCGCTCGCCGCGGAGCGCGCGACCGTGACGCGCCACTTCGAGGATGTGTTCGCCGCCACCGCCGGCGAACCGAACCCGGCCGCACCGGTGTGGCTCGGCACGCTCGACGACGACGCCGCGCTCGGCGACCTCCAGGCGAAGGGGTACGTTGCCGCGCCCGAGACGCTGGCCCGTCTGCGGGCGTTGCGGACGAGCAGCCGCTATCTGCAGCTGCCGGCAGCGAGCCGCGACCGCCTCGACCAGCTCGTGCCGCGCCTGATCGACGCCTGCGCGCGGGCCGGCGCGCGCGAGGGGCGGGCTTCCCCCGACGTCGCGCTGAGCCGCTGCCTCGATTTCGTCGACGCGATCAGCCGCCGCGCCGCGTACCTTGCCCTCCTCATCGAGAGCCCGGATGCGCTCGCGAAGGTGGCCGAGATCCTGGCGAGCTCGAGCTGGGCCGCGGAGTACCTCACCCGCCACCCGATCCTGCTCGACGAGCTGCTCGATGCGCGCGTTCTCGCCGAGCCGCCGGACTGGAGCGCGTTCACCGCGCAGCTCCGGCGCGAGATGGCGGCGCACGACGGCGACCTCGAGCGGCAGATGGACGTGATGCGCGAGATCCACCACGCGCACGTGTTTCGCCTCCTCACGCAGGACCTCGCGGGACTGCTCACCGTCGAGCGGCTCGGCGACGACCTGTCGCTCGCCGCGGACCTCGTGCTGCAGGTGACGATCGAGGCCTGCTGGCGGCTCGTGCGCGCCCGCCACACCGAGCTGCCGCGCTTCGCGGTGATCGGCTACGGCAAGCTCGGCGGCAAGGAGCTCGGCTATGCCTCCGACGTCGACATCGTGTTCCTGTACGACGATCCGCACGACGCGGCCGTGGAGCACTACTCGCGGCTCGCGCAGCGGATCAGCCTGTGGCTGTCGAGCCGGACGAGCGCCGGCGTGCTGTTCGAGACCGATCTCGCGCTGCGGCCGAGCGGCGGCTCGGGGCTCCTCGTCTCGTCGGTGTCGGCGTTCCGCCGGTATCAGCTCGAGTCGGCGTGGACGTGGGAGCACCAGGCGCTCACCCGCGCGCGGTTCTGCGCCGGCGACGCGGCGATCGGCGCGGTGTTCGAGGCGTTCCGGCGCGACGTGCTCCAGGCCGAGCGCGAGCCGGCCAAGCTCGCCGCGGACGTGCTCGCGATGCGCAAGCGCATGCTCGACGCGCATCCCAACCGGTCGGGCCTCTTCGACCTCAAGCACGACCGCGGCGGCATGGTGGACATCGAGTTCATCGTGCAGCACCTCGTGCTCGCGCACTCGCGCCGGCACTACGAGCTGACCGGCAATCTCGGGAACATCGCGCTCCTGCACATGGCCGGCGCGCTCGAGCTCGTTCCGGTCGACCTCGCGCACCGCGTCGCGGATGCCTACCGGGAGTACCGGCGGCTGCAGCACGCCCTGCGGCTGAACGGCGCCGAGTTCGCGCGCATCGAGCGCGCGCGCGTGGCAACGCACGCCGAGGCGACGCTCGCGCTTTGGCGGGCGGTGTTCGGTACCGACTAGGGCATCGCGACGCCGAGCTTCTTCGCCCAGGGCGCGAGCGCCGGCATGATCTCGGCGTGCAGCGCGACGCCCTCGGCGAGCCGCTGCTCGCGGAGCTTGAGCGCACGCTCGCCGGGCATCCGCACCGGCGGCGCGCCGGGCTTGACCGGCGCCGTGCGGCAGGCGTCCGCGAGCCAGCCCGTCTCGCGCACGAACGCCTCGCGCCCGCCGAACGCGGCCGGGTCGATCAGCTGCACGAATATCGACGCCCCCCAGCGGCGCTCGCCGTCGGCCCGGCCGTAACCCGCGAGCGCCGAGGTGAGCGCTTCGACGAGCAGTCCCAGTCCGAAGCCCTTGTGGCCGAGATCCATGCCGCCGAGCGGCAGGATCGCACCCGGCGGATCGGCGGCATAGGCGGCGGGATCGTCGGTCGCGTCGCCCCGGTTGTCGACGAGCCACGCCCCCGGCAGGCGCTCGCCCTGCCCCGCCCGGTTCAGGCGCGCGACGAGCCCGTTGGTGGTGGTCGAGGCGCTGATGTCGATCAGCACCGGCAGGCCGTCGGTCGGGAACCCGAACGCGAGCGGGTTCGGCGTATAGCGCCCGGCGATCGCGCCGAACGGTGCGACCGACGCCACCGACGGATCGGAGCAGAGGAGAAGCATCGCGTAGCCGCGGTCGGTCGCCCGCTTCAGGTAGGCGGCGAGACAGCCGATGTGATGCGAACGACGGATCGCGACCGAGACCACCGGGTGCTCGGGCAGCCGCGCGAACGCGACGCCCATGGCGCGCAGCACGAGCCACGGCCCGGGGAGGAAGTTGCCGTCCCAGGTCAGCGCCGCGCCGCGATCGGCGACCACCTCGGGCTGCCCCGACCGGGCCATCGTCCCCTCCTGCAGCGACTGGAGGTAGGGTCCGAGCAGCTGCAGCCCGTGCGTCGTATGGCCCATCAGGTCGCCCTCGACGAGGATCGCGGCGACGTCGTCGGCGCGATCGGCGTCGAGCCCGGCGCGCTGGAGCAGTTGTGAAGCGAACGCGCGAAGCGCGGGTGCCGGATGCCGAGCGGTCATTGCAGAAGTCTCCTTCCCCGGGGAAAGGTAGCTTAAAATCCGCCCTCCTTCACCCCTCCCGGAGACACCCACGATGGCCGCGTCGATGGCCGACCGCGACGGCTGGATCTGGTACGACGGCAAGCTCGTGCCCTGGCGCAACGCCACGACCCACGTCCTCACGCATTCGCTCCACTACGGCCTCGCCGTCTTCGAGGGCGTGCGCGCGTACAAGACGGTCAGCGGCACCGCGATCTTCCGGCTGAAGGAGCATACCGACCGCCTCTTCAACTCCGCGCACATCTACATGATGAAGATCCCGTACACGCGGGAGCGGCTGATGGCGGCGCAGAAGGAGGTGGTGCGGGCGAACCAGCTCGAGTCCTGCTACATCCGGCCGATCGCGTTCTACGGCTCGGAGAAGATGGGCGTGAGCCCCAAGGGCGCGATCGTGCACGTCGCCATCGCCGCGTGGCCGTGGGGTGCCTACCTCGGCGCCGAAGGCCTCGAGAAGGGCATCCGCATCAAGACCTCGTCGTACGCGCGCCACCACGTCAACGTCTCGATGTGCCGCGCGAAATACTCGGGCACGTACGCGAACTCGATCCTCGCCAACGCCGAGGCGCTCGATCACGGCTATGACGAGGGCCTGCTCCTCGACGTCGACGGCTTCGTCGCCGAAGGTGCGGGCGAGAACCTGTTCGTCGTCAAGAACGGGAAGATCTACGAGCCGGAGCTGACGAGCGCGCTGATCGGGATCACGCGCGACACGGTGATCCAGCTCGCCGCCGACCTCGGCTACCAGGTCACGGCACGCCGGATCACTCGCGACGATCTCTACATCGCCGACGAGGCGTTCTTTACCGGCACCGCCGCCGAGGTGACGCCGATCCGCGAGGTCGACGGCCGCGCGATCGGCGCCGGCCGGCGCGGCCCGGTGACGACGAAGCTGCAGAAGGCGTTCTTCGAGCTCGTCAACGGCAAGAACAAGAAGCACAACGCCTGGCTTGCTCCGATAAGCGACGGGCAAGGCGAAGGCGGCGAAGAAGGGGAAGCGGTAATGGCCGAACCGGTCCAGTCCGAGACCGTCGTCGAGATCACCGAGCGCGACCTGCCGCTCCACTGCCCCACGCCGCAGACCCCGGTGTGGTCGTACCATCCGCGCGTCTTCCTCGACGTCGCGGAGGCGGGCGAGATGCGCTGCCCGTACTGCAGCACGCTCTACGTGTACAAGGGCGCGAAGCCGAAAGGCCACTGACACCGCTGCCCAAGGGTTCGCCCCGCATGTCCCGCGTCCTCATCGTCGCGCCCGAACTGGATCGGCGACACGCTCCTCGCGCAGCCCCTCTTTGCGCGGCTGCACGCAGCACGGCCGGGCCTCGCGCTGCACGTGGTTGCACCGTCGTGGACCGCGCCCGTCGTCGCCCGCATGCCCGAAATCGAGGAAGTGATCGAGACGCCGCTCGTCCACGGGCGGCTCCAGCTCGGCGCGCGGCTGCGGCTCGCTGGCGTGCTGCGGGCGAACCGCTACGACGAGGCGATCGTGCTGCCGAACAGCTGGAAGTCCGCGCTGCCGCCGTTCCTCGCGGGCATCCCGCGCCGGGTCGGCTTCGTCGGCGAGGCGCGCTACGGTCTCCTCAACGTGCGCTACCGCCTGGACGAGGCCGCGGTCCCGCTCATGGCCGAGCGCTATGCGCAGCTCGCCGCGCCGCCGGGCGAACCGCCGCCGCGGCCGCTCGCGCCGCCGCGCCTCGAAGTGGACGAAGCGAACCTCGCGATCGCGATCGCCCGCTTCGGGCTCGACCGCTCCCGCCCGGTGGCCGCGTTCTGTCCGGGCGCCGAGTTCGGCCCGGCCAAGCGGTGGCCGGCGCGCCACTTCGCCGCGCTCGCGCGTGCGCTCGCCGCGCGCGGCCGGCGCGTCTGGCTGATCGGCTCGCCGGGCGACCGCGCGATCGGCGACGAGATCGCGAAGCTCGCGAACGGCGCGGCGATCAACCTCTGCGGCCGGACCGATCTCGCCGCGGCGATCGATCTCCTCTCGATCGCGGAGGTCGTCGTGTCGAACGACTCGGGGCTGATGCACGTGGCGGCGGCGCTCGGCCGGCCACTCGTCGCGCTCTACGGCTCGTCGAGCCCGGCGCACACGCCGCCGCTCGCGCCGGCGCGGCTCGTCAGCCTCGGCATCGAATGCAGTCCGTGCTTCCAGCGCGAGTGCCCGCTCGGGCATTTCAAGTGCATGAACGATCTCGCTGCCGGAGCGGGTGCTGGCGGAGATCCGGGAAGTCGATCCGGCGATCGCGTGAGATAACCGCGAAGCGTTCAGCCGCTTTTCTTCTCCTGCGCCGTCACGAAACCGATCGGTCGCTTCGTCGGCTCGGGCGGGCGCATGAGCGCTCGAAGCGCCTCGATCACCTCCTTGAACTGCGCGCGGGTGTCTGCGGCAAGCGTGTCGTGCTGGAGGACGAGGGCTTCGGTCTTCCTTTCCACCTCTTCCAGCTTCTTCGCCAGCGCCGCGTGCGTCGACAGCACCGCGCGCAGCCGCACGAACGCACGTACGACGTAGACCGACACCTCCACGGCGTGCGGTGTGTTCAGGATCGTCGCGGCCATGATTGCCCCGTGCTCGGTGAAGGCGAACGGCAGTTTCCGGCGGCCGCCCCAACTTGATGTCGCAAATTGCGATTTCAAGTTTCTAACCTCCTGATTGGTCAACCGAAACAGGAAGTCTTCGGGAAAGCGTGCGAGATTTCGACGGACCTGCTCGTTCAAGCGCCCAGTCGATGTCCCGTAGAGCATCGCGAGATCCTCGTCCAGCAGTACCTTCTCGCCGCGAACCACAACGATGCGTCCAGTGATGTGCTCCGGTCGCACCGGCGCGCGGGGTTCCTGCCTTGGCGGCCGTCCGCTGCGCGGATGCGTGATCGATTCCATCGTGCGGGTTGGTGGTGAGGCGAGGCACTCGACCGTTGCCGGTACGAGCGATCTTGCGCCCGTCGATGGCTCACTGCGCGAGCCCGTGGCGAACCCCGCGACCAAGGGTGCGGGCGATATCGTTCACGAACTCCCAGTACCGTTCCGGGTGTCGTGGATCATGTCGGCCGACACCTCTCCCCGGGCTCACCGCAAAGGCCGAGACTGAACCTAGCCAGCGCTCCCGCTGTGCAGCACGGCGGCTATCGGTTTGTCGCTCCGATCTTCGTGATATCGACATTATTCCCCGCGTCCCCCGCCGATCCGCGACACGATGAATAGCATCGCGGAGTGATCAGTCCCGCGACAAGCAGCTGACGCCGCGGACGACGCGAACCGACAGCAACAACAAGGGAGGATCTCGACATGCCACGCAACACAGCCGGAACGCTCCGCTCGTCGCTCGTGGCCGGAATCGCCGCCGCGACGGCGTTCGCCTGGGCACCGCCCGGCGACGCGCGCGTCACCCGGATCGTGATCGATACCGCGGGGGCGGTGACCGGACAGATCGCGGCGACGACCGGATACGAGGAGCTCACGGGGCGGGCGTGGGGCGAGCTCGATCCGCGCGATCCGAAGAACCAGCTGATCACCGACATCAAGCTCGCGCGCAGCGAAACGCGCACGGCAACGGTCGAGTACATCGCGAGCTTCCGCATCCGCAAGCCGCGTCGACATCAGCCGTCGTCGAGCGGCCTGATGCTGGCACGACGTGCCGAATCGGGGCGGCGACGTGGCACTGACCGCCGACCTGCTCGCCGCGGGCGACATGCAGCTCCTGAGCGGCTGGCAGGGCGACAACGCCGGGCGCGCACGCGCGCGTGCCGCGCGAACGTCGACTGCCTGCCGACCCTACGTCGCACCGTGCGCGGCCCCGGCGTTCACCAATCACTACGTGAAGACTCCGGTCCTCGCCAGGCGTCACCGGGAAGATCCTCGCCCGCATCATCAACCGCAGCGGCGACCAACGCCGCGCCACTGAACGTGATGGGCAATCCGATCCCCTACTTCCCGGTCGAATCCGGACGAAGAACGCCGGCGACAAGATGACCATCGTCATCGCACGAGACGATCGACGGCGACGTGCACCGAGGCCGGGACGGTCCCCAACGCCGACTGGAAGTACTGCGGCGGCGGCACGTTCGACGCGCCGCTGCCGGTCACGGTCGCTGCCGGTGCAGGTCTGCATGAAGGGCGGCTTCGATCCGACGAAGCTCTACCAGCTCGCGTACAAGGCGAAGGACCCGTACGTGCTCGGCGCCGGCACCGCCGCCTTCCGCGACGTCCAGTCGTTCTTCCGCTACGACGCCGAAGGACGACCACGGCACCGCGAACCCGGTCTACGGCCACGTGCACTGGGCGATCATCCGCGGCAGTCTCGCAGTCGGGGAACTTCACGCGCCACTTCATCCACCTCGGCATGAACCAGGACGAGGCGGGACGCATCGTGCACGAGGGCGCCTGGCCGCTGATCGCCGGACGGCGCGTGGCGAACAACTCGCGCTGGGGGCAGCCCGACGGCGTGCTCGAGCTCTACCAGATGGGCAGCGAAGGGCCGCAGTGGTGGGCGAAGTGCGCCCGACAAGGTGCGGGATCTCCCGACGGCCGGCATTCTCGACCGCTGCAAGAAGACCCACACCTGCCCGAAGGTCATCGAGACCTTCGGCGGCGCCGAGGTGTATGCGCTGAAGATGACGATGTCGTGGGTGGGCACCTCCGCGGACCGCGACATTCCGCTCCCGGGCAACGTGCGCAGGTACTACCTGCCGAGCTCGACGCACGGTGGCGGGGTTACCCCTAGACCGCGAGATACCGCCGCACCCCGTCCGCGTCCATGTTCCGGCCTTCGCCGCGCGCCACGATCTCGCCGCGCTCCATCACCAGGTACTGGTCGGCGAGCGAGCGGGCGAACTCGTAGTACTGCTCGACCAGCAGGATCGCCATCTCGCCGCTCGCCGCGAGCTGGGCGATCGCGCGCTCGATGTCCTTGATGATCGACGGCTGGATGCCCTCGGTCGGCTCGTCGAGGATCAGCAGCTTCGGCCCCATGGCGAGCGCGCGGCCGATCGCGAGCTGCTGCTGCTGGCCGCCGGAGAGGTCGCCGCCGCGCCGGCGCAGCATCTGCTTCAGCACCGGGAACATCTCGAACACCCGGTCCGGCAGGCGCGCGCCGCGCGGGCGCGTCGCGAGCCCCATCTCGAGGTTCTCCGCCACCGTGAGCCGCGGGAAGATCTCGCGGCCCTGCGGCACGTAGCCGATCCCGGCGCGCGCGCGCTGGTACGGCGTCGCCGCGGTCAGGTCGCGGTCGCCGAACCGCACGCTGCCGGTGGCGGCCGCCGACCAGGCCCATCAGCGTCTTGAGCAGCGTGGTCTTGCCCACGCCGTTGCGGCCGAGGAGCGTGGTCACCTTGCCCGCCGGCACCTCGAACGAGAGGTCGCGCAGGATGTGGCTGCCGCCGTAGTACTGGTTCAGGCCGTCGATCGTGAGCGCCGCCATCCCGTCATCGCCCCAGGTAGACCTCGATCACCCGCTCGTCCGCCTGGATCGTCTCCATGTCGCCCTCGGCGAGGACCGAGCCCTCGTGCAGCACGGTCACCTTGCGCGCGATCTTGCTCACGAAGTCCATGTCGTGCTCGACCACGACGACCGAGTGCTTGCCGGCGAGCGAGAGGAAGAGCTCGGCGGTGCGCGCGGTCTCGTCGTCGCTCATGCCCGCCACCGGCTCGTCGAGCAGCAGGAGCCGCGGCTCCTGCATGAGCAGCATCCCGATCTCGAGCCACTGCTTCTGGCCGTGCGAGAGCAGCCCGGCGACGCGGTCGGCGGCGTCCGCGAGGCGGACCTGCCGCAGCATTTCGGCGATCCGGTCGCGCTCGGCCGACGCGAGCCTCGCGAACAGCGTGCCGCGCACGCGCTTGTCGGCCTTCATCGCGAGCTCGAGGTTCTCGAACACCGTGTGGTGCTCGAAGATCGTCGGCTTCTGGAACTTGCGGCCGATGCCGGCCTGCGCGATCTCCGGCTCGGTGAGGCGCGTGAGGTCGATCGTCTGGCCGAAGAACGCCCGGCCCGAGTCCGGCCGGGTCTTGCCGGTGATGACGTCCATCATCGTCGTCTTGCCGGCGCCGTTCGGCCCGATCACGCAGCGCAGCTCGCCGACGTCGATCGCGAGCGACAGGCGGTTCAGCGCCTTGAAGCCGTCGAAGCTGACCGAGATGTCGTCGAGGTACAGGACGACGCCGTGCGCGGTGTCGAGCTCGCCCGAGGACACTCGTCCGACCGACGCCTCGCCCGCGCCGACGCCCGCGGTGGCGTGGACGACGGCTTCGGTCATGGACGCCGCGCCCCGCGCAGCCGGCTCGCGAGCCCGACCACGCCCTGCGGCAGGAAGAGCGTCACCAGGATGAACAGGAGCCCGAGGAAGTACAGCCAGTACTCGGGGAACGCCTGGGTGAAGAAGCTCTTGGCGCCGTTGACGATTCCGGCGCCGAGGGCGGCGCCGACGAGCGTGCCGCGCCCGCCGACGGCCACCCAGATCGCGATCTCGATCGAGTTCGCCGGCGACATCTCGCTCGGATTGATGATGCCCACCTGCGGCACGTAGAGCGCGCCGGCGATGCCGCAGAGCACCGCCGAGAGCGTCCAGATCGCGAGCTTGTAGTGCACCGGGTTGTAGCCGCAGAACATGATGCGCTGCTCGGCGTCGCGGATCGCCGCGAGCACCCGGCCGAACTTGGAGGTCACGAGGTAGCGGCCGAGGAGGAGCGTGCCGACCAGCATCGCACCGGTGATCGCGAACAGCGCCACCCGCGTCTCCGGCGTCGCGATCTGGAAGCCGAGGATGCGCTTGAAGTCGGTGAAGCCGTTGTTGCCGCCGAACCCGGTCTCGTTGCGGAAGAAGAGCAGCATCGCCGCGAACGTGAGCGCCTGGGTGATGATCGAGAAGTACACGCCCTTCACGCGCGAGCGGAAGGCGAAGTAGCCGAACACGTAGGCGAGCACGCCGGGCACCGCCACGACCAGCAGCGCCGCCCACCAGAACTGGTCGGTGTTCCACCAGTGCCACGGCAGCTCCTTCCAGTCGAGGAACACCATGAAGTCGGGGAGGTCGGCCTGGTACTGCCCTGCGCGGCCGATCTGGCGCATCAGGTGCATGCCCATCGCGTAGCCGCCGAGCGCGAAGAAGAGGCCGTGGCCGAGCGACAGGATCCCGCAGTAGCCCCAGATCAGGTCCATCGCGAGCGCGACGATCGCGTAGCACATGATCTTGCCGCTGAGCGTCACCCAGTACTGCGAGACGTGGAACGTGCTCCCCTCGGGGACGGCGAGCGCGAGCACCGGCACGACGACGAAGAGGAGCGCCGCGACCGCGCCGAGCGCGATCCAGCCTTTCGGTCCGTAGAGCCGGGCAAAGGCGGTGGCGATCGGGCCCACCGTCAGGCCTCCACCGCGCGGCCCTTGACCGCGAACATCCCCTGCGGCCGCTTCTGGATGAAGACGACGATGAAGACGAGCACGAGGATCTTGGCGATCACCGCGCCCTGCCAGGACTCGATGAGCTTGTTGACGACGCCCAGCCCGAGCGCCGCGTACACGGTGCCCGCGAGCTGGCCGACGCCGCCGAGCACGACGACCATGAACGAGTCGACGATGTACGCCTGGCCGAGGTCGGGGCCGACGTTGCCGATCTGCGACAGCGCGCAGCCGGCGAGCCCGGCGAGCCCCGCCCCGAGGCCGAACGCCCAGGTGTCGACCCGCGCCGTCGGCACGCCGACGCAGGCGGCCATCGCGCGGTTCTGCGTCACGCCGCGCACGAAGAGGCCGAGCCGCGTCCGCGTCAGCAGCAGCGCCACCCCGGCGAGAACGGCGGCGGCGAACGCGATGATGACGATGCGGCTCCAGGGCAGCACGATGTCGGGCAGGACCTCGATGCCGCCGGACATGAACGCCGGGTTCTCCACCTCGACGTTCTGGGCGCCGAACACCGTGCGCACCGCCTGGATCAGGATCAGCCCGATGCCCCAGGTCGCGAGCAGCGTCTCGAGCGGCCGGCCGTAGAGGAAGCGGATGACGAGGCGCTCGAGCGCCATGCCGACCGCGGCGGCGGCGACGAACGACACCGGCACCGCGCACGCGAGGTACCAGTCGAAGGCGCCCGGCAGGTGCGCGCGGAACAGGTTCTGCACGACGTAGGTCGCGTACGCCCCGATCATGATCAGCTCGCCGTGCGCCATGTTGATGACGCCCATCAGCCCGTAGGTGATCGCCAGGCCGAGCGCGGCGAGCAGCAGGATCGAGCCGAGCGAGATGCCGGCGAAGGCGAGCCCGAGCCGCTCGCCCCACACGAGCCGGCCCTCGACCGCGCGCAGGCTCGTCTGCGCCTCGTACCGGATTTCCTCGTCCGGCTCGGCATAGGCGCCGTCCTTCCCGCGCTCGAGCACCGACAGGAGCAGCGTCTTCACGCTCGGGTTCGCCGACTGGCGGAGCGTGCGGACCGCGGCGAGTTTCCGCTCGCGGTCGCCGCCCTTGAGGTCGATCGTCGCCGCGGCGACCTCGAGCGTCGACTTGATGGCCGGATCCGTCTCCTTCTCGAGCGCCTTCCGGATGAGCGGCAGCATGCTCTCGTCGGCGCCGCCGGCGAGCGCCTTGGCCGCGGCGAGCCGCGTCTGGCGCTCCGGCGCAACGAGCCGCAGCGCCGCCAGCGCGGACGTGACCGCGCCGCGCACGCGGTTGTTGGCGACCACGTCCTCGCGCTCCGCCGGCAGCGGCGCCACGGCCGCGCCGGTGAGCGCGTCGGTCCCGCGCTCGCCCTTGACGATGAGGACGCTCTTCCCGGCGACCTGCAGCTCGCCCTCGCCGAGCGCCGCGAGCACCGCGATCGCCCGCGGGTCGCCCTCGGCCACGAGTGCGCCGATCGCTTCGAGCTTCTCTTCGCTGTCGCCGGTCGCGAGCTTCTCGACCGCCGCCCGGTCGAGCGCCCCCGCCGGCGACGCCAGCGCGGCGAGCAGCGCGAAAGCCGCGACGAGCAGGGTTCGGGCGCTCATATGGAAAGGGCCGCTGGCCGCGGCCCCCCCTCTCTCTGCCTAGCGCGTGCGCCGGGTCACTTCTTCTCGGCCATCAGCGCCGGTTCGTCCTTCTTCTTGTCGTTGCCGGCGATGAACGGGCTCCAGGGCTGCGCCTTGACCGGGCCCTTGGTCTGCCAGACGACGTTGAACTGGCCGTCGGCCTTGACCTCGCCGATGAACACCGCCTTGTGCAGGTGATGGTTCTTCTCGTCCATCTTCGAGACGATGCCCGACGGCGCCTTGAGGGTCTGGCCCGCCATCGCCGCGGTGACCTTGTCGACGTCGAAG
Source organism: uncultured beta proteobacterium (assembly GCA_963762785.1). GTDB lineage: Bacteria > Pseudomonadota > Gammaproteobacteria > Burkholderiales > SG8-39 > DATEDA01. The sequence continues at coordinate 59,486 of CAVXND010000017.1, forward strand.
CTCTTCGCCTTCTCGGCCGCCTGCTTCCACATGTAGACGCCGATGTAGGCCGCCTCCATCGGGATCGTTGGTCAGCGGCTTGTCGGCGTACGGCAGCTTCTTCGCCTTGGTGTAGGCCGCCCACTTCTTCTTCCACTCGTCGTTCTCGGGGTTCTTGAGCGACATGAAGTAGTTCCACGCCGCGAGGTGGCCGACCAGCGGCTTGGTGTCGACGCCGCGCAGCTCCTCTTCGCCCACCGAGAACGCCACGACCGGGACGTCGGTCGCCTTGAGGCCCTGGTTGCCCGAGCTCCTTGTAGAACGGCACGTTCGAGTCGCCGTTGATGGTCGAGACCACCGCGGTCTTGCCGCCGGCGGAGAACTTCTTGATGTCGGCCACGATCGTCTGGTAGTCGGCGTGGCCGAAGGGCGTGTACTTCTCGTCGATGTCCTTGTCGGCGACGCCCTTGGACTTCAGGAAAGCGCGCAGGATCTTGTTGGTCGTGCGCGGATAGACGTAGTCGGTGCCGAGCAGCACCCAGCGCTTGGCGCCGCCGCCCTCCTTCGACATCAGGTACTCGACCGCCGGGATCGCCTGCTGGTTGGGCGCGGCGCCGGTGTAGAACACGTTCTTCGAGATCTCCTCGCCCTCGTACTGCACCGGATAGAAGAGGAGGCCGTTCAGCTCCTCGAACACCGGCAGCACGGACTTCCGCGAGACCGAGGTCCAGCAGCCGAACACCACGGCGACCTTGTCCTGGGTGATCAGCTGGCGCGCCTTCTCGGCGAACAGCGGCCAGTTGGAGGCCGGGTCGACGACCACCGGCTCGACCTTGTAGCCCATGCACGCCGCCCTTGGCGTTGATCTCGTCGACCGCCATCAGGACGACGTCCTTGAGCACCGTCTCGGTGATCGCCATCGTCCCCGAGAGCGAATGCAGGACGCCGACCTTGACGGTCTTCTGCTGCGCGCCGGCGACGCCGGCGAATGCGATCGCCGCGGCGGCGATGCTTGCCTTGATGAAGAGCCTGCGACTCATGTTTGCGTACCCCCTCTGTGATCGAGCTTGGTCACGAGAACCGAAGGGGCATTAGCACCTCGTGTGCCATCGCACGCTCGACGGACTAAGTTGCTGTTTGGAGTACGGAAGAAGCGCGCTGCGGCACGACCGCGGCACCGGTCGGCCGCCCCGGGGCG
>CAVXND010000018.1:0-74528 GCA_963762785.1 uncultured beta proteobacterium
GCGCAGGGGCGGTGGTCGGAGGCCCAAGCGGCTTATTTCAGGGCCTTTTCCGCCGACCCGGACAATCCGGACTACGCCTACAACCTCGCGGTCAGCCTGGATCACCTCGGCCAGGGCAAGCTGGCGCTCGAGTACTACCGCCGGGCGCTGGCGCTTGCCGGGAACCGCGCGGTGGGATTCAATAGCGCCCAAGTCGAATCAAGAATTCGCGAACTGACGCGCTGACGGGCCCCACCCGTTCAATGAATTCCCCGGCCTCTCCGCAAGCCAAGCGGCACATCGGGCAGATTCTGATTTCGCAGGGGATCCTCACCGAGGATCAACTGCGGATCGCCCTGCTCGAGCAGCTGAAATCCCGCCAGCCGGTGGGCAAGCTGTTGGTGCAGCTCGGGTTCGTCTCCGAGGCGACGCTCCGCGATGCCCTGAGCGAGAAGCTCGGGCTGCAGTCGGTCGACCTGTCGCAGATCGTCGTCGATCCGGGGGCAATCCGGATCGTGCCGCGCGAATTCGCCAAGCGGCACAACCTCTTCCCGGTCGCGCTCGACAAGGACCGCAAGCGCCTGATCCTCGCGATCTCGGACACGAACAACATCGTCGCGCTCGACCAGGTGCGGGCACAGCTCCGCGGCGAGCACGAGGTCGAGCTGCGGCTCGCGGGCGAATCGGAGATCGCCCGCGCCATCGAGCAGTTCTACGGCCACGAGCTCTCGATCGACGGCATCCTGCACGAGATCGAGACCGGCGAGATCGACTACCAGAGCCTGCAGGCGAGCGGCGACGAGTACTCGCAGCCGGTCGTGCGGCTGATCTCGGCGCTCCTCGCCGACGCGGTCGAGCGCGCGGCCTCCGACATCCACTTCGAGCCGGAGCAGAACTTCCTCCGCATCCGCTACCGGATCGACGGCGTGCTGCGGCAGATCCGGAGCCTGCACAAGACCTACTGGCCGGCGATGGCGGTGCGCATCAAGGTGATGGCGAAGATGAACATCGCCGAGACGCGGGCGCCGCAGGACGGCCGCATCTCGCTCTCGCTCACCGGCCGGCAGGTGGACTTCCGGGTCGCCTCGCAGATCACGACGCACGGCGAGAACGTCGTCCTGCGGATCCTCGACCGCCAGAAGGGCATCGTCCCGCTCGACCAGCTCGGGCTGCAGCCCGAGCAGCTCTCGATGCTGAAGAAGATGATCCAGCGGCCCGAGGGGATCATCCTCGTGACCGGCCCCACCGGCAGCGGCAAGACGACCACGCTCTACTCGATCCTCAACCACATCAACCATGACGGCATCAACGTCATGACCCTGGAAGATCCGGTCGAGTACCCGATGACGCTCATCCGCCAGACCTCGGTGAACGAGGCGGCGAAGCTCGATTTCGCGAACGGCATCCGGTCGCTGATGCGGCAGGACCCGGACGTGATCCTGGTCGGCGAGATCCGCGACGAGGACACCGCCCAGATGGCCTTCCGCGCCGCGATGACCGGCCACCAGGTCTACTCGACGCTCCACACCAACTCCTCGCTCGGCGCGATCCCGCGTCTGGTCGACATCGGCCTCTCGACCGAGATCATGGCCGGCAACATCATCGGCGTCGTCGCCCAGCGGCTCGTCCGCAAGCTCTGCCGCCACTGCCGGCAGCCCTACGTCGCGAACGCCGGCGACTGCAAGCTCCTCGGCGTGAAGCCGGACGCGAAGCCGCCGACGCTGTATCGCGCGGTCGGCTGCGACCACTGCGACTATCAGGGCTACCGCGGGCGGCTCGCCATCATGGAGCTGCTGAAGGTCGACGGCGAGATCGACGAGCTGATGGCCAACCGCGCGACCGCGCGCGAGCTGCTCAAGTCGGCCCTCGCCAAGGGCTTCCGCACCCTCGCCGACGACGGCGCCCGGCGGGTCCTCGACGGGTCCACCTCGATCGACGAGCTGATGCGGGTGGTCGACCTCACCGACCGGATGTAGCCCTCGCCGGGCGGGCCGGACGTAGCCCCGCCGGGGGGTGCGCGTGACGGGGGTCACGCGGCCCGGCAATTTGCGAGTTTTCCTCGGCGCGACAAAGCGTTATCCTCCATCTTCGGCAGAATCCGGCCCGCCAATGGCGCTCTTCAACTACAAGGCGATCGACGTGAACGGGAAGGCCATCCTCGGCCAGATCGACGCGCTGAACGTCGTCGACCTCGAGCTGCGCCTGAAGCGCATGGGGCTCGACCTGGTCGTCGGCGGGCCGACCAAGCGCGCCGTCGGCTTCGGCCGGGGGGTCAGCCGGCCCGAGCTCATCAACTTCTGCTTCCACCTGGAGCAGCTCAGCTCCTCGGGCGTGCCGCGTCGTCGAAGGGCTTACCGATCTCCGCGACAGCGTCGAGAATCCCCGCTTCCGCGAGGTGATCTCGGGACTGATCGAGGGTATCCAGGGCGGGCAGAACCTGTCGGGCGCGCTGGCCAACTATCCGGAGACGTTCAGCCCGGTCTTCCGCGCCCTGGTGAAGGCCGGCGAAGAGACCGGCCGGCTGCCGGAGGTGCTGCGCAGCCTGGTCGAGAACCTGAAGTGGGAAGACGAGCTCCGCGCCCAGACCAAGAAGCTCGTGATGTACCCGCTGTTCGTCGGCGTGGTCGTGCTCGGCGTGACGCTGTTCCTCATGGTCTACCTCGTCCCGCAGATGGTCAGCCTGATCAAGACCATGGGCCAGACCCTCCCGCTGCATACCCGGCTCCTGATCGCGGTCTCGAACTTCCTGGTGAGCTACTGGTGGATCGTGGTCGCGGCGCCGTTCATCATCTTCTTCGGGATCAAGTTCGCCGCGCAGACCAATCCCGTCCTGCGCTACCGGATCGACGCGATCAAGCTCCAGCTGCCGGTCATGGGACCGATCCTGCGCAAGATCATCCTGTCGCGCTTCGCGAGCGTGTTTGCGCTCATGTACTCCTCGGGGATCACGATTCTCGATGCCATTCGCAGCTCCGAGGAGACGACCGGCAACCTGGTGATCCAGGAGGCGCTGCACAACGTCGGCCAGGAGATCGGCGAAGGCAAGAACGTCACCGCGGCGTTCCAGGACGCCGGGATGTTCCCGCCGCTCGTGGTGCGCATGCTCCGGGTCGGCGAGAGCACCGGCGGGCTCGACACCGCGCTCGCGAACGTGAGCTACTTCTACAACCGCGAGGTCCGCGAGGGCATCGCCAAGATCCAGGTCATGATCGAGCCCACCCTGACGGTGCTGATGGGCGTGCTGCTCGGCTGGGTGATGCTGTCGGTCCTGGGGCCCATTTACGACATGATCACCAAGATCAAGTTCTGACGCACGCGGGCTAAACTGATGGCCGAGAAACGCCTCCTCTATTTCTCCACGACCCGGGCGGTGCTGTACCGCTGGGCGCACGGCCGCCTCGCGGTCGAGTCGTCGTTCGCGAACAACGAGGAGGGCGCGCAAGCCTTCTCGGCGCACTTCCGCGCCACGCCCGCCGGCCTCTTCTACGTGCTCGTGGACATCGTGGAGGAGGATTTCCACCAGGAAACGATCCCGTTCGTGCGCGGTGCGGACCGCCGGACGCTCGTCGGCCGCAAGCTCGCCCAGCGCTACCGGGACACCAGCCTCTCGCTCGCGCTCTCGCTCGGGTTCGAGAAGACGCAGCGCCGCGACGAGCGGCTGCTGCTCAGCTCGTTCACGAACAACGCGCAGTTCCAGCCCTGGCTGAACGTGCTGCGCGAGAAGGAAGCGGCGGTCGCGGGAGTCTACTCCGTGGCGCTCGTTGCGCCGCGGCTCGCGACCAAGATCGGCCCGAAGAAGGCGCCGGTGCTGCTCGTGACGCTGCAGCAGGCGGGCCTGCGCCAGAGCTTCGTCGAGGGCGGGAAGATCCGCTTCAGCCGCCTGGGACCGCTGGAGGCGGCGGATGCCGCCGATCCGAGCCGGGTCGCGGAAGCGTTCGATCGCGAGACGACGCGGGTCTACCAGTATCTGACCGCGATGCGGGTGGTTGCCCGCGAAGGCGGGCCGATCGACGCAGTGCTGATCGCGCCGCCCGGCGAGAAGCGGCGGGTGCAGGCGGCAGCGCCGAGCATGCCGCAGGTCAGGATCGGGGTCATCGAGCTTGGCGAAGCGGCGAGCGCGATCGGACTCAAGGGTTATCCCGAGGGGTCCGGCGCGGAGGTGCTGTACCTGCACCTCCTCGCGCAGCAGGCGCCGGCCGAGCAGTACGCCGGGGAGAACCTGCGCCAGTTCTACCGCCTGCGCCAGCTGCGCGCGGGCCTGATCACGGGCGGGGCCGTGGTGTGCCTGCTCATGCTCGGATACGCGGGTGTGCAGCTCACGCAGTTCTTCCGCCTCGAGGACCGGGCGATGCTCGATCGCAACCAGGTGCGCGCCGCGGCGGACGCGGACGCCCGCGTGACGGCACGTTTCCCGAAGCTGCCGACCACGACCGAGAACCTGCGCGTGACGATGCAGAAGTGGGGCCTGCTGACCAAGCGGTCCGCCCCGCCGGACCAGCTGATCGCCGACGTGTCGCGCGCCGTCGACGCCTCGCCCAGGATCGAGGTCGACCGCATCCAGTGGACGCTGGCCGTGAATCCGAAGGACCGCTTCAGGGACGCCGGTGCGGCGCGCCCCGCGGCCGGCGGGACGCAGGCGGCGCCAACGCCCCCGGCCGCGACGCCGGGCGCACCGGCGGCAGGCGGCCTGTACGAGGTGGCGGAACTGACCGGCACGGTCATGGGCGTGAAGGCGTCCGACTACCGCGGCATCAACCTGACGATCAACGAGTTCCTCGACGCCCTGCGGAAGCGTCCCGGGGTCGAGGTGCTGCAGACGAAGATGCCGTTCGAGGCCGGCTCGCAGACGCGGCTGAGCGGCGACATCGGCACCGAGACGTCGACCGCGGTGCCGCAGTTCACGGTGACGGTGGCGCGGAGGATCGGCGAATGAGGCTTCCACCGGGCGCAGGACAGCGGCTGGCGGTGCCGGGCATCGTGGCGGCGGCGCTGATCGCCGGTGGCGTGGCGGCGGTGATGCTCACGCAGCAACTGGTGCGAAAAGCCGCCGGCGAGCAGCAGGCCGTCGCGACGGAGCGGCAGACCGCGCAGGAAAAGCTCGCGCGGGCGAACGACGAGGAGCGGGAGATCCGCGATCGCCTCGTCGACTACCGGCGGCTTCTCGACCGCGGCGTGATCGGCGACGAACGGCGGCTCGACTGGGTCGAGCGGATCGGCGAGATCAAGACGGCGCGCAAGCTGTTCGACGTCCGGTACTCGATCGACGCGCAGCGGGCGGTCGACTACCCCGGCGTCGCCGGCGGCGGCGACGTCGAGTTCCTGGCGAGCGCGATGAAGCTCGACATGTCGCTCCTCCACGAAGAGGACCTGTTCCGGTTCCTGGACGACCTGCGCCGCGCGATCAGCGCGCACGTGGTGGTCAGGTCGTGCACGCTCCGGCGGAGCGACCGTGCGGCGTCCGAGCGCGGGCTCGCCCCGCGGCTGCAGGCGACGTGCGACATCGACCTCGTCACCATCCGCGACCGCAAGATGGGACCCGCATGAGCACGAACACGACCGGACGCAAGGTGTCACCCCGTTGCGCCGCGCGCGCGCTGCTCGCCGCCGGGCTCGTCGCCGGCGCGAACCTGCTGCCGGCGACCCCGGCCGCGGCCGACGACCTCGGCCGGCTGTTCTTCACGCCGCAGCAGCGCCAGGAGCTCGATCGCCGGCGCGCGAGCAACATCCAGGACAAGGAAGCCGTGATCGAAAGCTCGGTCACGGTCAACGGCCAGGTGGCTAGGTCGAGCGGCAAGACGACGACGTGGATCAACGGCGTGCCGCAGTACGACACCCGCTCGGGCGGCGACCCGGCGCGCGTGCGCCTGGACGACGGCACGCTGAAGATCGGCCAGACCCTCGACCGCGCGCGCGGCGAGGTCAAGGACGGTCTGCAGGGCGGCACCGTCCGCGTGACGCCCCAGGCACCGCCGCGCTGATGGCCCCCCGCACTGCCTGCGCCCAGCGACCGGCGCGCGTGCGGCGCACCGGCCGTGCCGGCGATCGCCGCCGCGCCCGCGCGTTCGTCGTATTCGCGCTTCTCATCATCCTCCTCGTCGGTTCGCTGTACGCGGTCGTGACCGGCCTCAACACCGCGACCGCGTCGATGAAGTTGAGCCGCGACGGGGCCAATGCCGCCGCGCTGAAGGAGGCGAAGGAAGGATTGATCGCCTGGGCCGCGACGCGAGCCGCGGACGGTCCCGGGCACCTTCCCTGCCCGGACCGCAAGCAGATCACCAACGGGCTCGCCGGGTACCAGGAGTCGACGTGCGTGGGTGCCCCCGCCCGGATCGGGCGCCTGCCGTTCCGGACCCTCGGACTGCCCGACCTTCGCGACGCGAGCGGCGAGCGGCTCTGGTACGCGCTCTCGCCGGACTTCCGCGACAGCGCCTCGACGGCACTGCCGGTGAACAGCGACACGCAGGGCAGCCTGACGGTCGAGGGCATGAGCGCCGCAACCGGCGTCGTCGCGATCATCTTCGCCCCCGGCACGGTGGTGGGGAACCAGGTCCGCGACCCGGCGGCGTCGAACAATGCCGCCAACTACCTCGAAGCGCGGAACCCGTACGTCCCGGACGCGTTCCTGGCGTGGTCCGGATGCGAAGCGAGCGCCTGCGCGCTGCCGTTCAACGGCGGTGTCGCGGTGAACACCCCCTACAACGACCAGTTCATCGTCGTCACGCACGAGGAGCTGTTCCGCGTCGTGGAGGCCGTCGTCCAGCGCCGGATCGAGCAGGAGATCGTGCCGCAACTGACGAAGCCGGTGCCCGGCGCCACGGCCCCGTCCGATTGCCTGGCGGCGGAGGCCGTCACTCCCGGGAGTTACGCGTTTCCGGCGGGTTACGTGCCCGGCTACTTCGAGCTCTGGGGCAGCGATCAGTTCGGCAAGTGCGAGTGGTTGCGGGGCTTCTTCCCGTTCGCCGCGCCTTACAACGATCCGGTCGCCTCGCCCGTTACCGACCCGTCCCGGGTCCAGGGCCAGTTCATCGGCCGGCATCTGCAGATCGCCGGGCTGTTGCCCGTATCGACCGCCGCGACGTGGAGCGCCGCCGTGACGACGACGAACCCGGCGGGCTCCCTCACCGCAGCGAGTTGCGGGACGACGATCTGCTCATTCACGTACACCTGCGATGCTGTCTGCGGATCGCTCCCGGTCACGGCCACGGTACGGCTGCGGAACGCCGCCGGCTCGCTCGTGCTCCCGACCGGGATCGTCACCACCGGTAACTGGGCCACGTCCGTCCTCGTCCCGTCGATTCCCCTGAATCCGGGGCTCACGGCCTTCACGAAACCGTCGTTCGACGTCGCGACCGGCGATCTGGTGTTATCGCTGCAGTTCACGTTGCCACAGGCAGTTTCCCCCAGTATCCCGGTCGACATCACGCCGCCGACGCCGACCTACAGCACGGTGACCAGCGCGGCGAACTGGTTCACCGCGAACGGGTGGTACCGGCAGACGTACTACGCGGTGTCGGATGGCTTTCGGCTCCGCAGCAACCTTGGGACGCGCCCGATCAAGGCGAGCGACGTCGGCTACGCCCCCTGCCAGACCGAGTCCGACCCGCCGTCCATGCCGGCCGACGCGTGCGTCCGCGTCCGCAACGGCCCGGCACAGGCGCGCGCAGTGCTCGTGCTCGCCGGACGTCATCGCGCGGGCGGGACGCGCAGCTACACGATCGCAGACTACTTCGAGCTCCAGAACGCCGACGTTCCGTCGACCCCCGTTGCGCCGGCGAACCAGCTGTTCGAGCGCGGAGCACGCACGAGCGACTTCAACGACCGCGTCGTCATCGTCGCGCCCGAGCCGGTACCGTGAGCCCCGCTTCGCACCGCTGCGCCCGCCGCGTCCGCGGCTTCACGCTCGCGGAGCTCGCGATCGCGTTCCTGGTGATGTCGCTCATCCTGGGCGGGCTGATCGCGACCTTTTCGGCGCAGAACGCGTCGCGCCAGCTCACCGAGACGCAGCGCACGCTGGACAACGCGCGCGAGGCGCTCATCGGGTTTGCGGTGAGGTCCGGCCGGCTGCCCTGCCCGGCCGCCGACGGCGCGACCGGGATCGAGCTGCGGCAGAATGCGGCGAACGCGTTCACGTGCTCCGTGTGCGCAACCGCCGATCCGCACTGCGAGGGCATGTTGCCGGCACTCACGCTTGGGATCGGTCCCACCGACCGCCAGGGCTACCTGGTCGACGCCTGGGGCAACCGCGTGCGCTACGCGGTGACCAACTGGGTCTCCGACCCGGGCGGCTTCAACCTCGCGAACTGCGTGGCCAACCAGTACAAGTACTGTCCGGCCTTCACCACCGCCAATGCGATCGCCTCGTTCGGCCTGACGAGCCCGCCGGCACCGGCGCTCAACAGCTACCCGACCATGCTGAGAATCTGCGACGTGCCGCTCTGCAGCGGTACGGTCTTCCACGCCCCTGCGGTGATATGGTCGCCGGGCAGGAACTACGTCGAGAGATTGGGGCCACCGGCCGCCTTCGGCGCGGACGAAGCCGAGAACGTCGATACGTTCATCCCCGCGCTAGTGCCCGCCGACGGGACGTTCGTGATGCACGACGCTCGCGCCCCCGAAGCCGCCAGCGGGGAGTTCGACGACATCGTGATCTGGCTCTCCCCGAGCGTGCTCTACAGCCGCCTGGTCTCGGCCGGCGCGCTCTGAGGCACTCTGTCCGCTCCGAACGCCCGCCGCGGCGCCCGCGAACGCCAAGTTCTGCGCAGCCGCCGCCGGTTGGTCGACGACCGGCTGCCGAGTCATCGTACAATCGTTTGCAATGCCGTTGGAATGGTGCTTGCTAGCGCCGCGGCGATCCGGCCGGAACAACAATGCGATGAGCTACATGTCGGACCTCTGGAGGCGTCTGAAGACGGCCGGCATCGAGCCGGGCGACTCGGACGACATCAAGCTCAAGAAATCGCTGCTGATGTTCGCGATGGGGCTCACGACCGCGGCCCCGGTGCTGTGGCTCGTCCTGTACCAGTCGATGGGCCTCAACATCCCCACCGCCGTGCCGGTCGGCTACCAGCTCGTCTCGCTCGGCACGCTGGCCGTCTACCTCGTCACCCGGAACTTCGACTGGTTCCGCGTGATGCAGCTGTCGCTCTATCTCGCCTTCCCGTTCGTGCTGCAGGCGACGCTCGGCGACTTCATCACCGCCAGCGGCTTCGTGCTCTGGGGCCTCCTCGCCCCGGTCGGCGCGATCCTCCTCTACAACCCGCGGGACTCGATCGCCTGGTTCGCCGCCTACGTCCTGCTGATCGTCGGGGCGGCGGGCTACGACTACTGGCTCTTCTCCGAGGGCGTCAAGCCGCCGCCGGTGCCGGCGAAGACGATCGTGGTCTTCTTCGCGCTCAACTTCGTCGCGATCTCGAGCATCGTTTACCTGCTGCTGCGTTTCTCGGCCGTGGAGCGCGAGAAGTCGAAAGCGCGGCTCGAGGAGGCCCACCGGCTGCTGCAGAACGAGCAGGAGCGTTCCGAGCGGCTGCTGCTGAACATCCTGCCGGGACCGGTGGCCGAGCGCCTCAAGATGGAGGACGGAACGATCGCCGACGGCTTCGCCGACGTGACGGTGATGTTCGCCGACATCGTCAACTTCACCACCCTCGCCGAGGGCCTGTCGCCCAACCAGATCTTCGCCATGCTGAACAAGGTGTTCTCGTCGTTCGACGCGCTCGCCGAGAAGTACGGCCTGGAGAAGATCAAGACGATCGGCGACGCGTACATGGTCGCCGGGGGCATCAACGACGACTCGACGATCAACTACTCCGAGTCGATCGCCCAGATGGCGCTCGAGATGCGCGACCTGCTGGCGAAGGACATGGCGATCGACGACCACCGGCTCGAGATCCGCATGGGCATCGGCACCGGCCCGGTGGTGGCCGGCGTGGTGGGCAAGAAGAAGTTCATCTACGACCTCTGGGGCGACACGGTCAATCTCGCGAGCCGCATCACCGCCGAGAGCGTCCCGGGCATGATCCAGGTCGACGTCACGACCTACCGCCGGCTGCGGAACAAGTTCGAGTTCGACCCGCCCAAGACGATCTACCTGAAGGGCAAGGGCGACACGACGGTCTACGCGCTCAAGGGCCGCAAGACCGCGGCCGTCCAGGAAGCGGCCGCCTGACGCGGCGCGTCCGCCGACCCCGCGCTTTCAGGTCGCCGTGCTCTCGGCCGCTGTGCGCGGCTCGGCACGCAAGACCGGCCCGCCCCGGCGGACCTCCCCGCGCAGTTCGAAGCACACCTGGCCCGGCTCGTTCCCGGCGAGCCGGAAGGTGAACCCCGACATCTCCGCCTGACGCGCCACCTGGTAGAGGCCGATGCCGTAACCGGTATCCGAGGGCACCGGGCCCCGCAGCAGTCCCTGCAGCACGTTCCGCGACACCTGCCGGCCGCTGTCGCACACGCGCAGCACGATCTCGTCACCGCAGGCGATGGACACCGTCACCTGCACGTCCGGATCGACCTTGCGCTTCTCGAGCGCGTTCTGCAGCAGGTTCTCCGAGGCGCTGTCGAAGAGGTCCTTCGGCAGGAGGATGCCGGCGTCGAGCGCGGTCGCCTCGAACGCCACCCCGCGCAGCTGATAGGTCTTCTGGAGCGACTCCCACCAGGCTTCGGTCGTGATGAACCGGCCGCTGTCGATCTGCGGGCGCTGGAGCTTGTCGAGCGTCTGCTGCAGCCGCTGCAGCACGGTCGGGAGGTGCCGTCGCATCAACCCCTGCAGCGCACCCGGGTCGCCGTCGGGGTCGCGTTCGGCCGCCGAGCACAGGACGTTCAGGGTCTGGAGCAGGTTCTTCACGTCGTGGGTCATGCGCGCGCCGGTCTCGTGCAGCGCCTGGACGTAGGTCTGCTGCTGCAGCTTGAGCTCGCGCTGCTTCGCGACGTAGAACTGCCCGACCAGCTGGCCGAGCAGGTTGAAGTGCCAGACGAGCGACGGGCTCGGGCGGTGGCGGCAGTAGAGGCGGATGCTCACCTCGCGTCCGGCGTAGTCGACGGTGTACTTCGAGGGCGTCCCGAACTCGCCCGAGTCGCTCGCCGTCATCCAGCTGCCCCCGGTCGCCCAGGGCAGCCGGCCGAGGCCCGCGCACGCTTCCTTGAGGAACTGCTCGGGCCGTGACTCGCTGCGCGAGAGCTCGGCGAGGAAGTGCAGCCACTGCTCGAACGGCAGCCCGATCGACAGGAGATACCTCGAGAACACCATCTGCAGGCCGGAGAAGCCGGCACGCGGGTTCCAGGCGAGGCTCAGGAACAGGAGCACCCCGGCGATCACGAACAGGCTGAACATCAGCGACAGCAGGTACGACCTGCCGCCGACGGTCATGAAGGTGAAGCTGCCGAGCACGAGCGCCACCAGCAGCAGGAAGATCATGCTGGCGTAGAAGAAGTCGACCACCTGCGGCTCGGCGGTGTCCGACTCGACCGGGATCGCCGCCATCACGAGGAAGAGCAGCGGCAGGCCGTAGAGGACGATCAGGTGCATCACCTCGTCCGGCCGGGTGTTCGGAAAGCCGCTCGGCACGATCCAGAGGAGGAGGAGCGCGACGAGGTACGAGAAGACGGTCAGGTAGAAGAGGCGGAGCCAGCGCGCCTGGAACAGGAACACCTTGCCGCCCACGATCCCGGCGAGCACGACGACCCAGAGGCCGAGCATCCACCAGTTCAGGAACGCGAGGATCCCGACCGCGATGAGGACGATCAGGACGGTCTCGCTGAACTTGAGCCGCTGGCCCGCCTGGATGAACGGCTGCCAGACGAGGAAGAGCCCCAGGTGGGCCATCATCAGGCCGCGCGCCCAGATGTCCTCGACCCCCCGCGTCGCCGCGAAGTGCAGGCAGACGAGCATGGCGAGCATGAGCCATCGCCAGCGCCCCGCTCGCTGCTCCGCCTGATCGAATGCGCCCTCAGTCATTCCTTGTGCAAGCTCCGCCCGCTTGCGTCCCGCCGCCCGGGCCCTTAGGCTTCGTGCGGCCGCAGATTCCGTGCCAAGCGACGCCGCGGCGATACGCCATAGATGACAAAGGTCGTACTCTCGATCGCCCGTGCCACGCTGCTGGAAGCGCTGCGCAGCCGCATGCTATGGCTCGTCGGGGTGCTGCTGCTCCTCGCCGTCGCGGCGGCAGCCTTCCTGCAGCAGGTCGCGATCGTCGAAACAGCCCGTATCCAGGCGGCGATTATCGCAGCCTTGCTCCGCGGTTGCGCCGGGTTCCTGGTCGCGGCCTTCGTCGTCATGAGCATGGTCCGCGAGTTCAACGACAAGGTGCTCGAGCTGATGCTCGCCCAGCCCTGGCCGCGGGCGGTGTATCTGTTCGGCAAGTTCGTCGGATTCTCGGCAGCCGCCCTTGCGCTCGCTGCCATCGTCAGCCTGCCGCTCGCGTTCCTTGCGCCGCCCGCCCAGGTGGCGGTCTGGGCGGTGTCGCTCGCCTGCGAGCTCGTGATCCTGGCGGCGATGAGCCTGTTCTGCGTGATCACCCTCAGCCACGTCGTGCCGGCGCTCGCGGCGGTCGTGGGCTTCTACGTGCTCGGCCGGTCGATGGCGGCGATCGAGATCATCGCCCGGTCCTCCGAGGCGTCGCAGGCCTGGGGCGACCGGGTGGGGAACTGGCTCGTGCAGGGCGTCGCGGTCATCCTGCCGCGGTTCGACCTGATGACCCAGTCCGCCTGGCTGGTCGGCGCGCCGCCGTCTGCGGCCGCGATCGGGAGCGTCCTCGGGCAGACGGCGGTCTATGCCGCCCTCCTCGTGACCGCGGCGCAGTTCGACCTCCACCGGCAGAACCTCTGAGCCGATGCGCGAGCGCCCGCTGGCCGACGTACCGCGCTGGGTCGTGGCTGCGCTCGCGTTCGCCCTGGCGCTGCAGATCGGCGTCGCCTCGCTCCAGCCACGGCCGTCCGCGCGCGCGGAGGATCTCGGCCCGGCGCCGGGGGCGAACACGCTGCGGCTCGCCTCGGTCGGCGAGCCGATCGCGCTCGCCACCCTGCTCATGCTGTACCTGCAGGCGTTCGACTACCAGGCCGGGTCGCGCGTGCCGTACCGGGATCTCGACTACGACCAGCTCATCCCATGGCTCGCGCGGATCCTCGAGCTCGACCCGGCGGGCCAGTATCCGCTCATGAGCGCGAGCCGGCTCTATGCCGATATCCCCGATGCTGCAAAGCAGCGCAAGATGCTCGACTTCGTCTACCACGAATACCTGAAGGATCCCAACCGCCGCTGGCCATGGCTCGCCCACGGGACGATCCTGGCCAAGCACCGGCTGAAGGACCTCCCGCTGGCGCGGCAGTATGCTGCAGCGCTCCAGCAGCACACTACGACGCCCGACGCGCCGGTCTGGGTGCGACAGATGGAGCCGTTCATCCTGGAGGACATGAACGAGCTGGAAGCCGCCAAGATCATGATTGGCGGACTGTTGGCGAGTGGACAGGTCAAGGACCGCCGGGACTTCGACCTGCTCCAGCGGCGGCTTGAGCAGCTGGAGGAGAAGCTCAAGGCAAAGTGATCCGGCCGGCGTCGCGGGCCCCGTTGTCAACTAGTTGGCGCTGTTGACGGAAAATCGGCGAACAGCGGCCCAAACCCCCGTGATTTCCGTCACAAATCAAGGCCAAATGCTGGCATTGAGTTTGCTTTGTCTCCCGCACTAACCAGCCGGGCGCGGTTGCCGGGCTGCAAGGAGACAGACAATGCAACCAAAGCGCATGCAGTCGGGCTTCACTCTGGTCGAGATCGCGATCGTGCTCGTCATCATCGGGCTGCTGCTCGGCGGCATCCTGAAGGGCCAGGAAATGATCACCCAGGCCCGGATCAAGAACGTGGTCAACGACTTCAACGGCATCACCGCCGCGTACTTCTCGTACATGGACCGCTACAAGGCGGTGCCGGGCGACGACCCCAACGCAGCCCAGCGCTGGCCCGGCGGTGGCGGGATTCCGGCCGCGCTGAACGGCGGCTCGAACGGTCAGATCGGCGGCCTGTACGGCGTCTCGTCCCCAGCGACGCTCGCCCAGGCCAACGTCGACAACACCCAGGGCGAGTCGTGGAACTTCTGGTGGCACCTTCGACTTGCGGGGTTCGTGGCCGGCGCCACGTCGGGCCAGGCCGCCTACAGTCAACCGACCAACGCCGTGGGCGGCATCGTCGGCGTGCAGACCAACGCGCTCACCAACCTCACCGGCGTCGTCATGTGCTCGGCCAACGTGCCGGACAAGGTCGCCTCCGCGGTCGACACCCAGGTCGACGACCAGCGGTCCAACACCGGACAGATGATGGCGTACACGATGGGCGACGACGGACACCGCGGCCACGAACATCACGGCGCGCGACTGCCGCCACCAACTACGTGGAGACCGGCAGCACGCAATACGTGATCTGCAAGAAGATCTGACGTCCGCGCTTCACGAAGCCCGCGCTTAGGCGCGGGCTTTCCCTTTTCCGGGGCGCCCGGACAGCGCGGCCTCCCGCGCGCGGCGTCATGCCGGGTGCGCGCGCAGCGAGGCCGCTCGCCGCACCCGGGCTTTCCTTCCATGTCGAGACCTCCACACGTCGACGAGGCGACAACCGTGCGATATTCCAGGCACGCGTTGTGCTTTGCAAAGTCCGTCACGGTCGTGCGGGGGCGCGAACGAGAAAATCCGCACACCTTCCACGCCCCTTTTCCACGTTAGCGGAAATGCGTCACGCACAGGCTGGGTTCACGTTGGCCGAGATCGCGATCGTCGCGGTCCTCATGGGCCTGCTCGCCGGCGGCATGGTTGCCGGCCGGTCGTTCGTCACGCAAGCCCGCATCAAGCTCGTCGTCAACCAGTTCAACGGCCTGCAAGCCGCGCACCTGTATTACGTCGATCGCTACTCCGCGCTCCCGGGCGACGACCCCAGGGCGGCGGGGCGCTGGCCGGCCGGCGCCAAGAACGGCACCGGGGATGGCGTGCTCAGCGGACTCTATAGCGACCCGCCCCCCGCCGGCGATCCGATGGCGACGCTGACCGTGGACGCATCGCAGGGCGAGACGCTCAACTACTGGTGGCATCTCCGCCTCGCCGAACTGGCCCCGTCTCCGCCGCGGGAGGTCACGGTTGTCGCGCAACCGCTCAACCCGTTCGGGGGAGTGATCGGCGTACAGCAGAACGCGATGGGCTTTCCGATCCCGGCGATCTGCCAGGCCAACCTGCCGGGCGAGGTCGCGATCGGCGTCGACGGCCAGCTCGACGAGCTGAGCCCGGCGCGCGGCGTGGTGCGCGGCCGCCGGCAGACCGCGCCGAACCAGCCGCTCGCCGCCACGGTCGCCATCAGCGACTACAGCGAAACCGGCGTAGACCAGTACGTGCTCTGCCGCCGCCTCGACTGAAGCGGGCTTCCGGCAAACCGGTCATCCCTGCAGCAGCCGCGTCTCCGCCTTCTCGAGCGCGTCCGGCCGGCCGAGCAGGACGAGGACGTCGCCCGCCTGGAGACGCGTCTCGGGCCCGGGCTCGTCGGCGCGAATGCCGCGCCGGCGCACCGCGGTGACCTCCGCGCCCAGCCGCCCGAGCTGCAGCTCCGCCAGCGTGCGCCCCACTGCGTGCGCGCCAGGCTCGAGGCTGACGGTGTGCAGCCGCGGCTGGTTCGCCTCGTCGAGGTCCGCGGCATCGTCCGAGGCGCCGTGGTAGAAGCCGCGCAACGACCGGTAGCGCTGGTCGCGCACCGCGCGGATCTGGCCGACCACCCGCCGCACCGGAACCCCGACCATGAGCATCGCGTGCGAGGCGAGCATCAGGCTCGACTCGAAGGTGTCCGGCACCACCTCCGCCGCGCCTGCCTCCTCGAGCTTTTCGAGCCCGCTGTCGTCACGCGTGCGCACGATCACCGGGAGCGCAGGGTTGATGTCGTGCGCGTGGGCGAGCACCTTGAGCGCCGACGGCAGGTCGATGTAGGTCACGACCAGCACGGCGGCGCGGGCGACGCCGGCCGCGATCAGCGTCTCGCGCCGCGATCCGTCGCCGAACACGACCGTATCGCCGGCAGCGGCCGCCTCCCGCACGCGATCCGGATCGAGATCGAGCGCGACGTAGGCGATGCTCTCGCGCTCGAGGAAGCGGGCGATATTCTGACCGGTGCGGCCGTAGCCGCACACGACGACGTGCCGCTCGGTCCCGATGCTGCGGACAGCGACCTGGTGCAGCTGCAACGCCCGCAGCATCCACTCCGAGCCGGACACCCGGAGCACGATGCGATCGCTGTGCTGGATCAGGAACGGCCCGACCAGCATCGACAGCACCATGCCCGCGATCGCGGCCTGGACGAGCGCCGGATCGAAGAGGGAAAGCTCGCTCCCGCGCGCGACGAGCACCAGCCCGAACTCGCCCGCCTGCGCGAGCGCGAACCCGCTCCGGAGCGCGGTGCCCGCCGTGGCGCCGAGGAGACGCGACAGGCCGGCGACGATCGCGAGCTTGGCCGCGAGGGGCACGATGAACATCAGCGCGACCAGCCCGAAGTGCGCCGCCACGACCCGCAGATCGAGCTGCATGCCGACCGTGATGAAGAAGAGACCGAGCAGCACCTCGCGGAACGGCTTGATGTCCTCCTCGACCTGATGGCGGTACTGCGTCTCGGAGATGAGCACGCCGGCGACGAACGCGCCGAGCGCGAGCGACAGCCCGGCGAGCTCGGTGAGGTAGGCCGATGCGAGCGTGATGAAGAGCACGTTGATGATGAAGAGCTCGTGCGAGCGCCGCTTCGCGACCAGGTCGAACCAGGGCGGCATCAGCTTCTGGCCGAGCCAGAACACCGCGCCGACGATCGCCGCCGCCTTGAGCGCCGCGAGGCCCAGCGCACCGGCGAGGTCGCCCGCCGGTTGCGCGAGCGCGGGGACAAGGACGAGCAGCGGCACGACCGCGAGGTCCTGGGCGAGCAGCACGCCGATGACCTCGCGGCCGTGCGGCGTCTCGGTCTGCATCCGCTCGGCGAGCATGCGCACGACGATTGCGGTCGAGGACATCGCCAGCGCGGCGCCGAGGGCGAGCGCACCCTGCCAGGGGCTGCCGGCCACCGCGAGGAGCGCCGTGAAGAGCGCCGTAGCTAGGACGACCTGCAGCCCCCCCAGCCCGAGCACGAGCCGGCGCATCTGCACGAGCCGCGGCAGGCTGAATTCGAGGCCGATCGTGAACATCAGGAACACCACCCCGAACTCGCCGAGATAGGCGGTGTTGCGGTCCTCGGCGATCCAGCCGAGGGCGTGCGGCCCGATCGCGACCCCGACGATCAGGTAGCCGAGGAGCGGCGGCAGGTTCAGGGTGCGGAACACCACCACGACGAGCACCGCGCTCGCGAGCAGGATCAGAACCAGTTCGAGCGCGTGGCTCACGGGCCGGAGCCCCCCCTTTGCTATACTTTTCCCGATGATAACGACAGCGTCGAGCCTCGACCAACCGGCGGTGTCGGAGAACGCGCTCCGGCTCGCGCGCGAGGTGCTCGAGATCGAGGCGCAGGCGGTCGCGGCGCTCGCCTCGCGGCTCGACGGCCGGTTCCTCGACGCGCTGCGCTTGATCCTCGCCTGCCGCGGTCGCGTGGTGGTCACCGGCATCGGCAAGTCCGGCCAGATCGGGCGCAAGATCGCGTCCACCCTGGCGAGCACCGGCACGCCGTCGTTCTTCGTCCATCCCGGCGAGGCGAGCCACGGCGACCTCGGCATGATCACCCACGACGACGTCGTGCTCGCGCTCTCGCACTCGGGCGAGAGCGACGAGCTGATGACGATCCTGCCGCTGGTGAAGCGCCTCGGCGCACCGCTGATCGCGATGACCGGCAACCCGCAATCCGCGCTGGCGAGCCTCGCCGACGTCGTCCTCGACGCCGGCGTCGAGAAGGAAGCCTGCCCGCTCAACCTCGCGCCCACCGCGAGCACGACTGCGGCGCTCGCGCTCGGCGACGCGCTCGCGGTGGCGGCGCTCGACGCGCGCGGGTTCGGCCACGAGGATTTCGCGCGCTCCCACCCGGGCGGCACCCTCGGCCGGCGCCTGCTCACGCACGTGCGCGACGTGATGCGCACCGGCGACGACGTGCCGGTGGTGGCCGAGGGCGCGGCGTTCGCCGACGCGGTGCTCGAGATCTCGAAGAAGCGGATGGGCATGACGGCGGTGGTCGGAGCCGACCGGCGCCTGGTCGGCATCTTCACCGACGGCGACCTGCGGCGCGCACTCGGGCGCGGCATCGACGTGCACACGACGCCGATCGACGCGGTCATGACGCACAATCCGCGCTCGATCCGCCCGGAAGCGCTCGCGGCCGAGGCGGTCGAGCTGATGGAGAAGCACAAGACGACGCAGCTGCCGGTCGTCGACCCCGACGGGCGGCTGGTCGGCGCGCTCAACATCCACGATCTCTTCCGCGCGAAGGTCCTTTGAATGGACGCCGCACTCGAGCGGACGCGCGGACTGAGGCTGATGGCGTTCGACGTCGACGGCGTGCTCACCGACGGCGCGCTCTATCTCACCGACGGCGGCGAGGAGATGAAGCGCTTCCACACGCTCGACGGGCTCGGGCTGAAACTGCTGGCCGGTGCGGGCATCGAGCTGGCGCTGATCACCGGGCGCAGCTCGCGAGTCGTCGCGAAGCGGGCGGCGGAGCTCGGGATCCGGCATCTCTTCCAGGGCGCGGACGACAAGCTCGCCGTCCTCGAGGGCCTGCGGGCGCAGCTCGGGCTCGCCCTGAGCGCGTGCGGCTACATGGGAGACGACCTGCCGGACCTGCCGCTCCTCGTGCGGTGCGGCTTCGCGGCGACCGTGCCCGATGCGCCGGAGGTGGTGCGCGCGCGGGCGCACTACGTCAGCCGGCGTCCCGGCGGCAGCGGCGCGGTGCGGGAGGTCTGCGAGGTGATCCTCGCCGCGAGGGGCGCGCTCGACGGCGCGGTCGGCAGGTACCTCGCGTGAAGACGCGCACGAACACGCTGTTCTCGCTCGCGCTCGCCGCCGGCCTGGCGGGGCTGACGATGTGGCTCGAGCACATGGTCCAGGCGCCCGCCGTCGGCCATCCGAACGCGCTCGAGCACGATCCCGATTTCATCGTCGAGCGCTTCACCGCGACCAGCCACGACAAGACCGGACGCCCGGAGTCCCGGCTCACCGCGATCCGGATGACCCATTACCCGGACGACGAGACGACCGAGCTCGAGGAGCCGCGGCTCGTGCAGTTCCGCGAGCAGGGCCCCCCGGTGCGGATCTCGGCCGAGCGCGGTACCGTCACGAAGGACGGCGAGGAGGTGCGCCTGTACGGCAACGTCCTCGTCGTGCGCGATGGCGACCAAGGGACGCCCCGAGCTGCAGATGGAAACGACGTATCTCCAGGTCTTCCCCAAGCAGGACATCGTGCGCACGCCCGAGGCCGTGGTGATCACCGAAGGCGCGTCGCGACTCACCGGAGTCGGCATGGACTACAACACCAAGACGCGCCAGCTCGAGCTGAAGGCCCGGGTCAACGGCACGTTCGTCCGCCCGGCGGGGTGAGCGGTGCGTGCCGCGCTCGCCATCGTCCTCGCCGCGGTTCTCGCCGCGCTGCCCGCGCGCGCGGAGCGCCTGGACCGCGACAAGCCGGTGAGCGTCGAGGCCGACCGGATGCTCGCCGACGACGGCAAGCAGACCGTCGTCTTCGAGGGGCGCGTCGTGCTGACCCAGGGCACGTTCGTGCTGCGCGCCGACAAGCTCACGGTGCGCCAGGACAAGGAGGGCTTCCAGTCGGGGGTGGCGACCGGCAGCCCGGCGACCTTCCGCCAGAAGCGCGACGGCGCGGACGAGTGGATCGACGGCGAGGCGCAGCGGATCGAGTACGACGGCAAGGGCGAGCGGGTGGAGCTCTTCGACAAGGCGCGCGTCACGCGCGACAAGGACGAGGTGCGCGGCAACTACATCTCGTACGACACGCGCTCCGAGATCTACCGGGTGCAGGGCTCCAAGGAGCTCCCCGCCTCGCCCGGCGGACGCGACGGGCGCGTGCGGGCGGTGATCCAGCCGAAGAAGAAGGATGACGCCGCCGCGCCGCGCGCCCCGGCGCTCGAGCTGAAGCCCGCGCCGGGGCTGGAGACGGGGCGCCAGTGAACGAGCCGCTCGCGCGCGCGACGTTTGCCGTCCCGCCCCCGGGCGCGCGCGCGAGCCACCTGCGCACCGCCGCGCTCAACAAGCGCTACAAGAAGCGCACCGTCGTGCGCGACGTCTCGCTCGACGTGATGAGCGGCGAGGTCGTCGGCCTGCTCGGGCCGAACGGCGCGGGCAAGACCACCTGCTTCTACATGATCGTGGGCCTCGTCGCGGCCGACGGCGGCCGCATCTTCGTCGAGGAGCGCGACATCACGCGCCTGCCGATCCACCGGCGCGCCCGGCTCGGGCTGTCGTACCTGCCGCAGGAGGCATCGGTGTTCCGCCGGCTCACGGTGCAGGAGAACGTCCGCGCGGTGCTCGAGCTGATGGCGCTCGAGCCGGAAGCGATCGAGGCGCGGCTCGACGAGCTTCTCGGCGAGCTGCACATCGCGCACCTGCGCGACGCCCCGGCCCTGTCGCTTTCGGGCGGGGAGCGGCGGCGGGTCGAAATCTGCCGGGCGCTCGCGACCCGGCCGGCCTTCATCCTGCTCGACGAGCCGTTCGCGGGGGTCGACCCGATCGCCGTCCTGGACATCCAGCGGATCATCCGGTTCCTCCGGGAGCGCGGGATCGGGGTGCTGATCACCGACCATAACGTCCGGGAAACCCTGGGAATTTGCGACCGGGCGTACATAATTAACGAAGGCTCGGTACTTGCTTCCGGCAAGCCGGAGGAGATTGTTTATAATGAAAATGTCAGGCGCGTTTACCTAGGCGAGCACTTCCGCCTCTAGAAGCGCCGGGTCGGTTTTGACCCGGACTTCGCGGCCGGCAGGGTCCGAGCGGTGCCGCCTTGGCGCCCAACGAAACGTACCCAACCCCCGAGACCCGACCGAACGCTCCCTCCCCCGCTACCCGCGCATGAAACAAACCCTGCAGCTCAAGCTGACGCAGCACCTCACGCTGACGCCGCAGCTGCAGCAATCCATCCGGCTCCTCCAGCTCTCGACCCTCGAGCTGAACCAGGAGCTCGAGCGCTTCCTCGCCGAGAATCCGCTGCTCGAGCGCGATGAAGGGGAAGAGGAGGCCGCGCCGGCAGTCCGGCTGAACGGCACCACGACCACGACGACCGAGCAGCAGCCCGAGGCGCCGGAGAAACCCGATGCGCCGCCGGCCGACGACGACGCGCGCAGCCCGGACGCCGACTGGTATCTCGACGGCGGCGGCTCAGGCACCCCCCGCGACGACTCGGACGACTCCGACTATCCCCAGCTCGCGGCCGAATCGCCCTCGCTTCGCGACCATCTGCTGCAGCAGCTCTCGCTTACGCCGCTGCCCAATCGCGACCGCAGGCTGGTCGCGCTCCTCGTCGATGCGCTCGACGAGGACGGCTACCTCACGCAGCCGCTGGAAGAGATCGCCGCGATGCTGCCCGACGAGCTCGCGGTCGAGGCCGACGAGCTCGCGATCGCGCTCAAGCACCTGCAGAATCTCGATCCGACCGGCGTCGGCGCCCGCTCGCCGGCCGAGTGCCTCGAGCTGCAGCTCCTCGCGCTGCCCGAATCGACGCCGGGCTTCGCGGTCGCGCTGCGGATCGTGCGCGAGCAGCTCCCGCTCCTCGCCGCGCGCGATTTCGCGAAGCTGAAGAAGCTGTTCGGCTGCGACGACGCGAGCCTCCGCACCGCGCAGCGCCTGATCCAGAGCCTGAACCCGCGTCCGGGCGGCGCGTACTCCGCGCTCGAGACGCGCTACGTCGTCGCCGACGTGATCGTGCGCAAGACCAAGGGCGTCTGGACCGCGAGCCTCAACCCGGACGCGATGCCGAAGCTGCGCATCAACCGCATTTACGCCGACATCCTGCAGTCGAACCGCGGCCAGGGCGGCCAGCTCACCTCGCAGCTGCAGGAAGCGCGGTGGCTGATCAAGAACGTGCAGCAGCGCTTCGAGACCATCCAGCGCGTGTCGCAGTCGATCGTCGACCGGCAGCGGCATTTCTTCGACCACGGCGAGGTGGCGATGCGGCCGCTCGTGCTGCGCGAGATCGCCGATGCGCTCGGCCTGCACGAGTCGACCGTCTCGCGCGTGACGACGCAGAAGTTCATGGCCACCCCGCGCGGCATCTACGAGCTCAAGTACTTCTTCGGCAGCCACGTCGCCACCGAGACCGGCGGCGCCTGCTCGGCGACCGCGATCCGCGCCCTGATCAAGCAGCTCGTCGGGGCCGAGGACCAGAAGAAGCCGCTCTCCGACTCCAAGATCTCGCAGATCCTCGGCCAGCAGGGCATCGTCGTCGCCCGGCGCACCATCGCCAAGTACCGCGAGTCGATGCACATCCCGCCGGTCAATCTCCGCAAGTCGCTGTAGTCCTCGAGGAGGTCCGAGATGAACCTGACCGTCACCGGCCATCACGTCGCCGTCACGGCGGCGATCCGCACCTACGTCGAGTCGAAGCTCGAGCGGGTGATGCGCCACTGCGACCACGCCACGGCGGTCAGCGTGATCCTCACGGTCGAGAAGCTGACGCAGAAGGCCGAAGCGAACGTGCACCTCCCCGGCCAGGACATCTTCGTCGAGCACG
The DNA here is from genome assembly GCA_963762785.1 of uncultured beta proteobacterium. Taxonomy (GTDB): domain Bacteria; phylum Pseudomonadota; class Gammaproteobacteria; order Burkholderiales; family SG8-39; genus DATEDA01. The sequence goes on from CAVXND010000018.1 coordinate 22,628, forward strand.
CCGACGGCGACCTCTACGCGGCGATCGACGCGCTCGCCGACAAGCTCGACCGCAAGCTCATCAAGTACAAGGATCGCGCGTACGCGAAGCCCCACGACGCGCTCAAGCGCCACTCCGAGAGCTGACGGCGCCCGCCGGCCAGCGGCCGGTCGCGTTCCAGGCGCGCCCCGATTTGTAACAGCCGTTGTTGCGATGTTTGGGTGCGGTGCGGCGCCGCAGTACAATAGCGCGCCCGCGAACCCTGGGCCCTAGCACCGGGGGGCGGAGAAGGGCGACAACATGGAACCAGGGCTGAACCGGGGCGGACGAGCGGGCGGAAACACCGCATGAACCTGATTGCCAGGCTGCTGCCGCAGTCGAACATCCTCCTCGACGCCGAGGCGAGCAGCAAGAAGCGGATGTTCGAGCAGGTGGGGCTCCTGTTCGAGAACAACCAGAGCGTCGCCCGCAGCCTCGTCTTCGACAGCCTGTTCGCGCGCGAGCGGCTCGGGTCCACCGGGCTCGGCCAGGGCGTCGCGATCCCGCACGGCCGGATCAAGGGCCTGAAGGAGCCGATCGGCGCGTTCCTGCGGTTGAAGGTCCCGGTCGCGTTCGACGCGCCAGACGGCCGCCCGGTGAACCTCGTCTTCGTGCTGCTCGTGCCGGAGCAGGCGACCGAACAGCATCTCGAGATCCTCAGCGAGCTGGCGCAGATGTTCAGCGACCGGGAGCTGCGCCAGAGCCTCGCGACCGTCGCCGACGCCGCCGCCCTCCACCAGATGATCTCCGCCTGGCAGCCGTATGTTGCAGACCAGCGTCGCGCGGCTGTATGACGACGCGGCCGAGAAGCTCGAGCTCGTCTGGATAGGCGGGAAGACAGGCGGCGCCGCGGTGATCCGCGCCGACGCCACCGAGTCGGCCGCGTTCGTCGGCCACCTCAACCTCATCCACCCGAACCGCATCCAGGTCATCGGCCGCCACGAGCAGGCGCACATCGCCGCGCTCGAGAAGGCGCGGCTCGAGCGGCTGATCGAGCTCGGCCTGCAGGGCTCGCCCGCCGCGGTGCTCCTCGCCGACGGCGTCCCCGGCCATCCGCGGCTCGCCGAGGTCGCCGAAGCGCGCGGGATCGCGCTCTTCGCCTCGCCGCTTCCCGCCGCGCACCTCATCGACAAGCTGCGCCGGTACCTCGCCAAGAGCCTCGCCGAGACCACGACGCGACACGGCGTGTTCATGGACGTGCTGGGCCTCGGCGTGCTGATCACCGGCGACTCCGGCGTGGGCAAGAGCGAGCTCGGCCTCGAGCTCATCAGCCGCGGCCACGGCCTCGTGGCCGACGACGTCGTGGAGATCTCGCGCATCGGGTCGGACACGCTCGAGGGCCGCTGCCCGCCGCTCCTGAAGGACTTCCTCGAGGTGCGCGGCCTCGGGGTGCTCAACATCCGCACGATCTTCGGCGAGACCGCAGTGCGGCCGAAGATGGGCCTGCGCCTCGTCGTCCATCTCGAGCGCCCGACGCCGTCGGCCGCGCCGCCGGCAGAGCGGCTGCCGCTCCACGCGCTCGCCGAGGAGATCCTCGGCGTGACGGTGCGCAAGGTCGGCATCCCGGTCGCGGTCGGCCGCAACCTCGCGGTGCTGATCGAGGCTGCCGTGCGCAACCACATCCTGCAGCTCCGCGGCTACAACTCGACCGAGGAGTTCATGGAGCGGCAGCAGGCCGAGATGCAGCGCGATGCGTCCACCGGCACCGACGGCGGGCGTTGACACCCGTGGCCGGCACCCGGGGCGGGACGATTCCAACGACCGAGACGGAGAAGCACATGACGAAGCTCCTCGCCGCCGCGTTCGCCGCCGCGCTCTGCGCGTCCCAGGCGCTCGCGCAGGACAAGCAGGCGCCGGCGAAGCAGCGTCCACCGAGCAGCAGCAGCGCACGGACGAGTGCACCAAGCAGGCCCGCGACCGCAACCTGCAGGGGCGGGAACGCAACCAGTTCATGAGCGCCTGCATGCGCGGCGACCAGCCGAAGTCGAAGTAAACCGCAACCGGGGCACGTGCGTTTAGGGCGCACGTAGCCGGCATCCGGCACGGTGGGCCTTTTCAACGAAGAATGGGAGGGGAAGAAAATGAAGCAGCTGATCGCAGGCGTGTTTGCCGCCGCACTGTGCGCGTCGTCGGCGTTCGCACAGCAGACCGAGCAGCAGAAGCGCATGGGCGATTGCAGCAAGCAGGCGTCCGACAAGGGGATGAAGGGCGACGACCGCAACAAGTTCATGAGCACCTGTCTCAAGGGCGGCGGCGACAAGACGGCGGCGTGCAACGCGCAGGCCGACGAGAAGAAGCTCCACGGTGCCGCGCGCGACTCGTTCGTGAAGAAGTGCGCCGCGCCGGCCTGATCGCCGGCCTCGTCGACGCCGCCGCCTGAGGGCGGTGCGCCCGATCGGGAGCGCGACGCGGAAAAGGCGTTATGCTCCCCGCATCATGCAGCTCGTCGTCATCAGCGGCCTCTCCGGCTCCGGCAAGAGCGTCGCGCTGAACGTCCTCGAGGACGCGAGCTTCTACTGCGTCGACAACCTGCCGGCGACGCTGCTCGGCGAGACGATCGACTTCCTCCGCACCGCCGGCTACGAGCGGGTCGCGGTCACGGTGGACTCCCGCAGCGGCTCGGCGCTCGCCGAGTTGCCGGGATCGATCCGCGCGCTGAAGGCGCTGGGGGTCGACGTGCGCCTCCTCTTCCTCGACGCCGCCAACGAGACGCTGATCAAGCGCTTCTCCGAGACCCGCCGGCCGCATCCGCTCGCCGGGTCGGATGCGACGGTCGACGAGGCGATCCGGCGCGAGCGCGCGCTCCTCGAGGAGATCGGCGAGGTCGGCCAGCGCGTCGATACGAGCGAGCTCGCGCCGAACGCGCTGCGGGCGTGGATCAAGGACCTCGTCGCCGCCGACAGCTCCGGGCTCACGCTCGCGTTCGAGTCGTTCGGCTACAAGCAGGGCATCCCGCTCGACGCCGACCTCGTCTTCGACGTGCGCACCCTGCCGAACCCCTTCTACGACCCGAAGCTGCGGCCGCTGACCGGCCTCGACGCGCCGGTCGTCCACTTCCTCGAGGTGCTGCCCCAGGCGCAGGCGCTGCTCGCCGACATCGGCGACTTCGTCGAGCGGTGGCTGCCGGCGTTCGTCCGCGACAACCGCGCCTACCTGACGGTCGCGCTCGGCTGCACCGGCGGGCAGCATCGCTCGGTGTGGTTCGTCGAGCGGCTCGCGTCGCGGTTCCGCGCCACGACGCGGGTGCTGGTGCGGCACCGGCAGCTTCCAGGGCCGCGATGAGCGCGAGCGCCCCGCGCAGCGTCACGCTCGCGCTGACCGGCGCCTCGGGCATGGCCTACGGCCTGCGGCTCCTCGAGTGCCTGCTCGCGGCGCGCATCCAGGTGGCGCTCGTGTACTCGCAGGCGGCGCAGATCGTCGCCAAGCAGGAGCTCGACCTCGCGCTGCCGGCGCGGCCGCAGGACGCCGCGGCGCATCTCGCCGAGCGGTATCGGGCCGCGCCCGGGCAGCTCCAGGTCTACGGCCGGGACGACTGGTACGCGCCGATCGCCTCGGGGTCGAGCCCGTCCGACGCGATGGTGATCTGCCCGTGCTCGATGGGTACGCTCGCCGCGGTCGCCAGCGGCCTCGCCGACAACCTGATCGAGCGCGCCGCCGACGTCGCGCTCAAGGAGCGCCGCCCGCTCGTCCTCGTCGCACGCGAGACGCCGCTCTCGGTGATCCACCTCGAGAACATGACCCGCCTCGCGCGCGCGGGCGCGGTCGTGCTGCCCGCCAACCCCGGCTTCTATCACCACCCGCAGCGCGTCGAAGACCTCGTCGACTTCGTGGTCGCCCGCGTCCTCGACCATCTCGGCGTCGAAAACGAGATATCTGCACGCTGGGGCCGTACCCCGAAGGGCTAGACTTTCGGGCCATGTCGACGCCGACCCAGCCCGACCTCGGCAACCTGCCGATCTTTCCGCTCAACACGGTGCTCTACCCCGGCGGGCTCCTGCCGCTGCGGGTGTTCGAGACGCGCTACATGGACATGGCGCGCGAATGCCTGAAGGCGGAACAGCCGTTCGGCGTCTGCCTGATCCGCAACGGCAAGGAGGTCGGCGGGCCGGCGACGCCGGAGCTCGTGGGCTGTCTCGCGGCCATCACCAACTGGGACATGCAGCAGCTCGGGGTCTTGAGCTTGCGCACGCTCGGCGGCCGGCGCTTCCGCATCCTCGACGCCGCCGTCGCGCCGCAGAATCTCCTGCGCGCCCGGGTCGAGCTGATCCCCGACGAGGAGGACGCCGAGCTCCCGGAGCAGTACACCGCGCTCGCCGACCTCCTCCGGCTGGTGATCGCCGACAAGAGCGAAGCGGTGTTCGCCGAGCCGCACGCGCTCGACAGCGCGTCGTGGGTCGGCTACCGGCTGTGCGAGATCCTGCCGGTGCCGCTCGCGGCCAAGCAGAAGCTGCTCGAGCTGCAGGGCGCGATCACGCGCCTACAGATCCTCTACCGCTTCCTGGAACAGCGCGGGCTGGTCGGCCGCCGCTGACCCGTTCAACGCCCGCAGGAGCTTCCTCACCGGCACCGGCACGGCCGCCCCGATCGCCTCGGCGATCGGGAGCCAGAGGACGCCGGGCTGCGCCGCGCGCGGGGTGACGCGCCGAACCTCCGCCACGAGCGGCGTGATGTGCAGCGTGAAGTGGGTGAACCCGTGCCGCAGCACGCCGAGGCGCTCCACGCGGCGCGTCTCGCAGCCGTAGCGACGCGCGCTCAAGGCGCCCGCGTCGTCGCCGCGCGCGAGCTCCGGGAAGCTCCACAGCCCGCCCCAGACGCCCACGGACGGCCGCTTCTCGAGCATCACCTCGTCGCCGTGCCGCAGCACGAGCATCGCCGTGCGACGCGTCGGGACGTGCTTCCGCGGGCGCGGCGCGGGGAAGTCCGCAACGCGGTCCCCGGCGTACGCGCCGCACGTCGCGTGCACCGGGCAGCGGCCGCACTGCGGATCGCGCGCGGTGCAGACCGTCGCTCCGAGGTCCATGAGCCCCTGGATGTAGGCCGCGTTGTCGCGCGGCGGGACGAGCGACTCGGCGAGCGCCCAGAGCTTCTGCTCCACCGCGCGGTCGCCCGGGAAGCCCGCGACGAGGAAATGGCGCGCGAGCACGCGCTTGACGTTGCCGTCGAGGATCGCCGACCGCGCGCCGAACGCGAATCCGGCGATCGCAGCCGCGGTCGACCGCCCGATCCCGGGCAGGTCCACGATGTCGGCGAGGCCGTCCGGGAACTTCCCGGCATGCCGCTCGACGACGAGCTGCGCCGCGCGATGAAGGTTCCGGGCGCGCGAGTAGTAGCCGAGGCCGCTCCATAGCCGCAGCACTTCGTCCTCGCTCGCTGCCGCGAGGCTGGCGAGGTCGGGAAACCGTTCCCGGAAGCGCCGGTAGTACGGCACGACCGTCGACACCTGCGTCTGCTGCAGCATGATCTCGGCGAGCCAGATCGCGTAGGGATCGCGCGTGCCCTGCCACGGCAGATCGTGGCGGCCGTGGCGGCGTTGCCAGCGGATGATCCGTCGGCGCGAACCCTCTTCACTTTTTCCGGCCGAACAGGCCGCGCAGCGCATCCTCGACGCCGGCGCCACCCTGGCTGCCCCGCCTTGCCGCCGCCGAGACGGCGGTCGAGCTCGCGCTGGAGCGCGTCCTTCGCGACGTCGGTCGCGAGCGCGCCGACGTCGACGCTGAAGCTCAGGGCGTCGAACGGCCCGGTCACCTTGACCGGCACGATGACGCCGGCAACCTGCGCCGCGTCCTTGCCGCCCTGGCCGGTCGACGTCGCGACGAGCGTCGCCTTCGCCAGGTAGTTCATCCGGCTCTCGCCGATGTCGATGTCCCCCGCCCCGGTGAGCCGCAGCAGCGGCGAGGCCGCCTTCAGGTCGTCGTTGTGGGCGACGCCGTTCTTGATCGCGAAGCTCGCGGTGAGCTCGCTGAAGTCGGTCTTCTGGCCGCCCTTCGCCTGCTGCTCGAGCGCGCTCTTCGAGCCGAGCATCGCCCGCGCCTGCCGGATCGTGCCCGCGATGTCGATGCCCTTGATCGCGCCGTCCTTCAGCGCGACGTTCGCCGTGCCGCCGAGCGCCTTCTTGAGCGCGGTGACGGTGTTGCCGGTGGCGGTGACGTCGAGCGCGACGTTGCCGCGGCCTTCCAGCAGATCCCTGTTCGCCGCATCGCGCAACAACGGCCCGACGCTGATCCCGGTGAGGGTCTGTTTCAGCGTGAAGTTGTTGTTGTTCGCGTTCACCGCCGCCGCGCCCGCGAGCGTGCCCTGGTAGAGACTCGCCGACATCGGACTCACGTCGAGCCGCCCGCCCGCCGCCTTGATGCCCGCGGCGACGTTGTCCGCCTTGATGTTCTGCACCTGGAGCGCGCCCACTCTCACGTTGCCCGTGGCGTTCAGGGTCTTCAAGGCCGCGAGGTCGATCGGCTTCTCCGCGGCTGCTCCGCCGCCGCCGGGAACGCCGGCGCCGCCCGCCGGCGCGGGCGCACCCGGTTTCGCCGGCGGGAAATACCGGTCGACGTTCAGCCGGTCGGCGACGACGTCGAAGTTGACCGCGGGCTCCGCCCAGTTCGCAACCGCAACCTTCGCCTGGATGTTCGACTCGTCGACCTTCAGGGCGACCTCCGCGTTCGCGTTGCGCTTGTCCCAGTCGGCACGCGCCCCGCCTTTCACCGCGGCCTTGAGCGACTTGCCCGGGATGTTCGGCCCGCTCACCGTGAGATCGCCGGCGATGCCCGGGAGCTGGACCTGCTTCGTATCGAGGCTGAGCGTCACCGGCGTGCCGAGCTTGCCCTGCACCGCGAGGTCGCCCGTCTTCGCGTCGAGGTCGACGTCGAACCGCGCGAACTGGATCTGCTTCCCCTTCGCCTCGAGCGCGGACAGCGCGAGCTTGGCGTCGATCGTCTGCTGCGGCTTGACGAGCTTCACCGCCCCGGTGATCGCCTTGCTCTCGGCGCGATCCGGCGCGAGCTGGAGCTTCGGGATCGAGAGCTTCGCGTCGAGCCCGTCCTTCGACCTGGCGGCGAGGTCGATGCCGGCGAGATCGATGCGGCCCGCCTTCGGATCGTAGTCGACGGTGTCGCCCTTCAGCCGCGCGTCCAGGCCGGCGAGCCCCGGCGCGTCGCCCACCGCTTTCAGGTCGAGCGACGACAGCGCCGCAGCTTGCGTCTCGAAGTTCAGCCGGTAGCCGGTATCGAGGTTCACCTGCAGCGCGAGCTGCGGCTGTCGACCCTCGATCTTCGCCGCCAGCTCGAGCTTCCCGGGCACCTCGCTCGCGATGCGGCCGGTCTTGAGGTTCACGTTCGAAAGCCGCACGTCGGTGCCGTCCGACTCGTCGCGCCAGCCGACGTTCGCGTTGCGGAGCGAGATGCCGCCGATGTCGATCGCGAACGGCGTCCCGGCCGGCGCTTCCGCCTTCGGCGCCGGCTTCCCGGGCTTCTTCTCGCCGAGGAGATCGTCGAAGTTCGTGCGGCCGTCCTTGTAGCGGACGAGGTCCACCGCGAGCCCCGACAGCGTCACCTGGTCGACGATCACCTGCTTCCTCAGGAGCGGCAGCAGCGCGAGCGCGACGCGCGCCTCGTCGATCCGCGCAAAGGTCCTGGTGCCCTTCGGCTCGGAGAGCGAGACCTTCTCCACCTCGGCGCCGATCCGCGGAAAGAACGTGAGCCCGATCTTGCCGTCCATCGTCAGCGTCCGGCCGGTCTTCTCCTTCACCAGGTCGACGATCTGCGGCTTGTACTGGTTGGGGTCGAAGGTCGCGGCGACGATGGCGACCGCGACGATCAGGAGGACGACGAGCCCGCCGCCGATCCACAGCATCCACTTCAGTGCTTTCATGTCACCTCACTCGTTCGCGACGCCGAACGGCACGTGGCCGGCCGCGACGTACTTGCGCGCCGACGCGACATGGCTGTGCTGGTCGTCGAAGAAGATGTCGGCGCCGAACGCCTTCAGGAACGGGCCCTTGTCGAGCCCGCCGAGGAACAGCGCCTCGTCGATGCGGATGCCCCAGGCGCGCAGCGTGCGCACCACGCGCTCGTGCGCGGGCGCGCTGCGCGCGGTGACGAGCGCGGTGCGGAGCGGCGCCTCGTCGGCCGGATACTCCGACTGGATGCGATGCAGCGCGGCGAGAAAGTTCTTGAACGGCCCGCCGGTGAGCGGCTCCTTCGCCGCTTCGACCTCGGACGCGGTGAACGCGTCGAGGCCCTCCTTCTTGTACACGCGCTCGGCCTCGTCGGAAAAGAGCACCGCGTCGCCGTCGAACGCGATCCGCAGCTCGTCGGTCTGCTGGACGTTCTGGCCGAAGTTCGACGGCAGGATCTGCGCGGCGGCGTGGCCGGCGTCGAGCGCCCGCCGCACGTCGTCGCCGTTCGCCGAGAGGAAGAGGTGCGCGTCGAACGCCGGGACGTAGGGGAAGGTGCTCTCGCCGCCGGTGAACGCCGCGCGGGTGATGTCGAAGCCGTAATGCTGGATCGAGTTCATGATCCGCAAGCCCGTCTCGGCGGTGTTGCGCGAGAGCAGGATCACCTCGACCCGCGGGCGCGCCGGCGCACGGACGTTGAGCGCGAGCAGCTTCTTCACCAGCGGCAACGCGATGCCCGGCGCCAGCACCTCGTTCTCGCGCGCGAGCTGGTAGCGGTGGTACGCCTCGACGCCCTCCTCCTCGAACACGCGGTTCGACTCCTCCAGGTCGAAGAGCGCACGGGAGGAGATCGCGACTACGAGCTTGCCGTCGAAGGAAACGGGCATCGGGGAGCGCCGGCGGGATCGCCCGCCGACGCCGCCGATTCTAGCCCCCGGCGCCGGGCGGCGTATATTCCGCCCCCGAGGAGGAGGAGTCATGAATCGTCTGCCGAAGCGGCTTGCCGCCGCGCTCGCACTCGTCGCGGCGGTTGCCGTCTGCCCGCCGCTCGCGTCCCAGGAGGCCTATCCGTCGAAGCCGGTGCGCTGGATCGTGCCCTACTCGGCCGGCGGCCTCCCCGACACGATCGCGCGGATCACCGCGCAGAAGGTGTCGGAAAGCCTCGGTCAGCAGGTGACGGTGGAGAACCGCGGGGGCGCGGGCGGGATCCCCGGCACCGAAGCGGCGGCACGGGCCGCACCCGACGGCTACACGTTCCTGATCGCCGATGTCGGCCAGGTGGCGATCAACCCGTCCCTCTACGCGAAGCTCTCCTACGACCCGGCGAAGGATCTGACGCCGGTCGGCCTGATTGCGACGGCAAACCTCTTCCTCGTTGCGAACGCCGGGGTCCAGGCCAAGGACTTCGGCGAGCTCGTGGCGCTCGCGAAGGCGCAGCCGGGCAAGCTGAACTACGGTTCGTCCGGGATCGGCAGCATCCACCACCTCGCCACCGAGTCGCTGAAGGCCGCGCTCGGGCTGGACATCGTGCACGTCCCGTACAAGGGCACCGGCGAATCGGTGCCGGCGATGGTGGGGGGCCAGGTCGCGCTCGTCTACTCGTCGCTGCCCTCGATCGCGTCGCACGTGAAAGCCGGCCGCGTGAAGGTGCTCGCGGTGAGCACGATCAAGCGTTCGCCGAGCGCGCCCGACGTGCCGACGGTCGCCGAGCTCGGCGTGCCCGGCTACGATTTCGCGCCGGAGATCGGGCTGCTCGCACCCGCCGGCACGCCGCCGGCGATCGTCGCGCGCATGTCGCAGGAGGTCGCGAAGGCGCTCAAGTCGCCCGAGGTCGCGCAGCGGTTCGCGCAGCTCGACATCGAACCGGTCGGCAGCACGCCGGCAGAGTACGCCGCGCGGATCCGCGCGGCGAACGAGAAGTACGCGCAGGCCGTCAAGGTCTCCGGCGCCAGGATCGACTGAAGCCATGGCGCTCAAGATCGAGTGCGTCCTCGCGTGCGAGAACCACCTCGGCGAGGGGCCGGTATGGGACGTCGACGAGGGCCGGCTCTACTGGGTGGACGGCACCGGCCGGCGCGTCGGCAAGCCGTCGATCTGGCGGCTCGACCCGCGCTCGGGCAAGGTCGAGAACTGGTCGCTCGACCGGGACGTCGGCGCGATGGCGCTGCGCCGCGACGGCGGCGCGGTGCTCGCCCTCGACGACGGTTTCTACTTCTTCGACTTCGCGAGCGGCAGGCTCGACCTCATCCAGCTCGTCGACGCCGAGCAGCCACGCACGCGGCTGAACGACGGCAAGTGCGACCGCCGCGGCCGCTTCTACGCCGGCGGCATGGACGACAAGGAGGAGCTCGCGGTCTGCGGGCTGTACCGGCTCGATCCCGACCTCCGCGTCACCAGGGTGGACTCGGGGATCATCTGCTCGAACGGCCCGTGCTGGAGCCCCGACAACCGGACGTTCTACTTCGCCGACACCTTCCAGGGCGAGTACTGGGCGTACGACTTCGACATCGCGACCGGCGGCCTCGCGAACAAGCGCGTGTTCGCGTCGTTCAAGGACGACGCCGGCGTCGCCGACGGGTCGACGATCGACGACGAAGGCTGCGTGTGGAACGCCCAGCTCATCTCCGGCGAGCTCGTCCGCTACGCGCCCGACGGCGCGGTGGAGCGGCGCATCGGCATGCCGGTGCGGAACATCACGAGTTGCATGTTCGGCGGCGACCGGCTCGACGAGCTGTACGTCACGTCGATGGCGCGGGTGAAGCACCCGGCGGTCCACGATCTCTTCGCGAAGGAAGCGCAGCCCCAGTTCCTCGCCGGGAGCTTGTTCAAGGTGACCGGGCTCGGGGTGCGCGGCCTGCCGGAGCCGCGCTTCGCCGGCTGAGCCCGGTTCAGCCGGTCGAACGGTCGGCGAAGAACGTCGCGGCCAGGCGGTTCTTCTGCAGCTTTCCGGTCGTCGTGAGCGGCAGCTCGTGCTCCGCGACGAAGCGGACCAGGCGCGGCACTTTGTAGGCCGCGAGCGCCTTGCGGCAGAACGTGCAGACGTCCTCCTCCGACAGCGTCGCACCCGGTTTCCGGACGATCACCGCGGCGAGCACCTCGTCGCGCTGCGGGTCGGGCACGCCGGTGACGAACGCAGCGTGCACGCCGGGATGGCTCATCAGCACCTCCTCCACCTCGACCGGCGCGACGTTGATCCCGCCCGTCTTGACCATCTCCTTGATGCGTCCGCGGAAGTGCAGACTGCCGTCGGCGTCGGCAACGCCGAGATCGCCGGTCCTGAAGTACCCGTGCTCGTCGAACGATTCGGCGGTACGCGCCGGGTCCTTGTAGTAGCCGCAGGTCACGTAGCCCTTCACCCGGACCTCGCCGACCTCGCCGTGCGGGAGCACCCGCCCGGTCTCCGGGTCCACGATCCGCTGATCGACGCCGACGAGCGGCCGCCCCACGCTCGCGAGGCGCTTCTCGAGCGGATCGGCGGCGTCGGCGACGTTGCAGTTGCCGTACGTCTCGGTGAGACCGTAGATGTTGCAGACCTCGCGCGCCCCGAGCTCCACGACGCGCATGATCTGCTCGGGCGTGCCGATGGTCGCGCCGCCGCGCAGGCTCGACAGGTCGTGCCGTGCGCGGTCGGGATGCTCGTGCAGGGCCTGCGCCATGTTGGGCGTCCCGTAGAACAGCGTGCAGCGCTCGCGCTCGATCACCGCCAGCGCCTCGCCGGGGTCGAAGTGCTCCTGCAGCACCACGCAGCCGGCGTGGGTCAGGACGTTGAACAGCGCGTTCTCGCAGCCGAGCCCCCAGAAGAGCGACACCGCGAGCCACAGGCGGTCGTGCTCGGTGACCTTCTGGCGCTCGCCGATCTGCCACATGTTCTCGATCAGCGCGTAGTGCTGGAGCTGGACGCCCTTCGGCAGCGACGTCGAGCCCGAGGTGTAGAGGAGATAGGCCACATCGTCGGGCCGGACCGCGCGCTGCGCGGCGTCGATCGCCGCCTCGGGTATCGGCGCGCCGAGCGGCGCAAGGTCGGCATACGGCAGCCAGCCGCCGGGGAGCGCGTCGCCCAGGCCGACGATCCGCTCGAGCTGCGGCAGCCGCAGTTCCGCGAGCAGCGCACGGTAGTCGTACTTCAGGAAGCGATCGACGGCGATCAGAAACCGCGTGTCGGAGTGGTCGAGGACGTACTCGAGCTCGCGCGCGGTCGCCCAGGTGTTGACCCCGACCATCACGCCGCCGAGCAGCGTGATCGCGAAGTCGGCGATCAGCCACTCCGGCCGGTTACCCATCAGGATCGCGACCTTGTCGCCGCGGCGGACGCCGAGCGCGGCGAGGCCGCGCGCGATGCGCCGCACCTCGGCGCGAAGCTGGCGGTAGGTGTAGCGCTGGCCGGACCCGACCAGCGCCTCGCGATCGGGAAACGCGCGCGCGAGCTCGTCGATCAGGTCCGGGATGGTCCGGCTCGCCGGCATCGTCGCCACGGCCGGCCCCTCAGTCGCGGGCGAGCAGGCGCGCGATGCGCGCGGCATCGGGCGAGCCGGTGAGCGCGTCGATCTCGCGCTCGATCTCCGCGGCGCGCGTCTCCCCGAGCAGGCTGGCGAGCGCCGCGCGCGTGCGCCGCCGCACGCCCGCCGCGTCGAGCGGCTCGAGCTCGAGGAGCCGCCGGCCGACGGTGCGGCCGTCACGCAGCGTCACGATCACCTCCGCCCCCTGCCGTTGCGGATACCCGCGCGCGAGCTCGTCGTCGTTCTCGAGCCGGACGCGCCGGGCGAGCGCCGCCACCTCGCCGTCCGCGGCAAACGCCCGGAACACCTCGTCGTCGAGCCGGCCGTGCGCCAGCACCGCGGCGACCGTGAACTGGATGCTCATCTTCGCCTGGAGCTGCGTGCGGTACGGGCCGGCGTGGTCGCAGCCCGGGTAGGCGATCGCCTCGGGAAAGCTCCTCACCACGACGTGCTCGATGTCGCGGGTCGGGAACGCGTGCGCGCTGCGCACGCCGAGCGCCGCCTGCGCCGGCGTCTGGGCGTAATTGCAGGCCGGGACCGGCTTGTGATATGCGGCGAGGATCTCCCATTCGCCGTCGAGGTCGAGCGCCTCGCGCCGCACGCCGCCGTACGCGGCGAAGAGCCCCGCCGGTCCGTCGAGCGCCGACTCCGACGCCTCGGCGCCGGCCCGTGCGAGCAGCACCGCCGTCACCGCGTTGCGCGCCGCGAAGCCGGGATGGAAGAACATCTCGCCCCCGCCGGAGCGCGGCCACTCGTTGAGGCCGCCGGCGGTGTTCGCCGCCAGCGCGAGCGCGTTCACCGTCTCGTCCTCCGACAGGCGCAGCAGGCGCGCGCCCGCCGCCGCCCCGCCCACCGCGCCGACGAGCCCGGTCGGGCGGAACCGCTGCGCGACTTCCCTGGTGATCAGCGCCTGCCCGACGCGCGCCATGACCTGGTAGCCGACGACGCCGGCGGCGACGAACGCACGGCCGGTCGCGCGCTGCACCTCCGCGAGCGCGAGCAGCGTCGGCCAGACGACGACGCCGATGTGCGACACGCTGGCGGTGTGCATGTCCTCCTGCACGAGCCCGTGCGCCGCCGTCGCGTTCGCGAAGGCGGCCTCCGCGACGCTCGCGCGCGCCGGCGAGCCGATCAGCGTCGCGCGGTTGCCGCCCATCGCCGCGGCGTACTGCGCCGCCTGCCGGCTCCACGGGAGATCGTTCGCCGCGGCCGCGACGCCGATCATGTCGAGCAGGCAGAGCTCGGCCTTCTCGACGACGCCGGCCTCGAGCCCGGCCGCGTCGACGGCATGGATCCAGCGCGCGACCGCGCGCGCCAGCGTGGGACGCATCGGTGGGTCGCTCATCGCATTGTCGGGAGTTCCATAAGGCGCTAGCATCATAGCCAACAAGATATCGCCGCGCGACACGGGACGGGCGGCGCCGAACGGAGGAGGCGTTTGCCCGCCGGGCCGTCCCAAGGGCGAACCCCGAGCGCGAAGCGCGAGGGAAATCCAATGAGCTCTGTCCAGGCGGCCTGCGCGGTCGACTGCAAGAACGTTCTCGGCGAGGGCGCGGTGTGGTGTCCGCGCGAGCAGTCTGCTGTGGTGGATCGACATCTCGAGCCCCACGCTCTGGCGGTTCGATCCGCGCGCGAACCGCGTCGACAACTGGCCGCTGCCCAAGCCGCCGGGCTCTTTTGCGCTGCGCAAGAACGGCGGCTTCCTCTTCGCTTTCCGCAACGGCTTCGCGACGCTCGATGCACCGGGCGGCGAGCTCGCAGTGGCTCGAACTCCCGGACCTGAAGCTCGGCGACGAGCGCTTCAACGACGGCAAGGTCGATCGCGCGGGACGCTTCTGGGCGGGCACGCTCGATCGCAAGCTCGGCGCAGCGATCGGGCAGCTTTATCGCGTCGAGCCGGGCTTCCGCGTCACCGCGATGGATCGCGGCTTCACGATCTCGAACGGCATCGGCTGGAGCCCCGACGACCGCACCATGTACTTCACCGACACGCCGTCGCGCCGGATCTACCGCTACGACTTCGACGCCGCCACCGGCGGGATCGCGAACCGGCGCGTGTTCGTCGAAGCCGAGCCCGGCCACGGCGGCCCGGACGGCATGACGGTGGACGCGGAGGGCTTCGTCTGGAGCGCGCAGTTCGACCGCTGGTGCATCCACCGCTACGCGCCCGACGGCAGGCTCGATCGCGCGGTGCGCATGCCGGTGCAGCGGCCGACGACGTGCATGTTCGGCGGACCCGACCTCGCGACGCTGTACGTGACGAGCGCACGCATGGACCTCGCCGATGCGGCGCTCGCCGCGCAGCCGCAGGCGGGCGGCGTGTTCGCGCTCGAGCCCGGCGTGCGCGGGCTGCCCGAACCGAGGTTCGCCGGGTGAACAAGGACCTCGCCGGGCGCGTCGCGGTCGCCGGCGTGGGCACGACGCGCTACGGCAAGCTGCCCGAGTACGACGCCTACGATCTCGGCGTCTGGGCGCTCAAGGCCGCGCTCGACGACTGCGGCCTCGGGTTCGAGGACATCGACGGCCTCATCATCAACCGCATCCCCGACTACCAGCGCTTCGGCGAGATCACCGGCATCAACCCGCGCTACACCACGATCACGCCGGGACAGGGACGCTTCTCGGGCATCTGCATCCAGACCGCGGTCGCCGTGATCGCCGCCGGGCTGGCGGAGACGGTCGCGCTCGTTTACGGCAACAACGGCCGCTCGGCGGGCGATACGTACGGGGGCGCCTCGGACGCGTACGGCAGCGGCGGCGCCGGCCTGTGGTTCCCGTACGGGATGACCTCGCCCGGCGCCTTCCACGCGCTGATGATGCGCCGGCACATGGAGCAGTACGGCACGACGACCGACCAGCTCGGCGCGATCGCGATGGCGTTCCGCGGGCACGCGGCCCTCAACCCGGACGCGGTGATGCGCACGCCGTTCACGCTCGAGGAGTACCGCGCCGCGCGCTTCATCTGCGAGCCGCTGCGCCTGCTCGACTACTGCCTGATCAACGACGGCGGCGTGGCGATGATCCTCACCACCGCCGAGCGCGCGCGCGACCTCCGCCGGCCGCCGGCGTACGTTCGGGGCTTCGCCCAGGCGGCCGAGTTCGCCGGATCGACGTTTCCGCCGGAGGACTTCTGGCGCGGGCCGATGCAGAAGGTCGCGAACGACGTGTACGCGATGGCCGGCGCCGGCCCGCGCGACATGGACGCGCTGATGATCTACGACAACTTCACGCCGACGGTGCTCTTCTCGCTCGAAGGTTTCGGCTTCTGCCCGGTCGGCGAGAGCGGGCCGTTCGTCGCGGACGGGAAGCTCGCGCTCGGCGGAGCGCTCCCGACCAATACCAGCGGCGGACATCTCTCCGAGTCGTACATGCAGGGCTGGGCGCTCAACGTGGAAGCGGTGCGCCAGGTCCGGGGCGAGTGCGGCGCGCGCCAGGTCGAGGACGCGGCGCTGGTGCAATACATGACCGCGGCGCCGGTGATCACGTCGATGATCTACGGCCGGGACCCGCAGTGAGCGACTACGCGAAGCCGCTGCCGCCCGACGACCCGGCGAACCGCCCGTTCTGGGACGGCGCGAAGCGCGGCGTCCTCATGCTGCAGCGCTGCCTCGACTGCGGCCGCCACCGCTTTCCCGCCGCACGCTACTGCACGCAGTGCCGCGGCGAGCGGAGCGAATGGGTCGCGACCTCCGGCGCGGGCGTCGTCGAGTCGTACTGCACCTTCCACCGCGCCTACTGGCCGGCGTTCGCGCAGGACGTGCCGTACGACGTCGTGCAGGTGAAGCTCGACGAGGGCGTGCGCCTCTTCAGCAACCTCGTCGGCGGGCAGGTCCGCAGCGGCATGCGGGTGCGCGCAAAGTTCGACCCGGTCACGCCCGAGGTCACGCTCGTGAAGTTCACCCCCGAGTGAGGGAAACGCGATGAAGGCGATGGTGGTGCGCGAGCCCGGCGGCATCGACGCGATGAAGATCGAGAGCATTCCCGATCCGGTCGCCGGGCCCCGCGACGTGGTGATCAAGGTCGAGGCCTGCGGGGTCTGCTTCCACGACGTCCTGACGCGGAACGGCACCCTGAAGGCCGGCGTGAAGCTGCCGTGCGTTCTCGGCCACGAGATCTCCGGCACCGTCGTCGACGCCGGACGCGAGGTGTCGCGCTTCAAGGCGGGCGACCGCGTCGCGACCGCGCAGCGTTACTACATCTGCGGCGCGTGCCGGTTCTGCCGCAGCGGCCGCGAGACGCTCTGCCCGGACCGGAAGTTCCTCGGCGACTGGGGCCTGGTCGGCGGCTACGGCGAGTACGTCGCGGTCGGCGACGACAACGTCGCCGCCGTGCCCGAGGGCGTGCCGCTCGCCGACGCCTCGATCGCCTCGTGCGCGATCGGCACCATCCTCAACGGCGTGCGCGACGTCGGGAAGCTCCAGCTGGGCGAGAGCGCGCTCGTCACCGGCGCCGGCGGCGGGCTGGGGCTGCACGCGGTGCAGCTCGCGCGGCTCGCGGGCGCGTACGTCATCGCGCAGACGACCTCGCCGGACAAGGCCGACCTCATCCGCGAGATGGGCGCGCACGAGGTCGTCGTGCACGCGCGCGGCGAGGACTTCTCGCCCCAGGTGAAGCGGCTCACCGACGGCCGCGGCGTCGACGTCCTCGTCGACAACGTCGGCACGCCGCTCTTCGAGCCGATGCGCCGGAGCCTCGGCGTCTCCGGGCGCTGGATCCTGATCGGCCAGCTCACCGGCCAGTTCGTGCCGTTCAACCCGGCGCAGCTCTTCCTCAAGAACCAGTCGATGCTCTCGGTCACCAGCACCTCGCGCAATCAGCTCGAGGACGTGCTCGGGCTGAT
The DNA here is from genome assembly GCA_963762785.1 of uncultured beta proteobacterium. Classification (GTDB taxonomy): domain Bacteria; phylum Pseudomonadota; class Gammaproteobacteria; order Burkholderiales; family SG8-39; genus DATEDA01. Next base: position 39,870 of record CAVXND010000018.1, read on the forward strand.
GAAGCGCGGCCAGGTCAAGGCCGTCGTCAGCCGCTCGCTCGCGCTCGAGGAGGCCGGCGAGGCGCACACGCTCATGGAGGCGGGCCGGATCACCGGGCGCATCCTCCTTCGCCCGAACGGATGACCGCCCTCGCCGTGCGCGACCGGACCGCGATCGCCGGCATCGGCCAGAGCGAGTACGGGCGCTTCCTGCCCGACAGCCAGCTCAAGCTCGGGGCGAAGGCGCTGAAGGCCGCGCTCGACGACGCCGGGCTCACGCGCGCGGACGTCGACGGCCTCGCGATCCACATGGGCTGGCCGCTCGGCGTCGACTACGACCGCGTCGCGGAGGCGTACGGGCTCGACGTCCGGTGGGTGAGCCAGACCTGGCTGCACGGTCGCTTCGTGACGAGCGCGATCCAGCACGCCGCGATGGCGGTGGCGTGCGGCCTCGCGAACGTCGTCGCGTGCGTCACCGCGATCAGCTTCACCCGCGAGCGGCAGATCCTCGGCGGCCCCGGCGACGCCGAGGGCACGCGCGAGGACGGCGGCACGCACGGCGAGTCGCCGCCCTACGGGCTCACGGCGCCGGCCGGCGGCGCCGCGCTCGGGATGCAGCGCTACATGGCGCTCTACGGCGCGACGAGCGAGGAGCTCGCCGCGGTGCCGATCGCGTTCCGCAAGCACGCGCTCAAGAGCCCGCACGCGGTGATGAAGGAGCCGCTCACGCTCGCGGCGCACCAGTCGGCGCGCATGGTCGTCGACCCGCTGCGGCTCTACGACTGCTGCCTCATCACCGACGGGGCGGCGGTCGCGCTGGTCACCTCGGCCGAGCGCGCCCGCGACCTCAAGCAGCCGCCGGTCTACATCAGCGGCATGCAGGGACTGCGCTCCGGACGCGACGAGTTCATCTTCGCGCCGCGCGGGCTCGGCATCAACCAGCAGGCAGACCGCCCGCTGGCGGCCGGAGGAACGCGACCTCCTCGCGTATCGCATGGCGGGGATCGATCGGAAGGACGTCGCCGGGCTCTACACCTACGACGCGTTCTCGCCGCTCGTGCTGTTCGTGCTCGAGCGCTTCGGCTTCTGCGGTCCGGGCGAGGCGGCGAAGTGGGTGCAGGACGGCCGCATCGAGCTCGGCGGCGAGCTGCCGATGAACACCTCGGGCGGGCTCCTGTCGGAGGCGCACGTCGGCGGCTGGAACTCGATCCTCGAGATCGTCCGGCAGCTCCGCGGCGCGGCCGGCGAGCGGCAGATCGCAAACGCGCGCCACCTCCAGTGGGGCACCGCCTGGGGCGACGCGGTCATCTTCCGGCGCTGACGATGAGCGACGCCGCCAAGCCCCTGCCCCGCGTCACGCCCGACACGCAGCCGTTCTGGGACGCGCTCCGCGAACGCCGGCTGGTGCTGCCGTTCTGCGGCGACTGCGGGAAACCGCATCTCCCGCCCGGCCCGGTGTGTCCCGCTGTGCTTCTCCGACCGGCTCGAGTGGCGCGCGGCGAGCGGGCGCGGCCGGATCTCGACCTGGACCGTCGTCCACAAGGCGTGGTTCCCGGCGTTCGCGGCGGACGTCCCCTACAACGTCGTGCAGGTCGAGCTCGACGAAGGCCCGCGCGTGACGGCGAGCGTCGTCGGCGCGCCGAACGACCGGCTCGCGGTCGGCCTGCCGGTCGTCGCCGACTTCGACGACGTGACGCCGGACATGACGCTCCTGCGCTTCCGGCCGGCCGATCGCTGAGGCGCCATGCAGACCTCGCTCGTCCTCCTCGAGAACCTGCTGCAGGCGCTCACCGCCGGCCTCCTCATCGGCAGCGTCTACGCGCTGATGTGCGTGGGCCTCGGGTTCATCTTCGGCGTCATGCGGGTGATCAACTTCGCGCAGGGCGAGTTCCTGATGCTCGGGATGTACGCGACGCTCTATTCGTTCACCTGGCTCGGCCTCGGCCGGATCCTCGGTCCGTACGCCGGGCCGATCGTCGCCGCGGCGATCGCCGGGTGCCTCCTCTACGGCGTCGGCCTCCTGCTGCACCGGTTCTTCCTCGCGCGGGTGACCGGGTTCCGCGTGTTCGGCACCGAGGGCGAAGGGCACTACCCGCAGCTGATCCTGACGCTCGGCCTGTCGCTCATCCTCGCCAACGGCGGCCTCATCTTCTTCGGCTCGACGCCGGAGAACATCCGCACGCCGCTCTCGGCGACCGCGTGGGAGATCGGCCCGCTCGCCGGCGACCACGTGTCGATGTTCCTCAACAAGGCGCGCAGCGTGGCGTTCGTCGTGTCGATCGCGGTCGCGCTCGCGCTCTACTTCTTCGTCACCCGCACGCGGATCGGCAAGCAGCTGCGCGCCGCGGCCGACAACCCCGAGGCGGCGACCTACATGGGGATCGACGTCGACCGGGCGCACCGCATCGCGTTCGGCCTCGGCTGCGCGATCACCGCGCTCGCCGGCGGGCTGGTCGCGACCTACTACCCGTTCCAGCCGTACGTCGGTCTCGAGTTCGTCATCATCATGTACGCCGGCGTCGTCCTCGGCGGGATGGGCAGCATCGGCGGCGCGTTCTGGGGCGGGCTGACGATCGGACTCGTGCAGCAGCTCTCGACGCTGGTGCTGCCGGTGCAGCTGCAGAACGCCGCGATCTTCGTCGTGTTCCTGCTGATCGTGCTGCTGCGCCCCGAGGGTCTCTTCGGGCGCAACGTGGAGCGCGCATGATGAATGACCGCGCGGGCGTCCGCGGCAGGCCGGTCGCGGCGATCCTCTGGTTCGCGGCAGCGTACCTCGCGGTCGGCCTCGTCGTCCGGAACGAGTACTACCAGCTGATGCTCACGCTGGTCCTCGTCTGGGCGATCATGGGCGTGGCGTGGAACGTGTTCAGCGGCTACTCGGGCCTGGTGTCGTTCGGCCACGCGTCGTTCTTCGGCCTCGGCGCCTACACCGTCACCCTGCTCCTCGTGAAGCTCGAGGTGACGCCCTGGATCGGCATCCCGATCGGCATGCTGGTCGGCGTCGCCGCCGGCGTGCTGATCGGCTATCCGACGTTTCGCCTCCGCGGCGTCTACTTCTCGCTCGCGATGCTCGCCTACCCGCTCGCGCTGCTCTACGTCTTCGAGTGGCTCGGCTACCAGGAGGTGTCGCTGCCGATGAAGCGCGAGGCGCCGGCCGCCTACATGCAGTTCGCCGATCACCGCGCCTACGTCGTGATCGCGCTCGTCATGCTGATCGCGGCGATGCTCGTCTCGCTCCGGATCGAGCGCTCCCGGTTCGGCCTGTCGCTGATCGCGATCAAGCAGAACGAGTGGGCGGCCGAGGCCTCCGGCATCGACACCTGGCGCTGGAAGATGAAGGCGATCATGGTCTCCGGCGCGATCGCCGCGGCCGCCGGCGGCTTCTACGCGGTGGTGCTGCTCGTCGTGACCCCGCCGACGGTGTTCGGGATGCTCACCTCCGCGCAGGCGCTGATCGTGACGCTGTTCGGCGGCGTCGCCACGGTGTGGGGGCCGGTGATCGGCTCGATCATCCTGATCCCGCTCGCCGAGATCCTGCACGCGGAGCTCGGCGACAAGATCCCGGGGATCCAGGGCGTCGTCTTCGGCGCCGCGATCGTGGCGGTGATCATGCTCGCGCCCGAAGGCCTGGTGCCGAGGTTCCGCGACGCGCGGGCGCGGCGCGCGCGCGGCCCGGACGCCGCACGCCCCGCGCTCGACGAGCCGGTGGCCGCCGCGCCGGCGGCGCGGCGCGCGGTCGGCGAGGAGATCGTGCTGCGGGTCGCGAACGTCTCGCGCTCGTTCGGCGGCCTGCAGGCGGTCCAGGACGTGAGCTTCGAGGTGCGCCGCGGCGAAGTGCTCGGGATCATCGGCCCCAACGGCGCCGGCAAGACCACGCTCTTCAACCTCCTGAACGGCTTCATCCGCGCGGACGCGGGGGAAGTGCTGTTCGAGGGGAAGTCGCTCCTCGGCCTGAAGCCGAACGAGATCTGCCGCCGCGGCATCGGGCGCACGTTCCAGGTGATGCGGCCGTTCCCGCGCATGTCGGTGCTCGACAACGTGGTCGTCGGCGCGTTTGCCGCCGAGGCGGACGACGCCAAGGCGTACGCCGCGGCGCGCGACGCGCTCGCCCGCGTCGGCCTCGCCGCGCGCGGCGACGCGATCGCCGGCGGGCTGACGACGGTCGAGCTGCGACTGATGGAGCTCGCGCGCGCGATCGCCTCGCGGCCGAAGGTGCTGCTCGCCGACGAGACGCTCGCCGGGCTCGGCTCGCAGGAGATCGGCCGCCTGCTCGCGACGATCAACGCGCTCGCGGACGGCGGTCTGACGATCGTGATCATCGAGCACACGATGCACGCGATGGTGCAGCTCGCCGACCGGCTCGTGGTCCTCGACCACGGCGCGGTGCTCGCCGCGGGCGCGCCGGCGGCGGTCACGCGCGACCCGAAGGTCATCGAGGCGTATCTCGGCAAGCGGTGGATGGCCCGTGCTCAGCATTGACGGGCTGAACGTCGCCTACGGCGGGCTGAAGGCGCTCGTCGACGTGTCGCTCACGGTCGCGGCGGGGCAGTTCGTCGCCATCGTCGGACCGAACGGCGCGGGCAAGACGACGCTCTTCAAGACCGTCTCGGGCACGGTGCAGCCGACCGCCGGACGGATCACCTTCGACGGGCGCGATCTGCTCGCGGTGCCGCCGCCGGGGCGCGCCCACCTCGGCATCGCGCACGTGCCGGAAGGACGGCAGGTGTTCCGCTCGCTGAGCGTGATCGAGAACCTCGAGATGGGCGCGGTGCCCGAGCGCGGCCGCGCCGAGTGGTCGCGGAACCTCGAGCAGATCTTCGCGCTGTTCCCGGTGCTGAAGGAACGGCGCGACCAGCCGGCGGGGACGCTCTCCGGCGGCGAGCAGCAGATGCTCGCGATCGGCCGCGGGCTCGCGTCGTCGCCGCGCCTGCTGCTGCTCGACGAGCCGTCGATGGGGCTCGCGCCGATGCTCGCCGACCTCATCTTCAGCCGCATCGAGGAGATCCACCGCCAGACCGGGCTCACCGTGCTGCTCGTCGAGCAGCGGGTCGCCGAGGCGCTGAGCGCGTGCAACTACGGCTACGTCCTCGAATCCGGACGCCTCGTCCTCGAGGGCACGCACGATGCGCTGCTCGCGGACGAGCGGGTGAAACGGGCGTATCTTGGGATGTGAATCGCTGAACGAGGCCGCTCGCGGCCGTTATTTTCAAAGGAGGAAGCTGTGATGAGAATGCAACGAAGAACCCTCGTCCGGGCGCTCGCCGCCGCCTTCGCCGGCGCGGCGGTCGCGCTCGGTGCCGGCCCGGCGTGGTCGCAGGCGAAGGAGGTCAGGGTCGCGATGATCGCCCCGATGTCCGGGCCCTGGGCGCGGCAGGGCGAGCTGATGAAGAAGGGCGCCGACATGGCGATCGAGGACATCAACCGCGCCGGCGGCATCAAGTCGATGGGCGGCGCGCAGCTCAAGCTGCTGGTGGTCGACGCGGGCGACAACGCCGAGAAGGCGAAGAACGCGGCGCAGCGCCTGGTTGCGCAGGAGACCGACGTCGTCGGCGCGACCGGCGCGTGGCTGTCGAGCTTCACGCTCGCGGTCACCGAGGTCACCGAGCGCGCCGAGCTGCCGGTGCTCACGCTCTCGTACTCGGACGTGATCACCGGGCGCGGCTACAAGTACGTGTTCCAGACCTCGCCGACCGGCGGCGCGCAGGCGAACGGCGCGCTGCCCGCGCTGCTCGAGCTCGCGAAGACGGCCACGGGCGCAGCCGCTGAAGACCGTCGGCATCATCATGGACAACACCGCGGCGCCGGTGAGCTTCGTGAAGCCGATGCGCGAGGGCGGGTTCGACAAGCTGAACCTCAAGCTCGTCGTCGACGAGACCTTCACCCCGCCGCTCGCCGACGCGACGTCGATGGTGCAGAAGGTGCGCAACACGCGGCCCGACGTGCTGCTGCTGCTGCCGACGAGCGTGCCCGACGACAAGCTGGTGCTCGAGAAGCTGAGCGAGATGGGCCTCGGGCGCGGCCGCCTGCCGGTGGTGTCGAACGGCGCGCACATCGGCGCGCCGGAGATGCTCAAGCTCGTCGGCAAGGACCTGATGGAAGGGGTGATGACGGTCGTCGCCAACTGGGGCGCCAAGGGGCAGGAGGCCATCATCGCCGACTTCAAGAAGCGCACCGGCGAGCCGTGGATGACGCAGGACTCGATCTCCACCTACGGCGACATGTGGATCTTCAAGGAGGCGCTCGAGAAGGCCGGCGCGCGCCGACCGCAAGAAGGTGGCCGACGGCGATCCGGACGATGGACACGACGTACGGCCCGGCGAAGTTCTTCCCCGGCGGGCGGCTCAAGTTCGACGAGAACGGACGGCGGGCGGACGCCGGCCTGCTGATCGTGCAGTGGCAGAACGGCGAGCCGGTGGTGGTCTACCCGGCGGCCTCGGCGATGGCGAAACCGGTCTGGTCGAAGAAGTAGCGGCGATGCGAGCGGGCCTCTCTCCCCGTGCGGGGAGAGAGGTCAACCCGCCATGAACTGGAGCTCGGGCAGCAGGAACGGCCGGAACGCCGGATAGTTCTCGACCATGGGGAAGTGCCCCATCCCCTTCATGATCGTCATGCGGCAGCCGGGGATGGCCGCGGCGACCGCCTCGGTCATCGCCGGCGTGCAGGAGTAGTCGTACTCGCCGGTGAGCAGCGACACCTTGCACTTGCGGGTGTCGATGCGCTTGACGTCCTCGCGCGCGTCCCAGTCGAAGCTGTAGTAGTGCACGTCGCCGGCGTACACGCCGGGCCCGCCCTGGCTGTAGTACCACCAGTTCTCGCGCTTGGCGACCTCGGGGCTCGACGGCGCGTTGAGCCCCAGCGTGTAGCTCGCGCAGAGCTCGCCGCCGTGGATCGCCGGATGGTGCAGGAAGTCGTTGTAGCGGCCGGGGGCGTGCGCCGTCGCCTCGAGGCCGACGATGCCGGTCAGCTCGTGCTGGTAGTCCGCAGCGACCTTGAGCGAGATCGCGCCGCCCATCGAGCAGCCCATGACCACCGGCCGCTCGAGCTCGAGCGTCTTCCAGACCGCGCGGATGATCTCGAGGTAGCCCTTCATCGTCAGCCGATACTTCGACAGCCACCACCCGTCGGGCGGCGTCGACCGGCCGTGATAAGGCAGGTCGAACGCGATCACGCGGAACCGCCGCGTGATCTCGGCGTCGTTGAGGACGTGGCGCCATTGCCGGCTGTCGGCGCCGGCCGTGTGGAGACAGAGCAGCGGAATCCCCTGCCCGGCTTCCTCGAAGAAGATCCGGTGGCTCGCGCCGAGCGCCGTCACTTCGACGTAGCGGCCGACGATCGGTTCGAAATTCGGCATCTCCCCCTCCTCAGCCGCGCATGAGGTTCATCATGCGCTGCAGCGCCCGCGCGTTCTGCATCGCGACCAGGCCGTCGCCCTCGAGCACGAACTCCGGCACGCGCATCAGCATCGCGAAGAAGTCGTGATAGAGCGCGGGCGGGTTCGGGCTCACGAACTTCTCCCACACCGCCATCGGCGCGCGGAAGCCGAACGCCGAGCGCGCGTCGATCCGCGGCGCGGCGTTGATGTCGCCGACCTTCCCGCGCTCGACGCGCACGACGTAGCGCCGCTCGCCGAACGTGAACGACATCGACACGGTGAACCAGCCGCCGATCACGTCCATCTCGGGGTCCGCGTTCACGCGGTCGCGGTAGGCTTCCATCCACGCGACTTCGGGGAATGGCGCCATAGGCTGCTCCTATACGTGGCGTAGGCCGGCAATCTAGCATCGGCGTCGCCCACGCGCATCCCACGCGAACCGCATTGACGCTCGTTCGCCGCGCTCCGTAGAATGCGACGACCTGCCCCTCGCGCCACCGCCTGGCGTGCGCGACCGCCCGCCCCCAAACCCCGGAGGAATCATGGACAAGCAACTGCACGACAAGGGTCTTGCCGTACGGAAAGCGGTGCTCGGCGCCGAGCACGTCGAGCGCTCGCTCAAGACCGCCGACGACTTCAACATGCCGTTCCAGGAGCTGGTCACCGAGTACTGCTGGGGCGCGGTGTGGACGCGCGAGGGGCTCACCCGCCAGTCGCGCAGCATCCTGAACCTCGGCATGCTGTCGGCGCTCGGCCGCAGCCACGAGCTGAAGCTGCACATCCGCGGCGCGCTCAACAACGGGCTCAGCCGCGAGGAGATCCGCGAGGTGTTCATGCAGGTGGCGATCTACTGCGGCGTGCCGGCGGCGGTCGAGTCGTTCCGCTGCGCGCGCGAGGTGTTCGCCGAGATCGACGGGAAGAAAGCCTAGAACCCGAAGGAGGCGTGATGGCCAAGCAAGTCGGTTTCATCGGGCTCGGCCGGATGGGCGAGCCGATGGCGTTGCGGCTCGTCGCCGCCGGCTACGAGCTCGTCGTGTACGACGTCCGCCCGGAGTCGGTGGCCGCGCTCGTCGCCAAGGGCGCGCGCGCCGCCGCATCGCCGGCGGAGGTCGCCTCCGCGGTCGACACGGTGCTCCTCAGCCTGCCGACGCCGCCGATCGTCCGCGAGGTCGCGGCGAAGGTGGGCAGCGGGTCGAAGGTGAAGACGGTGATCGACCTGTCGACGACCGGCGCGACCGCCGCGCGCGAGATCGCCGCGGCGCTCGCGGCCAAGGGCATCACCGCGGTCGACTCGCCGGTGAGCGGCGGCGTCGCAGGTGCGGTCGCGGGAACGCTCGCGGTAATGGTCGCCGGCCCGCGGCCGCTCTGCACCGAGCTTGAGCCGATGCTCGCGGTCTTCGGCAAGGTGTTCTTCATCGGCGAGCGGCCCGGCATGGGCCAGACGATGAAGCTCGCGAACAACCTGCTCTCGGCCACCGCGATGGCGGCGACGGCCGAAGCGATCGTGTTCGGCGTGAAGTCGGGACTCGATCCGGCGGTGATGTGCGACGTGATCAACGCCGGCAGCGGCCGCAACACCGCGTCGATGGACAAGGTGCCGCGGCAGGTGATCACGCGCAAGTTCGCGCAGGGCTTCGCCACCGGGCTGATGTACAAGGACGTGCGACTCTGCCTCGAGGAGGCCGACGCCGCCGGCGTGCCGATGCCGGTCGCGACGGGCGTGCGCGCACTCTGGGCACGCGCGAACGAGGAGCTCGGCCCGGACTCGGACATGACCGCGATCGTGCAGCTCATCGAGCGCGCGGCCGGCGTCGAAGTGAAAAGCAAGCCCGAGGGGAAGGGCAACTGACGGAGGACGAGCAATGGCCGACCCGCGACCCTACGAGATCTACGCGATCAAGTACGCCCACCACGACCGGCGCGCCAGCGAGAACTTCATCGGCGGCGACCCGCACGACGGGCCGATGCCGCTCGACTACTTCGTCTGGGCGATCCGGGGCGCCGACAAGACCTGGATCGTCGACACCGGCTTCGACGCCGCGATGGGCAAGCAGCGGAGCCGCAACTTCATCCGCTGCCCGTCCGAGGGGCTGAAGGCGCTCGACATCGACGCCGACAAGATCGAGGACGTGATCATCAGCCACCTGCACTACGACCACTGCGGGAGCCACAAGCTCTTCGAGCGCGCCCGCTACCACGTGCAGGACAAGGAGATGTTCTACGCCACCGGGCGGTGCATGTGCCATCCGCCGATCCGGCACGCGTACGACGTCGAGGACGTGGTGAAGATGGTGCGGCGGCTGTACGACGGCCGGGTCGCGTTCCACGACGGCGACGAGGAGCTCGCGCCGGGGATCAGCGTGCACTTCGTCGGCGGCCACACCATGGGCCTGCAGATGGTGCGGGTGTGGACGAAGCGCGGCTGGGTGGTGCTCGCCTCCGACGCGGCCCACTTCTACGCCAACATGGAGCAGGTCCGGCCGTTCCCGATCGTCTACAACGTCGCCGAAATGCTCGCGGGCCACCAGCGCGCGTACGCGCTTGCGAGCTCGCGCCAGCACGTCATCCCGGGCCACGACCCGCTGGTGCTGAAGCGCTATCCCGCGCCGAGCCGCGCGCTCGAGGGGATCGTCGCGCGGCTGGACGTCGAGCCGGTCGGGACCTGAGCGTCCCGGCAAATTGCAAAACATTGTCAACGGGGTCAGCGAGGGAACGACGGGCCCGTGGGCCGTTCTCGTCAAGACTGTCGTGAGCCCTTACAGCCACGCCGAGAAATTTGGTTAGGCGCCAATCGAGTCAAGGGGTTGCGGTACAGGCACGGTTCCTGCAAAGACCTCGTGAAGTAACGACTCACTGGGTCGAGTTTCCCCCCGAAATCAGAGTGCGACGCCTTCTTCTCACCTCCACGCTGCTCGTCGTGACGGCTATCACGACGGCCCCCGCCCACGCGATTCTCATTGGCGTGTTCGGGGACCAACTCAACAGGGCCGTCCCAGTCACGAGCTTTCTCCAGAAGAACGGCTACACCGATGCCAAGAATCTCGGCCGGGACGCTCCGACGGACGTTACCGGCTTCGACGTGCTCATTGCCATCCGGGCACCGGGCAACGATGCGGTAAAGAACTTCGTCCTCGGCGGCGGGTTGCTCATCACGGAGTGGGACGCCTCCGTCTGGGCGCTCAACGAAGCACGCCTCCTCAAGGCCGAGGACCGCGGAGGGGGCGAGATCACTCCGCCGGCAAACCAGGTCATCACCATCACCGACGCGGGGCTCGCGCTCGGGCTCGGCCAGGGCCTCAAGAATCCGTACTCGGACGGCGATCGGACCGGGTTTGCGCGGGCGCTGCTGTTCGACGAGAAAGAGGTGGCGACGCTCGCGACCCGACCGGGGTCGGTGATTCCCGTGATGATCGGCGGCGTGTCAGACAAAGGGTTCGTTCTGATCAACGGGCTCGATTGGGCAGATGTCTTCCCCGTGGACGGCTCACCCAGCGGCCAGTGGTTGCTGAACGCGGTGACCGTTGGCCAAACCCAATCCGTCCCCGAGCCGGGCAGCCTCGCCCTCGCCGGCCTCGCCCTGGCGTGCCTCGCCGTGGCGCGCCGGCGCCGCAGCGCCCGCCGCTAAAAGCGAAAGGCCCTCGTCGAGGGCCCTTTTTCCGCTGGAGCGGGTGAACGGAATCGAACCGACGTATGCAGCTTGGGAAGCTGCCGTTCTGCCATTGAACTACACCTGCTCGGGCGGAAATCGTCTAGCACCAGACCTGCATTGGTATCGGCCGACCCCCACCATCAGCCTGCTGCTCGCCCAGCGCCTTGTGATTCTGGTATTTGATTCTATAGCGCTGGCTCGACCCCTAGATCCCCAGCCACTTCGTAAGCTCCAGGGTCTGACGCTCGTCCGGCGCCATGAAGCCCTTGAAGCCGAGCTTCTCCAGAATCGCCTGGCCCTCCTTGCTGCTCTCGAGGCCGAGGAAGACCGCGCGGATTCTCTCGAGCTCTTCATTCGTGACGTTGGGCGACGCGATGACGTGTTTGATCGGCACGGGTTTCGATTCGAAGAGGATCTTGCCGCCCTTCGCCTGCCATTCCTTGATCACGCCGCCTGCGGCCGTGATTCCGACGTCGTAGAACCCGTTCTCCATCATGAAGGGGATGCCGTCCTGGAACCGCGTGGTTCCGAGCGAGATCTTTTCGGCGCTCCCGCCGAGGTCGCGCAGCGTCGCCCGCACCATCCAGGCGGTGATCGAGTCCGGATCGGGCATCACCATCTTCGTCGCGAGCACGTCGCGCGGCTGCTTGTACGGCGCGTCCGGCTTCACGAGGAAGCGGGCCTTGTACCCCTCCCAGCCCTTGGTCGTCGCGACGAGCCGGTAGGACTGATCGCGGATGGCGCGATATGAGTGATGCGCCGGATGCACATACGCCAGGTCGTACTTCGCGGCCTCGAGGTTGGCGCGCAGCTTGACGTAGCTCTCCTCGGCGGCGAGCTTTACGGGTCGCTTCAGCGTCTTCGAGAGAAGCTCCCCCAGCTCCCGGTAGCGCTCGCGCGTCTCGGGCGGCGTAATCCGGTAGGTCACGCCTTCGTTGATGCCGAAGACGAACTCCTGTGCGAAGGCGAGGGTCGGAGCGATCACCAGCGCTCCGATCACCAGTTTCGAGATTCGCTTGCTCATGACGAGACGCTCCTGCTTACGGTGACTCTGGTCCCGAGACGGTTCGACGAGCGGGTGTCGCGAAACCGCCTCGGAGTCGCGGTGCGCCTCGGGGTATTCCTCGCGAAGGGATTTACCCGCCGGGGACGCGCGCGGTCGGGTTGCCCGCCGCCGGCGCAGGTCCGACGTGCAGCCGTCCCGGGCTCGTATCGAGCTTGGCGGGCGCCGCGTAGAGCCAGGGGGCTCGCCACTCTGAGAGCGGGGGGAGGTCGCCGAGGCCGCTGTCGAGGCTCTCGGCGGGGATGGCGTAGAGCCAGGGGTCTCGCCACTCCGAAAGTGGGGGCAGCTCGCCGAGGCCGCTATCCACCTTTTCCGCGGCCATTGCGTAGAGCCAGGGGGCTCGCCACTCTGAGAGCGGGGGGAGGTCGCCGAGGCCGCTGTCGAGGCTCTCGGCGGGGATGGCGTAGAGCCAGACTCCCGGCGACTCCCCATTCAGGGGCCGTAGCTCGCCGAGTCCGCTATCGCGCTTGGCGGCCGGGATGACCCCGGCGGAAGGATCTGGTCCGATCTCGGTCCGGCCCGCGCTCGCTGAACCGGCCGCCGCGGCCACCAGAAGCGCGCAAATTACATGCTTTGTGAACAAGGTCTCCTCCTGGCCCCTGAGGTCACGGGCCGCTCACTCCCCATTACGCAAGGTGCGTGCCGATCTGCGCGCGAGGCCATTCGAGCGTGTAGTCGGTCACACGCAGAAGGGCGGCTCGTTTCGCGGAAGTCCTTTCGTGCGAACTACGGCACGGCCCGCGCCGAGGCGGAAGAGGGAAAGCGGCCTCGCGCTGGGAGGGCTGATGAAGTTTCCGCGCCGACCGACGCGGAATGGACGCGGCCGCAAGGACCGCGTCCGGGCAGCATGCTTGAAGCTTTGATCCGGTAGACCCGGCAACCCGGGAGTTTGTGAGGCCGGACTCTGCTCCACCGTGGCCACTGCGCTACCGGCAGACTGACCTGAGCCCGACCTATTCAAGGCGAGGGTGGGGGTGGAGCGGGTGAACGGAATCGAACCGTCGTATGCAGCTTGGGAAGCTGCCGTTCTGCCATTGAACTACACCCGCTCGGGCGGAAATCGGCGTGGGAATTGTAACCGCGGGCGCTCGATCCGGCGACCGCGCGCACCTTCCGCCTCGTCCGCTGCATCGCCCGCCGCCGGGTACCGCGCCGGGCGCTCACCGGAGCGTCCCGGAGCGGCGACCGGGAGATCCGCCCGCCGCCCGGTGCTATGATTCCCGCCCCATGCTCGAGCTCTCGGTGAACGGGGAAACGAAGCGCTTCGACGGCGCGCTCGACCTCGCGCGCCTGCTCGAACGGCTCGAGCTCGCCGGCAAGAAAGTGGCCGTCGAGCGCAACGGCGAGATCGTCCCGCGCAGCCGCTACGGCGCGACGCCGCTCGCGAACGGCGACCGGCTCGAGATCGTCGTCGCCGTCGGCGGAGGCTGAGACCGATGAACGCCCCCACGCAACCGCTGGCCGACCCGCTGGTGATCGCCGGCAAGGCCTACGCCTCGCGCCTCCTGATCGGCACCGGCAAGTACCGGGACTTCGCCGAGACCGGCCGCGCGGTCGAGGCGAGCGGCGCGGAGATCGTCACGGTCGCCATCCGGCGCACGAACATCGGCCAGAACGCGAACGAGCCGAGCCTGCTCGACGCCGTGCCGCCGTCCAGGTACACCTATCTCCCCAACACGGCCGGCTGCTACTCGGCGGACGACGCGGTCCGGACGCTGCGCCTCGCGCGCGAGCTCCTCGACGGGCACGACCTCGTCAAGCTCGAGGTGCTCGGCGACCCGCACACGCTCTTTCCGAACGTCATCGAGACGCTGAAGGCCGCGGCGACGCTCGTGAAGGACGGCTTCAAGGTCATGGTGTACACGAGCGACGACCCGATCATCGCCAGGCAGCTCGAGGAGATCGGCTGCGTGGCCGTCATGCCGCTCGCTTCGCTGATCGGCTCCGGCATGGGGATCCTCAACCCGTGGAACCTCCAGCTCATCCTCGAGAAGGCGCAGGTGCCGGTGATCGTGGACGCCGGCGTCGGAACCGCCTCGGACGCGACGATCGCGATGGAGCTCGGCTGCGACGCCGTCCTGATGAACACGGCGATCGCCAAGGCGCGCGACCCGGTGCTGATGGCGCAGGCGATGCGCAAGGCCGTCGAGGCCGGCCGCGATGCCTGGCGCGCGGGCCGCATGCCGAAGAAGCTCTACTCCGCCACGCCGAGCTCCCCCACCGAAGGGCTGATCACTTCGCAGCCGTGAGCGGTCGCGTGTCGACGAGCGACCCCGCGCACCGCTCGATCCGCAGCTACGTCCTGCGCCAGGGCCGCACCACGGCCGCGCAGGCCCGCGCGCAGCGGGAGCTCGCGCCCCGCTACGGCATCCCGTTCGCGCCGGCGCCGCTCGATCTCGACCGCGCGTTCGGACGCACGGCGCCGAAGGTGCTCGAGATCGGTTTCGGCATGGGCGAAACGACGGCGGAGATCGCCGCCGCGCATCCGGAGACCGACTACCTCGGGATCGAGGTGCACTCGCCCGGCGTGGGCAGCCTGCTGAACCGGATCGAGGCGCTCGGCCTCGGCAACGTGCGCATCATCCAGCACGACGCGGTGGAGGTGCTCGCGCACATGATCGCGCCGGACGCGCTCGACGGCGTGCACCTCTTCTTCCCCGACCCGTGGCCGAAGAAGCGCCACCACAAGCGGCGGCTCGTCCAGGCGCCGTTCGTGCGCCTGCTCACCGCGCGGATGAAGCGCGGGGCGCACGTGCACGTCGCGACCGACTGGGAGGACTACGCGGACCAGATCCTGGCGGCGCTCGCCGCCGAGCCGGCGCTCGAGAACGCCGCGGCGGGGTTCACATCGCGCCCGGCGTCGCGGCCGCAGACCAAGTTCGAGCGGCGCGGCCTCGGCCTCGGGCACCGCGTCTGGGATGCAGTGTTCCGGAAGCGCTGAGCCTGCCGGGCCGCCCCAAAGGCGAACCCCGAGCGCGGTTTTGGCGCGAGGGTAGTCCAATGAGCCCGCCGGGCCGCCCAAGGGCGATCCCCCGAGCGCGCTCTTGGCGCGAGGGCAGTCCAATGCGCGCGCCCCGCCGCCCGCTCCCCCGCCGTGGTCTATCCTAGCGCCGGAACCTGGGCGCTCGGGATGAA
The DNA here is from genome assembly GCA_963762785.1 of uncultured beta proteobacterium. Classification (GTDB taxonomy): domain Bacteria; phylum Pseudomonadota; class Gammaproteobacteria; order Burkholderiales; family SG8-39; genus DATEDA01. Next base: position 55,068 of record CAVXND010000018.1, read on the forward strand.
CTTCTCCTCCGTCAGCCTGCGCGCGACGCTGTTCGCGATGATCGCGGCCGTCGTCGTGCCGCTCGCCGTCCTGCTGTCCCTTGCCGGTTGGTACGTCGACGCCGGCCTGCCGGAACAGGCGGCATTCGCCTCCGTCCATCGCGCGCTGCAGATGTGGCTCTCGTTCGCCGCGCTCGTCAGCCTCGGCGCGGTGGCGCTCGCGTGGTTCGTCGCCCGGCGGCTGAGCCGCCCGGTGGCGGGCATCGTAGCGGCGATGCAACGCGCGGCCTCCGGCGCGACCGATGCCACCGCGCCGGAGAGCGGGCCGCGCGAGATCGCGCTCATCGGCGCCGAGTTCAACCGGATGATGGCGGCGCGCGCGCAGCTCGAAGGCGAGCGGCGCGAGGCGCTCGCGCGGGCCGAGGCGCACGAGCGGCGCCTCGGCGAGATCATCGAGACGATCGCCGAAGGCGTCCTGATCCTCGGGCCCGACGGGCGCTACGAGCTCGCCAACCGCGCCGAGGAGGTGCTGCTCGGCGTGCCGCGCGACCGCATCCTCGGCGTCCGTTACGACGAGGTGTCGTGGCGTCGCGCTGCCGCCGACGGGTCGGCGTTCGACCTTGCCGATCACCCGTTCGAGCGGCTGCGGCGCGGCGAGCCGACCGTGCGCAACCAGGTGTTCCAGCTCATCACGCCGCAGGGGCGGTCGCGGATCGCGTCGGTCAACGCGGCCGCGCTCCGCGATCCGGCCGGCAACTTCGACGGCATCGTGATGACGGGCGTGGACATCACCGAGCGTACGAGCGCCGAGCGGCGGCTCGCCGACGTCATCGAGGCGCTCGGCGAAGGTCTCATCCTGATCGGGCCCGACGGGCGCTACCAGCTCGCCAACCGCGCCGAGGAGGAGCTGCTCGGCGTCACGCGCGACCGGATCGTCGGCGTCCGGTTCGACGAGGTCTCCTGGGGGCGCCTCGCCGCGGACGGTGCGCGGTTCCGCCTCGACGACCATCCCTTCGCCCGCCTCGCCCGCGGCGAGCCGGCCGTGCGCGATTTCGAGATGCAGGTCGTGACGCCGCAGGGCCGCGCACGCACGGTGCTCGCGAGCGCGATGCCGCTGCACGATGCGGCCGGCAACTTCGACGGCGCCGTGCTCACCGCCGTCGACATCACCGAGCGGAAGCGGATCGAACAGCGACTGCGCGACATCATCGAGACGATGGCCGAGGGACTCTTCTTCATCGACCGGGACGGGCGCTACGAGCTCGTCAACCGCGCCGCCGAGGAGCTGCTCGGGACGCCGCGGGAGCAGGCGATCGGCCTGCGCATCGACCAGGCGCCGTGGGGACGTCGCGCCGCGGACGGCTCTGCCTACCGCCTCGAGGATCATACGTTCGAGCGCCTGCGCCGCGGGGAGCCGTACGTGCGCGACCGCGAGGTCCAGCTCCTACCGGCGAACGCACCGCCGCGGATGGTGTCCATCAACGCCATGCCGCTGCGCGACGCGGCCGGCAATTTCGACGGCATCGTGGCGACGTGGGTCGACATCACCGGACGAAGGAGCGCCGAGCGGCGCCTGCGCGACATGATCGAGACCATGGCGGAGGGGCTCGCGATCGTCGGGCCGGACGGGCGCTACGAGCTCTTCAACCGCGCCGGCGAGGACATGATCGGGTTTCCCCGCGAGCGCGTCCTGGGTGTCCGGTACGACGCCGTGCCGTGGCTCCGGATCGCCGCCGACGGCGGCCCGTTCCGCAACGCCGATCACCCGTTCGAGCGCCTCGCCCGCGGCGACGCGGTCGCGCTGCGCGATTACGAGTACAAGGTCGTGACCGCCAAGGGCGCGGTGCGGACGGTCTCGACCAACGCGGCCGCGCTCTACGACGCTGCCGGCAACTTCGACGGCGTCGTCTCGACGTGGTCCGACGTCACCGACCGCAAGAACGCCGAGCGGCGCCTGCGCGACATCATCGAGACCATGGCCGAGGCGGTCATGATCATCGGCGCGGACGGCAACTACGAGCTCGTCAACCGCGAGGCGGAGGAGCTGCTGAAGCGGCCGCGGGAGCGCATCGTCGGCGCGCGCCAGGGCGACACGCCGTGGGCGCGGCTGGCGGTGGACGGCCGCCCCTTGCGCGTCGACGAGCTGCCGCTCGAGCGCTTGCGCCGCGGCGAGCCCGCGCTGCACGGCTACGAGTTCCAGCTGACCCTGCCGGAGGGCCCGCCGCGGACGATCCTGATCAACGCCGGGCCGCTGCGGGACGCCGCCGGCAACTTCGCCGGGGTGGTGCTTTCGGGCTTCGACATCACCGAGCGCAAGGCCGCCGAGCGCCGGCTCGCCGAATACACCGCGCGGCTCGGAACGCTGTCGCGCCGCGTGCTCACCGTGCAGGAGGAGGAGCGGCGCGCGGTCGCGCGCGAGCTGCACGACGAGCTCGGCCAGGTGCTCACCGCCGTCCGGCTCAATCTCCAGACGCTCCGCCGCCGCTCGCGCGACCCCGAGCTCGGGCCGGTGTTCGAGGACGGCCTTGCCCTCCTCGAGACCGCGATCGCCGAGGTGCGCGCGCTGTCGACGCGGCTCCGCCCGACGATCCTCGACGACCTCGGCCTCGAGGCGGCGCTGCGCTCGCACCTCGAGCGGAGCCGGGTGCGCGCCGAGCTCGAGCTCGACACCGAGATCAGCCTGCCGCAGAAACGGCTCGACCCGGCGGTGGAGACCGCGTGCTTCCGCATCGTGCAGGAAGCGATGACCAACGTCGTGCGCCACGCGGCGGCGAGCCGCCTGGCGGTCGCGCTCGGGGTCGTCGACGGCGCGCTCGTGCTGTCGGTCCGCGACGACGGGCACGGCTTCGATCCGGCGGCGGCGGCCCAGCGCGCCGCCCGGGGCGAGAGCGCCGGCCTGTCGGGAATGGAGGAACGGGCGCAGCTCGCCGGCGGCCGGCTCGAGATCCACGCCGCGCCCGGCCGCGGGACCGAGGTGCGGGCGGTGTTCCCGCTCGTCGAGGAGGTCAGTTGAAGATCCGCATTCTCCTTGCCGACGATCACGCCCTCGTCCGCGCGGGCATGAAGTCGCTGATCGAGTCGGCCGAGGGCTTCGAGGTCGTCGGCGAGGCGTCGAACGGCCGCGAGGCGGTGCGGCTCGCCCGCGCGCTCAAGCCGGATGTGGCGCTCCTCGACATCGCGATGCCCGAGCTGAACGGGCTCGACGCGGCGCGCCGGCTCGCCGCCGAGTGCCCGGAGGTGCGCGTCCTGATCCTGTCGATGCACACCGACCCGGCGTACGTGCGGGAGGCGATGCAGGCGGGCACCGCCGGCTACGTGCTGAAGGAAGCGGGCGTCGAGGAGCTGGAGCTCGCGATCCGCGCCGCGCTGCGCGGCGAGCGCTACCTCGACCCGCGGGTCTCGAAGCAGGTGATCGAAGGCTACGTGAAGGGCCTGGACGGGGAGGCGCCGGCGCCGGCGCTCACGCCGCGGCAGCGCGAGATCCTGCAGCTCATCGCCGAGGGCCGCTCCACGCGCGAGATCGCGCAGCGGCTCCACCTCTCGGTCAAGACGGTGGAGACCCACCGCGCCCAGATCATGGACCGCCTGGACATCCGCGACGTGGCCGGATTGACCCGGTACGCCATCCGGATTGGCCTGATCAGCGGCGAGCGGTAGGCGGCGCGACATTTCCGGCGCGGCGCCCCCGGCTCAGGGGCCCCGCCGGGCGATCTAGGGGGTTCCCCGATTGGCCGGCCCGGGCGGGGTGCGTAGCCTCCCGCACCGTGAACTCGAACCGGGCTAATGCTATCGCGCCGATCCCGATGTGCCGCAGGGTACAGGGAGGTCGGCGGTCGGGGAGCGGCAGATTCCCGCTCGAGTTCACACCCCGCTTCCCGTGCGCGCCCGCCCCGTGACCCCCGCCACCGACCCGTTCGCCGCGCTCGTCCGCGAGTTCGAGCTGGAGCTCGTGCACCTGAAGCAGATGCTCGCCCTCGCCGAGGAAGAGCAGCGCGACCTCGTGGGCGGGGACATGGTGCGCCTCGACGCGATCTCCGCCGAGAAGCTGGCGCAGCTGCACGCGCTCGAGCTGTACACCGCCCAGCGCGCCATCTACCTCGCCGAGCAGGGCTTCTCGAGCGACGCGAGCGGCCTTGCCGCCTGCGCGCTCTCCGCCGGGCCGCGCGGGCGCGAGCTGACGGCGGTCTGGAAGCGCGTGGCGGAGGCGCTCGCGAGCCTCCGCGATCTGAACGAGGAGAACGGCACGCTGCTCCGCGCCCGCCTCGCGGAAGCGGGCGGCCCGGCCGGTCCGCTCGCCGACCTCGCCCGGCTAGAGTGGTAGCGCGGGACCGCATTGGTGAACGCCCGCTCCTGGCAACCAACGAACCGGCCGATGCGCATCCGCATCCTGGTCGTGGACGAGAACGAGCGCCTGCTGCACGCGCTGCTGCAGCTCCTCGCGACCGAGCCCGCGGTGGACGTCGTCGGCTCGGCGCGATCGCTCGACGAGGCGCTCGTCCAGGCCGCCGCGCTCGCGCCCCAGCTCGTGCTCATCGACTGGAACCTGCCGCAGCCGGCCGTCGCGGAGTCCTGCCGGGTCATGCGCCGGCACCCGGTGACACCGAAGATCGTCGCCCTGCTCGACGACGAAGACGAGTCGTATCGCGACTCGGCAACCACCGCCGGCGCGGATGCGGCGGTCGGCAAGGGCCGCCTGAGCGAAGCCCTCGTCCCGCTTCTGGACGAGCTCTTTCCCGAGCATCAGGGGAAGTAGCGTCCGCCGGTCCCGGCGGACGGTTCAATCGGTCTCGCGCCCGCCCGCGAGCGTCGCCCGGTCGTAGCCGGCGACCTTCTTGTACCCCTCCGACATTGCGCGCAGCGCCTCGAGGCTGATCACGTCCTCGATGCGCTCGAACGGCCGGTCGCCGCTGCGCACCTTCACCTCCCGCAGGATCGCGTCCGGCGGCATCGTGCGGTTGGTCAGCACGACCCTGGACGTCGCCGGCAGCCGCGCCGCCTCGTAGGCGCGCAGGGCTTCGGCCGGGTCGCGGCGCCCGCCGAGCTCGTCCGCGAGCACCCGTGCGTCGAGAATCGCCTGCCCCGCGCCGTTCGAGCCGCGCGGCACCATCGGATGCGCCGCGTCGCCGGCGAGCGTCAGGCGCCCGAAGGTCCACCGCTCGAGCGGGTCCTGGTCGACCATCGGATACTCGTAGATCGCGTCCGCCGAACGGATCAGGGCCGGCACGTCGCACCAGTCGAAGTGCCAGTCGGCGTACGGCCCGATGAAATCGTCGATGCGGCCGGGGCGCGCCCAGTCGCGCTTCGGCAGATAGTGCGGCGTCTCGATCTCGGCGAGCCAGTTCACGAGCTGGCGGCCCTCGGCGTCGATGCGGTCGCGGATCGGGTAGATGACCATCTTGCCCGGGTTCAGCCAGCCGGCGCGCACCATCGTCGCGCCCGAGAGCATCGGCGGCCAGCGCGTCACCCCGCGCCACATGTTCACGCCGGAATAGACGGGGTCGCCCTCGTCCGGGTGGAACTGCTTCCGCAGCACCGAGTTGACGCCGTCGCAGGCGATCACGGCGCGGCCGCGCTGGGAGGCGAGCGCTTCGCCCGTGGCGCCGTGCACGAAATGCGCGGTCGCGCCGTCGGCGCCGTCCTCCGCACGCACGCACTTCCACCCGAGCTGCAACCGGTCGGCGCCCGCGCGGTCGCGAAACGCGGCGAGGAGCACCGCCTGCAGGTCGCCGCGGTGGATCGAGTACTGCGGCCACTCGTAGCCGGCGTGCCGCCCGACCGGTTCGCGGTAGATCAGCTGCCCGAAGCGGTTGAAGAACGCCGCCTCCTGCGTGAGCACGGCGACGCGCGTGAGGTCGGCCTCGAGCCCGAGCTCGCCGAGCTCCTTCGCCGCGTGCGGGAGGATGTTGATCCCGACGCCGAGCGGCCTGATCTCGGGCGCCGCCTCGTAGACGCGGCAGGGGATGCCCCGGCGGTGAAGCATCAGCCCGAGCGTGAGCCCGCCGATTCCGGCGCCGATGACGAGAACGTCCATGCGCGCGGTCCGGGACGCGATCGTCGTTCCGGGCGGCGCTCAACCCGGCAGCGCCGGATCGGCCGCCGCCCGGTAGTGCCGGTTCGCCTCGGGCTCGCGCCCGATCCGCTCGTACACGCGCGCGGCCGCGACGTGCGCGGTGCGCGAGGGCTGGAGCGACAGGCTCGCGTCGAGATAGCTCGTCGCCTTCCCCCACAGTCCGCGCTCGGCGCAGAGCCGTCCGAGCGTGGCGAGCAGCGCCGCGTCGCGCGGATGGACCTTGAGCCAGCGCTCGCACTGCTCGAGGCGCTCGAGCGCGTCGGCCTCGTGCAGGCACTCGGCGTAGAGCGCGACGAGCTCGGAGGACCACTCGGCCTCCAGCGCCGCCCGGATCAGCACGTGCGCTTCGCGGCAGGCGCCGAGCGACATGAAGAGACGCGCCGTGGCGGCGGCGATCCGCGGTTGCACGCGGTCGGCGGCGGGCACCCGGTCCCAGAACGCCGCGAGGCTCTCGGCATCGAGCGCCTTCTTCTTCAGGTTCTCGACCGTCGCGGTGATCCGCAGCTGGGCAGCGGGCTCGGGCGCCATCGCGCCCCGCTTCTCGAGGATCCGCAGCAGGCGCAGCACCTCGTCCCAGTTCTGCAGCCCCTGCTCGGCGCGCATCAGCAGGCGGAGCGTCGCGACGTGGCGCGGGCCGGTGGCGTGGAGCTCGCTCAGGATCTCGCGCGCCTCCTCGAACCGGCGCTCGTCGAGCGCGAGCTCGGCCTCGGTGGCGAGGCGCGCGTTCCGGCTCGCACCCGCAGCGTCCTCCGCGCGGGCGAGCCAGATCCGCCGCCGCTCGGGATCGCGCAACTGGTGGGCCGACCGGGCCGCGAGCAGCGCGGCGAGCCCGGGCGACTCGTCCAGGTCGTACGCCTTCGACGCGAACTTCTCCGAGCGTCCGAAGCGGCCCTCGAGAAAGGCCTGCCAGGCGTCGCGCAGCGCGTTCTGGCCGCGTGCCGCGCGGCTCCGGCGGCGATAGGCCGCGACGTGCGCAGGCAGCCGCACCGTGTGCGCGGTGAGCCGGAGCAGGCCGTGCAGCACCGCGAACAGCGCCACCAGCCCGAGGAGGGCGAGCGTGAGCGAGATCTCGACGCGATACGGCGGGTAGACGACGAGCGCGTAGCCCTCGCCGTAGCGGGCCGCCAGCGAGAACGCGACCGCGAGCGCGAGGACGACGAGCAGGGTGAGGAGCCAGCGCATCGGGTCCTAGCCTTCCCCTCCTCCCGATGAACGGCGGGAGGTCATCTCACCGCCTTCTCGCGCGGGATCTTGAGCGTCCGCACGGCGTTGAGGCTGTCCGCGATCGTCGGCAGCTCGACGTTCACCGCGGCCGCGGCGAGCTGGGCGAGCGTCTGCGCCGCGGTCGCGACCGGCTTCTGCCGGACGTCGAACCAGCGGTTGAGCCAGCCCTGCGCCGCCTTGATGTCGCCGCGGAACGCCGCCTCGTCGCGCTGGAGGAGCGCGATCCGCGCGTGGAGCAGGCGCAGCTTCAGGTTCTCGCGCAGGTAGAAACGGTTCTCGGGCGCGATCAGGGCCGGGTCGGCGGCGTCGAGCCGCTGCACGCGCACCAGGCCCTTCAGCTCCTCCCACACCCCGTGCCAGGCGCGCCGCCAGGCGCTCTCGGTCGCCGCCGCCGGCGCGTCGCCCGCCGCGGACAGCGGCGCGGTCTGCGTCCGGCCGTCGACGAGGAGCGGGAGCGAGTCCACGGCCGCGATCACCTGGTCGATGCGCACCGTCATGCCGGCGACATCGAGGCTCGGCGCGTTCTTGAGCCGCTCGACGTCGCGCGCGATCACCCGGCGCAGCGGCAGGAACTGCGGGCGGTCGGAGCGGGCGAGCCGCGCGTCGGCGTTCTGCAGCGCGACCAGCGCCGCCTGCACGTTGCCGGCGAGCTGGAGCTGCTGGGCGGCGATCGCGAGCGTCTGCTCGACTTCGGCGAGGAGCCAGTCGTCGCGCGAGCGGGAAAGCTCCTGGTAGAGCGACTCGAGCGAGAGCTGCTGGCTCTGCGACTCGAGGAGCTTCGCCTCGAGCGCGCCGATCCGCGCCAGCGCGTCGCGGACCGCGTCCTGCGCCTCCTTGGCGACGATGCGGCTGTCGCGCGCCTCGGTGCCCGCCTCGCGGAGCTGCTGCGCCACGCCCTCGCGCAGCTCGGCGACCTCGCTGCGGGCGCCCCACCAGCCCCACGCGAGCAGCATCACCGCGACGCCGAGCCCGGCGATCGCGAACGGGAGCCAGCGCTCCGCGCCGTTGCGGGCGCGGGCGAGCATGGGCGCTTCGGAGGGATCCATCGTCGATGCGTGACGCTATGACAGTTACATTCTCGCCCAAAACGCCGCGAGGGCGGCGGCGAGCCCCGCGTCGCCCGGCGCGGTCTCGACCACCCGCTCGCAGCCGAGCGCGCGGGCGCCCTCGGCGATGCGCGCGTGCGGCGCGAAGAGCGGTGTGCGCTGCAGCGGCTGCCGGCCGGCTTCGCCCACCATGTCGAACAGGTTCCGCAGGCCTTCGCTCGAGCTGACGGCGACCGCGTCGATCTCGCCGCGCTCGAGCGCACGCACGAGCGGGCCGGCGTCGGCAGCGGGCCGCGCCCGCCGGTAGCACTCGACGTGATCGACGGTCGCGCCGCGCGCGCGCAGGGTGTCGCCGAGGAGCTCGCGCCCGCCGTCGCCGCGGAAGATCACGACGCGCTTCCCGCCGACGGCGGCGAGCGCCGGCATGCGCGAGCAGCGCCTCGCTGTCGAACCGGCCGGACGGCGCGATGACCGCGGTGACGCCGTGGCGCGCGAGCGCCTGCTCGCTCGCGCTGCCGACCGTCGCCGCCCGCAGGCCCGCCGGCCACGCCCGCCGCGAGCGGATGGCGTTCATCGCCCGGTCGACGGCGTTGGGACTGACGAAGACGGCGAGGTCGTAGCGGTCGAGGCGGTCGGCGGCGGCGAGGAGCGGGCCGGGGTCGTCGAGGTCGCGGATCTCGATCGCCGGAAAGACGACGGGTTCGCCGCCTGCCGCCCGGACGAGCTCGGCGAGGCGCTCGTTCTGGCCGGCCGGGCGCGTGAGGACGATCCGGCGGCCGCGCAAGGCGCCGGCGCTCATTGGAGCGCCGCGAGGATCTCGGCGGCGCCGCGGCTCCCGAGCTCCGCGGCGAGCGCTTCCCCGCGCGGCCTCCGGCGCCTGCGGATCGCCGCGCACCTCGCCGCGGACCACGCGCGTGCCGTCCGGACTCGCCACGACGCCGCGCAGGCGCAGCACGCCGCCCGCGATCTCGCCGTAGGCGCCGAGCGGCACCTGGCAGCTGCCGCCGAGCGCACGGCTCACGGCGCGTTCGGCGTGCACGCACGCGGCGGTCGCGTGATCGTGCAGCGGCGCGAGCAGCTCGCGCACGTCGCCCCGGCCGACGCGGCACTCGATCGCGAGCGCCCCCTGCCCCACCGCGGGCAGGCTCACTTCCGGGTCGATGACCGCGCGCACCCGGGCGCCGAGCCCGAGGCGCTTCAGCCCGGCCACCGCGAGCACGATCGCGGCGTAGTCGCCGCGGTCGAGCTTCGCGAGCCGCGTCTCGACGTTGCCGCGGAGCGGCCGCACGTCGAGCCCCGGGTAGCGGCTGCGCAGCTGGGCCTCGCGGCGCAGGCTGGAGGTGCCGACGATCGCCCCGCGCGGCAGCTCGGCGAACCCCGCGTGCGCGTTCGACACGAACGCATCGCGCGGGTCCTCGCGCGCGAGGATCGCCGCGAGCTCGAACCCCGCCGGCAGCGCCACCGGCACGTCCTTCGCCGAGTGCACCGCGATGTCGGCGCGCCCGTCCTCGAGCGCCGCCTCCAGCTCCTTCACGAACAGCCCCTTGCCGCCGATCTTCGCGAGCGAGCGGTCGAGGATCTCGTCGCCGCGCGTGCTCAAGGGCAGGATGTCGACCCGCACGCGCGGCTGAAGGCGCACGAGGAGATCGCGCACGTGCTCGGACTGCCAGAGAGCGAGGCGCGACTTGCGCGAGGCGATGACGATGCGGTCGGGAAGCGGCAAGCGGGCGGCCGGGCGCGGAGGGTCGCCCGATTCTAGCTTGCCCCCTTGTCGAAGGGGGCGAGCGGTTCAGCCCGACCGCTGGGGACGGATCACGGTCCCGCTCGCGAGACAGATGCGCGCGAGCTCGTGGGCGCGATCGCGCACGTCTTCGGGGAGCTTCTCGACCTCGAGCCAGGTCTCCCAGGCTTCGCCCGGGGCGAGCGCCTTCGGCAGGCGGCGCTGCCGGCGGTCGACCTCGGCGCGCGGCGAGGACTCGAACCATACCCGCGTCACCAGCAGGTTCTCGTCGGAGAGGTTCCGGAGCCGGATGAACCAGCAGTCGCGCACGTCCTTGCCGGAGGCCTCCCACGCGGCACGGCGGATCTCGGCGTCGAGCTTGCGGCGATCGGCGGCGAAGAGCTTCACGCCCGACCACAGCTCGCGGAGCATCTTCGTCGACAGCATCAGCCGCTCGCGAGCGCCTTCACCGCCGCCCACTGGCGCCGGCTCACCGGGAGCTTGTCCGCGACGCCGTCGAGCACGACCGCCCAGCCGGCGCCCTCGCCGTCCCCGTCGACGGTCCGCTCGAAACCGCGCACGCGCCCGCGCGCGACCAGGCACGAGCGGTGCACGCGCACGAAGAGGCCGGTGAACTCCTCCTCGAGGCTCGCGAGCGATTCCTCGAGCAGGAACTCGCGGTCGGCGGTGCGCACGGTCACGTACTTCAGCTCGGCCTTCAGGAACACGATCTCGGCGACCGGCACGAGGTGGATCCGCCCGCGCTCGCTCACCGACAGGAAGCGCCGCGGGCCCTGGCCGGACGCGGCCGCCGCGCGCTCGAGCGGCTCGCGCTTGACCGCCCCGCCCGCGCGCGCCTTCGCGAGCGCGGCGGACAGGCGCGCGGCGCGGACCGGCTTCAGGAGATAGTCGATCGCGTTCACCTCGAACGCCTCGATCGCGTACTGGTCGTGCGCGGTGACGAACACCACCGCCGGCGCGCGCTCGAAGTTGGCGAGATGCCGTGCGAACTCGATGCCGCTCATCTGCGGCATGTTGATGTCGACGAGCGCGACGTCCACCGGCAGCGTCGGCAGCAGCATCAGGCCGGCCTCGCCGTTCGCGGCCTCGCCGACGACGACGTTCGGCAGCTCCTGGGCGAGGTCGCCGAGCACCTCCTTCATGCGCTCGCGCGCCGGCTGCTCGTCGTCGACGAGGAAGATGCGGAGCGGTGCGCTTGCGCTCATCGGCGCGGGCCCCTATGCCGCCGCTCGCACGCCGGGCAGGGTGCCCGGCGACGCCCGGCGATACGGGATCACGATCGCGATCTCGTAGTTCTCGCCCTGCACCCCGCTCTCGAGCTTCGCCTCGACGTCGAAGTGGAGCGCGAGCCGTTCGCGGATGTTGGCGAGCGCCATGCGGTTCCCCTGGCGGTGCTGGTACTCGGGGTGATACGGGTTGGTGAGCTTGAGGTGCACCCGGTCGCGCTCGCGGCGGATCGCGATCTCGATCGTCCCGGGACCGGTGCCCGGCTCGACGCCGTGATAGACGGCGTTCTCGACGAGCGGCTGCAGGAGGAGCGGCGGCACGAGCGCGTCGCGCGGCGCCTCCTCGGTCTTCCACTGGACGACGAGCCGCGCGCCGAGCCGCAGCTGCTCGAGGTTCAGGTACTGCCGCGTGAGGTCGAGCTCCTGCGCGAGCGTGGTGAGGTTCTTCGCGTCGGCCATCACCATGCGGTAGAGCTCGGCGAGGTCCTCGAGGGCGACTTCCGCGCGCTTCGGGTCCTTGCGGATGAGCGAGAGCACGGCGTTCAGCGTGTTGTAGAGGAAATGCGGCCGGATGCGGGCCTGCAGCGCCTGCAGCCGCGCCTCGGCGAGCGCCGGCGAGAACGCGCGGTTCCGCAGATGGAAGTAGCCGGCGAGGAGCGCGGTGAGGAGCAGCGCGAAGCCGCCGGCGCGGATGATGCCGAGCGACTCGCTCTCGACGCTCGCGCGCACCCATTGCACCCCGGCGGTGAGCCACATCACGCCGACGGCGATCACGGTGATCGCGATCCAGTAGGGCAGCTTCGCGAGCCACGGGCTCGCGGTCGAGAGCAGGACGAGGCTCGCGATCAGCACCGGGCCGACGACGAGCCCGAGATCGAGGAACTCGTCGGCGAGCTGCGCGAAGGTCGGCGCCTTGATCGCGGCGGCGAGGAGCGCGGCGACGATCACGGCGACCAGGATCCGCGCGATGACGCCGAGGTTGCGAAAATCCGGCAGGGCGTCCGGGATCTCGCTCGGCTTGGGTGTTCCGTTCATCGCGGGCAGGGGTTCAGGGTCGGCCGGGCAAGGGCACGCAGGCAGGTCGCCCGCCGCCCCGACATCGCATAGAATCCGAGTAGAAAGAAGCACCTAAATCGTTGTCTCGCCGGGCATTCTCCGGGTTGCCCGAAGGTTTTCAAGCCGCCATGCCGCCAGCCAAGGAAAAGGGTCACACCCCCTGGTCCGGCCGCTTCGCCGAAGCGGTGGATGCGCGCGTCCAGCGTTATACCGCGTCGGTGTCATTCGATCGACGTCTGGCCGAATTCGACATCCAGGGCTCGCTCGCCCACGCCCGGATGCTCGCCGCCTGCGGGATTATCGCTGCGTCGGACCTCGCCGACATCGAGCGCGGCCTCGCCCTCGTCCGCGACGAGATCGGCGCGGGCACCTTCGAGTGGTCGATCGAGGCGGAGGACGTGCATCTGAACATCGAGCGGCGCCTCACGGCGCTCGTCGGCGACGCCGGCAAGCGGCTGCACACCGCGCGCTCCCGCAACGACCAGGTCGCGACCGACGTGCGGCTGTGGCTGCGCGCGACGATCGACGACATCCGCGCGCTGCTGCGGGATCTGAGCGGCGCGCTCGTCGACCTCGCGGAGAAGCATGCCGCCACCCCGATGCCGGGCCTCACGCACCTGCAGGTCGCGCAGCCGGTCACGTTCGGGCATCACCTGCTCGCGTACTACGAGATGCTGAAGCGGGACCGGGAGCGCATGGCCGATTGCCGCAAGCGGGTGAACTGGCTGCCGCTCGGCGCCGCCGCGCTCGCCGGCACGACCTACCCGATCGACCGCGAGCGGGTGGCGCGCGAGCTCGGCTTCGACGGCATCTGCGCGAACTCGCTCGACGCGGTGTCGGATCGGGACTTCGCGATCGAGTTCGCCGCGTGCGGCGCGCTCGTCATGGTGCATCTCTCGCGCTTCTGCGAGGAGCTGGTGCTGTGGATGAACCCGCGCTTCGGCTTCATCCGGCTGCCGGACGCGTTCTGCACCGGCTCGTCGATCATGCCGCAGAAGAAGAACCCCGACGTCCCGGAGCTCGCCCGCGGCAAGTCGGGCCGCGTCGTCGGCGATCTCGTCGCGCTCCTCACCCTGATGAAGGGCCAGCCGCTCGCCTACAACAAGGACAACCAGGAGGACAAGGAGCCGCTGTTCGACGTCGCCGACACGCTCGTCGACACGCTCGCGATCTTTGCCGCGCTCGTGCCCGGCATCGAGGCGGACGAAACGGCGATGCGCACCGCCGCGCGCGAGGGCTTCGCGACCGCGACCGACCTCGCGGATTACCTGGTGCGGAAGGGCATGGCCTTCCGGGATGCGCACGAGGCGGTCGCGCGCGCGGTCCGCGAGGCGGCCAACGCCGGCCTGGACCTCGCCGACCTGCCCCTGCCGGTGCTGCGCCAGTTCGCCCCCCTCATCGGCGACGACGTCTACGCGGTGCTGGGGCTCGACGGGTCGCTCGCGGCCCGCAACCACCCCGGCGGGACGGCACCGGAACAAGTTCACGCCGCCGTCCGGCGGGCGCGTGCGGAACTTTCACGCTAGCGGGAGGGCGCCCGCTTGAACTCCGGCGCCCGGGGCGGTAAGACATCCTTCTCGACCCGGGGAAGCGAGTCCCCGTCCCCCGATCCGCCCGCCCGCCCAGGCAATGTCCGTCGCCGCCGCCGAGTTCGAGCCGCCCGTCCTCGAGGCCCCGCCTCCGGACCGGATCGGCAAGTACCAGGTCATCCGCAAGCTCGGCGACGGCGCGACGAGCGAGGTCTACCTCTGCCACGACGAGTTCGCCGGACGCGACGTCGCGGTCAAGATCGTCTACCAGGACCGGCTGAACGACCCGCAGGGCGGCAAGGTCTTCCGCAAGCTCTTCGTCACCGAGGCCTCGCTCGCCGGCAAGCTCTCCCACCCGCACATCGCGCAGATCTACGACGCGGTGGTCGGCGACAAGATGTCCTACATCGTGATGGAGTACGTCGCCGGCGGCACGCTCGAGCCGTTCTGCGCGCCCGGCGAGCTCCTGCCGCTCGACAAGATCGTCGAGATCGCGTTCAAGGCGACGCGCGCGCTCGACTTCGCGCACAAGCTCGGCGTCACCCACCGCGACATCAAGCCGGCCAACATCCTGCTCGTCGGCGCCGGCGGGACCGACATCAAGATCACCGATTTCGGCTCGGCGATCATGAGCTCGGGCGACACCACCCAGGTGACCGGCATCGGCTCGCCGGCGTACATGTCGCCGCAGCAGATCAAGGAGCAGCCGCTCGACCACCGCACCGACGTCTACTCGCTCGGCGTGGTGATGTACCAGCTGCTCACCGGCGTGCTGCCGTTCAACGCCCGGAACAACTTCAGCATGATGTACCAGATCACCACGGTGGAGCCGCCGCCGCCGTCGGCGCACCGCAAGGAGATCCCCGCGGCGCTCGACGCCATCGTGAAGAAGGCGATGGAGAAGGACCTCGAGCGGCGCTTCCAGACCTGGGACGAGTTCTCGTTCGAGCTGGCGGAGATCTTCCGCTCGGAGGAGATCCGGCGGCGCACCGACGAGGTCGCCGACAGCGAGAAGTTCAACACCCTGCGCGCGATGGAGTTCTTCAGCCGAGTTCACCGACGCCGAGCTGTGGGAGGTGCTGCGCATCAGCTCCTGGCAGGACGCCACGCCGGGCACCGCGCTCATCTCCGCCGGCGACACCGGCGACTTCTTCTGCATCCTCGCCTCGGGCGAGGTGAAGGTCACCAAGCGCCAGAAGCTCCTGAACATCCTGAACGCCGGCGAGTGCTTCGGCGAGATGTCCTATCTGTCGCGCCAGTCGAACGAGCGCAGCGCCGACGTCATCGCGCTCGCGCCCTCGCGCGTCATCACCATCCGGGTGGAAGATCTGGCGCACGCGTCCGACGCCTGCCGGCACCGCTTCGACCGCGCGTTCATGTCGATCCTGGTGGAGCGGCTCACGCTCGCGAACAACCGCCTGACGGCGGTGTAGTCTTCGGCGCCGGACCGGCGCCATGCTTTCCGACCCCCTCCGCACCGCTCTCGAGACCGCCATCGGCCGCGCGACCGGCGCGCCGTTCGCGATCGGGCGCGCGACCGCGGCGTCCGGCGGATGCATCCACTCGAGCTGGGTGCTCGAGTCGGGTGAGCCGCGCTACTTCGCGAAGACGAACGACGGGCCGGTTCGCCGACACGTTCGCGGCCGAAGCGGACGGGCTCGTCGCGCTTGCCGGCGCGGGCATTCGCGTGCCGCGGCCGGTGCGCAAGGGCGAGGCGGACGGACAGCGCGTTCCTCGTCCTCGAGTACCTCGCGCTCGGTCGACGGGACCGACGCCGACTTTCCGCGAGCTCGGGCGCAGCTCGCGCGGCTCCACGCGCACCACGGCGGCGAGTTCGGCTGGCATCGCGACAACTTCATCGGCCTGACCGCGCAGTCGAACACGCGGCACGCCTGCGTGGGCCGAGTTCTGGCAGAACCGAGCGGCTCGCGCCGCAGCTCGCGCTCGCCGCGCGGAACGGCCATCGCGGGCGAGCTTCAGTCGCTCGGGAGACAGCTGGTCGACGCGGTGCCGCGACCTGCTCGCGGGTCACGCGCCCGCGCCGTCGCTGCTGCACGGCGATCTCTGGGACGGCAACGCCGGGTTCTCGCCGGACGGCACGCCGGTCGTCTTCGACCCGGCGGTCTACTACGGCGATCGCGGAAGCCGATCTCGCGATGACCGAGCTCTTCGGCGGGTTTCCGGCAGAGCTTCTACGACGGCTACCGGGAGCTACGGCCGATCGACCAGGGCTACCGGCAGCGGCGCGAGCTCTACAACCTCTACCACGTGCTCAATCATCTCAACCTGTTCGGCGGGGCGTATCGCGCGCAGGCGGAGCGGATGATGGTACGGCTGCTTGCCGCGTAGGCGTCGAACTACACAGCGCAGCTGTTACGCAACATCCGGTTTTGACCCAAAGCGGACATCGAGCAAGCTGCCAGAATTCGAGTTCCATTAACCGCGCCTGCGGGTTTCGCGACGCTCAATTAACGTTCACACCCTTGTCAGCCAAGAGCTTCTTCGACGGAGAATAGTCGCGCAATTTCCTTGCGCCGATGTCTGATCGCCGCTGACCACCTCGCTTTTCAGCCCCGCCGCGCCGCCTCGATCGCGGCGATGTCGATTTTTCTCATCTTCATCATCGCTTCAAACGCACGCTTGGCCGCCGCGCGATCAGGGTCGGAGATCGCGTCGATGAGGGCGCGTGGCGTGATCTGCCAGTTCAGGCCCCACTTGTCGTTACACCACCCGGACGCGCTTTCCGGCCACCGTTTCCTACAACGCGCTCGCACAAGCGATCGGTTTCGGCCTGCTCGTCGGCCGCGATCTGGAATGCAGAACGCCCACGTTGTGCTTGAACTGCGGCCCGCCGTCGAGGCCGATGCAGGGAACGCCTGCCACGGTGAACTCGACGGTCAGGACCTGCTACCCTGCCTTGCCGTCCGGATAGTCACCGGGTGCTCGTCATCGACCGCGCCGCACTGGCGCGGTCGGGGACGGTCTCGGCGCAGAACCGAGCGGCGTCGAAGCGGCGCCGTCGTACCACGGGCCGATCGTGCTCCTTCGGATCCATTTCCGACTCCTGTAGGCGCCCAGCGGATTCGCCGGCCTGAGGTCTCGGTCGAGCAGCGGCAGCGGCATCGCCATCCATCGATGAACTTCGAGAGGTCGCGCTTCGCAGTTCCCTTGCCGTGCGCCGAGATGAGGCCCAGACACCCGGCGCACGTCGGTCCACCATGAGAAGTCGAGCAGCCGTTGCGCCCAAACCGTCAAGCGGGTCGAGCTCATGGCCGCGACCGGACGTCGCCCCTATGCTTAGCCCCGCACCGACGAGCGCCGCGGGCCTCGACTCTGCAACTTCGACCTTACTCCGTCACGACCGCCCACGGACCAGAACTCTGGCAACCTTCGCCCCTTCGATCCCGAGAGAGGCGGCGATGGCGGCGAAGCGACTGGGAATCCGAGATGACGGCGGCGCTCGCGCGCTTCACCGGGCCGGGCGTGAGCCCGATCGAGACGCTGCGTGCGCAGTCCGGGCTCGACTTCCTCCGGGGCATCGTCGAAGGACGGATGCCGCGCCCGCCGATCGCCGACACCCTCAACTTCTACCTGATCGAGGTCGAGCGCGGGCGCGCGGTGTTCCAGGGCACGCCGAAGCCCGCCTACCTCAACCCGATCGGCTCGATCCACGGCGGCTGGATCGGCGACGCTGCTCGACTCGTGCATGGCGTGCGCGGTGCACACGACGGTGCCGGCCGGCCAGGGCTACACGACGGTGGAATTCAAGCTGAACCTCGTCCGGCCGATCATGCCGGACACCGGCCCGTTGCGGGCCGAGGGCAAGGTGATCAACGCGGGGCGGACGATCGCGACGTCGGAGGGGACGGCTGGTGGATGCGAGCGGGAAGCTCTACGCGCACGGCACGGAGACGTGCCTGATCTTCCCGCTCTAGAAATGCAAAGCCCGCACGAGCCGTCTCGTGCGGGCCATGTTGGCGACGCGTCTTACGCCGTCTGCTTCGCCGCGAGCAGCTTCTGCAGCTCGCCCGACTGGTACATCTCGCGCAGGATGTCGGAGCCGCCGACGAACTCGCCGTTGACGTAGAGCTGCGGGATCGTCGGCCAGTTCGCGTACTCCTTGATCCCCTGGCGGATCTCCGGCTCCTCCAGCACGTTCACGCTGAAGAAGTCCTTCACGCCACAGGCGTTCAGCATCTGCACCGCGAGTCGCGGAGAAGCCGCACTGCGGAAACTGCGGCGTGCCCTTCATGTAGAGCACCACCGGGTTGCCGGTGACCTGCTGCTTGATCGTGCTTTGGGCGTCCATGTGCCTTCCTCGAATACTTGATCAAAACGCTCAACATTCTAGCGGCGGGCGCGCGGCAGGGTCAACGCGATCGTGGGGCATCAGGTGGATCCCCTCCTTGAGGAGCGACACCCCCGCCTCCACGCCCGCGCTCAGGCCGTTGCGGGCCGCCACGTGCGTCGGGACCGAGAAATGCAGCTCGACGTCCTGGCGGCCGCCCACGTGCAGCGTGACGGCGGCGTTCTCGCCGAACGGGAGGAACTCGCCGATCACGCCCGCGACCGGATTCTCGTGCTCGCCGCGCGACGGCCGGTCGCGCCGGTGCAGGATGCAGTGCGCGGGCAGGATCCCCCAGCTGACCTCGCTCCCCGCCGCGAAGCCTGCCGCGAGCGGCGCCTCGAGCACGCGATCGAGCCACGCGAGCCGGGTGCAGCCCGCCTCGTGCGCGACGACCCGCCCGGTGAAGAGATTGCGGTAGTCGACGAGCCGCGCGATCTCGACCGACTGCGGCCGCGCCAGCACGTCGAACGGCGGACCCGACTGCAGGGTCCGGCCGTGGTGGAGCACCACCATGCGGTCGGCGAGCGTCGCCGCCTCCTCGAGGTCGTGCGTGACGAGCACGATCGGGATCTTCAGGCGCTGGCGCATCTGCGCGAGCTCGCGCTGCAGGCGGCGGCGCGTGACCTGGTCCACCGCCGAGAACGGCTCGTCGAGCAGCAGCACCTGCGGGTCGCGCGCGAGCGCGCGCGCGAGCGCGACGCGCTGCTGCTGGCCGCCGGAGAGCTGGCGCGGCAGACGGTCCTCGAGCCCCGCGAGGCGCACGAACTCGAGCAGCTCGCCGGCAATCGACGAGCGCATCTCGCGCGGGAGCGTCGGCGGGAGCGCCGCCTGGACGTTGCCGGTCGCGGTGAGATGCGGGAACAGCGCGTAGTGCTGGAACACGAGGCCGACCCGCCGCGCCTGCGGCGGCACGAACGTGCGCTCGTCGAACCACGCGGCGCCGTTCGCGCGCACGCTCCCCGCCGCGGGGCGGATCAGGCCCGCGATCGCGCGCAGGATGGTGGTCTTGCCGCTGCCCGACGGCCCGACGAGCGCGAGGAGCTCGCCCTCGCCGCACTCGAACCGCGCGTCGAGCGGGATCGGCGCGCCCTGCGCGAGCTCGACCGAGAGCGCGGGCTCAGCCATGGCGGCGCCGCACGCGGTCGAGCCAGTAGACCAGCGCGATCGCGACGAACGAGATCGCGAGGAGGAGTCCCGACATCGCGTGCGCGGCGCGGTCGTCGAACGCCTGCACCCGGTCGT
>CAVXND010000019.1:0-19591 GCA_963762785.1 uncultured beta proteobacterium
TACCGTGCAAGGCGGCCGTCTCCGCGCCCGTCCGGGCGGGGAAGCACCGTCCCGCCTGATGGCGTTGCTGCGGCTCCCGGAGGCGCCGGCGGACGCCCTAGGCGGCGATCTCTTCGGGCAACACCGAGTTCTCGACGTCCCGGAACGACGCCTTGGTGTCGAGCAGCGGGAACTGGCGCGGGTGCCCGACGAGGAAGCCCTGGAAGTAGCGCACGCCGAGCCCGAACGCCCAGTCGAGCTTCTCCTGGCTGTCGATGCCCTGCGCCACGACGCGCGACTTGACCGCGGCCGCCGCCTCGACCAGTTCGCGGATGTCGGTGTCCATCATGCTCTGGAACGCGGCCGACACGGCCTTGCGGTCGAGCTTGATCAGCTTCGGCCGCACGAGCGACAGCACGGTCGCCATCGACTTCGGCCGGTCGGGGACGAAATCGTCGAGCGCGAGACGGATGTTGCGCTCCGCGCACTCGCGCGCGAACTGCAGCAGCACTCTCGGGTCGCTCTGCGAGGCGGTGTTCGTGACCTCGACGATCAGCCTCTTCGTCTTGTCGCCGAGGTCGTCGAGGTGACGCAGGTACCGCGCGCGGTCGGTGTTGAGCGTGACCATCGAGACGTTCACGCTCACCATGAGCGAGGGATGCAAGAGGTCGAGGGCGGCGATCGCCTGCTTGAGCACCGACACGTCGACCGTGCCGATGTAACCGCAATCCTCCCAGCGCCGGATCATCGTTTCCCGCGATTCGGGCTTGTCGAGCCCCTCGCGGAAGCGCAGCAGCGCCTCGTAGGCGACGACGTTCCCCCGGTCGCTCATGATCGGCTGAAAGGCGGTGCGGATGATGGCTTCCATGGGCGGCTTGGCGCGGGCTCGTCGGATGAGCCATGCAAGGTCGATGCCAGGTGCCGCCAGCCGCCGGCAACGTGCAGTTGTGCTCGCTTTTCGGGCCGGTCGCCTCGCCGGCGCTGTCGGCCGGCGGTCGCCGCTGACGCCGGGGTCAGCGCAGCCCGATGTCGTGGGCGGTCTGCGCGCCAATCTTGGGGTCGAAACTCTCGACCCGCTTCTGCTCGGCGACCGCCTTCTCCCGCTCGCCGGCGCGGTGATAGGCGATCGCGAGCTCGTGCCCGGCGTGCGGGTTGAAGTACTGCTGCTTCGCCGCTTCCTGCAGGTGCTCGATCGCGGGTCCGAGCTCGCCGCGGCGGAGATAGATGACGCCGAGCCCGTACCAGGCGCGGTCGAGCACCGGCTTGAGCCGGATCGCTTCCTTGAATTCGGTGACGGCGCGGTCGAGGTCGCCGCGCTCGTGGTAGAGGAACCCGAGGTTGAAGCGCGTGTCGGCGTCGTCGGGCGCGAGCCGCACCGCCTCGGCGAGCGCCTCGATCGCGCGGGAGGGCTCCTGCTCCTGCGCATACAGGAACCCGATGCACCGCCAGGCGTCGACGCGCCTGGGGTCGAGCGCAAGCGCCGCGCGGTACTCGTCGATCGCGCGCCGGTAGCGCTTGAAGAACGACCAGAACTGGGCGCGCCAGATGAGCACGCGTACGGCGAGCGGGCCGGTCATGCCGGCAGGCGCGTGCGGCGCGTAGAGCGGATGCTGGACATGGCCGGGGATTCTACTGGGAGGACGAGCGCCCGGCGGCGGGCGATAGAATGACCGCACGGAACCGACAACCAGGGGGCGCCATGGCCGACACGATCCGGAAGGTGGACTACTTTTCGACCGAGGTTCCCAACACGCCGGGACAGACGTTCCGGGTGCTGTCGACGCTGGTGAGCGCAGGCGTCAACCTGCTGGCATGCACCGGGTTCCCCCGAGGGCGCCGCGCCCAGATCGACGTCGTGCCCGACGACACGCGACGGTTCAAGGCCGCCGCCCGGAAAGCGGGGCTCAAGTTCAACCCCGAGAAGACCGGCTTCCTGATTCAGGGCGACGACCGGCCCGGGGCGCTCGCCGACAATCTGAAGCGGCTCGCCGACGCCCGGGTCAACGTGACCGCGGTCGACGGCCTCTCTGCGGGAAAAGGGCGGTGGGGCGCCATCCTCTGGGTCAAGCCGAAGGACCTGCGCAAGGCGGGACAGGTGTTGCGCGCGAAGGCGCGCTGACGCTCACGCGCGACCGATTCTGAGCACCGCCTTGATCGTCGCGCCGGCGAGCATGTCGGCGACCGCTTCGTTGATCGCGGCGAACTCGTAGTGCCGCACCAGGCGATCGACGGGCAGTTGCCCCGCGCGGTACAGCTCGACGAGCCGCGGCAGGAAGTCCTGCACCACGCTCTCGCCCTGGATGCAGCCGCGCACGATCCGTCCCTGCTGGAGCGTTCGCATCTCCAGCGCAGCCTCGACTCCGCCGGCCGCGCTACCGACGAGGCAGCAGGTCCCGCGCGGCGCCAGGGCGTCGACCGCCGCGCGCAGCGCCGCCGGCATGCCCGCCGCCTCCAGGCTGAACCTGGCCCCGCTCCCACCTGCGATGCGGCGCACCTCGGCGGCCACGTCCGCCTCGCCCGCCTTGACGACGTGCGTCGCACCGAGCTCGCGCGCGAGCGCGAGGCGGTTGTCGAAGACGTCCACGGCGATGATCGGGTCGCAGCCGGCGAGCTTCGCGGCCATCAGGCCGGCGAGGCCGACGGTGCCGGCGCCGAAGACCGCGATCGAATCGCCGGCCCGCGGCCGGAGCACGTTCATCACCGCGCCCGCGCCGGTGTTCACGCCGCAGGGAAAGGCGGCGAGCACGTCGAGGGGTGCGTCGCGCGGGACCTTGATGACATTGCGCTCGGTGGCGAGCGATAGCGTGGAGAACGACGACTGCTGGAAGAAGGAGCCGTACACCGGCGTCTCGCCCCGGCGCAGCGCGACCGAACCGTCGAGGCGGATCCCGGACACCTTGATCTGCCGGTTGCGCGCGCAATAGGCCTCGTAGCCCTCGCGGCAGTTCGCGCATTCCCCGCAGGACGGGTTCGCCATGATCACGTGGTCGCCCGGGGCGACCGCCGTCACCGCCGATCCGATGCGCTCGACGACGCCCGCACCCTCGTGTCCGTAGACCGCCGGCCACGGCAGCGGGAAGAAGCCGTCGCGCGCGTGCACGTCGGTCTGGCAGATCCCGCTCGCGACGACGCGGACGACGACCTCCCGGGCCGCGGGCTCGGCGAGCTCGAGCTGCTCGAGCGACCAGCGGCCCGAGCGTTCGGGCATGACCGCGGCGGTGATCTTCACTTGCGCCGGGCGAGGAGCTGCGCGAGCCGTTCCTGCTCTTCCGGCTTCATGCCGTAGGAGTGCTCGGCATCGGGGAACTTGCCTTCGCGCACCTCGGCCGCGTAGCGCCTGAGCGCGTCGACCGCGACGTCGGAGATCTGCGCGTAGCGCTTGGTGAACTTCGGCTTGAACTGGTCGAACACGCCGAGGAGGTCGAACGCGAGCAGGAGCTGGCCGCAACTCGCCGGCCCGGCGCCGATCGCGAAGGTGAAGATCTTCACCGCGTCGTCGACGGCCTTGGCGACGGGCGCCGGCACCGCCTCGATCTCGAAGCCGACCGCACCGGCGGCCTCGATCGCCATGCCGTCCTCGACGATGCGCATCGCCTCGTCCGCGGTGCGGCCCTGCAGCTTGAAGCCGCCGTACTGGTGCACGAAGTGCGGGCACATGCCGACGTGGCTCATGACCGGCACGCCGGCGTCGGCGATTGCCTTGATCACCGGCGCCTTCTCCTTGCCGCCCTGCATCTTCACGACGTCGGCGCCGCCCTCCTTCATGAGGCGCAGCGCGTTCGTGACGCCGAGCTCCGGCGTGGCGTAGCTGCCGTAGGTCATCGACACCATGATCAGGCAGTTCGGCGCGCCGCGGCGCACCGCCTGCGCGTGCGCGATCATCATGTCGATGGTGACCGGCAGCGTGTTGGGGAAGCCGTAGCTCACCATGCCGAGGCTGTCGCCGACCGCGGCGATGTCGATGCCCGCGCGCTCGGCCCACACCGCCGACGGGTAGTCCGGGATCGACGCCATCACCACCTTCTCGCCCGCCTGCTTCTTCAGGGCGAGGTCGGGGACGGTGAGCTTCTTGCGCTCCTCCGCCATCGCCTCTCTCCGCCCGCGTCAGGCCCGGAACGCGGTCTTGTCGGTGCCCTGGTAGAGCGCCTTGACCTGGCGTCCCACCGCGTCGGCGTGCGCGGCGAGCGCGCCGTCGTCGAGATCGCCCTTCGGCCGCGGCTCATGGTCGAAGTGGCCGTAGCGGTCCACGCCGCGCACGAGCGTCGCCGAGTCGCGCACCTTCAGCTGCTTCACGTAAGTCGGGATGTAGCGGATCGCGAAGCCGATGCGCCGGTCGTTCGCGCGGTTCGGCTCGGAGCCGTGCACGAGCTTGATGTGATGCAGCGACATCTCGCCCGGCTCGAGCAGGATCGGCACCGCCTTCGACTGGTCGACGTCGACCGCGATCTCCTGGCCGCGCGAGAGCAGGTTGTGCTTGTGGAAGGTGTCGACGTGGGCGAGCTGGTCGCCCACATGGGTCCCGGGAATCACCTTCATGCAGCCGCTGACGAGGTCGCTGCGCGTGAACGCGACCCACGCGGTGATGACGTCGTGCGGCTCGAGCCCCCAGTAGGTGGAGTCCTGATGCCAGGAGATGAAGCCGGGGTTGACCGCTTCCTTGATGAAGAAATTGGTGGTCCAGCAGAGGATGTCGGGCCCGATCACGTCCTCGACCGCGTCGATGATCTTCGGGTGGTGGACCAGCTCGTCAGCCCAGGTGAAGAGCAGATGCGTCTTGTGGCGCCAGTTGCCCTGCAGCGGCTCGCCCTTGACGGCCTCGTGCGCTTCGAGCGCCACGCGGTAGTGCCGCGCGTCCGCCGCGGACATGACGCGCACCGGGGAGTAGTAGCCGTCGCGCTTGTAGGCTGGCGATCGCGTCGTTCGGAGAGCAGCTTCGGCATCGTTCCGTCTCCCGCAAACCGGGTCCGCCGCATGATATCGGGCGCGATGCCGGCTCACAATCCGGCGATGCAGCACGACACCGGGCTTGACGGCGCCAGGGTCCGGGTGCAACGTTCCGGCCGGCACTCGTCTCAATCGCAAAAGGGAGGGAGGGACATGACCGCATCCAGAAGAAAATTCCTGACGACGGCGGCTCTGGGCGGCGCGATCGCCGGCGCGCCGGCGATCGTGCGATCGCAGCAGGTCACCACCTGGCGCTGCCAGACGCTGTGGAGCTCGGCCGAGCTGACCCAGCGGTGCTTCGAGGACTTCTGCGAGCGGGTGAAGGCCGGGTCGAACGGCCGGCTGGTGATCCAGCCGTTCGCCGCGGGCGCGGTCACCGGAGTCTTCGAGACCCTGGACGCGGTCACGGCCGGCGTCCTGCAGGCCCAGGCCTCGTGGCCGGGCTACTGGACCGGCAAGGACGCCGGGCTCGCGGTCATCAGCGACTTCGTGTTCGGCTACCAGCACCCGTGGCAGGCCGAGGCGTGGTTCTACCACCGCGGCGGGCTGCAGATGCTCCGCCAGGCGTACGCGAAGTACAACGTCTACCCGGTCGGCGTGAGCTGGTGGGGCGTCGAGTCGATCGTGTCGAAGAAGCAGATCGCGCGGATGGAGGACTTCAAGGGCGTCAAGTTCCGCTCGCCGCAGGGCATGACCGCCGAGATCCTGACCAAGCTCGGGGCGTCGATCGTCGTGCTGCCCGGCGGCGAGGTGTACTCGGCGCTCGACAAGGGCGTGGTCGACGCCGCCGACTGGGCGACCCTCTCGATGAACCAGCGCATGGGCTTCCACGACATCGCGAAGTTCCCGACCAAGCTGTACCACTCGATGCCGATCCAGGAGTTCACGGTGAACATGGACGCCTGGAAGAAGCTGCCCCCCGACCTCCAGGCGTTCCTCGCCACCGCGGTGCGCGAGTGGACCTGGGACCAGGTCCAGCGCGTCGCCGTCGACGACCTGCGCGTGCAGAAGGAGCTGGCGGCGAAGGGCGTCGTCCCGGCGGCGTGGTCGGACGCGGAGATGGTGAAGATCCGCGGCCTCGCGCGGCAGACGTGGGAGGAGTGGTCGAAGAAGACGCCGCTCGCCAAGCAGGCGTACGACTCGCAGCTCGCCTGGCTGAAGGACCTCGGGGTCGTTGCTTGACCGGCGCGGAGCGCGCGGCCGGGGGGCGGAGCGACCTCCCCCCGGCGGGGGCGCCGCTCGCCGATCGCTTCTGCGACGCGGTCGACCGGCTCAACTTCTGGATGGGGCGCTTCTGGGCGCTCGCCATCTTCGTCGTCACGTTCGCGGTCCTCTACGAGGTCGTCGCGCGCACCGCGTTCGGCCAGCCCACGCTGTGGAGCAATGAGACGACGGTCTACGTCTCCGCGGTCGCGTACCTGATCGGCGGCGGCTACGCGCTCCTGTACCGCCGCCACGTCCGCATCGACCTCGTCTACGACCGGCTGTCGCCGCGGACGCGGGCGCGGCTCGACGTCGTCACGTTCGTCTTCTTCCTGATCTACGTCGGCGGCCTCGTGTGGGTCGGAACCACGATGGGCTGGACCTCGTTCACGCAGAGCGAGGGCACCGGGACGCCGTGGAACCCGCCGATCTGGCCGGTCAAGTTCGCGATCCCGATCGCCGGCGCGCTGCTCCTCCTGCAAGGCATCGCCAACCTCCTGCGCGACCTCGGCGTCGCGCGGCGCGAGAGCCGCACGGCTTGAGCATCGAGCTGCTCAGCCTGCTGTACGTGGCGGTGTTCGCCGCCCTGCTGCTCGCCGGGCTGCCGCTCGCCTTCGCCACCGGCGCGGTGGCGGTGGTGTTCGCCTACGCGCTCTTCGGCTGGCCCGGCCTCACGCTGATCGTGAGCCGCGTGTTCACCCTGATGAGCAACTACGTGCTCGTCTCGGTGCCGCTCTTCATCTTCATGGCGTGCGTGCTCGAGCGCGCCGGGATCGCCGAGGCGATCTTCCGCGCCGCGCACGTCTGGGCCGGACGGATGCGCGGCGGGCTGGCGGTGGCAGTGATCATCTCGTGCGCGATCATGGCCGCGATGGTGGGCGTCATCGGCGCCGAGATCGTGACGATGGGGGTGGTCGCGCTGCCCGCGATGCTCGCGCGCGGCTACAAGAAGGAGCTCGCGCTCGGCTGCATCTGCGCGGGCGGCGGGCTGGCGACGCTCATTCCGCCGAGCGTCGTGTTCATCATGTACGGCCTCACCGCCGGCGTCTCGATCGGCCAGCTCTACGTCGCCGGCATCGTGCCCGGCCTCATGCTCGCGGCGATGTACATCGCGTACATCGTGATCCGCTGCTGGCAGCGCCCCGATTTCGCGCCGCCGGCGAGCGAGGCCGAGCTCGCGATCTCCCTGCGCGAGAAGGTGGCGTTGCTGCGCGAGCTCATCCTGCCGGGGTTCGTCGCCTTCAGCGTGCTGGGGTCGCTCTACCTCGGGTGGGCGACGCCGACCGAGGCCGCCGGCGTGGGCGTGCTCGGCGCGATCGTGGCGATGTGGTGGAACGGCCGGCTGAGCTGGGACAAGCTGCGCGGCGCCGCCGAGGACACGGCCAAGGTCACGGTGATGCTCTACTGGCTCTTCTTCGGCTCGTCGGCGCTGATCGGCGTGTACACGCTCGCCGGCGGCACCAAGCTGATCCAGGACGCGATGACCGCGCTGCCCGTCGGCCCCCTCGGCGTCGTGATCCTGATCCAGATCATCTGGATCATCCTCGGCTGCTTCATCGACTGGATCGGCATCCTGCTGCTCACGGCGCCGATCTTCGTTCCGGTCGCGCTCAAGCTCGGGTTCGACCCGGTGTGGCTGGGCGTCCTGTTCTGCATGAACATGCAGATCTCCTACATCTCGCCGCCGTTCGGCCCGGCGGCGTTCTACCTGAAGGGCGTCACGCCGCCCGGCATCACGCTCGGCGACATCTTCGGCTCGATCTGGCCGTATCTCGGCCTGCAGGTGATCGCGCTCGGCCTGGTGATCGCCTTTCCGCAGATCGCCCTCTGGCTGCCGGGCACCATGGCGCGGTGAGGGCGGGATGGAACGCTCGCTCGCGGCGATCGTCGACGTCATGCGGGTGCCGGCGAGCGGCGATCCGGCGCGTGCCGTGCTGCCGGTCGGTCCGCTGGCAGCGGCGCGCGACGAGCCCTGCGAGATCCTCGTCGCCGGCGGCGGCACCGGCGGCGTCGCCGCCGCGCTCGCCGCGGCGCGGCGCGGCCGCACGGTCGCGCTGCTCGAGGAAACCGACTGGCTCGGCGGGCAGATGACCGCGCAGGGCGTCTCGGCGCTCGACGAGCACGAGCACATCGAGGCGTTCGGCGGGACCGCGAGCTATTACCGGTTCCGCGAGCTCGTCCGCGATCACTATCGTCGCCGCGCGGGCGCGAGCGACGCCGAGTTCAATCCGGGCGGGTGCTGGGTCACGCGGCTCGCGTTCGAGCCGGGCGTCGCCGTCACGGCGATCGAGCAGATGCTGGCCCCGCACGTGGCCACCGGCCGCCTGGCGATTCACCGGCGGACGAAGACGGTCGCGGTGACGACCGAAGGCGATCGCATCACCGCCGTCACCGCGCAGGGGCTCGACGACGGACGCCTGGTCCGGTTCCGGCCGGAGCTCGTCATCGACGCCACCGAGCTCGGCGACCTCCTGCCGCTCGCCGGCGCCGAGCACGTCGTCGGCGCGGAGACGGTCGCCCAGACCGGCGAGCCGCAGGCGCAGCCCGCCGAGCCGAAGCCGCACTGCGTGCAGAGCTTCACCTACACGTTCGCCTGCGAGCGCCGCGGCGAGGGCGAGCATCACGCCATCCCGCGCCCGGAGAAGTACGAGCACTACCGCGCGGCGCAGCCCTACAGCCTCCGGATCGAAGTCCACGGCGGCGAGATCTACGGCGAGGAAAGCGGCTGGCTCGAGTACCGCCTCTACGACCGGATGCCGGGTACCAAGGGCGGGCTGTGGACCTACCGCCGCCTGCTCGACCGGAACCGCTTCCCCGGCGTGATCGATCACGACCTCACGCTGTTCAACTGGCCGGGCAACGACTACCGCGACCGGAGCATCCTCGACTGCGCGCCGCTCGACGCGGCCCGCGCGCTCCAGGACGCGAAGCGCGTGAGCCTCGGATTCCTGCACTGGCTGCAGACCGAGGCCCCGGCCACCGGGGCGCGGTGCGGCGCCCCGGAGATCCTGCTCCGTCCCGACGTCATGGGCACGGCGGACGGACTTTCGAAGCATCCCTACATCCGCGAATCGCGCCGCATCGCGGCGGTGAAGACCGTCGTCGAGCAGGAGGTGTCCGCGCGTCATCAGGAAGGCCCGCGCGCCGCGCACTTTCCGGACTCGGTCGGCGTCGGCTGGTACCCGATCGACATCCATCGCTCCGGCCCGGAGGACGTGGGTGCGAGCTGCCGGACGAAGCCGTTCCAGATCCCGCTGGGCGCGCTCGTGCCGGTGCGGATCGCCAACCTGCTCGCGGGCGGCAAGAACCTCGGCACGACCCACATCACCAACGGCTGCTACCGCCTGCATCCGATCGAGTGGAACGTCGGCGAGGCGGCCGGCGCGCTCGCCGCGTTCGCGCTCGACGAGCGCGTCCCGCCCGCGGTCGTGCGCGGGCGCCCCGCCCTGCTCGAGCGGTTCCAGCGCGGCCTCGCGCGCGAGGGCGTACCGCTCGCCTGGCTCGTCGACGTCGGCGTCGCTCACCCCGCCTTCGCGGGGAGCCAGCTCCTGTACATGCGCGGGCAGGTCGAGGCCGGCGGCGACCTCCTGTTCCGGCCGGACGCACCGGTGTCCGGGGCCGAATGGCGCGCGCTCGGCGGCGACGGCGACGCGCCGGCTACCCGTGGCCTGGCCGCGCAACGGCTGGCGGAGGCGCGGTAGCGTATTGGCGGGAAGGCGAGACGATCGCGCGCTAGCCGTGCCCGCGGCGGCGATGAATCCAGGCCTCGAGCCGCCGTAGCGCCGCGTCGATGGCGAAGCCGACGATGCCGATCGCGATCATTCCCGACATCACGATCGCGGTGCTGATGTTGCTCTGCCCCTTCACGATCAGGTAGCCGATGCCGCTCGACGCGACGATCAGCTCCGCCCCGATGAGCGATTGCCACCCGAGCCCCGCGCTCACGCGCACGCCGGCGACGATCGACGGCACCGAGGCCGGCAGCAGCACCTCGCTGAGGATCAGCCAGTTGCTCGCGCCGAGCGTCTGCGCCGCCTCGACGAGCCGGCGGTCGACGTACTTCGCGCCGCGATAGGCGTTGATCACGCACGGCGGGAAGGCGCCGGCGAAGATCACGAGCACCGGGCCGCCGATGCCGGTGCCGAACCACAGCGCCGCGAACGGCACCCAGGCGATCGGTGCGACGAACCGCAGCGCGTCGAAGAGCGGCGACACGACGCCGTCGAGCCAGCGGAACCAGCCCATCGCGAGGCCGAGCGGGACGCCGATCGCCACCGCCAGCGCGAACCCCATCGCGAAGCGTCCGAACGACGAGGCGAGATGCTGCTGCAGCGTGTAGCCGACGAAGGGCTGCTGCGTCAGCTCCACGAACTTGCGCGCCACGGCGGCGGGCGTGGGCAGGAACAGCTCCTGCACGAGCCCGCTCGCCGCGACGAGCGCCCACAGGCCGAAGAAGCCCGCGAACCCCGCCGCGGTCAGCGCGATGAATTCCCGTCGCGAGAGCGCCGCGCCCATCCCCGCCTCAGGACGCGCGCCAGGGCATCGCCCGCGCCTCGAGCCACCCGAGTGCCGCGGTCATGAGCCCGCCGGCGACCGCGACCGACACCATCCCCACCAGGATCATCGCCGGGAAGAGATCGAGGCCCGCCTGGTAGAGCACGTGCCCGAGCCCGACGATCGCGCCGATGAGCTCCCCCGCCACGAGCGTGGTCCAGCACGCCTGGAGCGAAAGCCGCAAGCCCGTGAAGACCAGCGGCAACGCCCCCGGGACCAGTACCTCGCGCGCGAGCATCCATCGCGTCACGCCGAGCGTGCGCGCCGCCTCGATGAGATGCGGCTCGATCGACCGCACGCCGGCGTAGCTGTTGATCACCGCCGGCACGAACGCCGCGAACCAGATCACCAGTACCTTGGCCGCGTCGCCGAGGCCGAGCCACACGATCGCGAGCGGGATCCAGGCGAGCGGCGGGATCGGTCGCACCAGCAGGAACGTGGGATTGATCAGCGCCTCGGCCCGGCGGCTCCACCCCATCAGCATCCCGAGCGGGACGCCGATCGACACCGCGGCGGCAAAGCCGAGCAGCACGAGCCACGAGCTGTGCAGGAAGTGCTGCCAGAGCTTGCCGTCGGCGTAGCCCTGGAAGGTGATCTGGCGCGCCGCCTGCCCCACTTCGGCGGGCGTCGGGAAGTAGGCGCCGGGGATCGCCTGCGTCGCCGTCGTGGCGAGAAACCACAGCGCGGCCAGCGCGGCGAGCGTCGCCGCGCCGACCGCGAGCCGGAACCCGGCGGTCAGGCCGTCCCGCACCGGCGGATGCTCAGTTCGGGTTGTTCGCGAACGCCTTCAGCTTCGGATCGGCTTCGACCATCTTCATGAACTCGTCGGTCACGAACCGCGACGTCGCCGGCGGATCGGCGAGCGTGCCGGTCGACTTCATGAACTCCGCGATCTGGGTGAGCCATTTGTCGACGTCGGACGGCCCGCCGGCGCGGCTCATGATCTTCAGCTGCCCGGCGAGGTCGTAGACCGGACGCGTGTCGAACTCCTTCTTCATCGAGGCCTCGGAGATCGTCACGCCGCCGACCTCGTAGAACTTCTTCATCATCGCGATCGCCTCCGGCTGGTGCGCGTTCATCCAGCGCCAGGTGCGGAGATAGACCGCGAGGAACCGCGCGACGTTCTGCGGCTGCTCCTTCGCATACTCCGCGCGCACGACGAGCGCCCCCGGGACGATGGCGCCCGCGTCCTTGCCGGAGCAGATCACCCGCGCGCCCGCCTTCTCCTCGAGCGTGTAGATGTTCGGCGCCCAGAGCCCGCCGAGATCGGCGTTGTTGGACGACATCGCGGAGATGACCTCGGCCTGCCCCATGCTCTTGATGGTCACGTCGGCCTTCTTCAGGCCCCACTTCGCGAGGCACGACTGCACGGCGAAGTCGCCGGTCGAGTTGGCCGTCAGCACGATCGTCTGGCCCTTGATCGACTGCGGGTTCTTCACGAAGCCGTCCGCTTTCGCGCCGCTCGCCATCAGCGCATTGCCCACCGATTCGTCGTTGGTGAGCCCGATCGTGAGCAGGTTGTAGCGCGCGGCACCGAGCACCGCCGGCACCGATCCGGTGCCGCCGACATCCCACGACTTCGACGCCGACGCGGCGATCTGCGGCACGCCGGCCGGGAAAGTGCTGAAGACCGGCTTCAGGCCGACCTCGCCCCACCAGCCTTTCTCGCTCGCGACGTAGAACGGCAGCGACCAGTACAGCGCCGGCTGGTAGCTCACCTTGATCTCGGCCGGGGCCTGCGCGTGGGCGCCGGCGGCGGCCGCGAGCGCGGCGCCGAGTGCGAGTCTGCGGAACACGTTGCTGATGGCGATCACGGCTCTCCTCCTCTTTCGACTTCAGTGGTCGTTCGGCGCCTGCTGCTCGCGCAGCAGGCGCCAGATCCGGGTGCGCAGGTGCACGAACGATTCCTGGTCCATCACGTCCTCGATCCGCTCGTACTTGTCCCAGCCCTCGGCGCGCCGCACGGCGGCGACGTCGATGATCTCACCGATCCGCCCGGGCCGGCGGGTCATCACCACCACGCGGTCGGCGAGGTAGACCGCCTCGTCCACGGCGTGCGTGATGAACAGCACCGTGCGCGGGTTGACCCGCGAGAGCTTGATCAGCTCCTCCTGCATCACCGTCCGCGTCTGCGCGTCGAGGGCGCCGAACGGCTCGTCCATGAGCAGCACGTCGGGGTCGAGCACGTAGCTCCGCGCGATCGCCACGCGCTGCTGCATGCCGCCCGAGAGCTGGTGCGGGAACGCCGACTCGTAGCCCTGCAGTCCCATCAGCGCGATGTGGCGGGCGACGCGCGGCGCGCGCTCTTCGGCCGGCATGCCTTTGGCGCGCAGCCCGAACTCGATGTTCTCGGTCACCGTCTTCCACGGAAACAGCGCGAACTGCTGGAATACCACGGCGCGGTCCGGGCCCGGCGCGGTCACATCGCGTCCGCCGACCTTGACCGCGCCGGAGGTCGGGAACTCGAGCCCGGCCGCCATGCGCAGGCAGGTCGTCTTGCCGCAACCGGACGGCCCGACGATGGTGACGAACTCGCGCTCGCGGACCCCGAAGCTCACGGCGTCGAGCGTGAGGAAATCCTTGCCGTCGCGCCGGAATACCTTGGTGACGCCGTCGAACGCGATCTCGCTCATCGCGGGCGGAGCAGGATCTTCGCGGCGGCCGCGGTGCCGTCGTGGAGATCGCGGAAGGCGCGCGCGCCGTCCGCGAGCGGACGCTCCTCGACCCATGCGAGGTCGCCGAACGCGCCCTCGTGCAGCGCGCGGACGGTCGCGCGCAGGTCGGCGGTCGTGTAGGTGTAGGTGCCGATCAGCGTGATCTCGGCGAGCGTGAGCTTGCGCATGTCGATCGTCGAGGCCCAGTCGGCGAGGCCGATGTGCACGATCACGCCGCCCGGCTTCACCGCCGCGAGCGCGGCATCGCGGGTGGCGGCGGCGCCGACCGCGTCGATGACGAGGTCCATGCTGTTCTGCGCCGCGCCGCCGCTGCGCGGGATCGAGCACCGTGAACCCGGCCCGTTCGGCCGACGCGCGGCGCAGCGGGTTCGTCTCGGCGAGCCGGACCTCGCGGCAGCCGTAGCTCCGCGCGAGCAGCGCGGTCAGCAGCCCGACGGCACCGGCGCCGATCACGAGCACCTCGCTCTCCGGCACCGGCCGCGCAGCCGCGCGCATCGCCACGTTGAGCGCGTGCAGCGCCGTCGCCGCCGGCTCGGTGAGCGCCGCCGCGCGCGCGGACATCCCGTCGGGCAGCTCGATCACGCTCGCCGCGGCCGTCGTGACGTACTCGGCGAAGCCGCCGGGCCGCGTCATGCCGATCATCGTGCGGTTCGAGCAGAGGTTGTCGCGGCCCTGCACGCAGTAGTCGCAGCGGCCGCAGGTGATCAGCGGGTTCACCGTCACCCGGCCGCCCTTGCCCGGCCCGTCGAGGATCTCGCCGGCGAGCTCGTGGCCGAGGATCAGCGGCGGATTCCGGCGCGGATCCTGGCCGTGGTAGGCGTGCATGTCGGAGCCGCAGATGCCGACCGCGTCGACGCGGATCAGCACCTCGCCCGGCGCGGGCTGCGGGTCGGGCTCGTCGCGGTAGGTGACCTCGTTCGGCTTGGTGTAGACCAGCGCTTTCATGGCCTCACCCGGCCGAAAAGCCGCCGTCGACGAAGATCGTCTGCCCGGTGACGTAGTCGGAGGCGCGGCTCGCGAGGAAGAGCGCGATGCCGCGCAGGTCGCCGAGCTCGCCGTTGCGGCCGATGAAGGTGCGCTCGGCCAGCGCTTTCCAGCGCGCCGGGTCGCTCGCCACCGGCGCGGTGAGCGGCGTCGCGAAGAAGCCGGGCCCGATCGCGTTCGCGGTCACGCCGTGCTTCGACCAGGCCTCGGCCTGCGCGCGCGTGAGCTGCATCACGCCGCCCTTCGACGCGCCGTAGGCGCCGGAGTTGCCGAACGCACGGACCGACTGGAGCGAGGCGATGTTGATGATGCGCCCCCAGCCCTTCGCGATCATGGCGGGTGCGAGCTTCTGCGCCAGGAAGAACGGCGCGTCGAGGTTGAGCCGCAGGGTCGCGTCCCAGTCGTTCTCGGTGATCTCGAGCATCGGCTTGCGGATGTTGACGCCGGCCGCCGAAACGAGGATGTCCGGCGCGCCGAAGGGCCCCGCCGCGGCGCGCGCGCAGGCGAAGAGCGCCGCCCGGTCGGTCAGGTCGCACGCGTGCGTCGCCGCGCGCCCGCCGGCCGCTTCGATCTCGCGCTGCGCCGCCTCGAGCTCCGGCGC
The DNA here is from genome assembly GCA_963762785.1 of uncultured beta proteobacterium. Classification (GTDB taxonomy): domain Bacteria; phylum Pseudomonadota; class Gammaproteobacteria; order Burkholderiales; family SG8-39; genus DATEDA01. The sequence continues at coordinate 14,941 of CAVXND010000019.1, forward strand.
GCGCCGCGCGACGAGGATCACCGCCGCGCCGGCGCCGGCAAGCGCGAGCGCAATCGTCTTGCCGATGCCGGAATTGGCGCCGGTGACGAGGGCGACGCGCCCCGTCAGATCAAAGAGCGGGTCGGCCGCCATCTACTGCTCGACCGGCGCGCCGCGCTCGAACGGCTCGCCGGGGAAGTACTTCGCGAGCCGGTCGTCGGCAGTGCGGGCGTGCGCCTCCATGCCCTCGAGGCGCGAGATCCGCGCGGTGACCTGCGCGATCGAGCGGTTGGCATCGCGCGTCAGGCGCTGCCAGGTGACGGTCTTGATGAACTTGTGGACCGAGAGGCCGCCGGAGTAGCGCGCCGCGCCCTTGGTCGGGAGGATGTGGTTCGGCCCCGAGGTCTTGTCGCCGAACGCGACCGTCGTCTCCTCGCCGAGGAAGAGCGAGCCGTAGCAGGTGAGCCGGCCGAGCCACCAGTCGAGGTCGCGCGCGTGCACCTCGAGGTGCTCCGGCGCGTGGCGGTCGGAGACCTGCGCGACCTCCTCGCGCGTGTCGCAGAGGACGACCTCGCCGTAGTCGCGCCACGCGGCGCCGGCCGCGTCGCGCGCGGTGGGCGGCAGCGCGTCGACGAGCCCCGGCACGAGCGCCATCACGCGCTCGGCGAGCGCGCGCGAGGTCGTGAAGAGCCACGCCGGCGACTCGTGCCCGTGCTCGGCCTGTCCGACGAGATCGGACGCGACGATCGCCGGGTCGGCGGAGTCGTCGGCGATGACCGCGATCTCCGACGGCCCGGCGAAGACGTCGATGCCGACGCTCCCGAACAGCATCCGCTTCGCTTCGGCGACGAACTTGTTGCCCGGCCCGACGAGGATGTCCGCGGGCTTGCCGGTGAAGAGACCGTACGCCATCGCCGCGATCGCCTGCACGCCGCCGAGCGTCATGATCGACGTCGGCGCCGGCGACCTTCATCGCGTAGAGCACCTGCGGATGGATGCCCTCGCCGCGGTAGGGCGTCGAGCAGGCGATCACCGTCGGGCACGCCCGCGGCCTTCGCGGTCGCGATGCTCATGTAGGCCGAGGCGATGTGCGCGTAGCGGCCGGTCGGCACGTAGCAGCCGGCGACGTTGACCGGAATCAGCCGCTGGCCGGCGACGACGCCGGGCGCGAGCTCGACCGAGAACTCGCGCATCGACGCGGCTTGCGCGAGCGCGAACCGGCGCACCTGCTCGGTCGCGAACTCGATGTCCCGCTTGACGCCGTCCGGGATGTCGCGCGTGCGCCGCTCGATTTCTGCCGGGGTCACGACGATCTCCCCGTGCCAGCCGTCCAGCTTGGCGGCGTACTCCCGCACGGCGGCTTCACCCCGCCGCTCGATCTCCGCCAGCATCTCTGCCGCAACGGTGCGCGCGGCCGCGGTTTCGGACTCGGGGGTCTTCGAGGCCTGCTTCAGGTGGTGGATGGCCATGGCGCCGCGCGGGAAGCTGGTCGAGGCGGCTTTATAACCTCCCCCGGCCGTGCTTGGGAAGCGCCGGCCGGGCGTGGGCGCTCGGCGCCTAGAATGCCCTGACGGACGGACCAGGAGGAACGGACATGACGGCTTCCACGGATGAAGTGCGCTTCGCCGTAGCGGATCGCGTGGCGACGATCACCATCGACCGTCCCGACGACGAAAACCGCATGACGCCCGCGGTGCTCGAGCGGCTCGGGGCGATCGCCGACGGGCTCGCGAACGATTCCCGGACGCAGGCCGTGATCGTCACCGGCGCGGGCGACGCCTTCTTCTCCGCGGGCATGCTGAATCCGAAACTGCGCGCGACGCTCACCAAGGACGAGATCCTCGGCATCGTGCGCCTCGGCAACGCGGTCTTCGACCGCATCGAGGCGCTGCCCCAGATCACCATCGCGGCCCTCAACGGCACGACGCGCGCCGGCGGCGGCGGAGCTCAGCCTCGCCTGCGACATCCGCATCGCGGCGTCCCACGCGACCTTCGCGCTACCGGAGGCGAAGTGGGGCGGCTTCCCGGGCGCGGGTGCGCCGGTACGACTGCCGGGCGTCGTCGGCCGGGCGCGCGCGCTCGAGATCATCTGTACCGGTCGTGAGCTCGCCGCGGACGAGATGGAGCGCGTCGGCCTGACGCTCGAGACTCACGCCACGGACCGGCTCATGCCCGCCGCCCGCAGGCTCGCGGAACGGATCGCCGCCTGCGGTCCACTGGCGATTCGCGGCGCGAAGCGAATCGTGAACGTGCGCACCGAGTCCGGATTCAAGGCCGCACGCGAGCTCTCGGACGCTCTGCGTCACGCGCTCGAATGGACGCACGACATCGACGAGGGCGCGGCGGCGCACCGGGAGGGGCGATCGCCGCGGTTTACCGGGCGCTAGGCCCGCGACGGATCAGGGGCGGTTGCCGTCGCGCGCGACTCCGGCGGCCACAGTTCAATGGTAGTCGTCTTCTCGCTGGTGGCGGACCGCCAGGATGCTGACGGTCTTGTCGTCGTCGATCTCGAACAATGCGACATACCCGGAGGCTCCAAACGGGATCACGAGCTCGCGCAGAAAAGGGTCGCCCTGGGTCGCCTTTCGGTAGCTGAACGGCGAAAGCTCCAGGCTCCTGACGGCATTCCGGATCGCTTCAAGCGCCCGCTCCGCCACGGCCCAGTCGCTTTCGTCCCTCGCCAGGATGAATTCGTAGAGTCGAACTAGGTCGGCCTCGGCCTGCGCGGTGAACCGGACCTGATAAGTCACCTGCGGGCTTTGGCCGAGGCCTTGGCGCGAGCGAGCATCTTCTCGAGGCGCCCGATCACCGCATCGGACTTGACGTATCTGCCGGTGCGGCGCGCCTCATCGCGGGAACGCAGACCGCGCGCGATGAACTCGCGCTGGGCCTGCCGTCGCTCGATGCTCTCTCGTATCGACTGCTCGAGGAAGCTCGAAAGGCTCTCGCCTTCCTGCAGGACCTCCTCCGCCGCATCCCGAAGCTCGGGGTCGACGCGCAGGGACGGGAAGGTCGCGGTCTTCATCTCGATTCCTTGCGTTGCAGATGCAACGCATTGTGCCGCATCCGCACGGAGTCTGCAATGGCGGCGTCGGATGCGCCCCTTTTGGCGACAACCTCACTCGCCCGCGCTTGGGAAGTCTCGGTCAGAACGGGACCGGCGGCTCCCGCCACGAAGCGTCCCGCGGACGGGCACGCGCGATCGCGAATGCAGCGTCGCACCACCCCTCGCAGGCGTTGCGGCCCGGGCGGCGGCGCAGGAGGTTCAGCAAGCCTTTGCACTTCGCGTAGAAGTGAAAGAAGCGCAGCACCCTGCGACGCTGTCCATCGCTCAGCGGCTCGCGGCTGCAGATCAGCTTGTCGTCGCTCATGCCGCGGTCGGTGAGGGTCACGGCACCCCAGGCTCTCACGTGCGTGCGTGCGCCGGCCGGCAGCCGCGCGCCGAGCACCACTGCATCCAGCAGATCGCCCTCCAGGCCGATCCACTGCGGCACCGAGCCGTAGTTGAACGGGCACGGCAGGGGCGACACGAAGTCCACGTGCCCGGTGGACCCGCGCTTGATGAAGCTGCCGCGGGGGATTTCGATGACGACCTCGACCTCCGGCGGATCCGGGCAAGACCTTTGGTGCAAGGCCCGCCTAACGCGACGCCGCGGCGAAGCAGCTCGGCGAACCGAGCGCGCACACGACGATGTACGTGGCCCGCCGCTCGCAGCCCGCGACGCCGATCGTGTACTCCGCCCGCTCTTCGCCGCCCCACAGGAGCGGCTGCAGGACGTTGCTCGACAGGAGCGACGTCGTCACCTGCTGACAGTTCAATTCGAACTGCCCGCGTCGCGCCGCGACCCCGCTCGCGGTCGCCTGATCGCTCGCCAGCATCTGGGCCGGCGTCTGGCACCCGGTTACGACCAGTACCGCGGCGAGCACCACGCTTCGATGACACGTTCAACATGGTTCGCTCTCCTTGTCTCTAACGTCGCCCGCCAAAGCCACCGCGGAAACCGCCGCCGAACCCACCAAACCCGCCGCCGTGGAAGCCGCCGAAGCTACCGAACGAACGGTCGCCGCCGCCGAGCCCGCCGCCGCCAAAGCGGCTCGCGAAATCGCCGCCGCTGAAGGAGTGGTTGCTGAACCCGCCGTCGGAACGGAACTGGCTGAAGCTCTGGTCGCCGGCCGAGCGTGCCGCGGAATCCCGGTCGAGGGACTGGGACGAAGCGCTCGACCGGGCCTGGCTCGCCCGCTGCTGCGCCTGGCTCGTGTTGACGTTGTTCCAGTTGCCGTTCTCGTTCTTCTGCCACTGGCCGTTCTCGTTGCGGTAGGCGTTCCCGTCGTGGCCGGCGTAGACGTTGTCCCCGGAGCGCGCGACCGTGGTGTTGCCGACGCGCGCGTAGTTGTACGTGTTGCCACGCGCCTGGACAGTCCCCGAGCCCCAGTGGTTGTAGACGTTGTTGACGGTGACGTTGTAGCCGCCGTGCCAGCCCCATCCCCAGGCCGAGGCGCCGATCGCGGCGCCGACCGCCAGCCCGGTGAACATCCCCGCGCCGAACCCCGCGCCGTACGCGTAGGGACCCCAATACGGCGGGTACACCGGATAGCCGATGCCGAATCCGACGTTCCAGCCGCCCCAGGTCGAGTACGCGACCGTTGCGCCGATGCCGTAGGTGATCGGGAC
>CAVXND010000020.1:0-66417 GCA_963762785.1 uncultured beta proteobacterium
CATCCAGTGGCTCCGATCGTCGATCCCGGCGAACACGCTGGCGACGCTGAACGGCCTCGCGCTCGACTGCGCCGAGCGGCGGGTGCTGGGCGACGACGTCGAGATCCGGATCACGGTCCAGGACGAGACGAACACCCGCATCAGGCCGGACGCGATCATCCGCAAGATCCGCGCAGCGGGCGGGCGGGGTCTGGTCGGGCTCGTCGGCGTGCAGACCAACCAGTACCCGCGTGCCGTGGACATCGCCCGGCCGCTGGCTGCCGCCGGGATCCAGGTCTGCATCGGCGGGTTCCATGTCAGCGGCTGCCTCGCGATGCTGCCGGACGTGCCGCAGGAACTGCGCGATGCGATGGATCTCGGCATCACGCTCTTCGCCGGTGAAGCGGAGGGGCGCTTCGAGGAGCTGCTGCAGGCCGCCGACCGCCGCGAGCTGAAGCCGCTCTACAACTACATGAACGATCTCCCGGGGCTGGAGGGCGTGCCGACGCCGTACCTGCCGGTGGAGGTCGTGACGCGGACGGCCGGCATGCGGACGAGCTTCGACGCCGGCCGCGGCTGCCCGTTCAGCTGCAGCTTCTGCACGATCATCAACGTCCAGGGCCGCAAGTCGCGCGCGCGCAACGCCGACGACGTCGAGCGGCTCGTGCGCGCCAACCTCGCCCAGGGCGTGCACAACTTCTTCATCACCGACGACAACCTGGCGCGCAACCAGAACTGGGAGGCGATCTTCGACCGGCTGATCCACATGCGCGAGGTCGAAGGCGAGCGGATCTACGTGGTGGCCCAGGTCGACACGGCAGTGCACAAGATCCGCGGCTTCATCGAGAAAGCCGCGCGCGCCGGGGTGAACCGGGTGTTCCTCGGCCTGGAGAGCATCAACCCGGAAACGCTCAAGAACACCCAGAAGGGGCAGAACCGCATCACCGAGTACCGGGCGATGCTGCAGGCGTGGCATCGGGTCGGGACGCTCACGTTCGCGGGCTACATCCTCGGCTTCCCGGGCGACACGCCGGCCTCGATCGAGCGCGAGATCCGCATCATCCAGCACGAGCTGCCGATCGACCTCCTCGAGTTCTTCATCCTCACGCCGCTGCCCGGCTCCGCCGACCACAAGAAGCTCCACCTCGCGGGCGTGCCGATGGAGAAGGACCTGAATCGGTACGACGTGGTGCACGTCACCACCGCCCACGGGACGATGTCGGACGACGAGCTGCTCGCGATCTACAAGAAGGCCTGGAACCTCTATTACTCGCCCGACCACATCGAGCGCGTCCTGCGCCGGAGCCAGGCGTGGGGGTACGACCTCGACAACATGCGAATGAAGATGTTCAGCTTTCAGGCGCCGCCCGCGATCGAGGGGATACATCCCCTGGAGGGCGGCATCTTCCGCCGCAAGTACCGCCGCGACCGCCGTCCGGGCATGGGGCGCGAGAACCCGGTCGTGTTCTACACCCGCTACGCGGCCGAGATCGTGTCCAAGGTCGCGCGGTACGGCGCGCTGTACTGGCGGTACCGACGCATCCTCGAGCACGTGCGCCGCACCCCGGCGACCGAGGTGGACGTCGCCATGCAGCCGGTGCAGGACACCGACCTCGACGCGCTCGAGCTCTTCACCACGACCGCGGGCGCGCGGGCGGCGGCGGACAAGCAGCGCAAGCGCAAGGCCGCCCTCGCCGCGGCGGAGGCCTGAGCGGTCTGGCCGGGGGCCGCGCGCCCCTATAATCGGGGCCATGGCCGAGGGTTACCGCAGCTGGGAGCCGGTCTCCGACCTGCCGCAGGGCGGGTCGCGCCTCGTCGAGCTGCGCGACGACGCGGCCGGACTCTCGATCGCGCTCGAGTTCGACGCGCGGCCCGGCGAGCTCCTCCACCTCGTCTTCCACTCGCCGCTCGCGCACCGGCGGAGCTCGTTCGAGGTCTTCATCCGCATGTGGCGCATGGAAGTGCCGCACCGGCTCTACCTCGTCGAGAACTCGCGCTGGATCGAGTGGCTGCACGAGGAGAGCGACGGGCGGTACGTGAGCGCATCGCTCGCGCACTACGTCATCACCACCTCGCGCGACTTCATCGAGCTCCTCGCGGCCGATCCGCCCGAGACCGAGTGGCGGCCTGCGTGAGCCCGCCGGGCGCAGGCCCGAGCGCGAGCGTAGTCCGCCGAGTCGTGACCGGGCCGCCGCGCGGGGCGGCGCTGGCTCGTCCTCGGGCTGGCGATCCTCGCCTACATGCTGGGCCTCTTCCACCGGGTCGCGCCGGCGGCGCTGGCGCAGGACCTCGTGCAGACGTTCGCGACCAGCGCCGTCGCGCTCGGCGTCCTCGCGGCGACGTACTTCTGGGTCTACACCGCGATGCAGATGCCGTGCGGCGTGCTCGCGGACACGCTCGGCCCGCGCAAGCTCCTCTTCGGCGGCGGGCTGATCGCCACCGCGGGTGCGGCGATGTTCGGGCTCGCGCCGGAGCTCGGCTGGGCGGCGTTCGGCCGGATGCTGGTCGGCCTCGGCACCGCGGTCGCATTCGTGGCCGCGTTGAAGCTCGTCGCCTCCTGGTTCGACGAGCGGCGGTTCGCGACGCTGACCGGCGTCGTGGTGCTCGCGGGCAATCTCTCGTCGGCCGCCGCCGGTGGCCCGTTCGCCTGGGTGCTGCAGGCGCTGCCGTGGCGCACCGTGATCCTGCTCCTCGCCGGGCTGTCGCTGGTCGTGTCCATCGGCGCGCTCGTCTTCGTGCGCGACTCGCCGCCGGGCCAGGCCGCGGTGCGGCTCGCTTCGGGCGACTGGCGCAAGGGCCTCGCCGCGGTGCTCGGTAACCGCGCGAGCTGGCCGGGCTTCTTCGCCAACCTCGGCATGGGCGGCGCGTTCCTCGGCTTCGCCGGGCTGTGGGGCGTGCCTTACCTCGTCGAGGTCCACGGGATGACGCGGGTGCACGCGGCAAACCACGCGAGCCTGATGCTCGCGAGCTTCGCGTGCGCCGGCTTCCTGTGGGGCGCGCTCTCCGACCGGTTGCGCCTGCGCCGGCCGGTGTTCGTGCTCGGTGCGGGGCTCCTCGCGCTGTGCTGGGTGCCGTTCCTCGCCGGGATGAAGCTGCCCTCCGCGACCGGCTATCTCCTCTGTGTCGCGATCGGGCTCGGGGCCGCGGGGCTCACGATCAGCTGGGCCTGCGCGAAGGAAGTGAACCTCCCGCAGTACTCGGGCATGGCCACCGCGCTCGTCAACACCGGCTGCTTTCTCGGCCCGGCGCTCATGCAGCCGCTGTTCGGCTGGGTCCTCGACTGGGACCGCGCCGTCGCCACGCCGGGCGCCCACAGCGCTGCCGAGTGGCAGCGCGGGCTGTGGGTGATTCTCGGCTTCTCGCTGTTCGGCCTTGTCTCGGCGCTGTTCGTGCGCGAGACGCGGGCGCGGGGGATCGCGCGGCCGGGCTGAGCCGCGTGGTATCTTCCCCGCGCGAGTAGAGAAAGAATCGCCGCCGCCGATGAGCCCGAGCCTGATCGAGACCGCGCGCGCGCTCGCCACCGGGACGCTCCCGGCACGCGCGTGCACCCAGCACCTCCTCGCTCGCATCCGGGAGCGGGACGCCAACATCCAGGCGTGGGCGGCGCTGGATGAACAGCGCGCGCTCGCGCTCGCTGCCGAATGCGACCGGCACCGCGCGGCGAGCGCCGAGCACGGCGCGCTGCACGGCGTGCCGGTCGGCGTGAAGGACATCATCGACACCGCCGACCTCCCGACCGGGATGGGCTCGCCGGCGTTCGCCGGGCACCGCCCCGCGCGCGACGCGGCGATAGTCGAACGCCTGAAGCGGGCCGGCGCGTTCGTGCTCGGCAAGACGGTGACCACCGAGTTCGCTTTCATGCATCCGGGCAAGACCCGCAACCCCTGGAACGCCGAGCACACGCCCGGGGGCTCGTCCTCGGGTTCGGCGGCGGCGGTCGCGGCCGGGTTCGTGCCGGCGGCGATCGGCACGCAGACCAACGGCTCGGTGATCCGGCCGGCGGCGTTCTGCGGCATCGTCGGCTTCAAGCCGACGCTCGGCACGCTCCCGTTCGCCGGGGTCTGCCAGTTCAGCGAGACGCTCGACCAGCTGGGGACGTTCACGCGCAGCGTTTCCGACGCCGCGCTCTTCACGGCGCACCTCGCCCGGGGCGAGGCGATCCCGGCCGACGTGCCCCGCCTCGAGCGGCCGCCGTGGATCGGCGTGCTCGCACGCTTCCCCTGGAACGACGCCGAGGCCGAGGCGCAGGCCCATTTCGAGATCACGCTCGATGCGTTGCGCTCGGCCGGGGCGAGAGTCGAGCGCCTCTCGCTGCCGGAGGGGTTCGCCGACGCGAACCTCGTTCACCGCACGATCATGATCGCGGAGGCCGCGCGCAACCTCGCGAAGGTGCAGGTGCGTGCGCGCCCGCTGCTCAGCGCGGTCCTCAACAAGGCGCTCGACGAGGGCGCGGCGATCGCGCCTGCCTCCTATCGTGCGTCGATCGCGCTCCGTGCCGCCCTCGCCGAGCGCGCGCACGATCTCTTCGCGCGGTGCGAGGTAATCGTCTCGCCCGCCGCGCCGGGGCCGGCGCCGCGCCGGCGCGACGTCACTGGCGACCCGAGCTTCTGCACGCTGTGGTCGCTCATCGGCGTCCCGGCGATCTCGGTGCCGAGCGGGCTGGCGCGCAACGGCCTGCCGTTCGGGCTGCAGCTCGCGCGCGACGCCGGCGGCGACGCCCACCTGCTGCGCATCGCACGGTGGTGCGAGAGCGTGCTGCGATTCCCGGGGCTCGAGTGACGGCCGGCATCGTGCTGTTCGCGCACGGCAGCCGCGACCCCGGCTGGGCGGCGCCGTTCGAGCGGCTGGCGGTGCGCGTGCGCGAGCGGCGGCCCGATGCCCGCGTCGCGGTCGCGTATCTGGAGTTGACGCCGCCGACGCTCGAGGATGCCGTGGCGGCGCTCGTCGCCGACGGCGCGCGCGAGATCGCGGTGGTGCCGGTGTTCCTCGCGCCCGGCGGACACGTGCGCCGCGACCTGCCGGTGATCGTGGAGACGTTGCGGGCGCGCCATCCGGCGGCGCGTTTCCGGGTGCTGCCGACGATCGGCGAGGCGGACGCGATCACCGGCGCGATCGCGGCATGGGTCGCCGCGGAAACGCAGTAGCACGGGTAGCCGGGGGCGGGCGATTCCGCTACCATGCGCCGCCGATGAAACGATCGACGTTCCCCACGCCGCAGGACGCGGAGACAGCGTTCTACGAGGCGCTCGAGCGCGCGGACCTCGAGGCGATGATGGAGGTCTGGGCAGAGGACGAGGAGATCGTGTGCATCCACCCGGGCGGGCCGCGGCTCACCGGCTACGAGCAGGTGCGCGAGAGCTGGGCGCAGATGTTCAAATCGCGGCAGCGGCTGCAGGTGCACCTCTCCAACCCGGTCTACGTGCAGGGCATGATGCTGTCGATCCACAGCGTGCACGAGAACATCGCCGTCGCCGGCGAGCCGAAGGCGCGGCCGCCGATGGTCGCCACGAACGTTTACCTGCGCACCGGGAACGGCTGGCGGCTGCTCGTCCATCACGCGTCGCCCGCGCCGGCGGCGCCCGCGCCGGCGGCGCCGGACGGCCCGAAGGTGCTGCATTGACCGGGACGCGGCAGTCGCAGGAGATCGCGAGCGCACGTTGGCCGGCGCCCGCCGTGCATCCCGCGCGCCCGGCCGGCGAAGCGGGCTCCGGACCCGGGCCGTACCGTGCGCCGTGGTGGCTGCCGGGCGGCAACGCGCAGACGATCTATGCGGCGCTCTTCACCCGCGTCGCGCGGCCCGCGGTGCGGCGCGAGCGCTGGGAGACGCCCGACGGCGACTTCGTGGACGTCGACCGCGTCGACGGGCCGGCAGGGGCGCCGCTCCTCGTGCTCTTCCACGGGCTCGAAGGCGGCACGCCGAGCCACTACGCGCGCGCGCTCCTCGCCGCCGCCCGCGACCGCGGCTGGCACGCGGCGCTGCCGCACTTCCGCGGCTGCGGCGGGGAGGTGAACCGCCTGCCGCGCGCGTACCATTCGGGCGACTCCGACGAGATCGACTGGATCCTGCGCCGGCTCGCCGCCGAATCGCGCGCCCCGGTCTACGCCGCGGGCGTCTCGCTCGGCGGCAACGCGCTGCTCAAGTGGCTCGGCGAGCGCGGCGCCGGGGCAGTGGCCGTGGTTCGCGCCGCGGCGGCGGTGTCGGCGCCGGTCGACCTGACCGCGGCGGGCGATGCGCTCGGGCGCGGCTTCAACATGCTGTACACGAAGAACTTCCTGGTGACGATGAAGCGCAAGGGCGCGGCCAAGCTCGAGCGCTTCCCCGGGCTCTTCGACGGCCCGCGCGCCGCGCGCGCGCGCACGCTGCGCGAGTTCGACGATCTCGTGACCGCGCCGCTGCACGGCTTCCGCGACGTCGCCGACTACTGGTCGCGCGCGAGCGCCAAGCCCTGGCTCGCGCACATCCGCGTGCCGACGCTCATGGTGAACGCCCGCAACGATCCATTCCTCCCGGCGGCGAACCTGCCGCGCCCCGACGACGTGTCCCCGCAGGTGACGCTCGAGTTCTCGGAGACGGGCGGTCACGTCGGGTTCGTGGACGGATCCTTCCCCGGCCGCTACGATTGGCTGCCGCGGCGGATCGCTAGCTTCTTCGACGAGACCCGGGGACAAACTGCGGAGCAACCTGCGCGATGAGCCGCGTTCCGCCCGAGATCTTCAAGGCCTACGACATCCGCGGCGTGGTCGGCCGGCAGCTCTCGGCGCCGACGGTCGAGCTGATCGGCCGCGCGATCGGCACGGAGGTGCGGAATGCGGGCGGCGCCGCGATCGCGGTCGGGCGCGACGGCCGCCTGTCCGGTCCGGAGCTCTCGCAGGCGCTGGCGCGGGGCTTGCGCGCGAGCGGCGTCGACGTGCACGACATCGGCATGGCGACGACGCCGATGGCCTACTTCGCCGCCCACCACCTCGGCTGCGGCAGCGCCGTCGCCGTCACCGGCAGCCACAACCCGCCGGACTACAACGGGCTGAAGATGGTCGTGGCGGGGACGACGCTTTCCGGCGACGCCGTGCAGGCCTTGCGCGCGCGGATCGAGCGGGACGATTTCGCCGCCGGCAGCGGCGCCTATCGCACGGTCGACGTCCGCGAGGCCTATCTCGCGCGCGTCGCGGGCGACGTGAAGCTCGCGCGGCCGATGAAGATCGTGGTCGACTGCGGCAACGGCGTTGCCGGGGCGACCGCGCCGGAGCTCTACCGGCGGCTCGGCTGCGAGGTGATCGAGCTCTTCTGCGACGTCGACGGCACCTTTCCCAACCATCATCCCGATCCGACCCAGCCGGAGAACCTGCAGGACGTGATCCGGACGCTCGCATCGTCGGATGCCGAGCTCGGCCTCGCGTTCGACGGCGACGGCGACCGGCTCGGCGTGGTGACGAAGGACGGCGGGATCATCTACGCGGACCGCCAGCTCATGCTCTTTGCCGCCGACGTGCTCGGACGGCAGCCCGGCGCGGAGATCATCTACGACGTGAAGAGCACGCGGAACCTCGCGCCGTGGATCCGGCGCCACGGCGGGAAGCCGGTGCTGTGGAAGACCGGGCACTCGCTGATCAAGGCGAAGCTGAAGGAGCTCGGTGCGCCGCTCGCGGGCGAGATGAGCGGGCACACCTTCTTCGTCGAGCGCTGGTACGGGTTCGACGACGGGCTGTACGCCGGCGCGCGGCTGCTCGAGATCGTGTCGCGCGCCGCCGACCCGAGCGCGGTCCTCGCCGCGTTGCCCGACTCGGTGACGACGCCGGAGCTGCACTGGCAGCTCGCGGAGGGCGAGCCGCACCGCCTGATCGCCGAGCTCCAGCGCACCGCGCGCTTCCCCGACGCGCAGGAAGTGATCAAGCTGGACGGGCTGCGGGTCGAGTACGCCGACGGCTTCGGGCTCGCGCGCGCCTCGAACACGACGCCGGTGATCGTGCTGCGATTCGAGGCGCAGGACGACGCGGGCCTCAAGCGCATCCAGGCCGATTTCCGGCGGGTGCTCGCCGCGGCGAAGCCGGGCGCGACGCTGCCCTTTTAGTCTTGTCACTCCGGCGAACGCCGGAGTCCGGGGGCGGCCGTACTGGATCCCGGCTTGCGCCGGGATGACCTCGCTAGTCGTCACTCCGGCGAACGCCGGAGTCCAGGAGCGGCCGTACTGGATCCCGACTTGCGCCGGGATGACCTCGCTAGTCGTCACTCCGGCGAACGCCGGAGTCCAGGAGCGGCCGTACTGGATCCCGACTTTCGTCGGGATGACCTCGCTAGTCGTCACTCCGGCGAACGCCGGAGTCCAGGAGCAGCCGTACTGGATCCCGACTTTCGTCGGGATGACCTCGCTAACGCGAGGTCACTTGTTCGCCCGCTCGAACCGCCGCAGGAGATCGTTGCCGCGCGTCACCGCGTCGTCGAGCGCCTGTTTCGGCGGCTTGACCGCCGCCCACGCCTGCTCGAGCTCGTCGTCGACGACGGCGCGGATCATCAGGTGGTTGCCGAGGCGGATGCCGCGCGAGAACGGCTGCGGCGTGCGCTTCGTATCGAGGAGCTCGCGCAGCGCGACGTCGGTGCCCGGGTTCTTGTCGTAGTAGCCGGACTTGGCGGTGAGCTCGTACGCCGCGCGGGTGATGGGCAGGTACCCGGTGCTCTGGTGCCATTCGGCCTGCACTTCCGGGCGCGACAGATAGGAGAAGAACCGCGCCACGCCCTTGAGCTCGCCGGCCGGCTTGCCGTTCATCGCCCACAGGCTCGCGCCGCCCATGAGGGTGTTGTACGGCGCGGCGTTGACGTCGTCGTAATGGGGCAGCGGGAGGACGACGAAGTCGAACTTCGCGTCGCGCACCAGGTTGCCGTAGGAGGCGGAGGAAGCGGTCAGCATCGAGCACTCGCCGCGGGCGAAGCGCCGCTCGCCCTCGTCGCGCCGGCCGGAGTAGCTGAAGATCTTGCCCTTCGTCCACGCCGTCATCAGCGAGACGTGCCGCATCGCGAGCCGGGTGTTGAACTTGAGCTGCGCGTCCAGGCCGTCGTAGCCGTTGCTGCGCGAGGCGTACTCCTCGTTGTGCCAGGCGAGCAGGTTCTCCAGCATCACCCACGACGGCCAGGTGGTCGTGAGCCCGCAGCTCTCGGGGAACTTCTCGCGCACCTCGAGCAGCACCTCCTGGAGCTGGTACCAGGTCTTCAGCTCGGCGGCCGGCTTGACGCCCGACTGCTTGAGGAGGTTGCGGTTCACGTACAGCACCGGCGTGGAGGTGTTGAACGGCAGCGACTGCAGGTCGCCTTTCGCGTCGGAGTAGAAGCTCGCGACCGCCGGGACGTACGCCTTCTGGTCGAACCGCTCGCCCGCCTCGCGCATGAGCTGGTGGAGCGGCTTCACTACGCGCCGCGCCGACATCATGTTCGCGGTGCCGACCTCGTAGACCTGCAGGACGTGCGGCCCCTTGCCGGCGAGCGACGCGGCCATCCCGGCGGCGAGGGTCTCGTCGTAGCTGCCCTTGAAGGCCGGGACGACGACGAAGTCCTTCTGCGCGCCGTTGAACCGCTCGACGACGAGCTTCAGATGATCGCCGAGCGCGCCGTCCATGGCGTGCCAGAACTGGATCTCCGTCGCGGCGCGGGACGCGGGGGCGGTGATTGCGGCGGCGACGAAGACGCCGACGCCCAGGAGGCGCACGAGGTTCATCGGAGTTCGGGCAGCCGCGGAAAGGGGTGCGGCCGCTGCGCGGAGTTGTTGGACGGCCATTATAGCCCCGGTCTTTCGGGGGCCGGCAAGCCGGGGAGGGCCGTCCCGGCAGCCGCCGTGCGGACTACGTCACGCCGATGCCATCGTCATACCAGCGGGGGGGCCGGCGGGTTCTGCTGCGCTGCCGCACCACCGCGGGGCGCGAACCCGGCACAGGGGTCGGGCCGGTCGATACGGGGGGTGAAGATCGCGAGGTCGAACTGCGGCGTGCCGCCTGCCGCCGGCGCGACGTAGTCCTCGGCGCGAGCGACCGCCTCGACGACTTCGACGATGCCGACCGCGAGCACGCCCCGCTGCGGCGCGCGCGCCGCCAGATGCAGCGGCACACCAAGGTCGCGCCGGACGTGGCCGTTGCCGGCGATCAGCACTGCACCCGCCGATGCCCGCGCCAGCAGCGCATCGGCCATCACCGCGTCGCGCGCGCGCTGCGCGGCGGCCATCCGCGGCACGACGCTCTCGGGCAGCTTGCCGCAGTGACCTTCACGCACCGCAGTCTCGATCGCAGCCGCTTCCGCGGCGCCGAACGGCTGCGCGAGGCCAAGACGGCCGGGGACGCCATCGCCGAGCGCGTCGTAACCGCGCTCGACCACCGCGGAAGCGTCGCGGCGCGAGAGATTCGCCGCGACGAGCGGCAGATCGTGGCGGAGCGCCGCCGCGACGATCGGCTCGTAGAACGGCCACTGCCAGCCGCGCCGGTCGAACTGCCCCGCGTCGGCGACGTACCCGGCGTCGCCCGGTCGCTCGGCGCGTGCGCGGTCGAGCGCGGCCTGGTGCTCGCGGTCGAACTGCTCCATCGCCACCGCGGGCCGGCGGCCGGCGCGGACGATCGCCTCGATCAGCTCGAGCTGGAGGCGGTGATGGTCGGGGTTGTCGTGCGTCTCGCCGAGCAGCACGAGATCGGACTGCGCACAGGCCGCCTCCAGCGCCGTGCGCGTCACCGAACGCGGCCCGCGCGCGCGTCCCAGATCGTGCCGACGAGCGGATGGTCCGCGAGCTTCGGCGAGGCCCACGGCGCGGCGCGGGCGCGGAACGCGACGAGCGCGGGGGCGAAGGCGAGGGCGTGCAGCGCGCGGCGGCGGGAGATCATCCGGGAGGAACGGGTACCGTGGGATGGCTTTAAGATAGGCTTCGGACCGGAAAGTTTCGACCATGCGCCTTCACGCCATCGCGCTTTTCGCCGCGGCGTTCCTCGCCGGATGCGCGAGCGTGGAGCCGCGGCTGCCGCCGCCCCCGACCACCGCCGAGATCGTGCAGATGGCAAAGGACGGGATGACCGCCGATGCGATCATCGCGCGCATCGAGGCCGCGCGCGGAGTCTATCCGCTCCCGGCGTCCGAGTTCGCGCGCCTGCGCGCGGAAGGCGTGCCCGATCGGGTCATCGACTCGATGCAGCGCACGTACGTCAACGCGGTATGGTTCGACGGGTACCTGCGCGCCCGCGACGATTCCGCGGTCTGGGGCTGGCCGTCGTTCCGGGGTGCGCCGGCCCCCTACTGGGGGCCGTACCCGTGGGGATGGCGCTGAGTATCCTCGCGCTCGGCGCATGGTCGCGCCACCGAACGAAACAGGCGCAATGACCCTCGAGACACGATCGATCCCGCGCACCGGCGAGCGCATCCCGGCCATCGGCCTGGGAACGTGGCAGGCGTTCGACGTCCCGCGCGACGGACCGGAGCGCGCGGCCGCGAAGGAAACGCTCCGCACGCTCGCCGAGCTCGGCGGCACGGTGGTCGACTCTTCGCCGATGTACGGCGCCGCGGAGGAGGTGGTCGGGGCGCTGTCGGCCGAGCTCGGCCTGGCCGGCAAGCTCTTCGTCGCAACCAAGGTCTGGACGTCGGGCCGCGACGCCGGCATCCGGCAGATGGAGGCCTCGTTCAGGAAGCTCGGCGTCGCGCGGCTCGACCTGATGCAGGTCCACAACCTCGTCGACACCGACACGCATCTCGCGACGCTCGCCGGCTGGAAGAAGGAAGGGCGGGTGCGCTACCTCGGCGTCACGCACTACACCGCGAGCGGGCACGCGGGGCTCGAGGCGGCCATCCGGGCGCACCGTCCCGATTTCGTGCAGCTCAACTACTCGCTCGCCGAGCGCGAGGCCGAGCGCCGGCTGCTGCCGCTCGCGCAAGCCGAGGGCGTCGCGGTGCTCGTCAACCGTCCGCTGGGCCAGGGGCGGATGTTCGCCGCGCGTGAAGGGGCAGGCCGCTGCCCGGGCTGGGCGCAGGAGATCGACTGCGCGAGCTGGGCGCAGGTGTTCCTGAAGTTCATCCTCGGCCACCCCGCGGTGACCTGCGTCATTCCGGGCACGCGGAACGCCGGGCACCTCGCGGACAACCTCGGCGCCGCGCGCGGCCGGCTGCCCGACGCGGCGCTGCGGGCGCGGATGGCGGCGTACTTCGACTCGATCTAGCTATTGCGCGGAATCAGCCGCTACCGGCTCGCGGCGGCGCCTCCGCCGCAGGCGGGGGCGGAAGCCCCGCTACCTTGAGGATCGGCTTGGCGACTGTCTCGCCGGAAGCTTGCTTGTTCCCCCGTCCCATCCCTGCTTGCGGCGGCTCGGACACCAGGAGCGACGGTACGACCCTGGTGATCGGCTTGGCGTTGAAGCGCAGTTTCATCTGGCGGACCGGCATCGGGTGCTCGCTCTTCGTTGTTGTGGAAATGACAGTGTAGCGCCGGTTCGCGGCAGTTTCAAAGCGTTATTCGCCCCGGAAGGATGGCAGGCAGGGACCTGCCGTCCGGCGCCTCGTTCCCGGACGGCCGGGCCGCTCACGGCAGCACTTCCGCCCGGCGGCGGCCGCACTGTCGGGCCCGGACGACAGTGGACGGGGGCTGCTCAGAGCTCCACCCACATCCGCAGCAGGTTGTGATAGCAGCCGGTGAGCGACACGAGCGACGGATGGCCGGGCGCATCGCGCGTGAGCCGCACGATCGCCATGTCGAGGTCGAAGAGCAGCGTCCGCCGGGCGTCGTCGGCGACCATGCTCTGGATCCAGAAGAACGACGAGATGCGCGCGCCGCGCGTCACCGGCGTGACCCGGTGCAGGCTCGTCGCCGGATAGAGCACCAGGTCGCCGGCCGGCAGCTTCGACGAGTGCACGCCGTAGGTGTCCTCGACGAGCAGCTCGCCGCCGTCGTACTCCTCGGGCGGGGTGAGGAAGAGCGTCGCCGAGAGGTCGGTGCGGAGCCGCGTGCGCGACGCGGCGTGAACGCGGATCGCGTTGTCGACGTGGCTGCCGAAGGCCATGCCGCCGGCGTAGCGGTTGAAGAGCGGCGGGAACACCTGCTTCGGCAGCGCCGCCGACATGAAAAGCGCGCTCCGCTCGAGCGCGGCGAGGATCGTGCGCGCCGAGCTCGCGCGCCACCGGCGAATCCTCGGGCAGCTGCTCGTTGTACTTGGCCTGCGCCGACTGGTGGCCGGAGGTGACGTTGCCGTCGACCCACTGCGCGCGCTCGACGCGAGCGCGCGCCTCCGCCGCCTGGTCGGGCGTCAGCACCTGCTTGATGTGGAGGAGCACTTGGGCTGGCTGCCTTTCAGGTAGCTGGCGGACGCTCCGGTCAGTTGAACCGGTACCGGAAGCGTGAGCAACCCGGTGAGCGGCTGCCCGGGCAGCACGCGGTTGGGGTTGTTCTGGTAGCCGCCGGGGTAGTACTTCGTGTCGAAGATGTTGACGACGTTGAACTGGACGTCGTACTTCGGCTGGAAGTATCCGACCATCGCGTTCCAGATCAGGTAGTCCGGAATCTTGGCGCGGTTCTGGTCGTCGATCCAGCGCGCGGTCGAGCCGAACGCGCCGCCGCCGACCTGCCAGCCGGCGAGGTCGCCCGCCAGGCGATACGCCGTCCAGACGCTCCCCGACCATGGCGCGACCGTCATGTGCTTGCCCTCCGTCAGCGCGTCGCCCTCGAGGATCTTGCCGTCCATGTACGCCACGCCGCTGTAGATGCTCCACTGCGACGTGATGTTGCCCGCGAGCTCCATCTCGACGCCGTCGACGCGGCGCTTGCCGAGGAGCTTCATGATCCCGTCCGCCGGGTCGGTGACGCGCGCGTTCGTCTTCTCGGTGCGGAAGATCGCCGAGCGCAGCCGCAGGCTCGGGGTGAAGTCCCACTGCCCGCCGACCTCGTAGTTGTAGGTCTCCTCCGGGTCGAGAAACTGGTTGGTCACGCTCAGGTTGGTGCCGGTCGCCCCGTAGACCCCGAGCTCCCCCGAGGGGTTGTACCCGTTGCTCCACGAGGCGTAGTACGACTGCCGGTCCGTCGGCTGCCAGATCAGGCCGGCCCGGCCGCTCCACAGGTTGTCCGTGCGCTGGAACGGGCCCGCGTTGCGTGCCGACCGGGCTGAGCGCGGTCTGGTTGGTCTTGGAGTCGTAGTAGTCGTACCGGATACCGAGCACCGCCTTCCACTCGCGCGTGAACTCGAGCTGGTCCTGCAGGTAGACCGCGACCGTGTCCGCGGTCGAGACGTTCCGGTTCTGGGCCGTCTTCGAGTAGTTGAGCTGGGCGTTGATGTTCGGGTTGAGATAGGCGGTGACGATCGAGGGCGCATCGATCGTCGCGGTGGCCGGGTTGCCGTCGAACGCGTAGTTCGTGGCGGTCGAGCCGCTCCATCGCCAGGTCGAGCCCGCCGGTCACGGTGTGCTTGATCGAGCCGGTCGCGACCTTCCACGTCACGTCGGTCTGGTTGATGAGCACCTGGTCGTCGTTGTCGCGCGCCTTGTTGTGGGTGAGCGTGACGGCGAGCTGGTCGAAGGGCGTTCCCGCGGTCACCGGGCCGCCGGTCAGGGTGGTGGTGTTCAGCGAGCCGATCGACGCTTCCATGTCGCGCTTGTAGCTCGCCCAGCGCGTCACGTTGCGGACGCTCACCGAGTCGCTCGCCTTCCACTGCACGTTGAGCGTCGCGATGTTCGTGTACCAGTTGGTGTAGTCGTAGTTCGCGAAGCCGTAGTACGGTGGTGAGCGGCACCGGCGGCATGCCGTAGCCGAACGTCGGCCCGAGGTTCGGCTGGCCGTAGTCGGTCTTGCTCCGCGTCTGCAGGTACTCGTAGTTGAACGTGACGTCGAGGTCGGTGCCGATGCCGAAACGCAGGGACGGCGCGAACCCGACCTGGTTGTTCTGGATCGTGTCGCGATACGTGTCGGTCTTCTCGCCGAGCAACTGGAACCGCAGGGCGGTCGTCGGGTTGAGCACGAAGTTGGCGTCGGCCGTGGCCCGCAGCTCGCCGTTCGTGCCGAGCATCAGCGCGGCCTCGCTCCGCGGCAGCAGGTCGGCTCTTTTCTGCACCTGGTTGATCACGCCGCCGGTCGATCCGCGCCCGAAGGTGAGGGCGGCCGGACCCTTCAGCACCTCGACCTGCTGGATGTTGAAGAGGTCGCGGTTGTACTCGCCGATGTCGCGCACGCCGTCGAGGAAGAGGTCGCCCGCCACCGGGAAGCCGCGCAGCCAGAAGATCTGCGACGCCTGCACGCCGCCTTCCGCCGCGGTCATGGTGATCCCGGGCACGTTGCGGAGCGCGTCGGAGAGCGACGTGGATCGCCTGCTGCCGGATCAGCGTCTCCGGCACGGTGTTGATGAACTGCGGGATGTCGCGGAGCGGCGTCTCGGTGCGGGTTGACGGTGGACGTCGAGTCGGTCTTGAAGCCCTGGCCCTCGGGCGGGGCGGTGACCTTCACCTCGGGCAGCGTCTGTCGACTGCTTGCGCGAGCGCGGGCCCGGCACCGGACAGCATGAGGATCACGGCGGCGGCGATCGGCCGCTGCTTGAAGCGCGACATGGGACTCCCCCCTGGTGGTTGCGTTGTCTGCCGCAGAGCGCGCTTGCTGGGCAGGACACGGGGGTCCCCTGGCTGGCCGTCTGATGCTTACTTAGTGTGCTGCGAGTAAATGGTAAGCGTTCTCAATTGCATTTGTAAAGGGGTTGGTATAGGTTCGCGCCTGTTCGCGGAGGACGACATGAGACCTCGCCGACTGATCCCGTTGCTCGCGCTGGCGTTGGCATTCCCGCCGCTGACCGCGGCTGACCCCGCGGCGCGGGTCGAGGTCGTCTACGTCGATCCCCAGAAATTCACCGACGTGCGGAACGGCTATACGCAGACCGATTCCGCGCGCGACTTCTACCTCGCCGAGATCAGGCGGTACATCGAGCAGCGCGCCGCGCCGCGGCTCGCCGACGGCGACACCTTCCGCGTGACGATCACCGACGTCGAGCTCGCCGGCGACTACGAGGCGCGCCGCCCGAGCGTGACGAACGTCCGGATCATCCGCGAGGTCAATCCGGCGCGGATCGATCTCAGCTTCCGGCTCGCCCGCGCCGACGGCACGGTACTCGCGGAAGGCGAGCGCAGGCTGCGCAGCACCGGTTACCCGGTCGGCGTCGGCATCGATCCTGCCGACCCGCTGCGCTACGAGAAGGTCCTGCTCGACGACTGGCTCCGGCAGGATTTGCCGCGGCCCGCTCCGCGATAGCGCCGGCGATTCGCTGCGCCTACCGGCCGGCGGTCGGGTCCGACACGAAGCCGATCCGCGTCAGGCCTGCGCTTGCGGCGTCGGCGAGCGTCTCGGCCACCCACTGGTAGCGCGCGGCCTGGTCGGCCCGGATGTGCACCTCGGGCTGCGGTTCCTGCCGTGCCGGCGGCGGACAGGCGCTCGTTCAGCACCGCGCGGCTGACGACCTCGCCGTTCCAGAAGATCTCGCCGCCGGCGTCGATCGCGAGCTGGATGTTGTCGGGCTTGGTGAGGTTCGGCGCGCTCGCGGCCTTCGGCAGGTCGATCTTCACCGCGTGCGTGAGCAGCGGCGCGGTGATGATGAAGATCACGAGCAGCACCAGCATCACGTCGATCAGCGGGATCATGTTGATCTCCGCCATCGGGCGCGAGCGCTCTCCCGGTCGAAGGTGCCGAAGGCCATCTACGCCGCTCCCTTGATCGACGCCGCGCGGCCCGGTGCCGCGCGCGCCGTTCGCGGCGTCGGCCTCGTTGAAGTGCACGCCGGTGGTCGAGGAACGCGAAGAGGTCGTGCGCGAACGCGTCGAGCTGCGCGAGCACCAGGCGGTTCGAGCGGACGAGCGCGTTGTAGGCGAGCACCGCGGGAATCGCGACCGCCAGGCCGAGCGCGGTCATGATCAGCGCCTCGCCGACCGGTCCGGCGATGCGGTCGAGCGTGCCCTGGCCCGAGAGCCCGATCGCGACGAGCGCGTGATAGACGCCCCACACCGTGCCGAAGAGGCCGACGAACGGCGCGGTGCTGCCGACCGAGGCGAGCACGGTCAGCCCCGACTCGAGCTTCGCGGTCTCCTCGTCGATGACGCGGCGCATCGACCGGGTGAGGAAGTCGGCGCCGCTCCCGGCCTCGTTCAGCCGGTTGAGCCCGTGGCGGGCGTGGTGCCGCGACGACACGATCGCGTGATAGGCGAGGTGCGAGAACGGATCGTTCGGATGGTGCACCTCGAGGTGACGCTCGACCGCGGCGAGCGACGGCGAGTCCCAGAACAGCGTCGAGGAAGCGCGCTGCTCCGCCGCTTGCGGGCGAGCGTCTCGAGGCCCCGGGTGACGATGAGATACCACGTCGCCACCGACATCACGAGCATGATCACGAGGATCGCCTTGCCGAGCGAGTCGGTCTGGGCGAGGAAGTGGGAGAAACCGAGCGAATGAGCCTGTTCCATGTCGAGTCAGCCTTCCAGCCGGAATGAAATCGGGACCAGCACCCAGGCGGCGATCGGGCGGTCGCCCTGCCGCGCGGGCACGAATTTCCAGCGCCGCACCGTCTCGAGCGCCGAGGCGTCGAGGCGCGGCGAGCCGCTCGAGGTGCGAACCTCGACCTGCTCCGCCTGGCCGTCCGGGTCGACGAGCACGCGGAGCATCACGCGGCCCTGCTCGCCGAGCCGCCGGGCGGCCGGCGGATATGGCGGCGGCGGGTTGTGCAGGTAGTCGGCGTTGAAGTTCGGCGGGATGACCGGCGGCGCCGGCGCGACGCTCGGGGCCGCCGGAGCCGCGGCGACCACCGGCGCGGTCTCCTCCACCGGCTTCGGCGGGTCGGGCGGCGGCGCGGGCGCAACGATCGGCGACGGCGCCTCGGCCGGCGCCACGATCAGCGGCGGCGCGATCGGCTTCTTCTTCACCGGTTCGAGCTTCGGCTTGGGCGGCTCGACCTTCGGTTTCTCGACCTCGAGCCGCGGCGTGATGAGGCTCACCATGATCGGCGCCGCGGACGAGAGCGCCTCGCGCACCGGGGCGTACTGCAGCAGCGCGACGAGCGCGGCGGCGTGCAGCGCGACGACGACGATCAGGCTGGGCGCTTTCGTGCGCAACCCGCGCCAGCGGGGGTCGCGCGGGTCCCGGAGGCCGGGCGGGGAGGTGGCGAGCATCGGGCGTTCGGGGCGCTCGCCGGACCGTCAATGGAGATCCGGCCGCGAGTGCGCCGGTCGCGCGGCCGCACGCCACTCGTCGCACATCCCGGCGCACACGTCGCGGATCGTCGGGTCGACCTGGGGGTGCCCGGCGAGGCACTCCAGGTGCGCGGCGACGCACGCGGCGATCCGCGGGCACTGTGTCCGGCGGTACGCGGTCATCAGGTAAAGCACCGCGCCAAGCACGGTTTCCGCTCGGCTCAGGCCCGGCTCCGGGGTCGGCATCTCGCTTCTGCTCCTCGGTCTCGGGCTGGCTCGGTCCACGGGGACCTGGCTGGCGGGTCGGCGCGCCGTCGGACGGCGCGCCCGGTCATGCGGTCAGGATCAGCTTTCCGTTCTGCGTAACGCGCAGCCGGTACTCGCGCCCCTGGTGCTCGATGAGGAGCTCGACGCCGCCCTTGAGCAGCTCCTCGCTCCGTACGCGCCGGGGGCCGCTCGGGGCCGAGGCGGGTTGGTCCGGAGCGGGGCCGGCACGATCGGGAAGGGGGAGTCGATTGCGCACGTCACGAACGATAACGATTCTCATTTGTTACGTCAAGGGTACTCGAATGAGGAAAAGTTCATGTTCTCAGTGGGACTAGGGATAGTGTGCACTGACAAACGGATATTTGAGCTTGCATCGATGGCAGCTATTGAGTGAGAATCGATCCCATTCAGGATACCTTCGGCGCCCGAACATGTACGTCTGCATCTGCAACGCCGTGACCGACCGCGAGATCCGCCAGTGCGTGGCGCTCGGCGCACAGACCTTCGAGCAGGTGCGCGAGTGCCTCGGCGTCTCGACCTGCTGCGGCCGGTGCGAGCCGATCGCGCGCGAGATCGTCGTCGAGCGCGAAGCCCGCGCCGGCTCCGCCGTTCCCGCCTGACGCCGCCCCCGGCGGCGCGCTCATGTCCCCGCGCCGGACGCCGCCCGCGGCGGCCGCGTGCTATGTTCGCCTGGACCGTTCGGTCCCATCCCTGGAAGGCGCGCATACATGAAGGGCGACAAGAAGGTCCTGGACTACCTGAACAAGGTCCTCAAGAACGAGCTCACCGCGATCAACCAGTACTTCCTGCACGCCAGGATGTTCGGGCACTGGGGGTACCAGAAGCTCCGCGAGCACGAACACGGGGAGTCGATCGACGAGATGAAGCACGCCGACAAGCTGATCGAGCGGATCCTCTTCCTCGAGGGGCTGCCGAACCTGCAGGACCTCGGCAAGCTCCTGGTCGGCGAGAACGTGCCCGAGGCGCTCGCCTGTGATCTCAAGCTCGAGCGCGAGGCGCACCCGCTGCTCAAGCAGGCGGTCGCCCACGCCGAGTCGGTGGGCGACTACGTCTCGCGCGAGCTCTTCGAGGACATCCTGGACAGCGAGGAAGACCACATCGACTGGCTCGAGACCCAGATCGGGCTGATCGACGAAGTCGGGCTGCAGAACTACCTGCAGTCGCAGATGAGCTGAGCCGCTCCGCGCCCCGCTCTCAAGGGGCGACGCCCGCTCCGAACGCCCAATTGCGCCCGGGCGCGGCGGCAAAGAGCTGCCGCGTGTACTCGTGCCGCGGGTTCCCGAACACCTCGCGCGCCGGCCCGTACTCGACCACCCGGCCCTGCGACATCACCGCGACCGTGTCGCAGACCTGCGCGGCGACGCGGAGATCGTGGGTGATGAAGAGCATCGCGAGCCGCAGCCGCTCGCGGATCTCGGCGAGCAGGGCGAGCACCTGCGCCTGCACCGACACGTCGAGCGCCGACACCGGCTCGTCGGCGACGAGCAGCTCCGGCTCCATCGCCAGCGCGCGCGCGATCGACACCCGCTGGCGCTGGCCGCCGGAGAACTCGTGCGGGTAGCGGTCGAGCGAATTCGGGTCGAGGCGCACCAGCTCGAAGAGCCGCCGCGCGCGCGCGAGCGCTTCCGCCCGCGGCACGCCGAAGTTGAGCGGGCCTTCGATCACCGCCTCGCCGACCCGCCGGCGCGGATTGAGCGAGCGGTAGGGATCCTGGAACACGATCTGCACCCGGCGGCGGAACTCGCGTAGCGCGCGCGCCGGCTTCGCGGCGATGTCCTCGCCGTCGATCAGGATCTCGCCCGCGCTCGGGTCGACGAGGCGCACGATGCAGCGCGCGAGGGTCGACTTGCCGGACCCCGACTCGCCGACGACCCCCAGCGTCTGGCCGCGCCGCACCTCGAGCGAGACGTCCGCCGCGGCGGCGACCGCAGCGCGCTTGCGGAACCATCCTCCGGCGGCGTAGGTCTTCGACAAACCACGCGTCGCGAGAATGACCGGCGCCGCCGGGTCGACCGGACGGTCGTGCGGGACCATCCCCGGAACGGACGCGATCAGCATGCGCGTGTACTCGTGCTGCGGGCGCCGCAGCACCTCCTCGCGCGGCCCGAGCTCGACCAGCTCGCCCTGGCGCAGCACCGCCACCCGGTGCGCGATCTCCGCCACCACGCCGAAGTCGTGGGTGATGAAGAGCACGCCGGTGCCGTGGCGCGCCTGGAGCTCGGCGACGAGCTTGAGGATCTGCGCCTGGGTCGTGACGTCGAGCGCGGTGGTCGGCTCGTCGGCGATCAGGAGTGCCGGTCCGAGCACGAGCGCCATCGCGATCATGATCCGCTGACGCTGGCCGCCGGAGAGCTGGTGCGGATAGGAGTCGACGATCCGCGCCGGGTCGGGCAGGTGCACCTCGCGGACGATGTCGAGGATCTTCGCGCGCCGCGCCGCGGCGTCGAGCGCCGTGTGCTCGACCAGCACCTCGTCGATCTGCTCGCCGCAGCGCATGACCGGATTGAGCGCGGTCATCGGCTCCTGGAAGATCATCGACATCCGGGTCGCGCGGAGCTGGCGCAGGCGGCCCGGCGTTGCGCGCGTCAGCTCTTCGCCGTCGAGCCGGATCGCGCCGCCGGTGACCGGCAGCGTGTTCGGCAGCAGGCCCATCACGCTCTGCGCGATCACCGACTTGCCCGAGCCCGACTCGCCCACGAGGCAGAGGATCTCGCCGCGTCCGACGTCGAACGACGCGCGCGACACGGCTTCCGCCCGATCGGCTCCCGGCGGCAGCGCGATGGTGAGGTCCCGGACCTCGAGCACCGCGGCGCTCATAGCCGCCGCGCCATGCGCGGGTCGAGCGTGTCGCGCAAGCCGTCGCCGAAGATGTTCACCGCGAGCACGGTCACGGCGAGGAAGATGCCGGGGAAGAACACGTTGTGCGGATAGGCGATGAACTGCACCCGGCCTTCGGCCATGATGTTGCCCCACGTCGGGGTGTCCGGCGGCAACCCGACGCCGAGGAACGACAGGATGGCCTCGACCAGGATCGCCGAGGCGCAGATGAACGTGCCCTGCACGAGGAGCGGCGCGATCGTGTTCGGCAGGATGTGGCCGAACATGATTTTCGGCGTCGACGTGCCGAGCGCGACCGCCGCCTCGACGTAGGGTTCCTCGCGGATCGTGAGCACGAGCGAGCGCACGAGCCGCGTGACGCGCGGGATCTCGGGAATCGCGATGGCGACGATGACGGTGAGAAGGCTCGCCTTCCACAGTGCCACCAGCGCGATCGCGAGGAGGATCGCCGGGATCGCCATCACGCCGTCCATCACGCGCATCAGCGGGCCGTCGAGCCGCCGCAGATACCCGGCGCTCAGACCGAGCAGGATGCCGAACGTGAGCGCGACGAAGGCCGAGGAGACGCCCACGAGCAGCGAGATCCGCGTGCCGTAGACGACGCGGCTGTAGATGTCGCGGCCGAAGGAGTCCGAGCCCATCAGGAACCGGTGCTCGAGGGTCTCGCCGTCGAGCGTCGTGATCTCGCCCGTCTCGCCGGGGCGGAGATCCCGGCTCGCGGCGTCGAAGAGCGTCGGATCGACCGTGCCGAGCCACGGCGCCGCGAGCGCGACGAAGACGAGCACCGCGAGGGCGACGCCGCCGAGGCGCACCGACCAGTTGGCGCGCACCCGCTGCCAGGCGCCGTGTCGCCGCCGGGCCGCAGCCGGTTCGGCAGCGAGCGCGTCGTAGCCGGGCGCATTCATGTCAGTAGCGGATCCGCGGATCGAAGAACACGTACGAGAGATCGACCACCAGGTTGACGAAGACGTAGGCGAAGGAGAAGAACAGGATCACGCCCTGGATGGTGGGGAAATCGCGCGCCAGCACGGCGTCGACCGTGAGCCGTCCGAGCCCCGGAATGGCGTACACCGATTCGGTGACGACGACGCCGCCGATCAGGAGCGCGACCCCGATGCCGATGACCGTGGCGATCGGTACCGCCGCGTTGGCGAGCGCGTGGCGCACCAGCACGCGGATCTCGGGCAGCCCTTTGGCGCGCGCGGTGCGGATGTAGTCCTCGCCGAGCGCTTCGAGCACCGACGCGCGCGTGACTCTCGCGATCAGCGCGATGTACACGATCGACAGCGTGATCGACGGCAGGATGAGGTGCCGCAGGAACGGCCAGAACCCGTCGGCGAGGCGCTGGTACCCCTGGACCGGGAGCCACCCGAGCTTGAGCGACACGACGTAGATGAGGATGTACGCCAGCACGAACACCGGCACCGAGAAGCCGAGCACCGAGAACCCCATCAGCGCGCGGTCGAGCCAGCCGCCGAAGCGCCACGCGGCGACCACGCCGAGCGGCACCGCCACCGCGACGGCCAATACGATCGTCAGCGTCGCGAGCGCGAGCGTCGGCTCGAGGCGCTGGCCGATCAGCGCCGTGACCTTCATCCTGAAGTAGAAGGACTGGCCGAGGTCGCCGGTGAGCAGGTTGCCGAACCAGATGGCGAACTGCGCGAGGAGCGGCTTGTCGAGGCCGAGGCTCGCGCGGATCGATGCGATCTGCTCGGCGTTGGCGGCGTCGCCAGCGAGGATCGCGGCCGGATCGCCGGGCGTCAGCCGCAGCATGAGGAACACCAGCACCGCGACGACGAGCAGCACCGGCACGGTCGCCGCGATGCGGCGGGCGAGGAACGTCCACATCACCGGATCGCCACGGGAGATCTACCCCACGCCGATCCGCAATCGCGCGCTCAGTTCTTCTTGATGTTCCAGTAGAGGTTGCCCGGGCCGGTGACGAAGCCCGTCACGTTCTTCCGCGCGGCGAGCGGGTTCGCGTACTCGCCGAGCGGGGCGTGCGTCGCGATCTCGAAGGCGCGTGCCTGGATCGCCTCGGCGAGCACCTTCTTCCTCGCCTCGTCGGTCGCGCGCGCGAACTCGTCGCGCAGCTTCTCGATCGTCTCGTCCTTCGGCCAGCCAAACCACGACTTCTCGCCGTCGGCGCCGATCGCGGGGTTGGTTAGCGGGTTCCAGATGTCGGGCGCTACCCACGCGGTCAGGAACATGTTCCAGCCACCCTGCGCCGGCGGATCCTTTTTCGCGCGGCGCGAGACGACGGTGTTCCAGTCCATCGCCTGCAGGTCGACCTTGAAGCCGGCCTGGCGCAGCAGCTGCGCCGCAACGTCGGGCAGCTTCTGGATCGACGCGAGGTCGGTCGGCTTGAGGATCACCACCGGGGTGCCGTCGTAGCCGGAGCTCTTCAGCAGCTCCTGCGCCTTCTTCAGGTTGGACTTCGACTGGATCTCGCTTCCCTTGGCGCTGCCGTAGGGCGTGCCGCAGGTGAACATCGAGGGACAGCTGCGGTAGAGCTCCTTCACGCCGACCTGCGCGCGCAGGAACGGCTCCTGCGTCATCGCTGCCAGCGCCGCCTGGCGCACCTTCTGGTTGTTGAACGGCGGGTGCAGGTGATTGAAGCGTCCCATGTACTGGAAGCCGAGCGGGTTGGAGGTCACGATCTGCACGTTCTTGTCTGCCTGCAGCGGCGCGTAGCTCTCGAACGCCGGCTGCTCGAGGATATCGACCTCGCCGTTCGCGAGGGCGTTCACCTGCGACTGCGCGTCGCGCAGCGCGAGGTTCCACTCGACGCGGTCGATGTACACGTTCTTGCCGCCGGCGGTGCCCGAGGGCGCCTCCTTGCGCGGCACGTATTTCGCGTTCTTGACGTAGACGGCCTTGTCCCCGGGCTTGAACTCGTCGCGCTTGAAGACGTACGGCCCGCTGCCGATGTAGTCCTCGATCTGCTTGTCCGCGGGCGTGTCGGCGACGCGCTTCGGCATGATGAACGGCACGTTCGACGACGGCTTGCCGAGCGCCTCCAGCACGAACCCGCACGCCTCGCGCAGGAAGATGCGGAAGGTCTTCGGGCTGGGCGAATCCATGCGGTCGACGAACGTCATCAGCTTCTGCCCCATCGCGTCGCGCTTGCCCCAGCGCTGGACCGACGCGATGACGTCCTCGCCGGTCACCGGCGCGCCGTCGTGGAACTCGAGGCCCGGTCGCAGGGTGAAGGTCCACAGCCGGTTATCCGGGCTCACCGTCCAGGTGTCGACCATCTGCGGCTTGACCTGGCTCTTCTCGTCCGTCCCGAACAGCGTGTCGTAGATCATGTACCCGTGGTTGCGGGCCATGTACTGCGTGGTCCAGATCGGGTCGAGGATGTTGAGGTTGGAGTGCGGCACGATGCGCAGCACCTTCGGGTCACCTTGCGCCTGGGCGAACCCGGCGGCGGTGACGAGGGCGAGCGCGAGTATCCGGGCGAACGACGTCATGACGAAGCTCCCGTGGCGTGGACGCGGGCACGATAGCCGAACCCCATCGCGGCCACAAGCAGGCGCCCGAACGGTGCATTCGTTGTCCACGCCGGTGAATTCCGCTAGGCTCCCCGCTCCCGTCCGGTGGCCGCACGTCTGGTGACCCACGGATCCCGGAACGCTCGCATCGGAACGCACGCGTCGGAACGCAAACATGGCTCGCATCGCAATCGGCGGCTTCCAGCACGAGACCAACACCTTCGCTCCGAGCAAGGCCGACTACGAGGCGTTCGAGCGGGGCGGCGGCTGGCCGGGGCTGTCGTTCGGCGACGCGATCGCCCCGGCCGTCGACGGCGCGAACATCCCGGCCGCCGGCGCGCTCCGCGAACTCGCCGCGCTCGGCCACCGGTGCGTCGGGCTCGCCTGGGCGGCCGCCAGTCCCTCGGCCCACGTGACGCGGGATGCCTACGAGCGGATCGCGGGCGAGATCGTCCGCCGGCTCGAGGCGGACGGCCCGTTCGACGCCGTCTACCTCGATCTCCACGGCGCGATGGTGACCGAGCATCTCGACGACGGCGAGGGCGAGCTGCTCGGGCGCATTCGGCGGGTCGTCGGCGACCGCGTGCCGGTGGTCGCGAGCCTCGACCTGCACGCGAACGTGACGCGCGCGATGGTCGCGCGCTGCGACGGGCTCGTGGCGTATCGCACGTACCCGCACGTCGACATGGCCGAGACCGGCGCCCGCGCCGCGCGGCTCCTCGATGCGACGCTCCGCGGCGGACGTCCGTTCGCGAAGAGCCTCGCCGCGCTCGATTACCTCACCGGGATCCCGTCGCAGTGCACGTTCATGGCGCCGGCAAAGGGGCTGTACGAGACGCTCGCCGGGCTCGAGGGCAAGCACGGTGTGTCGCTCTCGTTCACGCCCGGCTTCCCGATGGCGGACATTCCCGAATGCGGCATGGCGGCGTTCGGGTACGGCGCCGACGAAACCGCGGTGCGCACGGCGACGCGCGAGCTGCACGGCGCGATTGCCGACGCCGAGCGGGACTTCGCGCTCGAGCTGCACGAGCCCGACGTGGCGGTGATGCGGGCGATGCAGCGCGGCGAGCCCGGGCGGCCGGTGGTGCTCGCGGATACGCAGGACAACCCCGGGGCGGGCGGCAACGGCGACACCACCGGGCTGCTCGACGCGCTCATCCGCCACCGTCCCGAGGCGGCCGTGCTCGGCCTCCTGATCGACCCGCTCTCGGCGGCGCGCGCCCACGAACTCGGCGTCGGCGGGACCGCGCGGTTCGCGCTCGGCGAGATCTCGGGCGTTCCCGGGCGGCAGCCGCTCGCGGGCGAGTTCACCGTCGAAGCGCTCGGCGACGGGCGGTTCACCTGTACCGGGCCGATGTTCAACGGCTTCCGGATGAAGCTCGGGCGGATGGCGGCGCTCCGCAGCCGTGCGGCGCCCGGCGTACGCGTCGTGCTCGCCTCGGTGAAGTGCCAGGCCGCCGACCGGGAGATGTTCCGCCACGTCGGCGTCGAGCCGCAACGCGAGCGGATCGTGGCGCTGAAGAGCTCGGTGCATTTCCGCGCCGACTTCCAGCCGATCGCGCGCGAGGTGCTGGTGGTGCGCGCACCGGGCCCGGCGCTCGCCGATCCGGCGGACTTCAAGTGGACGCGGCTGCGGCGCGGCGTCCGGCTGGGCCCGCTCGGTCCCGTCTTCGCCGGCTGAAGCGCACCGTGAAGCGCTTCGTCGTCGCGCAGATCAAGCACGAGACGAACACCTTTTCGCCGATCGACACGCCGCTCGCGTCGTTCGGCCACGGCGAAGGGCCGCTGCACGGCGAGGAGGCGAAGGCCGCATTCGCGGGCACCAACTCGCCATTCGCCGCGTTCCTCGACGTCGCCGCACGCGAGGGCGCCGAAGTGGTCACGCCGATCGCCGCCGAGTCCTGGCCGTCGAACAAGGCTTCGCGCGCGACGTTCGAGGCGCTGGTCCGGCCGCTCGAGGACGCGGTACGGCGCGGCTGCGACGCCGTGCTCCTCGATTTGCACGGCGCGATGGTCGTCGAGGGCGCCGACGACGCCGAAGGCGAGATCCTGCGGCGAGTGCGCGCGATCGCGCCGCGCGTGCCGATCGCCGTCACCTTCGACTACCACACCAACCTCTCGCCGGAGACGGTCGAGAACGCCACGATCATCACGGGCTACAAGACCTATCCGCACGTCGACATGTACGAGGCGGGCCGGCTCGCCGGCGAGATCCTCGCGCGCACACTGCGCGGCGAAGTCGAGCCGGTGATGGCCTGGGGCTGGCTGCCGCTCGTGCCCTCGATCATGCGGCACGCGCCGGAGGACGGGCCGTCCGGCGAGATCATCGCGCTCGCGCGCGAGGCCGAGCGCGACGGGCGCGTGCTCGCGGCGACGCTGCTGCCGGCGTTCGCGCACGCCGACACGCCCTTCACCGGCTGCTCGGCGGTCGTGATGGGCGACGCGCGACGCGGCGGGAAGGCGACGGCGCAGGCCGTGTGCGACGCGATGCTCAAGATCGCGTGGGACCGGCGCGAGGCGTACGTCTTCCACGCACCGCCGCTCGCCGCGTCGGTTGCGCGCGCGCACGAGCTCGGGAAGCACAACCCGGCGGGCCCGGTGCTGCTCATCGACCACTGCGACAACTGCGGCTCCGGCGGCGCGCAGGACGTGATGAAGGTGGTGGCCGAGATCCTGCGGCAGGATCTCGACGACGTGGCGATCGCGCCGATCCGCGACCCGCAGGCGGTGGCCAGGATGGTCGAGGCCGGCATCGGCGCGAACGTGACGCTCGCGCTCGGCGGCCGGACCGACATGCCGTCGATCGGCGTCAAGGGGAAGCCGCTCGAGATCTCGGGGCGCGTCGCCGCGATCACGGACGGCGAGGTGGTGTTTACCGGGCCGATGTACACCGGGGTGAAGTCGCACCTCGGGACGTACCGCCGTGCTCGATACCGGCCGCGCGCGGATCGTCGTCACCGAGCGGCACCACGAGCCGTTCGACCTCGTGGTGTTCCGCCACTGCGGGATCGAGCCGACGCGGGTGCGCTACATCATGCTCAAGTCGCGGATCCACTACCGCGCCGGCTTCAAGCCGATCGCCTCCCACATCGTGGAGTGCCAGGGGGAGGGCGTCACCAACGCCGATCTGTCGGTGTACCGATACGAGAAGCTGAAGCGGCCGATCTATCCGCTCGATCCGCTGTAGGCTCTTCTGGCCGTTATGGTAGCGGTAACGTGCCGGGCGCGGTATGATCGCGCCATGTCTCCCCGCACGCCTGCCGCCCCTGCGCGCGAGCGCCGCGCCCGGCGCGGGACCGGGCGCATCACGCTCGCTGACGTCGCAAAGCTCGCCGGGGTCTCTGCGATCACGGCTTCGCGCGCGCTCAATACCCCGGATCAGGTCTCTCCCGACGCCCTGCGGCGGGTGCGGGAAGCGGTCGAGCGGACCGGCTATGTGCCGAACATGCTCGCCGGAGGACTCGCCTCGACCCGCAGCCGGCTGGTTGCTGCGGTCGTCCCGACGATCGCCGGCCCGGTCTTTCTCGAGACGATCCAGTCGCTCACCGAGGGGCTGGCCGAGTCCGGGTACCAGCTGATGCTCGGCCAGAGCGGGTACGCGGAATCACGGGAGGACGCGCTGCTCGACGCGATCATCGGCCGTCGGCCGGACGGCATCGTGCTGACCGGGATCATGCGGTCGGCGGCGGGCCGCCGGCGCCTGCTGGCCGCCGGCATCCCGGTGGTCGAGACCTGGGATCTGACGCCGACGCCGATCGACATGCTGGTCGGGTTCTCCCATGAAAAGGTGGGAGCGGCGGTGGTGGAGTATCTGCACGCGCACGGCCGGCGCCGGCTCGCCATCATCACCGCCGACGATCCGCGCGCCGGGCTGCGGCGCGAGAGCTTCGTCCAGGCGGCCGGACGCCTCGGCGGCCCCGACGTCCCGACCTGCATCGTCCCCGCGCCGAGCACGCTCGGTCACGGCCGCAGCGGGCTCGTCGACCTGCTGGCGCGGCAGCCCGGGATCGACGCCGTCTTCTGCAGCTCCGACGTGCTCGCGCTGGGCGCCATCACCGAGGCCCAGGCCCGCGGGATCCCGGTTCCCGGGCGCCTGGCGGTCGTCGGGTTCGGCGACTTCGGATTCGCGGCCGACACCCACCCGGCGCTCACTACCGTCCGCATCGACGGCACGGCCATCGGCCGGCAGGCCGCCCGGTTCATCATCGATCGCGCCGAGGGCCGCCCGGTCGCCGAGCGGGTGATCGACATCGGCTTCTCCATCGTCCAGAGGGCCAGCGCCTAGCAAGGGTTTAGCGGCCGCGCCCGCTGCGAGATTCCGCTTGACAGGCGGTTTTGGTAGCGCTACCATGTGGTCTGGTAGCGCTACCGCCATGACAACCCACCTCGCTCCCGCCGCCGCAGTCACCTATCCCGGACGGGAGGCTCGTGCACCCCGCGAAACCCTCACGCGCGCCGAGCAGGAGATCTTGAATCTGGTGGCGAGCGGTCACTTCAACCAGGAAATCGCGACCCGGCTCGGCATCGTCGTCGGGACGGTCAAGTGGCACCTGCATCAGATCTTCGCGAAGCTCGGGGCCCGTAACCGGACCGAGGCGGTCGCCAGGGCCAGGGAGCGTGGGGCGCTGACGTCGTCGCGGCCGTGAACGCGGCGGACCCTAACTTTGGATAGGCGACGCGCCGGCGGTACGCGAATAGAGTCATCGATCGGCGACCCGTCCGGTCGCCACCAAGACGCGCCATCAAGCGCGCTTTCGAGGCGTAGCCTTGGCAGCCCAGCCGGAATGCACGGGCCCCTGCGGCCCGGCTGCCCGGTCAATCGAACGAAATAGGAGGCGGTTGAATGAGCACCAAACCCCGCAAGAAGCCCGA
Source organism: uncultured beta proteobacterium (assembly GCA_963762785.1). GTDB lineage: Bacteria > Pseudomonadota > Gammaproteobacteria > Burkholderiales > SG8-39 > DATEDA01. The sequence goes on from CAVXND010000020.1 coordinate 29,617, forward strand.
GGACCTGCGCAGTCACCGCTGGTACGGCGTGAACGACATGCGGTCGTTCGGCCATCGCTCCCGCACCGCGCAGATGGGCTACTCGCGCTCGGACTACGCGGGCAAGCCGGTGATCGCGATCATCAACACCTGGAGCGACATCAACTCCTGCCACAGCCATTTCCGCCAGCGCGCCGAGGAAGTGAAGCGGGGCATCTGGCAGGCCGGCGGTTTCCCGGTCGAGATGCCGGCGATCTCGCTCGCCGAGCCGTTCCAGAAGCCGACCACCATGCTCTATCGCAACCTGCTGGCGATGGAGACCGAGGAGCTGCTCCGCAGCTACCCGGCCGACGGGTGCGTGCTGATGGGCGGCTGCGACAAGACGACCCCGGCGCTCATCATGGGGGCGCTGTCGATGAACCTCCCGACGATCTTCATTCCCGCCGGCCCGATGCTGCGCGGCGACTTCAGGGGCAACTTCCTCGGCAGCGGCAGCGACACGTGGAAGTACTGGGCGGAGCTGCGCGCCGGCAACATCACCGAGGACGACTGGCGGGGCGTCGAGGACGGCATCGCCCGCTCGCCCGGCCACTGCATGACGATGGGCACCGCCTCGACGATGACGAGCGCGGCCGAGGCGATGGGGCTGACGCTCTCCGGCGCTGCCTCGATCCCGGCGCCCGATTCGCGGCACGCGCAGATGGCGACCCAGTCCGGCAAGCGCATCGTCGAGATGGTCTGGACGGACCTTCGCATACGCGAAATCGTCGATGCCCGCGCGATCGACAACGCCGTCACCGCGGTGCTCGCCCTCGGCGGCTCGACCAACGCCATCGTGCACCTGATCGCCGTGGCGCGCCGCGCCGGCGTTCCGCTGGATCTCGAACGCTTCGACGCGCTCGCGCGGCGTACGCCGGTGCTCGCGAACATCCGTCCGTCGGGCAAGTACCTGATGGAAGACTTCTACTACGCCGGCGGCCTGCGCGGCCTGCTCTCGCGGCTCACCGACCTCCTCCAGACCGGCGCGCAAACCGTGGAAGGCCGCACGCTCGGCGCGACGCTCGAGGGCGCCGCCGTCTACCACGACGACGTGATCCGCCCGCGCACGAACGCGCTGGTCGAGCGCGACGGCCTCGCGGTGCTGCGCGGCAACCTCGCGCCCGACGGCGCGGTGATCAAGCCCGCCGCGATGGAAGCGCACCTGCAGCGCCACACCGGCCGCGCGGTCGTGTTCAAGGACTACAACGACATGGCGAAGCGCCTCGACGACCCGTCGCTCGACATCGACAAGGACTCGGTCATCGTCCTGCAGAGCGCCGGTCCGCAGGGCGCGCCCGGCTTCCCCGAGTGGGGCCAGCTGCCGATCCCGAAGAAGCTGCTGCAGCAGGGCGTCCGCGACATGCTGCGCATCTCGGACGCGCGCATGAGCGGCACCAGCTACGGCGCCTGCGTGCTGCACGTCGCGCCCGAATCCTTCGTCGGCGGCCCGCTCGCGTTCGTGCGCGACGGCGATCAGATCGAGCTCGACGTCCCGGGGCGCAAGCTCACGCTCAAGGTGAGCGACGCCGAGCTGGCGCAGCGCCGCGCCGCCTGGAAGCAGCCGCAGCCGCATTACGTTCGCGGCTTCGGCACGCTGTACCTGAAGCACGTCACCCAGGCGAACGAAGGCTGCGACTTCGATTTCCTCGAGGATGGCGCCGCCACGCCCGACCCCGAGATCCACTGAGCCCCATCCAAAGGAGAAGTTCATGAACCGACGCATGCCACTCGTCGCGCTCGCCGCCGCGGTCCTCGCGTGCGGCCCGCTCGGCGCGGTCGCCCAGACCTGGCCGACGCGCCCCATCACCTACATCGTGCCGTTCACGCCCGGCGGATCGACCGACGTGATCGGCCGCACGGTCGCGCAATCGCTCGCGACGACGCTCGGCCAGCCGGTGGTGGTCGAGAACAAGCCGGGCGCGGCCGGCGCGGTCGGCGCGGGCTCGGTCGCGCGGGCGAAGCCCGACGGCTACACGCTGCTCGGCGGCACGATCAGCACGCACGCGATCAACGCGAGCCTCTACAAGGATCTCCCGTACGACCCGGTCAAGGACTTCGAGCCGATCACGCTCGTCGGCTACGTCCCGAACGCGCTGTTCGTCAGTCCGCAGCTGGGCGTGAACACGGTGGCGGAGCTGATCGCGCTGCTGAAGAAGGACCCGTCCAAGCGGACCTTCGCCTCGTCCGGGGCCGGCACCTCGACCCACCTCGCGGGTGAGCTCTTCGCCGACCTCATCGGGGTCGAGCTGACGCACGTGCCCTACAAAGGCAGCCCCCAGGCGCTGCAGGACGTCGTGGGCGGCCAGGTGCCGATCACGTTCGACCAGCTGACCGCCGGCCTGGCGCTCGCGAAGGCGGGCAAGCTGAAGCTGATCGCGGTGACCACGCCGAAGCGGACAGCGCTTTCCCCCGGCACGCCGACGATGATCGAGTCCGGCGTCAAGGGCTTCGAGCTCGTCTCGTGGCAGGCGATCTACGCGCCGAAAGGCACGCCGCAGCCGATCGTGCAACGGCTGAACGCGGACATCGTGAAGGCTCTCAAGACGCCGGACGTCCGCGACAAGCTCTCCGCGCAGATGGGCATGGAAGTCGTGGGCAGCTCGCCGCAGGAACTGACGGCGCTGATGCAGCGCGAGATTCCGCGCTGGGCGGAGCTGGTGAAGAAGTCCGGCGCGTCGCCCAACTAACCGAAGGAGCACTCATCATGGAGCTCAAACCCGACACGATCGCGCGCCTGCGCAAGGTCAGCACCGCGACGCTGTGCACCCAGCTCTTCAAGCGCGGCTTCCGCAACGTCTACATCCAGGGGATCTCGCGGCTGACGACGCCGAAGGGCGGCAACCTCGTGGGTCCCGCGTTCACCATGCGCAACATCCCGGCGCGCGAGGACCTCGACCAGATCAGCGCGTTCGACAACCCCGAGCATCCGCAGCGCAAGGCGATCGAGAGCGTGCCGCCCGGCCACGTGCTGGTGCTCGACTGCCGCGGCGAGAAGCGCGTCGCCTCCGGCGGCCAGATCCTCACCACCCGGCTGATGAAACGCGGCGCGGCGGGGCTGGTGTCCGACGGCCCGGTGCGCGACAGCGGTGCGATCGCGAAGATGGATTTCGCCGTGTTCTGCGCCGGCGGCAGCGCGCCGCTCAACCTCCTCCATCACCACGCGATCGACCTCAACGTGCCGATCGGCTGCGGCGGCGTGGCGGTCTACCCTGGCGACGTCATCGTCGGCGACGACGAGGGCGTGGTGGTGATCCCGCAGCACCTGGCGGACGAGGTCGCCCGCGACGGCGCGGAGCAGGAGAAGATGGAAGTCTTCATCCTCGAGCGCGTCCAGGGCGGCGCCGCGCTCCCCGGCACCTATCCGCCGAAAGCCGAGACGCTCGCCGCGTATGCGGAGTGGCGCAAGAAGCACGACGACTGACGGGGCGACACCATCATGACAGCCAAACCTTGCCCGGCCCTGCGGCGGCGCGCCGTGCTCCTCTCCGCCGCGCTCGCGCTCGCGTTCCCGGCGCTGGCGCAGGCCCAGGCCGGCTACCCCACCAAGGCGGTCACCTTCATCGTGCCGTTCGCGCCGGGCGGCGGCACCGACATCTCGGCGCGCACGGTGGCGGCGAAGCTCACGGCGCTGTGGGCGAAGTCGGGCGGTGCGACCGTGATCGTGGAGAACCGCGGCGGCGCGGGCGGCATCCTCGGCGCCGACGCGGTGGCCAAGGCGCGCCCCGACGGCTACACGCTGCTGATCGCCAACGTCGGCACGCAGTCGATCAACCCGACGCTCTACCCCAAGCTGCCCTACAACCCGGACACTGCGTTCGCGCCGATCTCGCTCATCTGCGAGCTGCCGTTCGTGCTGATGGCGAGCCCCAAGTTCGCGCCCGGCAGCGTGAAGGAGCTCGTGGCTTTCGCCAAGGCCAATCCCGACAAGGTGACGTACGCCAGCTCCGGCAGCGGCGGCTCGCCGCACCTGACCGCGGAGCTCTTCCAGCTCGCCACCGGCACGCAGCTGCTGCACGTGCCGTACAAGGGCGGCGGCCCGGCGATGACCGACCTCATGGCCGGCCACGTCGACCTGCTGTTCGCCTCGGTGCTGGAATCCTCCGGCAACATCAAGTCGGGGAAGCTCAAGGGCCTCGCGGTGACGCACGTCAAGCGCTCGCCCGCGCTGCCCGACGTCCCGACGCTCGCCGAAGCGGGCGTCAAGAACGCCGAGTCGGGCTCGTGGATCGCGCTGCTCGCACCGGCCGGCACGCCGGCCCCGATCATCGAGAAGCTGGCCGCTGACGTGAAGGCGGTGGTGGCGGACCCCGAGGTGCGCGAGAAGCTGGTCGCGCAGGGCGCCGTGCCGCAATCGAGCACGCCGGCGCAGCTCCAGGCGCTGATCGACGCCGACCGTGCGCGCTACGGGAAGATCATCCGCGACAAGGGCCTGAAGGTGGAGTAGGGCAGCCTGCCATGGACACCCCCTCGTTCGACACCGACCGCCTCACCGCCTTCGCCGTCGCGCTGTTCGCGGCGGCCGGGATGGACGAGGCGAAAGCCGCCACCGTCGGGCGCTACCTGATCCTCACCGACATGCTGGGACGGCGCACGCACGGCCTGGCGATGGCGCCGCTCTATCTGGAAGAGATCAGGAAGGGCAACCTGCAGGTCACCGGCGAGCCCCAGGTGGTTCGCGATACCGGGTCGACCGTCGTCTGGGACGGCGGCTATCTTCCCGGCCTCTGGCTGATGGACCGCGCCATCGAGCTCGCGCTGCCGCGCGCGGCCGAGCGCGGCGTGGTCTCCGTCGCGATCCGCAAGTGCCATCACATCGGCTGCCTGGCGGCGCTGGTGAAGCAGGCCGCGGACCGCGGCTACGTCGCGCTCATCTTCAACTCCGACCCGTCGGTCGCGCGCGCGGCGCCGTACGGCGGCACCGAAGCGATCTTCACGCCGAATCCGTTCGCGATCGGCTACCCCGGCGCCGAGCACCCGGTGCTGATCGACATCTCCTCCTCGATCACGACCACCTCGATGACGCGGCAGAAGTACGTCGCGGGCGAGCAGTTCGAGCACCCGTGGCTGCTCGACGCGCAGGGCGTGCCGACGCGCGATCCGGCGGTGCTGGAGCACGAGCCGCGCGGCTCGCTGCAGCTCGTCGGCGGGCAGGAGTACGGCCACAAGGGTTTCGGCCTGGCGCTGATGGTCGAGGCGCTGTCGCAGGGCCTGTCGGGCTACGGCCGGCAGGATGCGCCGAAGCGCTGGGGCGGCAACGTGTTTCTGCAGGTCCTCGATCCGGAGCTGTTCGCGGGCCGGACCGAGTTCGAGCGCCAGATGAACCACCTCTCGGAGCGCTGCCGGGCGAACCGCCCGATCCGTGCGGATCGCCCCGTCCGGGTGCCCGGCGACAACGCCGCGCGCAGCATCGCCGACGCCCGGGCGAACGGCGTCCGCTACGGCGACGCGACGTGGCGCACGCTCGCCGGCTGGGCCGAGCGGTTGAAGGTCGCCGTGCCCGCGGCGCGCTGAAGCCGGAATCGACGTCTCGAAGGAGGGGTTCATGAAGCGGCTGTTCGTTTGTTCCTGCGCGAGGACCGCGCGCGCTGGGCGAAGCTGATCCAGGAAACCGGATTCAAGCTCGAGCAATAGCTCGGCCACCGACCACAAGGAGATCACGATGAAGCGTTTGTTCTGGAGCATTTTCGCGGCGGCGTCCGTCGTCACCGCGGGAGCGGCGTTCGCGCAGGATGCGAAGTGGCCGCAGAAGCCGATCACCTACATCGTGCCGTTCCCGCCGGGCGGGACGACCGACATCCTCGCGCGCGTCATCGCGCTGAAGCTGGGACCCGCGCTCGGCACGACGATCGTCGTCGAGAACAAGCCGGGCGCCGGCGGCAACATCGGCTCCGACTTCGTCGCCAAGGCGAAGCCGGACGGCTACACGATCCTCGGCGGCACCATCAGCTCGCACGCGATCAACCCCAGCATCTACGCGAAGATGCCGTACGACGCGGTGAAGTCGTTCCAGCCGATCACGCTGATCGGCACCAACGCGAACGTGCTCGTCGTCGGCGCGGACAGCCCCTTCAAGACCGTGAAGGACGTGATCGCGGCCGCGAAGGCCAAGCCCGGCAGCATCTCGTTCGCCTCGGCGGGCAACGGCACCTCGCAGCACCTCTCGGGCGAGCTGTTCAAGTCGCTCGCGGGCATCAGCCTCGAACACGTGCCTTACAAGGGGAGCGGTCCGGCGATCCAGGACGTGATGGCCGGACACGTGCCGATGATGTTCGACACGACCGTCGTGGCCGCGCCGCACATCCAGTCCGGCAAGGTCCGCGCGCTGGCGGTCACGTCGGCGAAGCGCGTCAAGAGCCTGCCCAACGTGCCGACGATGGTCGAAGCGGGCGTGCCCGGGTACGAGCTCGTGTCGTGGCAGGGCATCTTCGCGCCGGCGGGCACGCCGAAGGAGGTCGTGCAGCGCCTCAACGCCGAGATCGTGAAGATCCTGAAGATGCCCGACGTGCGCGAGCGCCTGGAGTCGCTGGGTCTCGACCCGGCCGGCAACACGCCGGACGAGTTCGCCGCGTTCCAGAAGGCCGAGATCGCCAAGTGGGCGAAGGTCGTCAAGGACGGGAACATCAAGGCCGACTGACCCTCGTCCAGGAGCATGCCCATGCGCAGCAACTACGTCGCCGGTGAGTGGATCGCCGGCCACGAGTCGACGCCGAACGTCAATCCCTCGGACCTGTCGGACGTGATCGACGAGTACGCGGTGGGCGACGCCGCGGCCGTCGATCGCGCCGTCCTCGCAGCGCGCACGGCGTTTCCGAAGTGGTCGATGGCGACGCCGCAGCAACGCTTCGACGCGCTCGACGCGGTCGGCACCGAGATCCTCGCCCGGCGCGCCGAGCTGGGCGAGCTGCTGAGCCGCGAGGAGGGCAAGACGCTCCCCGAGGGCATCGGCGAAGTGGTCCGCGGCGGCTCGATCTTCAAGTTCTTCGCCGGTGAGGCGCTGCGCTCCGGCGGCGAAGTCGTGCCGTCGGTTCGTCCGGGCCTCGGCGTCGAGATCACCCGCGAGCCGGTGGGCGTGGTGGGGCTGATCGCGCCGTGGAACTTCCCGATCGCGATTCCGGCGTGGAAGATCGCGCCCGCGCTCGCGTACGGCAACTGCGTCGTGTTCAAGCCGGCGGAGCTCGTCCCCGGCTCGGCGTGGGCGCTCGCGGAGATCCTCAGCCGCGCCGGGCTGCCGGCCGGGACGTTCAACCTGGTGATGGGTCGCGGTTCGGTGATCGGCCAGGCGCTGATCGATCACCCGGGCGTGGATGCGATCAGCTTCACCGGCTCGGTCGGCACCGGGCGCCGGGTAGCCGAGGCGGCGCTGAAGCGCATGGCCAAGATGCAGCTCGAGATGGGCGGCAAGAACCCGCTCGTCGTTCTCGACGACGCGGATCTCGAGCAGGCGGTGGAGGTGACGGTGCAGGGGTCGTACTACTCGACCGGCCAGCGGTGCACCGCGTCCAGCCGCATCATCGTCACCGGCGGCATTCACGACGCTTTCGTGAAGCGGCTCACCGAGCGCACGAAGTCGCTGATCGTGGGCGATGCGCGCGATCCGAAGACCGAGATCGGGCCGGTCGTCGACGAGCGGCAGCTCGAGCAGGACGAGCGCTACATCGCGCTCGGCAAGGACGAGGGCGCGCGGCTCGTCGCCGGCGGGCAGCGCCTGAAGCGGGACAAGGACGGCTTCTATCTCGCGCCGGCGCTCTTCACCGACTGCTCGAACGCGATGCGCATCTGCCGCGAGGAGATCTTCGGGCCGGTGGCCGCCGTCGTTCGCGCGAAGGACTACGACGAGGCGCTCGCGCTCGCCAACGACACGCCGTTCGGCCTGACCGCAGGGATCTGCACCACTTCGCTCAAGCACGCGACGCACTTCAAGCGCCACGCGCAGGCGGGCATGCTGATGGTGAACGTGCCCACTGCCGGCGTCGACTACCACGTGCCCTTCGGCGGGCGCAAAGGCTCGAGCTACGGACCGCGCGAGCAGGGGCGGTACGCGGCGGAGTTCTACACGATCGTCAAGACGGCCTACACGCAGGCGTGAGTAGGGGCAACGTCGCCAGGATCGCCGGAATTCAACCCGAACAATCGAACTAGCCCAAGGAGCGGAGCCATGACCACGATCGACGCGAGGCTGAGGAAGGCGCTGGCGGGAATCTCCGGGATTCTCGTCACCCCGTTCGACGCGGCAGACCGCCTGGCGCCCGCGCGGCTCAAGCCGATCGTGGACCGCGCCGTCGCCGCCGGCGTCCACGCGCTGGTGGCGAACGGCAACACCGGCGAGTTCTACGGCCTGACGACGAAAGAGGCGGAGACGATGGTGCACGCCGTGGCCGAACAGACCGCGCGGCGATGCGTGCTGATCGGCGGCGTCGGTCGGAGCATCAACGACGCCTGCACGTTGGCCAGAGCCTCGCGCGCCGCCGGAGCGGACGCGCTCATGGTGCACCAGCCGCCCGATCCCTTCGTCTCGCCCCGGGGCGTGGTGAGCTACATCCAGCGGATCGCGGACGCGGCCGAAGGACTGCCGATCATGCTCTACCTGCGCAACGACGGCATCGGCCTGGACGCCATCGAGCAGCTCTGCGGCGTTCCCGGCGTGGCGGGCGTCAAGTGGGCCTGTCCGACGCCGCTGCGTCTGGCGGAGGCGATCCGGCGATGCAGTCCGGAGATCGTCTGGGTCGACGGCCTGGCCGAACCGTGGGCGCCGCCGTTCTTCGCCGTGGGCGCGCGCGGATTCACGTCGGGCCTGATCAACGTCTGGCCCGAGCACTCCGTCGCCATCCATGCGGCCCTGGAAGCGGGCGATTTCGGCACGGCGCGGCGCCTGATCGACGTCATGGCGCCATTCGAGGACCTGCGGGCGGAAGAGCAGAACGGGACCAACGTCACCGTCGTGAAGGCCGCCCTGCAGCTGATGGGCGAAGACTGCGGCGCGACGCGCCCGCCATCGGCGTGGCCGCTGACCGGAAAGCAGCTCGAGAAACTGCAGACCCAGCTCGCGGCGTGGGGCGTGGCGCGTTCGGCTGCCAGAGCCGCGCGCGGCTAGGCACCACGCGTCGAGCCGACGCGCGTCCCTGGTGGGGTACACTCCCCGCCCGCTATGACCACGACGCCCTACAACCTGCTGGTCGACGTCGGCAACACGTTCGTGAAGTGGGGCCGCTACCGCGTGACCGGCGAGGGCTCCGCGGCGGACAACTGCCTCGAGTCGGGCCACGCGCTCCTCGCGGAGATCCCGGAGTTCGCGGCGGTGTGGCGGAAGCTGCGTCCCCCGCACCGCGTGGTCATCTCCAACGTCGCCGGCACCCGGGCGCGCTCGACCATGATCCGCGTGCTCGAGGCCTGGCCCGACGCGCCGGCGCCGGTCTGGCTCGTGGCGCAACCCGAGCAGTGCGGGGTGAAGAACGGCTACCGCAACCCGGCACAGCTCGGCTCCGATCGCTGGGCGGCGATGATCGGGGCGCGGGGGCTCGCCGGCGCGACGCCGGTGCTCGTGGTCGTGTCCGGGACGGCGACGACGATCGATTTCGTGAGCGCCGGCGGCGAATTCACCGGCGGTGTCATCCTCCCCGGCGTCGGCCTGATGATCCGCTCGTTGCACGAGGGTACTGCCGCGCTGCCGGATGCCGACGGGCAGTTCACCGATCATCCGCAGCAGACGGTGGACGCGATCGTGACCGGCTGCCAGCACGCGCTCGCGGGCGCGGTGGAGCGGCTCTACCGCCTGCACGCTGCGGCGCAACCCGGGCTCGTGTGCCTGCTCTCGGGCGGCGGGGCGAGGGCGCTGGCGCCGCGGCTCGGCGTCCCGTTCCGCCTCCACGAGAATCTCGTGCTCGAAGGGCTGCACCGCATCGCCAGAACGCTCGACTGAGCGCGGCGGGCATTGCCCGCTGTGCTAGCATCGCCCGTCGTTCCCCTTGCCATTCCCTGACCCCGTGCGCAGCTCGAGCTTCGCCGTCCTGAAGGCGCTCGCGGACGGGCGACTCCGGTCCGGCCCCGAGATCGCTACCGCCCTCGGCATCGCGCGCACGACCGTCTCGCACGCGATGCGCGAGCTCGAAGCGCACGGGCTCGCCGTGCGCGCAGTCCGCGGCAGCGGCTACCGCCTCGCCGCGCCGTTCGACGCGCTCGACGCCGCGGCGATCGGCGCTGCGCTCGGTTCGCAGTCGGCGCCGATCCGGCTCGAAGTGATCGACGAATGCGGGTCCACGAACGCCGTCCTCTCCGGCCGCGCGGCCGCGGGCGCCCCGTCCGGCACGGCCGTCGTCTGCGAGCTGCAGCGCGCGGGGCGCGGACGGCGCGGCGCCGGCTGGTACTCGGGCCTCGGCACCAGTCTTACGCTCTCGATGCTGTGGCGCTTCGGCCGCGGGACGGCGAGTCTGAGCGGGCTGCCGCTCGCGATCGGCGTCGCCTGTGCGCGCGCGCTCGACGCGGTCGGCGCGATCGACGTCGGATTGAAGTGGCCGAACGACATCGTGCGCGGGGATGCGAAGCTCGGCGGCATCCTGGTCGAGGTCTCGGGCGACGGCGATCGATCGTCCGCGGCCGTGATCGGCGTCGGGATCAACGTGCGGCTCCCCGACGCGGCGAAGCGCGCGATCGGCCGCCCGGTGGCGGACCTTGGCGGCGCCCGCGAAGCGCTTTCGCGCAACGCGCTCGCGGCGGGGCTCCTCGCCGAGATCGCCGGCGCGGCCGCGCGGTTCGAGCGCGAGGGGTTCGGCGCGTTCCGCGACGAGTGGCTGCGCCGGCACGCCTGGCAGGGGCGGCGCGTGCGCGTCCTCGCACCCTCGCGGCGGACGGTCGACGGCGTCGCCGCGGGGGTGGCCGACGACGGCGCGCTGATCGTCGACACGCCGCGCGGGCCGGAGCGCTTCCACTCCGCGGAAGTGAGCCTCAAGCTCGCGGCATGAGGACGGCGTTCTTCGTGCTCCTCTTCGCCAACGCGGCGTTCTTCGCGTACCGGTTCTACGTGACGCACTACGCGAACCCGGCGACCGACCCGATCGCGCAGCAGATCCAGCCGGAGCGGATCCGGATCGTCCAGCCGGAGGAGCTCGCGCGGCTCGCCGCGTCGCGCCGCGGCGTGGCGTGCATCGAGCTCGGGCCGGTCGCGGCGGCGGACGCGACGCGGGCCGAGGAAGCGGCCGGCGCGCTGGCGGGCGGGCTGAAGGTCTCCCAGCGCCGCGTCGACGAAGCCGCCCGGTGGTGGGTGTACATTCCGCCGCTCCCGACGCGCGCCGCGGCGAACCAGCGGGTCGCCGAGCTGAAGAAGCAGGGGGTCGACGACTCGTCCCTGATCAACGACGATCCGGTCTGGCGCAATGCGATCTCGCTCGGGGTGTTCAGCTCGGAGGACGCCGCGAGCCGGCGGGTCGACGAGCTGAAGCGGCGCGGCGTGCGGGGCGCGCAGGCTGCGCCGCGCGAAGGGCGGGGCGCGCGCGTCTACGTGCAGCTTCGCGACGCACCCGAGCCGGTGCGTCTGCGCTTCGTGGAGCTGAAGGACGGCTTCCCGGGTGCGGACGTGCGCGAATGCCCGGGCGCCTGAATACCCGGAAAGGAGATCATGTACGTACCGCCTCACAATCGCATCGACGACCGGCCGACGCTGGTCGCGTTCATGCGCGCGCATTCGTTTGCGGCGCTGGTGACGCACGGCGAGCAGGGGTTGCGCGCGACGCACCTGCCGGTCGTCGTGGAGCACGAAGGCGACCAGGTCCGCCTCCTCGCGCACGTCGCGCGCGCGAACCCGCAGTGGCGCGACTTCGCCGACGGTCGCGAAGCGATGACGATCTTCGCCGAGCCGCACGCGTACGTGTCGCCCCGGCACTACGAGCGTGCGGAGACGGTGCCGACCTGGAACTACGCTGCGGTCCACGCCTACGGCGAGCCGCGCATCGTCGAGGACCGCGACGAGAAGCACGCGCAGCAGGCGAAGTTGATCGCGATGCACGACGCCGAGTACGGCGCGCGATTCCCGGCGCTCTCGCGCGAGTACGTCGACCGGATGCTCGGCGCGATCGTCGCGTTCGCCGTCGACGTTACCCGGCTCGACGCGCGGTTCAAGCTGTCGCAGGAGAAGCTCCCGGTCGAGCGCGAGCGGATCATCGCCGAGCTCGAAGGGTCGCGCGACAGCTGGGCGACCGAGACCGCCGAAATGATGCGCAAGTACCAGCGGTGAGCGCACACCTCGCAGCGCCGTACGCGATCGTCGACGCCGGCAACCCGCCGCGGCTCGACGACGTCCGGCGGCTCTTCCGCGACTACGCCGAGTGGATCGGCGTCGACCTCGGCTTCCAGGACTTCGAGCAGGAGCTCGCGACGCTGCCCGGGAAGTACGCGCCGCCGGCCGGGCGGCTGCTGCTCCTCGTGCGCGGCGAGGAGGCGGTGGGCTGCATCGCGCTGCGGCGGTTCGACAAGACCTCGGGCGAGGTGAAGCGGCTGTACGTGCGGCCGGCCGAGCGCGGGCGCGGGCTCGGCAAGGCGCTCGCGGCGGCCGTGGTCGAGGCCGCGCGCACGATCGGCTACCGTCGGCTCATGCTCGACACGCTGGAGCCGATGGTCGAAGCGCGCGAGCTCTATCGCTCGTTCGGCTTCACCGAGATTCCGGCGTACTACTCGAACCCGCTGCCGGGGGCGATCTACATGGAGCTGAAGCTCCAGGCTCCTGCGGACCCGAAGCGCTAGCCGCGGCGGATCTTCGCGAGCAGCGCGGTCGTCGACCGCTCGTGCTCGAACGGGATCGAGTGGACGGTCCCGCCCCAGCTCTTCACCTCGCGCGCGCCGACGATCGCGTCCGGCTGCCAGTCGCCGCCCTTGACGAGCACGTCGGGCCGGCACGCGAGGATGAGCGCGAGCGGCGTGTCCTCGTCGAACGAGGTGACGAGGCTCACCGACTCGAGCGCGGCGAGCACCGCCATCCGGTCGGCGAGCGCGTTGACCGGCCGGTCGTCGCCCTTGCCGAGGCGTTTCACCGACGCGTCCGAGTTCACGCCGACGATCAGGCTCGCGCCGAGCGCGCGCGCCCGCGCGAGATAGGTGACGTGCCCGCGGTGGAGGACGTCGAACACGCCGTTGGTGAAGACGAGCGGGCGGGCGAGCTTCGGCGACCCGCGCGGCGAGCTCGGCCGGCGCGCAGAGCTTGCGTTCGAAGTCGGGCGCGCGGCTCACTTCCAGTGCGCCGGCCAGGTCTGCGGGAAGAAGGGCAGGATCTCGACGCCCTGCATCCAGGCGTTGATCCGCGGCGGAATCCGCTCGCGCAAACGCCAGGTCCGGCTTCTTCTTCTCGCAGCGGAGCGCGAGCGCGACCAGGGGGTAGAGCGTGTAGTCGGCGGCCGAGAGCGGCCCGGCGAGATAGTCGCCGCGGAGCGCCTGCGCCCAGCGCTCGAGCTCGGCGACGACCTCGTCGCGCGCGGCGCCGATGCGTTCGGCGTCCCACTCGTCCGGCTTCGTGAACAGCACGCGCTGCACGAGGCGGTTGTTCGCCGGCACGAAATAGCTGTCGGCCTCGCAGACGAGCCGCCGCACGAGCGCCCGGTCGCGCACCGAGCCGGGAAAGAGCCGCTTGCCGTAGTCGGGGTACGCGTCCTCCAGGTACTCGACGATCGCCGTGGACTCGTACAGGCGCACGTCCCCGTCGACGATCGCGGGCACCTTGCCGCGCGGGTTGATCGCGAGGTACTCGGGCTTCTTCAGGTCGCCTTCCGCGAACGAGAGCACCTTGCGCTCGTACGGGATCGCCTTGTGCTCGAGCGCGAGCCACACGCGCCAGGCGTAGGGCGAGCCCGAGCCGTAGTAGAACATCAGCGCCAAGCCGGTTCCTCCGTGCAGAGCGCGGCCAGTTTAGCGTCATTCGGGCCGGGTTCGGCAGATCCGGAGCGGCGGGCGTGCAGTCCGGCGCCGCCCGGTGCACACTCCGGCCATCCGCCGCGGCAGTTCCCGCGTAGATGAGCAGGGGCCCGGCGAACGGCAGAGGAAAGCGGAGATGACCATGATGAAAGCATTCGGCGGCCTCGCCTTCGTCCTCCTCGGCGGCCTGGCGACGAGCGCGGTCGCCGCGGAACCGGGCGGCGGTGCCTGCCCGCCGCTCCTCGACCGCAAGGTCCCGAACCTGCAGGACGAGGCGGTGTCGCTCTGCCAGTTCCAGGGCAAGGTGCTGCTCGTCGTGAACACCGCGAGCGAGTGCGGCTACACGCCGCAGTACGAGGGTCTCGAGAAGCTCTACCGTCGCTATCGCGACCGCGGGCTCGTCGTGCTCGGCTTCCCGGCCAACGACTTCGGCGGGCAGGAGCCGGGGTCGAACAAGCAGATCGCCGATTTCTGCCAGGTCAACTACGGCGTGAGCTTCCCGGTGTTCGCGAAGTCGTCGGTCGTAGGGTCGAACGCCAACGCGGTGTTCCGCGAGCTGGCCGCGAAGACCGGCTCGGCGCCGCGCTGGAACTTCCACAAGTACCTGGTCGATCGCAGCGGCGCGCCGGTGGCGTCGTTCGCGACCCGGGTCGAGCCGCTGGACCCGAAGCTCACCCGAGAGATCGAGCGCCTGCTCGGGCAGTAGCAGGCTGGCGGCGCCCGCCTAGTTCTTCGCCGCGGGGGCGGCTGCCGGCTTTGCTGCCGCGGGCGGCGGATCGGGGATGTACTCGAACACCCGCACCACCCGCTTCACGCCGCCGACGTGGCGCGCGATGTTGGTCGCGTCGTCGGCTTCCTTCCGCGTCACCAGGCCGAGCAGGTAGACGACGCTGTTCTCGGTGACCACCTTCACGTGCAGCGGGTTGAACTTCTGCTCGCCGACGAAGCGCGTCTTCACCACGCTCGTCAGGTAGGCGTCGTTCGAGCGCGAGCTCATCGAGGTCGGCGCGCCGATCTGGATATCGTTCACGACGCTCTTCACCTCGGGGATGGCGGCGGTGAGCTTCTCGGCCTCGCCCTTCATCGCCTCGGTCGTCGCTTCGCCGGTGAGGAGCACCATCTTGTTGTAGCTCGTCACGTTGACGTGACCCTGGTCCTTCAGCTTGTCGCTCACGCGGCTCGAGGACTGCCACTCGATCCGCTCGTCGGCGACCTGGACGTCGGTGAGGCGCCGGTCGACGGCGACCGAGACGCCGCCCGCGGCGGCGCCGGCGACGACGACCGGCGCGCAGCCGGAGCCGAGGATCGAGAGCGCGAGAACGGCGGCAAGGGCGGCGGCGTGGACGAGTCGGATCATGCGAGTGGTCACTCCGTTCCGAGAAGGAGACAGTCGATGCCGTCGCACAGGCAGTGCAGGGTCAGGAGGTGCACTTCCTGGATCCGCGCGGTCACCGTGTGCGGGACGCAGATGTGGACGTCGGCGGGTGCGAGGTGCCTGCCGATCTCGCCGCCGCCCTTGCCGGTCAGCGCGACCACCCGCATGTCGCGCTCGTGCGCGGCGCGGATCGCGGCGACGACGTTGGGCGAGTTGCCGCTGGTGGAGATGGCGAGCAGCACGTCCCGCGGCTGGCCGAGCGCGAGCACCTGCTTGGAGAACACCTGGTTGTAGTCGTAGTCGTTGGCGATCGAAGTGAGGGTGGACGTGTCGGTCGTCAGCGCCATCGCGGCGAGGCCGGGCCGCTCGCGCTCGAACCGGTTGAGGAGCTCGGCGGCGAAGTGCTGGGAGTCGGCGGCCGAGCCGCCGTTGCCGCAGGCGAGGATCTTGCCGTTCGCGAGGAGCGACGCGACCATGACCTCGGTCGCGCGAACGATCGGCTGCGCGAGCGCCTCCACCGCAGCGAGCTTCGTCTGCGCGCTGTCCGAGAAGTGCCGGGTGACCCGGGCGGCGAGATCCACTGTCGTCTCCATGTTGTCGGGCCGCCGCGACAAGTGGTCGACGGGCAGCCCACCCGGAGGAGTAGTTTACTCCACGAACACCTCGAACTCGATGCGCATTCGCGGGTTCCGGTGCTCGCGCAGCACGCTGATCCGCGCCGTCACCCGCTCGCCGCGGTCCATCGCCCAGGCGAGCGCGGCGTTCTCGGCGCGCGGCACGTAACCGAGCTTGCGGCCGCGCCATTCGACCCGTACCGCGTTGGCGTCGTGCGCGTTCGCCGGCTCGCGAACGAGGTCGAGCCGGTCGCCGACGGCGAGCTCCTTCCAGACCGCGGCCGCGTCGTGATAGCGGAAGCCGGCGAGCGGCGAGCTCTGCACCAGCAGCCGGACGCTCTGCGCGCAGACGACCGGAAGAAGCGCGAGCGCCACGACTGCACCGCCCGCCCACCTACTCGCCGAAAGCATCGCGGATCCACTCGACCCCGGCGGGGTCGAGACGGTCGAGCACCACGACGTCGCACCGGCAGGGCGTGTCCGCCCGCCCGGCGAGGTAGAGACGCGCCGCCTTCAGGATGCGCCGCGCGCTTGTGCGCGTCGACGCTCGCAGCCGCGCCGCCGAACGCCGCCGAGGTGCGCAGCCGCACCTCGACGAACACGAGCGTCGCGCCGTCGCGCGCGACGAGATCGATCTCGCCCGCACGGCAGCGCCAGTTGCGATCGACGATCGCGAGCCCCTGAGCCTCGAGGTAACGCGCGGCGAGGTCTTCCGCC
Source organism: uncultured beta proteobacterium (assembly GCA_963762785.1). Taxonomy (GTDB): domain Bacteria; phylum Pseudomonadota; class Gammaproteobacteria; order Burkholderiales; family SG8-39; genus DATEDA01. The sequence goes on from CAVXND010000020.1 coordinate 46,231, forward strand.
GCACTGCCGGCGCGCTGCCGGCCGGCCGTCATTCGAGCGCGACACCCCGGCCGTCGCGGAACGTCGCGGCGACCGGCCGCCGTTCGACCACCCCGCCGCCCTGGACGGCGATCCGGCCGGTGACACCGGCGAAGTCGAACGCGCGACCCCCGTCGACGAGGCGCTCGGCGATGCGGTAGGCATCGATGCCGAGCGCGTAGAAGCGCACGAGATCGCCATCCAGCCCCTGCGGCCGGGGGAAACGCGCCATCGCGGGATCCTCCGGCTGCACGATCCAGGGCATGTCGGCGAAGCGGACGCCGTTCATGTCGAGGTTCCTCACCGGGTCGGCCGTCGTGTTGACCTGCGAGGTCGCGTAGACCGGCATCTGGCTGCCGACGTACGGCCGCAGGAGCCGCGCGCGGTCGCCCGATTCGGCGAGGAAGACGAAGTGCGGCGGGTTGCGGTCGACGATCTCCCGGATCTGCACCGGATCGCCGCCGGCGCGCAGCTCGACCACATCGGTGACCTTCCCGCCGAGCAGCAGCCACTCGTCGGTGAACGCCTCCCGGCTGCGCTGCGAGAGCGGCGTGGCGGTGCCGACGACGGCGGCGGTGCGCATGCTGTCGGCCCACGCGAGGCGCGCCACCTGCCGCGCCTCGGCGTCGACGGCGAGCCCGAAGAGGTAGAGCGCGGGCGGCAGCGCACCGCCGCCGTCGGGCTGGTTGAGCGCGAGCGTCGGCACCGTGATCTTGCGGTTGCGCACGAGCGCCGTCACGCCGCTCCGCGTCATCGGTCCCACCACGAGCTGCGACGGGGCGTCGACGGCCGCCTGGTACTCGGCGAGCACGCTATCGTCGCTCGCGTCGGTGCGGCGGACGACGACCTGGAACTTGCGCCCCTCCGCGGCCATCGCGGCGAGGAATCCCGCGCTCACCGCCTCGGCGGCTGGACGGAACTCCGGCGCGTCGAGCGGCAGCACCAGGGTGACGATCGGAGCGGCCGGGGCGGCCGGCTTCGGTGGCGGCGGGGCCACGGCCTCCGGGGCCGGCGCGGGCACCGCCGCGACGGGCGGGGCGGGCTTCGGCGCCGGCGGCTCGACCGGCATCTGGACCGCAGGGCGCGCGGCCGGAGTTGCCGGGCGCGGCGACGCACAGGAGAATGCGACGCTGGCGGCGAGCAGCGCGAGCGCGACGGTGCGAAGGCGACGATGGCGGGAGAGCATGGCGGAGCGGGGCGCGGCCGATTATATGTGGTGGCCACGCCGATCGGTAATCTGGGCGACATCACGCTGCGCGCGATCGCGACGCTGGGCGCCGTCGACCTCGTGTATGCCGAGGACACGCGTCACACGCGCGGGTTGCTCGCGCACCACGGGATCGCCGCGAAGCTCGCCGCCCTGCACGAGCACAACGAGCGCGAAGCGTCGCGCGAGCTCGTGCGGCACCTCGAGGAAGGGCGCGACGTCGCGCTGGTGACCGACGCCGGCACGCCCGCGATCTCGGATCCCGGCGCGCACGCGGTCGCGGCCGCGCGCGCGGCCGGGTTCGACGTCGTGCCGATCCCGGGGCCGAACGCCGCGATCGCCGCGCTGTCGGTGGCGGGCGTACCGGGACCGTTCGCGTTCGCCGGCTTCCTGCCGCCGAAGCCGTCGGCGCGGCGGAAGGCGCTTCAGTCGTGGCGCGACTTCCCGCATGCATTGGTGTTGTACGAGGCGCCCCATCGCATCCTCGAGTGCGTCGACGATCTCGCACGCGTGCTCGGACCCGATCGCACCGTCGTCCTCGCGCGCGAGCTGACGAAGGCGTTCGAAACCGTCCACGCCTGCGCGCTCGGCGAGGCGCATGCCTGGCTCGAAGCCGATCCGGACCGGACGCGCGGCGAGTTCGTCGTGATCGTCTCGGGCGCCGCGGCGCCCCAGCGGGACGACGCGGAAGAAGACGAGCGCGTTCTCCGGGTGCTGCTCGGTGAGGTGCCGGTGAAAACCGCGGTAAAGCTCGCGGTCGCCCTTACCGGCGGATCGCGGAACGCGCTTTATGAAGCAGCATTGCGTCTAGGCGGCGATCGCAGGGGACGAAAACCGCGCTAGCCTTCGCGGCTGCCGCACGGGTGCCGGCCACCCGGGCCAGCGCCGCGGTAGACTTTCGAGCATGTGTCAGCTGCTCGGCATGAACTGCAACGTCCCGACGGACATCATCTTCTCGTTCACGGGATTCCACCGGCGCGGCGGCCAGACGGATCATCACGCCGACGGCTGGGGCATCGCGTTCTACGAGGGGCGCGGGTGCCGCCTCTTCATCGACACCAAGCCGGCCGCGGAGTCGCCGGTGGCCGAGCTGGTGCGGACCTATCCGATCCACTCGCTGAACGTGATCGCGCACATCCGCAAGGCCACCGTCGGACGGGTGTCGCTCGAGAACACCCACCCCTTCATCCGCGAGATGTGGGGGCAGTACTGGACCTTCGCCCACAACGGCACGCTGCGCGGCTATTCGCCGGCGTTCGGGGGAGCGGACCTGCGCTTTCGCCCGGTGGGCGGCACCGACAGCGAGCTCGCGTACTGCGCGATCCTCGAAACGCTGTGGCGCGAGTTCCCGGACGGCGCCCCTTCGTTCGACGCGCTGCACGGCGCGCTGGCGGAGATCACCGCGCAGATCGCGCCGTTCGGCGAGTTCAACTATCTGCTGTCGAACGGCCACGCGCTCTTCGCGCGCTGCGCGACGAAGCTCGTTTACATCGTGCGCAAGTCGCCGTTCACCACCGCACACCTGACCGATGAGGATTACACCGTCGACTTCAGCCTCGTCACGACGCCGAACGACCGAGTGGCGGTCATCGCCACGACGCCTCTGACCGACAACGAGGACTGGATGTCCATCGCCCCGGGCGAGCTGCTGCTGTTCCGGGACGGCGCACCGGCAGCCGCAACCGCGCGCTGAGGTGGCCCGCTTGCTCCGCGTATAGACTTCCGCGATGGACCGGCTCACGCTCACCGTGCCCGACGACTGGCATCTCCATCTGCGCGACGGCGCGGCGCTCGAAAGCGTCGTCGCGTTTACCGCGCGGCAGTTCGCGCGCGCGATCGTGATGCCGAACCTCAAACCGCCGGTCGCGACGGTCGACGCGGCGCGCGCGTACCGCGAGCGGATCATGGCCGCGCTCGCGCGGGCCGGAGCGGGCCCGGCCTTCGAGCCGCTGATGACGCTCTACCTCACCGACAACACCTCCGGCGACGAGATCGCGCGCGCCAAGGCGAGCGGTTTCGTGCACGCGGTCAAGTACTACCCCGCGGGTGCGACGACGAACTCCGACGCGGGCGTCACGCGCCTCGAGCGCGCGTTTCCCGCGCTCGAGGCGATGGCGCGGCACGATATTCCGCTGCTCGTTCACGGCGAAGTCACCGATCCGGAGGTCGATCTGTTCGACCGCGAACGTGTGTTCATCGACACGGTGCTGGCGGCCATCGTGCGGCGCTTTCCCGGCCTGCGGATCGTTTTCGAGCACGTCACGACCCGCGAGGCGGCGGAGTACGTGGACGCTGCCGGTCCGAATGTGGCGGCGACGATCACCGCGCATCACCTCCTCTACAACCGCAACGCGATCTTCCGCGGCGGCCTGCGGCCGCACCTCTACTGCCTGCCGGTGCTCAAGCGCGAGACGCACCGCGCGGCGCTCGTGCGCGCCGCGACCGGCGGCAGCCCGAAGTTCTTTCTCGGCACCGACAGCGCGCCGCATCCCCGCGGCGAAAAGGAGTCGGCGTGCGGGTGCGCGGGCTGCTTCACCGCCCACGCGGCGCTCGAGCTCTACGCGGAGGCGTTCGACCGCGCCGGCGCGCTCGACCGGCTCGAGGCCTTCGCGAGCTTCAACGGGCCGGATTTCTACCGGCTGCCGCGCAACACCGGGCGGGTGACGCTCGTGCGCGAGCCGTGGGAGGCGCCGGCGGAGGTCGCCTTCGGCGATGCGACGCTCGTGCCGCTGCGCGCCGGAGAGCAGCTCGCCTGGCGGCTCGCCTGACGTGACCGCCCCCGTCTGGGACCGCGACGCGCTCGCCCGGTCGCCGTGGTTCGCTTCGGTGCGGCGCCTGATCGAGCGGCTGCCAGCCGACCGTTTTCCCGACCGCGACGACCTGAACACCCTTGCGCGCGAGCGCGACGTCCGGGGCGGCGGCGGGGCGCCGCTCGCGTTCGTGCCACCGGCTGCGGGGCCGGGCGCGGCGGCCCGACACTATGAAGAGCGCATCTTCCGGACCGGCGAGGTCGCGACCCGGCCGGGGAGCCGGCACGACCTCTTCAACGCGCTCGCCTGGCTCGCGTTCCCGCGGACGAAGGCGGTGCTCAACCGGCTCCACCACGACGAGCTCGCGCGGCGCGGAGACGGTCCGGCGCGCGGCACGGCGCGGGACGTCGCGACGCTCTTCGACGAAGGCGGGATCGTGGTCGCCTGTGCGGCGCCCGAGCTCGCGCAGCTGTTGGCCGGATTCGAGTGGCGGCGCCTGTTCTGGGAGCGCCGCGCCGATGTCGCCCGCTCGATGCGTTTCCTCGTCTTCGGCCACGCGATCCTCGAGCGAGCGCTCGCGCCGTTCAAGGGCGTGACCGCGAAAGCGCTGGTGATCGAGGTTGCCGGCGATCGTCTGGACGACGTCGCGCTCGTCGATCGTCTCGACGCGGCAGCGGCCGGGCATTTCGCGCGGCCGGAGTCGCTTGCCTCCACGCGTGCGCTCCAGCCGCTGCCGGTGCTCGGGATCCCCGGCTGGACGACCGAGAACGAGGATCCGGCTTTCTACGATGACGCGGGGGTTTTCCGGTCGGGGCGCATGCGCCCGGAAAAGGAACAGGCCCCGTGAGGGGCCTGTCTGGACGTCCCCGGGGTCGGCCCGGAGAACATCCAACGCGCCGCGATTAGCGGCGTGGATGCCGGAGCAACGGCTCCGGCGGTACAACCGTCACGGAAACGCCGGCATCGTCGGTTCCATCGCGCCGCCGCTCGCTTCGGGATGGCGGCGATGCACGAGCTCGCGGACCTCCTCGATCCGCGACGGCTGCATGTCGACCATCAGCAGAACCCGTCCCGCTTCGATGTCGGCGGCGTAGCGCTTGAGCCGGGAGTTCGGTACCGACGCGCCGACGAGGCTCGCCACCCATGCCCCGAGAAGCGCGCCCCCCAGCGTCGTCGCCAGCACCGTCGCGAGCTCGAGCGTCAGCCCCTCCGGCGGCGTCAGTACGACGAAAATGCCGAGCAGTAATCCGCCGATCCCGCCGACGACGAGGCCGATCTCGGCGCCGTGCACGAGATCGGTTTTCTGGAGCGGGTTCGCTTCGTGCAGATCGCCGAGGTCGGCGCCGCGGCGGGCGAGGACGTGCATGTGCCGGTCCTCGATCCGCGCGAGCAGGAGATCGTCGACGGTGTGGCGCGTGCTCGCGACGTCCGGGAGCAGGAAATACAGTCTGCGTCGCATCCGCGCCTCCTTGGCGTCGTGCCGCTCCCTTCCTTTCTAGGCCTGGCGGGGGGTGAAATCAAGGCGCAACTCGCGGGCGGAACTTTCCCCGCCCGGCGGTATCATTCACCTTGCGAAGCCGGCCGGACGGTCGCTGCAGTGCGTCTTTTGCACGGTAGAGGAAAGTCCGGGCTCCGCAGGGCAGGGTGCTGGGTAACGCCCAGGCGCCGCGAGGCGACGGAAAGTGCAACAGAGAGCAGACCGCCGATGGCCCGGGCATTGGTGCAAGCCGATGACCGGGATCAGGTAAGGGTGAAACGGTGAGGTAAGAGCTCACCGCGGACGTGGCGACACGGCCGGCACGGTAAACCCCACCCGGAGCAACACCACATAGGCAGGCGCTGTGCCGGCCGTGACCCCGATCGCCCGCGTTGGGCGAAAAATCGGTCGCGGCGGGTGCTGAAGGACGGCCCGTCCAAGCCTGCGGGTAGGTGGCTTGAGCCGCGGGGTAACTCGCGGCCCAGATGAATGATCGTCGGGGACCGGGCGCGAGCCCGGTTCCGACAGAACCCGGCTTACAGGCCGGCTTCGCAATGGATCGCTCGCAGGAAATCCCCGACCCTTGGCCCTAGGCGGCCAAGGGTCGTACGGCGTTCAGGCGGCCAAGGGTCGTCCGGACTTGGTGTGCGCTTCCACCGCCACGATCGCCTTCGCCTGGTTCAGATCGTCCGTCAGCCCCGCGCCGAACAAGCAGCACGCGACCTCGTTGACGATCGGCAAGGGGAGCGGCGCGGCGCCCTCGAGGATCCGGCGGATGTGGCTCGCGGTCGCCTTCGCGCCGCGGGCCTCGGGCAGGGTGGCGGCGGCGTCGACCGGCCCGTGCTCCTCGCCGAAGAGCACCATGCTCGCGCCGTCGTCGACGAGCTCGAGCTGCGGCCGCTGCCGCGGATCGGCGAACGGCTCGTCGTCGGTCCCGCCGAGAACGAGCGCCCGTTCGCCGGTGGCGAGGATCACGTCGCGCATCCGCGCGAGCTCTGCCGGGTCCGAGAGGCCGACGAGCCGCAGGCTCGCGCCCGGCAGCGGGTCGACCAGGCGGGCGAGGAGATGTGCGGTATTGGCGACGCCAAGGCGGCTGCGCAGTGCCTGCAGTGCGGCGAGCCCGGGCGCGAACACCGCCGTCGGAACGAACGCGATCTTGTCGCGGTCGAGCGCGGCCTGCGCCTGCGCGAGCGTGGCGCACGGCAGCACGCCGAGCTCGCGAAACACGTATGCGGCCGCGACTCTGCCCTGGCCTTCGAGTGCGCCGTGCACGAGCACCGGGACGCCCATCCGCCGCAGCACGAGCGCGACGAGCGGCGTGAGGTTCGGCTGGCTGCGCGTGCCCTCGCCGGTGCCGACGACGACCGTGCGCGGGGCGGCCTGCGGCGGCTGCAGCTGGTGCACGCGCGCCGCGAGCGCTTCGTACGCGCCGAGGAGCTCGCCGGTCGACTCGCCCTTCATCCGCAGCGCGACGAGCATCGCGCCGAGCTCGAGCTCCGGCACGCCCCCGTCGAGCATCGCGCCGAAGAGGAGGGCGGCGTCCTCGGGGACGAGGTCGTGCGCGTCCGCGCGGCAGGCGAGCGTCTTGATCAGCGCGGAGTAGCTCACGATCGCACCGCCCGCGCACCGGCCGTCGCCTGCGCGAGCCGGCGCAGTTCGGGCAGGCATGATCCGCATTCGGTCCCGCACTTGAGCCGGGCCTGGACCTCGCCGAGCGGGCGGGCCGCGGCGAGTTCGCGCGCGATCTCGTCCTCGGACACGTCGAAGCAGTTGCAGACCACACGCCCGCGCGCGGATCCCGCCGCCGGCAGCCGGTCGAGCGGCGCCAGTGCGAGCCGGCGCAGGCTCGCGTCGCCGGCGCCGCGGAGCATCGCTTCGCGCAGCCACGCGCCGGCGCGCGTTTCACCGGCCAGCCTCACCGCCGCAATGCGGCCAGCGGCAAACCGGATGCGCTTGCCGACCGCGCGCGCCGAATCCTCGTAGCGCAGCTCGCGGACGCCCGCACCGAAGCCGAGCGCGTCGTCGAGCGCCGCCAGCGTCGCGCCGTCGGGCGCTGCGCGGTCGCGAGCGTCGAGCTCGACGAAGCGCTCGTCGCGGCCGAACGGCACCAGCGTCGCATACGGGAACCGCTCGAGCAGCGGCTGCAGCGCGTCCGCGACGCCCGGCTCGAGCCGCGCCAAGCCGACGACCCGGTACGGCAGGTCGACCCTGGTCGCTTCGACTGCGGCGAGCTTGAGCTCCGGCTGCTTCGAGAACGGATCGAACGCGCCCACCGTCAGCGCGTTGGCGCCGGCACCGTGCATGAAGCGGCTCCCCCAGTGCATCGGCAGGTAGACCTGGCCCGGGCTCACGTCCGTGCTCGCCTGCACGGCGACGATCAGCTCGCCGCGACGGCTCGCGATGCGTACGAGGTCGCCGCCGCGGAGCGCGCGCAGGGCGAGGTCGTCGGGATGCATGTCGAGCGCGGGCCGCGGCGTGTGGCCGAAGAGCTGTGCGACGGTGCCGGTGCGGCTCATCCCGTGCCACTGATCCCGCAGCCGCCCGGTGTTGAGCATCAGCGGATACCGCGCGTCCGGGGCTTCGGCCGGCGCGACATGGCGGGTGTCGGCGAATCGCGCGCGGCCGCTCGCCGTCGGGAACACCCCGTCTTCGTACAGGCGCGCGCGGCCGGCCGGCGCGCCGCTCGGCAGCGGCCACTGTTGCGGGCCCTCGCGCTCGAGGCGCGCGTAATCGAGGCCGCCAATGTCGAGATCGCGGCCGAGCGTCGTCGCGCGATGCTCCTCGAAGATCGCCGCCGGCCCGCGTTCGTCCCGAGGCCAGCCGAAAAGGCGTCCGGCGTCCGCGCGGCCGAGTCGCGCGCCCAGCCGGAGCGCGAAATCGGCGGCGATCGCCCAGTCGGTGCGCGCCTCGCCGGGCGGCGGCACCGCGGCGCGCACCCGCGTGATGCGGCGCTCCGAATTCGTGACCGTGCCGTCCTTCTCGCCCCAGCTCGCCGCGGGGAGCAGCACGTCGGCAAGTGCGGCGGTGTCCGTATCCCGGTACGCCTCCTGGAGCACGACGAGCTCGGCGCGCGCGAGCGCCGCGCGCACGCGCCGCTGGTCGGGCAGCGACTGGGCCGGGTTCGTGCACGCGATCCAGATCGCCTTGATCTCCCCGCGGGCCACCGCCTCGAACATCTCCACGGCCGTCTTGCCGGGACGCGCCGGCAGCCCGGGCACGTCCCAGAGCGCCGCGACTTCGGCCCGATGCGCGGGATCCGCCGGGTCGCGGTGCCCGGGGAGCAGCGTGGCCATGCCGCCCACCTCGCGTCCGCCCATCGCATTCGGCTGCCCGGTCAGCGAGAACGGGCCCGCGCCGGGCCGGCCGATCTGGCCGGTGGCGAGATGCAGGTTCACGATCGCCGCGTTGTTATGCGTCCCGTGCGTCGACTGGTTGAGGCCCTGGCAGTAGAGCGAGAGCGCCGCGCGCGCGCGTCCGAACATCCGTGCGGCGGTGATGATCTCGTCGGCATCGACGCCGCAGATCCGCGCCGCCGCGCGCGGAGTGTATTCGCGCACCGTCCGCTCGAGCGCCTCGAACCCCTCGGTGTGCGCGGCGATGTACGCGCGGTCCACGAGCCCGTTGGCGAGGAGCACGTGCAGCATCGCGTTCAGCAGCGCGATGTCGGTGCCCGGGAGGATCCGGAGATGCAGGTCGGCGGCGGCCGCGGTGTCGGTGCGGCGCGGATCGACGACGACGAGCAATGCCTGCGGATTGCGCGCCCGCGCCTCCTCGATCCGGCGGAAGAGCACCGGATGCGCCCACGCGGCGTTCGAGCCGGCGACGAAGAAGAGGTCGGCGTGGTCGATGTCCTCGTAGCAGGCCGGGGGCGCGTCGGCGCCCAGCGTCAGCTTGTAGCCGGCGACCGCCGACGACATGCACAGGCGCGAGTTGGTGTCGATGTTGTTGGTGCCGACGAGCGCGCGGGCGACCTTGTTGAAGACGTAGTAGTCCTCGGTGAGGAGCTGGCCGGAGATGTAGAAGCCGACCGCGTCGGGACCGTCGGCGCGGATGATGGCGGCGAACCGCTCGGCAGCGTAATCGAGCGCCTCGTCCCAGCTCGCGCCCGAGCGTGCCGTCGCCCGGCTGCGGCGCAGCTCGGGGCGGAGCGCGCGCGACTCGTGGCGCGCCGACAGATGGAGCGTCGCGCCCTTGGTGCAGAGCCGTCCGAAGTTCGCCGGATGATCGGGATCGCCGCGCACGCCGGTCACGCGACCGTCGTGCGCCTCGATGATCACCCCGCAGCCCACGCCGCAGTAGCAGCAGGTGGACTTGGTCTCGGCCATCTCCTCGGACTCCGTGTGTTGGTGTTGTGCGGGAGGGATAGCAACGCACGTGCCACGCGAAACGCGGGCGCGTGCGCCCGGCAAGGGGCAGGGCGCGCAAGCTCGTAGTGCGACGTGCGACGAATGCGCCTCGGCATGGTGCGCGCGCGCGATGCCGATGTCATCGCTGCCGCGCGTCCGACCCTGGCACGCATGTTGCACTGCGCAATGGCAGGAGGGGAAAGGGCCGTGAATGCTGCGTGTCCTGGTTGTAGACGAATCTGCGGAGCGCGCGGACACCCTGCGTGACGGGCTGGCGCGCGCGGGCCACGAAGTCGTCGCGATGTTGAGCTCGCCGCTCGAGCTGCTGCGCGCCGTCGAGCGCGTGCAGCCCGACGTCATCATCATCGACACCGACTCGCCGACGCGCGACGTGCTCGAGCACCTGGTGATGGTGTCGCGCGAGAGCCCGCGTCCGATCGTGATGTTCGCGCGCGACGACGACGCCGAGACGATCCGGGAGGTGACGCGCGCCGGCGTGTCCGCCTATGTCGTCGACGGTCTCGACGCCGGGCGGGTGAAGCCGATCGTGGACGCGGCGTGCGCGCGGTTCGAGGCGTTCCAGCGACTGCGCGACGAGCTCGCGGCGGCGCAAGCCGCGCTCGCGGAGCGGAAGGTGATCGAGCGCGCCAAGGGGATCCTGATGAAAGCGAAGGGGCTCGACGAGGCGGCCGCCTACGTCGAGCTTCGCCGGCTGGCGATGAACCGCGGCAAGCGGCTCGCCGAGGTCGCGCAAGCGGTCGTCGACGCGGCCGAGCTGCTCGGCGGAGCGCCCCTCGCTTAGTGCGCGCGCCGGGGTTTCCGCACTGCAGCGGTGCAGGGCTGCAGGCCGGGAGCAGGGCGGGCGCGACTCCCCACACTATGTATAGGCGCCGGATCCGGCGCGCTGCAGCAGGCTGGTACGGCGCTTGCTGTCCTCCCGGGCAGCGCGTGGTCAACGGCGATCACGCAGGCATCGAACGAAGGCGTTCAAGCGCGGATGGCGACGTCCGCGGCTGAACGCCTTTTTCACTTTCTGCGACTGGAGCACGGGATGAATGAACCGGACGACCGCAAGCCCGCACCCGAGCGCCGCGACTTCCTCAGGAAGGCCGGCGCGGTTTCGATCATGACCCTCGTCCCCGACGCGGTGCGCACCGCGGCCTGGGCCGCGGGCTCCGACGCGCCCGAGAAGAAGGAGGTGAAGGTCGGCTTCATCCCGCTCACCGACTGCTCGTCGGTGGTCGTCGCGTCGGTGATGGAGTTCGACAAGAAGTACGGCATCAAGATCGTGCCGAGCAAGGAAGCCTCCTGGGCCGGCGGTGCGCGACAAGCTCGTCAACGGCGAGCTCGACGCCGCGCACGTGCTGTACGGCCTCATCTACGGCCTGCAGCTCGGGGTCGGCGGACCGAAGAAGGACATGGCCGTCCTGATGAATCTCAACCACAACGGCCAGGCGATCACGCTCTCGGCCAAACTGCGCGAGAAGGGCGTCACCGACGGCAGGAGCCTGAAGGCGCTCATCGACCGGGAGAAGCGCGACTACACCTTCGCCCAGACCTTCCCGACCGGCACGCACGCGATGTGGATCTACTACTGGCTGGCGGCGCAAGGCATCAACCCGTTCACGGACGTGAAGACGATCACCGTGCCGCCGCCGCAGATGGTGGCAAATATGCGGGTGGGCAACATGGACGGCTTCTGCGTCGGCGAGCCGTGGAACTATCGCGCCATCGTCGACAAGATCGGGTTCACCGCCGAGACGACGCAGGGCATCTGGAAGGACCACCCGGAAAAGGTGCTCGGCTGCACCGCCGAGTTCGTCCAGAAGAATCCGAACACCGCGCGCGCCATGACCGCGGCCGTCATCGACGCCGGCCGCTGGATCGACGCCTCGCTCGTCAACCGGCAGAAGACCGCCGAGATCGTCGCCGACAAGGCCTACGTCAACACCGACAAGGACGTGATCGTGGCGCGGATGCTCGGCCGCTACGACAACGGCATCGGCAAGACCTGGGACGACCCCGACTCGATGAAGTTCTACAACGACGGCTACGTCACGTTCCCGTTCCTGTCCGACGGTATGTGGTTCCTGACCCAGCATCGGCGCTGGGGCCTGCTCAAGCAGGACCCGGACTACCTCGCGGTCGCGAAGGCGGTGAACCGCCTCGACGTCTACAAGGACGCGGCGACCGCGGTGAAGGCGGGCGTACCGAAGGACCCGATGCGGGTCTCGAAGCTGATCGACGGCGTCGTCTGGGACGGCAGGGATCCCAAGCGCTACGCCGAGTCGTTCAAGGTCCGCGTGGCCTGAGGGGAGCCGGCATGAGCGCAGCCAACGTTACGTCGATCTCCTTCAAGGACGTGCTCGCCAAGGGCGCCGCGGCACAGGCCGATCGGCGAGCCGCCGCGGCGAACGAGCCGATCCCGGCGCCGGCAGCCGCGCCGCCGGCCGGCAAGCCGGTCTACGTCCGCACGCGAGCGCCCGAGTGGGTCGTGCGCGCGCTCGCGATGGCGCTCGGGATCGCCGCCTTCGTCGGCCTCTGGGCGATCCTCTCCAAAGCGAGCGGGCAGCTGCCCGACCCGGCGTCCACGTTCGAGGCGGCGGTAAAGGTCTTCGGCGATCCGTTCTATCGAAAGGGGCCGAACGACCAGGGCATCGGCTGGAACGTGCTCACGTCGCTCGGACGCGTAGGGCTCGGCTTCGGCCTGGCCGCGCTCGTCGGCATCCCGCTCGGGTTCATGCTCGGCCGCTTCCGGTTCCTCTCCGACATGGCGGCACCGATCATCAGCATGCTGCGGCCGGTCAGCCCGCTCGCCTGGCTGCCGATCGGCCTCCTCATCTTCAAGGCCGCGAACCCGGCGGCGATCTACGTGATCTTCATCTGCAGCCTGTGGCCGATGATCATCAACACCGCGGTGGGCGTGCGCCAGGTGCCGCAGGACTATCTCAACGTCGCGCGCGTGCTCAGCCTTTCGGAGTGGAAGGTGTTCACGAAGATCCTGTTCCCCGCGGTGCTGCCGTACATGCTCACCGGCGTGCGCCTCTCGATCGGCGTCGCCTGGCTGGTGATCGTGGCCGCCGAGATGCTCACCGGCGGCGTCGGGATCGGCTTCTGGGTGTGGGACGAGTGGAACAACCTGAACGTCAAGCACATCATCATCGCGATCTTCGTCGTCGGCGTGGTCGGGCTCGCGCTGGAGCAGCTGCTGCTGCTGATCGCGCGCCGCTTCAGCTACGCGTGAGGGAGGCTGGCACCGTGGAAAAGTATCTCCAGATCGAAGGCGTCGAGATGACGTTCGAAACGCGCAAGGGTCCGTTCGCCGCGCTCGCGGGCATCGACCTCACCGTCAGCCGGGGCGAGTTCGTGTCGCTCATCGGCCACTCGGGCTGCGGGAAGTCGACGCTCCTCAACCTGATCGCCGGCCTCATGCGCGCGACCGCCGGCACGATGCTGCTCGCCAACCGCGAGATCGCCGGGCCGGGCCCCGACCGCGGGGTGGTGTTCCAGAACCACTCGCTCCTGCCGTGGCTCACCTGCTTCGAGAACGTGCACCTCGCGGTCGAGCGGGTGTTCGCCGGCACGGAGCCGAGGGCGAAGCTGAAGGAACGGGTGCACCGGGCGCTGGAGATGGTGCATCTCGACCACGCCGACCACAAGTATCCGCACGAGATCTCGGGCGGCATGAAGCAGCGGGTCGGCATCGCGCGCGCCCTCGCGATGGAACCGAAGGTGCTGCTCCTCGACGAGCCGTTCGGCGCGCTCGACGCGCTCACGCGCGCGCACCTGCAGGACGAGCTCGCGAAGCTCGTGGCCGCGACCGGGAGCACGGTGGTCATGGTGACCCACGACGTCGACGAGGCGGTGCTGCTCTCCGACCGCGTCGTGATGATGACCAACGGCCCGGCGGCGCGCATCGGCGAGATCCTCGAGATCGATCTCCCGCGCCCGCGCGACCGGCTCGCGCTCGCGACCGACGCGCGCTACATGCGGCTGCGCACGCAGGTGCTGCAGTTCCTCTATCGCAAGCAGCTGAAGGAGGCCGCCTGACCATGACGCCGACCCAGATCGCCCTGGTGCAGGCTTCGTTCAAGAAGGTGATGCCGATCGGCGACACCGCTGCGCAGCTCTTCTACGGCCGGCTGTTCGCGCTCGATCCGGCGCTCGAGCCCCTGTTCAAGACCGACCTGAAGGAGCAGGGTCGGAAGCTCATGGGGATGATCGGCCTCGCGGTCACCGGTCTGAACGATCTCTCGACCCTGGTCCCGGCCGTGGCCGATCTCGGCCGCCGCCACGCCGGATACGGCGTGAAGCCGCAGCACTACGACACCGTCGGCGCCGCGCTGCTGTGGACGCTCGAGCACGGCCTCGAGGACGCGTTCACGCCGGACGTTAAGGACGCGTGGATCGAGGTGTACGGCCTGCTCGCCGGAACGATGAAGCAGGCGGCGTACGGCGGCGCGAGCGCCGCGGCCTGAGGCGGCGTGGCCGGCAGGGTCCTTCTCGTCGGCGCGGGCCCGGGCGATCCCGAGCTCCTCACGCTGAAGGCGGTGCGCGCGATCGGCGCGGCCGACTGGCTGCTCGTCGACGACCTCGTCGACGAGCGGGTGCTTGCGCACGCCCGGTCCGACGCGCGGGTCGTGCGCGTCGGCAAGCGGGGCGGCTGCCGCTCGACGCCGCAGACGTTCATCACGCGGTTGATGATCCGGCTCGCACGTCGCGGGCACGTCGTCGCCCGGGTGAAGGGCGGCGACCCGTTCATGTTCGGGCGCGGCGGGGAGGAGCTCGCGGCGCTGCAGGCGGCCGGGATTCCCGGCGAGATCGTGCCCGGCGTGACCGCCGGCATCGCGGCGCCCGCGGCGCTCGGCATCCCGGTCACGCACCGCGGCCTCGCGCGCGGCGCGATCTTCGTCACCGGGCATGCCGCGGGTAGCGAAGCGCCGGACTGGGAGCGGCTGGCGGGCTGCGGGCTGACCCTGGTCATCTACATGGGGCTCGCGCGGCTCGCGCATATCGTGCCGCGCCTGCGTGCCGGCGGGCTCGATGGTGCAACGCCGGCCGCGATCGTCGCCGGCGCGACCCTCGCTGCCGAGCGCGCGGTCGTGACGACGCTCGGCGGGCTCCCCGCGGCGGCAGCGGGCGTCGCGGCCCCGGCGATCGTCGTCGTCGGCGAAGTCGTCCGGCTTGCCGATCTCGCGCGCGTCGAGCGCCGCCTGTCCGAGGCCGCATGAAACGCCAGCGGCTGGTGGTGGTGGGCAACGGCATGGCCGGCGTGCGGACGCTCGAGGAGCTGCTCCGCCTCGCGCCCGATCGCTACGACGTCACCGTCTTCGGCGCCGAGCCGCATCCGAACTACAACCGCATCCTGCTCTCGCCGGTGCTCGCCGGCGAGATGACGACCGACGAGATCGTGCTGAACGGCCTCGAGTGGTACGCCGGGCACGGCATCACGCTGCATCTCGGGCGCCGCGCGGTCGGGATCGATCGCGTGCGGCGAGCGGTGATCGCCGACGACCGCACCGAAGCGCCGTACGACCGGCTGCTGCTCGCGACCGGATCGACGCCGGTGGTGCTGCCGATCCCGGGCGCGAGCCTCCCGGGGGTGCTCACCTATCGCGACCTCGCCGACACCGACGCGATGATCCGGGCGTCCGAGCGGTGCCGGCGCGCGGTGGTGATCGGCGGCGGACTGCTCGGGCTCGAGGCGGCGAACGGGCTGCGGTCGCGCGGCATGGCGGTGACCGTGGTCCACCTGATGCCGTGGCTGATGGAGCGACAGCTCGACGAGACCGCGGCGGCGATGCTGCGCGCGGCGCTCGAAGCGCGCGGGATCGGCTTCCGGCTCGCCACAGAGACCGCGGCGATCGTCGCCGGCGACGATGATCGCGTCGGCGCCGTCCTTCTCAAGGGCGGCGAGGCGATTCCCGCCGAGCTGGTCGTGATGGCGGTCGGCATCCGGCCGAACGTGGAGCTGGCGCGGACCGCCGGGCTCTACTGCGGCCGCGGCATCGTGGTGAACGACACGATGCAGACCTACGACCCGCGGATCTACGCGGTCGGCGAGTGCGTCGCGCACCGCGGCGTGGCGTACGGGCTGGTGGCCCCGCTCTACGACATGGCGCGGGTCTGCGCGACGCACCTCGCCGGCTTCGGCATCGGCCGCTACCAGGGGTCGGTCCTTTCCACCCGCCTCAAGGTCACCGGCGTCGAGCTCTTCTCCGCGGGCGACTTCATGGGCGGGCCCGGCACCGAGGCGCTCACGCTCCACGACGCCGAGGCCGGTGTCTACAGGAAGGTGGTGCTGCGCGCCGACCGCGTCGCCGGCGCGGTGCTCTGCGGCGACGCCGGGGGCGCGGGCTGGCTCGCCGACCTCATCGCCGCGCAGACCGACGTGTCCGCGATCCGCGACGCGCTCGTCTTCGGCCCGGAGGTGGCCGCGTGCCTCGCGCCGCCGGCGGCGCCGGTCGCCGCCGATGCGCTCCTGAAGGTGGCCTAGGATCGTGGACGACTTCAGCGACGACCAGAAGCGCTACCTCGAAGGCTTCGTGAGCGGCCAGGCCGCCGCGCGCGCGGCGAAGGGGCTCGGCGCCCTCTTTCCGGTTGCAGGCGGCGGCGATGCCGTGCCGGCCGGCCCGGAGGCGATCCACTTCCGCGCGCAAAGCCGGTTCCTGGCGGAGGGGAAAAAGCTCGTCGCCGAGGAAGAGGCGAAGCGGCGGAACCCGCTCGACATGTGGGACGAGCTGGCCGCGAACGCCCGCGACGGGCGGTTTCCCAGGGGCGCCGACGTCTTCCGCTACAAGTTCCACGGCCTCTTCTACGTGGCGCCGGCGCAAGACGCCTTCATGTGCCGCCTCCGTGTTCCGAACGGCATCCTCGATGCTTACCAGCTGCGGGCGGTGGCCGATCTCGCCGAGCGTTACGGCGGTGGCTACGCGCACGTGACCACCCGCGCGAACCTGCAGATCCGCGAGATCCGGCCCGAGAGCGCGGTGCACGTGCTCACCGGGCTCGCCGCGGCCGGGCTCACCTCGCGCGGCGCGGGCGCCGACAACATCCGCAACGTCACCGGCAACCCGACCGCGGGCATCGATCCGCAGGAGCTCTACGACCGCCGGCCGCTCGGGCTCGCGCTGCACCACGCGATCCTCAACCATCGCGAGCTGTACGGACTGCCGCGCAAGTTCAACATCGCGTTCGACGGCGGCGGCAGGGTCGCGTCGCTCGAGGATACGAACGACATCGGCTTCACCGCCGCGCGCACGGCGGCGGGCGTCGGCTTTCGCGTGGCGGTCGGCGGGATCACCGGCCACCGCGATTTCGCGCGCGACCTCGGCGTGCAGATCGCGCCGGAGGACTGCGTGGCGGTCGCGATCGCGCTGGTGCGCGTCTTCATCGAGCACGGCGACCGCACCGATCGGGCGAAAGCGCGGATGAAGTACGTGCTCGACCGCCTCGGCCTGGAGCGGTACCTCGCGGAGACGGAGAAACACCTCGGCCGCACGCTCGCGCGGGTGCCGCTCGCGGACTGCGCGCCGCGCGTGCCGGTCGACCGTCTCGCGCACGTCGGTTTCCACGCGCAGTCGCAGCCCGGCAAGGCCTACGTCGGTGTCGTGCTCCCGGTCGGCAAGCTCACCGTCGGGCAGCTGCGCGGACTCGCCGCCATTGCCGAGCGGTACGGCGACGGCGACATACGGCTCACGGTCTGGCAGAACCTGCTCGTCTCCGGCATCGATGCCGCGGGCGCCGACGCGGTGAAGCGGGAGCTCGAGGCGCTCGGCCTCGGCTGGCACGCGACGAGCGTGCGTGCCGGCCTCGTCGCATGCACCGGCAACACCGGCTGCAAGTTCTCGGCGAGCGACACCAAGCGGCACGCGCTCGCCATCGCCGACCACTGCGACCGCCGGGTGACGCTCGACGTCCCGGTCAACGTACATCTCACCGGCTGTCACCACTCCTGCGCCCAGCACTACATCGGCGACGTGGGCCTGCTGGCGGCGAAGGTGTCGGTCGCCGAGGATGCCGAGGTCGAGGGGTATCACCTCTACCTCGGGGGCGGCTATGGCGCCGACCGGGCGATTGCGCGCGAGGTCCTGCGCGACGTCCCGGCCGACCGTGTGCCCGCGGTGATCGAACGGCTGCTCACCGCGTACCTCGAGCACCGCGGCGACGTCGGCGAGCCCTTCCACGCTTTCGCCCAGCGGCACAGCGCGGAACAGCTGCGCGCCTGGTGCGAAGCGGCCGAGACCGCCGCCGCATGAGCGAAGTGCCGGTCATCCCCGAGACGGCGCCGTTCACGGCGGCGCAGCGCGCCTGGCTGAACGGCTTCTTCGCCGGGCTGCTCTCGGCCGCGCCGCTCGCCGCGGCGGCGGCCGCGCCCGGGTCCGATGAGGACTTTCCGTGGCACGACCCGACGCTCGCGCTCGACGAGCGCATGAAACTCGCCGAGGGGCGCACCCCGCCGCGCCGGTTGATGGCCGCGATGGGGCAGCTCGACTGCGGCCAGTGCGGTTACCTCTGCCAGACCTACGCGGAGGCAATCGCGAGCGGGGCGGAGAAGGACCTCACGCGGTGCGTGCCCGGCGGCAAGCCGACGGCAAAGCGCCTGAAGGTGCTGGTCGCGGAGGCGCCGCCGCCCGCGGCGCCGGCAGCGCCGGCGGTCTCGCCCGGGCACGCCGTCGTGCCGACCGCCGCGAAAGTCGGCCGGGATCATCCGGCTACCGCGCGGCTTCTCCGCAGCGAGCCGCTGAACCGGTCCGGCGCGGAGAAGCAGACCCAGAACGTCGTGCTGTCGCTCGCCGGCACCGGGCTCGACTACGCGCCGGGCGACTCGCTCGGCGTGTGGCCGGTGAACCAGGGCGAGGAGGTCGAGCTGCTGCTCGCGATCCTGCGGGCGAAGGGCTCGGAAGAGGTCGCGCTGCCGTCCGGGCCGACGTTGACCGTGCGCGAGGCGCTGCTCAGGCGGTGCAACCTGCGCGAACCGAGCGAGGAGCTGCTGCAGCTCCTGTCCTGCGCGGCGCGCGACGACATCGAGGGAACGCGGCTCGCGCGCCTGGACGACGCCGCGCTCGCGGCCGCCGGCGTGCACGACGTGTTCGACCTGCTCGCGAAGTTCCGCTCGGCGCGGCCGCCGATCGTCGAGTTCGTGCAGGCGCTCGCGCCGCTGCAGCCGCGCCTTTACTCGATCGCTTCGTCGCTGAGGTGCCACCCCGGCGAGGTGCATCTTACGGTCGCGGTCGTGCGCTACGACCTTCACACGCGCGGCTACCAGGGCGTCGCGTCGTGCTTCTTCGCCGACCGCCTGCGGCGCGGCGCGCGCGTCCCGGTGTACGTTCAGCGCTCGCACGGGTTCGCGCTGCCGGCGGATCCCGCTGCGCCGGTCGTCATGATCGGGCCGGGCACCGGGATCGCGCCGTTCCGCGCGTTTCTTCAGGAGCGCGCCGCGACCGGCGCGCCGGGCAAGAGCTGGCTCTTCTTCGGCAACACCCGCCGCGACCTCGACTTCCTCTATCGCGGCGAGCTCGAGGGCTACCTCAGGAAGGGTGCGCTCGCGCGCCTCGATACGGCGTTTTCTCGCGACCAGGGCCACAAGGTCTACGTCCAGCACCGGCTGCGGGAGCAGGGGGCCGAGCTGTGGCGCTGGCTGCGGGACGGGGCCTACATATATGTATGCGGCGATGCCCAGCGGATGGCGAAGGACGTGGACGAAGCGCTGAAGGAGGTTGTCGCCGCGCACGGCGCGATGAACGCGCAGCAGGCGGCGGAATACGTCTCCGCGCTGGCGAAGGCCGGGCGGTACGCGCGCGACGTCTATTAGCCACCGTCGTGCTTACGACAACGTCATGGCCGTGACCGGCGTCACGGCGTGCGTCCGCCGCCGCCCTCGCGCGTGATTTAGGGCACGTCGCGAGCCGGGCGATCGTCGTCCGGGACCGGCTGCCCGGCATTATCCGGAGTACTCGATGCGGGAGATCCGGACATGCAGCTGAAGACGGCCTTTCTCGTCGCCGCGATGACCGCGGCGTTCTCGGTCCACGCGAACGACCTGCGCACGGGGGTCGGCGGCGCCGTCGGCGGCGCGGGCGGCGCGGCGGTCGGCAACCAGGTCGGCGGCTCCACCGGCGCGATCGTCGGCGGCGCGGTCGGCGGCGCGGCGGGCGGCGCGGTCGGCGCCACCGGCAACGCGAAGACGGGCGCGGCGATCGGCGGCGCGATCGGCGGTGGCGCCGGCGCGGCGATCGGCAACGAGGTCGGCGGCACCAAGGGCGCGATCGTCGGTGCCGGCGTGGGCGGGGCGGCGGGCGCGGTCATAGGCGGATCGGTGACCGCCGATTCCGGGAAGCCGCAGACGAAAACCCAGCCGGTCACGATCCCGGCGGGGCAGGCGAGCAC